>NZ_JBIAKG010000008.1:0-333483 GCF_042872345.1 Micromonospora sp. NPDC005299
CCGATGGTACTGCACTCGGGAGGGTGTGGGAGAGTAGGACACCGCCGGACAATCTTCCAGTCAGGGCCACCCTTCGGGGTGGCCCTGACTGCGTTGTGCTGACGTATTCGGCGCCCCGAAGGGCGCCGGCCGTTCAGCGGCGCTGAATGCCCTCGCGAAGCTGGCGGAACAGTGCCGCGGAGTCGCCCACGGACCGGCCCGGGAACATCGCCATCACGACGCTGCCGTGGTCCGCCCAGCCGCAGACCGCGAAGTCGCCGCCGTCGCCGCTGGTCGTACCGCACTTCATCACGCCCCCCAGGCCGCCGGCGTCCACCTCGCGCAGGCCGGTGACCTTGCCGGTTTCGTCGGCCATCAGCCCGAACAGGCTGTCGAGATCCCGCTCCGGCTGCCACAGCAGGGTGGTGCCGCCGAAGAGGAGCACCGACCGCTTGGCGTCCGCCGGGTCGGTGTAGACGGTGCCGAAGCCGCGGTCCAGCTCGATGTCGGCTGCGAAGCCGTCGCGCAAGTAGTCGGCGGTGCTGCGGGCCCGGTCGCTGTCGTCACGGGTCAGCCCGGCCACCGTGGCCGGTGTGCTCAGCTCGGTGTCCTTCTCCGCCAGCACCCGCCAGCCGCCGAGGCCGAGCGCCCCGGCGCCGGCCAGCCCGACCACCAGCGCGGCCGCGAGCGCGATCTTCCGCCGCCGGGAGGCGGGGCGTCGCTCGGGCTCCAGCGCCGGATCGCGGCGGCTCAGCCGGATCGGCTCGTCGGTCAGGTCGACCGGCTCGGGACCGTCGTCGACCGGACGCTCGGTGAGGTGCGCGTCGGACATGTCCGCCACCGTACGCGAACTAACAGGTGGCGCACGTCGGGTCTCCGAAAGCGCTCCGTAGACTTTCAGGGTGACCGAGAGACTGGATGCCCGACGCCCCGACGCCCCGACCCTTGCCGGCCAGTACCAGCCCGGCGAGGTAGAGCAGCGACGGTACGAGCAGTGGGTAGCCGCCGGCCACTTCCGGGCGTCGGCCCAGAGCGACAAGCCGCCCTTCACCATCGTCATCCCGCCGCCGAACGTCACCGGCTCGCTGCACATGGGCCACGCGTTCGAGCACACCCTCATGGACGCGCTGAACCGGCGTAAGCGGATGCAGGGCTTCGAGGCGCTCTGGCTGCCCGGCATGGACCACGCCGGCATCGCCACCCAGAACCTGGTCGAGCGGCAGCTCGCCGGCGAGGGGCTGTCCCGGCACGACCTGGGCCGCGAGAAGTTCGTCGAGCGGGTGTGGCAGTGGAAGGCCGAGTCCGGCGGCGCCATCCTGGGCCAGATGCGTCGCCTCGGCGACGCGGTCGACTGGGACCGTGAGCGCTTCACCATGGACGAGGGCCTGTCCCGGGCCGTCCAGACCATGTTCAAGAAGCTCTTCGACGACGGGCTCATCTACCGGGCGAACCGGATCATCAACTGGTGCCCGCGCTGTCTCACGGCGCTCTCCGACATCGAGGTCGAGCACACCGACGACGACGGCGAGCTCATCTCGATCCGCTACAGCGACGAGGTGGTGGTGGCCACCACCCGGGCCGAGACCATGCTCGGCGACACCGCGGTCGCGGTGCACCCGGAGGACGAGCGCTACCGGCACCTGATCGGCACCGAGGTGGACCTGCCGCTCACCGACCGGCGGATCCCGATCGTGGCCGACGAGCACGTCGACCCGAGCTTCGGCACGGGCATGGTCAAGGTGACCCCGGCGCACGACCCGAACGACTTCGAGATCGGCCAGCGGCACGACCTGCCGGCGCTGGCGATCATGGACGAGCGCGGGATCATCACCGCGCCGGGCCCGTTCCAGGGCCTGGACCGCTACGAGGCCCGCCCGGCCATCGTGGCGGCGCTGCGCGAGCAGGGCCTGATCGTCGCCGAGAAGCGGCCGTACGTGCACGCCGTGGGGCACTGCTCCCGGTGCAAGACGACGGTCGAGCCGCGGCTGTCGCTGCAGTGGTTCGTCAACACCGCTCCGCTGGCCAAGGCCGCCGGCGACGCGGTGCGCGACGGCCGGGTGACGATCGAGCCGGCCGAGCTGGCCAAGCGCTACTTCGCCTGGGTCGACAACATGCACGACTGGTGCATCTCCCGGCAGCTCTGGTGGGGTCACCGCATCCCAGTCTGGTACGGCCCGGCCGGAGAGATCGTCTGCGTCGGACCCGACGAGGAGCCGCCGACCGGCGACGGCTGGCGGCAGGACGAGGACGTCCTGGACACCTGGTTCTCCAGCGGCCTCTGGCCGTTCTCCACGCTCGGCTGGCCGGAGCGCACCCCCGACCTGGCGAAGTTCTACCCGACCAGCGTGCTGGTCACCGGCTACGACATCCTCTTCTTCTGGGTCGCCCGGATGATGATGTTCGGCCTCTACGCCATGGACGGCGTGCCGCCGTTCGACGTGGTGGCCCTGCACGGCATGGTCCGCGACGAGCACGGCAAGAAGATGTCGAAGTCGTTCGGCAACGTGGTCGACCCGCTGGACTGGATCGACCGGTTCGGCGCCGACGCCACCCGGTTCACGCTCGCCCGGGGCGCCAACCCCGGTCAGGACGTGCCGGTCAGCGAGGAGTGGTGCCAGGGCTCCCGCAACTTCTGCAACAAGCTCTGGAACGCCACCCGGTTCGCGCTGCTCAACGGCGCGCACACCGACGGGCCGCTGCCGGCCGCGACCGAGCTGTCGACCGTCGACCGGTGGATCCTCTCCCGGCTGGCGCACGTCACCGCCGAGGTGGACGAGCAGTTCGAGGCGTACGAGTTCGCCAAGGTCTGCGACCTGCTCTACCACTTCGCCTGGGACGACGTCTGCGACTGGTACGTGGAGCTGAGCAAGCCGGTGCTCGCCGAGGGCGGCGCGGCCGCCGACGCCACCCGCCGGGTGCTCGGGCACGTGCTGGACCAGTTGCTGCGGCTGCTGCACCCGGTGATCCCGTTCGTCACCGACGAGCTGTGGACCGCGCTGACCGGTGGCGAGACGGTGATGACCGCCGCCTGGCCGGCGGCCGACCGTACCCTCGTCGACGACCCCGCGGAGGTCGAGGTCGGCACCCTCCAGCGGGTGGTGACCGAGATCCGGCGGTTCCGTTCGGACCAGGGGCTGCGCCCGACGCAGCGGGTGGCGGCCCGGCTCGACGGCCTGACCGGCGCGGGCATCGCGGCGCACGAGCCGCTGGTCCGCTCGCTGGTCCGGCTCGACGCGCCGGGCGACGATTTCCAGGCCAGCGCCACCCTCGCCATGCCGGGCGAGGTCAGCGTCGCGCTGGACACCCGGGGTTCGATCGACGTTGCCGCCGAGCGGGCCCGCCTCACCAAGGACCGGGCGGCCGCCGAGAAGGAGGCCGCGCAGGCGCGGGCGAAGCTGAACAACCCGGCGTTCGTCGGCAAGGCCCCCGAGCCGGTGGTCGCCAAGATCCGCGAGCGGCTGGCGGTGGCCGAGGCGGACCTGGTCCGGATCGACGCTGCCCTGGAAGGGTTGTCCTCGTGACCGACCGCACCGAATTCGCCGAGGTGGAGGCCGCGCTCAACGCGCGCGGCTTCACCCGCATGCACTTCGAGCTGGAGAAGATCGAGAACCTGCTCGACCTGCTCGGCAGCCCGCAGCGGGCGTACCCGTCGATCCACCTCACCGGGACCAACGGCAAGACCTCGACGGCCCGGATGATCGACTCGGTGCTGCGGGCGTTCGGGCTGCACACCGGCCGCTACACGAGCCCGCACCTGGAGACCGTCCGGGAGCGGATCAGCCTCGACGGCGAGCCGGTGAGCGAGGACCGCTTCGTGGCCGCGTACCGCGAGGTGGAGCCCCTGGCCGAGCTGGTCGACCAGCGCTCGGCCGAGCCGCTGACCTACTTCGACCTGACCACCGCGCTGGCCTTCGCCACCTTCGCCGACGCCCCGGTGGACGTCGCCGTGGTGGAGGTGGGGCTCGGCGGCGCCGAGGACGCCACCAACGTCATCCAGGCCGGAGTCGCGGTGATCACCCCGATCGGGCTGGACCACACCGAGTGGCTCGGCGACACCATCGAGGACATCGCGCTGCACAAGGCGGGCATCATCCACTCCGGCGCCACCGTGATCGCGGCGGCCCAGGAGGAGGAGGCCGCCCGGCCGATCCTGGAGCGCTGCGCCGAGGTGGGCGCCACCGTCGCGCGGGAGGGCGCCGAGTTCGGCGTGCTGCGCCGCGCGGTGGCGGTCGGCGGCCAGGTGCTCACCATCCAGGGCCTCGGCGGGGTGTACGAGGAGATCTTCATCCCGCTGCACGGCGCGCACCAGGCGCAGAACGCCGCCGTGGCGCTGGCCGCGGTGGAGGCGTTCCTCGGCGCGGGCGCACGGCGGCAGCTCGACATCGAGGCGGTCCGGGAGGGCTTCGCCGCGACCAGCTCGCCGGGCCGGCTGGAGCGGGTCCGCACCGCCCCGACGATCCTGCTCGACGGCGCGCACAACCCGCACGGGATGGCCGCCACCGTCACCGCGCTGCAGGAGGAGTTCGCGTTCAGCAAGCTGGTCGCCGTGCTCGCCGTGCTCGGCGACAAGGACGCGGCCAGCCTGCTGGAGCTGCTGGAACCGGTGGTCGACTCGATCGTGGTCACCGCGAACAGCTCGCCCCGGGCGATGCCCGTCGACGAGCTGGCCGCGCTGGCCCGGGAGGTCTTCGGGCCGGACCGGGTCGAGGTGACCGAGGCGATGCCGGACGCCATCGAGGCGGCCGTCGCCGAGGCCGAGTCCGACGTGCCGGGCGAGCTGACCGGGGTGGGCGTGCTGATCACCGGATCGGTGGTGACCGTGGCCGACGCCCGCCGGCTGCTCAAGCGATGACCGGCCCCGTGGGGGAGCGCCCGCCGAACGAGGCGGAGCAGCCGGGGCCGCGGCGCTCCGGGCTGCGCGACCCCGACAAGGCCGTCCGCGGTCTCGGTGCCGGCACCCTCGCGCTGGAGGCGCTGGTGCTGCTGCTGGCCATCCAGCCGATCCGGGTGGTCGGGGGCAACCTCAGCGGGGCGGCCATCGCGGCGATCGTCGCGCTGGCGGTCGCCTGCGTGGTGCTCGCCGGCCAGATGAAGCGGCCGTGGGCCTGGAACGCCGGCACGGTCCTCCAGGGCCTGCTGCTGCTCGCCGGGCTGCTGCACTGGTCGCTGTTCGCGCTCGGCGTCATCTTCGCCCTGGTGTGGGCGTACGCGCTGCACGTGCGGCGGGTCATCCTCCGCTGAGCCGCCGGCGCGGCTAGCGCGGCGGGGTTCAGGCGTCGGCGAGGGTGCGCCACTGGGTGAGCGCCACGCCGTGCCCGTCCGGGTCGCGGAAGGCAGCCGCCCACACCTCCAGTTTGGCGCCCCGGTTGACCACCCGCGGGGCGTACGTGAACCGGACGCCCGACTCACGCAGCCGCTGGTAGGCCGCCTGGATGTCATCGACCTCGAGGTTGACGTGGACCAGCCGGCGGCTGATCGGGGCGGCCCCGGTCACCCGGCGCAGCACCAGGCGGGTCGGCCCGGAGGCGAGGACGGCGTTGCCCTCGCCCCGGTCCACCTCGGCGAAGCCGAGGTCCCGGTAGAAGTCCAGGGAGCGGTCCAGGTCGGTGACGAGCAGGGTGATGCCGACGCCGCTGATCGGGCTCGCCGCCTCGGCCGGCTCGTCCTCGCCGGCGGGACCGAAGATGGCCTCGTCCAGCTCCTCCGGGGTGGGCGGCGCCTCACCGACCGGCTCGTCCAGCGGGACGTCGATCGGGTCCACCGGCACGGTGTCGAAACGCTCCTCGGCGGGCGGGCGGGGCGTCGGGGCCCGGCGGGGGAGCGGGCCGCCCGTGGTCGGCTCGACCAGCTGCCCCTCGAGCACGACCCCGCCGCCGGGACGCTGGTGCAGCACCACGGGCTCGCGGTCCTCCGGCAGCACGGTGAGGTCGTCGAGGAGCGGGTCCGGCGCGGGCGGGAAGTCGTCGCGGAAGTCGTCCTCGGGGGCCCGGTCGGCCCACGGCGGGGCCTCCTGCCCGATCAGCACCTCGTCGATCGGGTCCGGGTCGGCGTACTCGGGCGGGAGGTCGGCCACCGCTGCGGCCGTCTCGGCGTGGGTGGGCACCTCGTCCCAGAGGACGCGGACGTGCCGCTGGTCGTCGAGGGCGACCCGGACCGGCAGCGCCTGGCCCAGCGACGGCCACTTGGCGACCGGGACCCGCGGCTCGATGATCTTCTTGGACCGGGGCGGCAGGCCGGGCGCGTCGATCACCAGTTGCAGCTCGCAGCGGCCGAAGGCGTACTGGGTGGGCGGCTCGGAGGCGCTGTGCACGTGGCCCAGCCCGACCACCCAGGTGCGGCCGCCGCCGCGGACCGTGGCCAGGGCGATCGCCAGCACCAGCAGGGCGACCCCGAGCGCCACGATCGCCCAGCTCGTCATGCCCAGCCCGAACAGGGTCACGAACGTGGCCAGGGTGCCCAGCACCGCGCCGATCAGCTTGCGTACCGGCGCGATGGGTCGGTTCCCGCCATTCGCCACAGTGGACCTCCCAGGGGTTCCAGGGCCAGGCTAGGCCGCCGCGGCGACCCAGGGAAGGAGCAGCCGCCGCGCCGACGCCGGGACCGGGTCGCTACGCTGACCGTACCCAGCCCGACCCGGTTCCGCGCACAGGAGGAAACCAGCGTGTCCAGCAGCAGCCCGGACGAGCGGACGCTCGTACTGATCAAGCCCGACGCGGTCCGCCGCGGTCTGGTCGGGGAGATCCTCGGCCGTTTCGAGCGCAAGGGCCTGCGGATCGACGCGCTGGTGGTCCGCACCATGGACGGCGACTTCGCCGACCAGCACTACGCCGAGCACGTGGACAAGCCGTTCTACCCGCCGCTGAAGGCGTTCATGACCGGCGGCCCGCTGGCGGCCCTGGTGCTCTCCGGCGACCAGGTGATCGAGGTGGTCCGCGGGATGATCGGCAGCACCGACGGCCGCAAGGCCGCCGCCGGCACCATCCGCGGCGACCTCTCCCTCTCCAACCGGGAGAACCTGGTGCACGCCTCCGACTCGGTGGACAGCGCCAAGCGCGAGATCGCCCTCTGGTTCCCCGAGCTGGGCTGACCCGGCTCCCGACGGCCCCGGTTCCGCGCGTGCGGGCCGGGGCCGTCGCGCGTGCTCAGCCCGGCACGCCGGTCAGCTTGTCCGGGTTGCCGATCAGGTAGAAGCCGGT
Source organism: Micromonospora sp. NPDC005299 (assembly GCF_042872345.1). Classification (NCBI taxonomy): domain Bacteria; kingdom Bacillati; phylum Actinomycetota; class Actinomycetes; order Micromonosporales; family Micromonosporaceae; genus Micromonospora; species Micromonospora sp. NPDC005299. The sequence goes on from NZ_JBIAKG010000008.1 coordinate 7,176, forward strand.
GATCCGGCCGTCGGCGGCGGCCACGGAGAGCGTGTAGCGGGGGCCGGACGGCCAGCTCAGCAGCAGCGCGGGCGCGCCGTTGAGCTCGACCGGGACGCCCCGGACGTCGGGATGGCGCTGGTGGTAGAGGCCGGCGAAGAAGCGGGCGATCCGGTCCGCCCCGTGTACCGGGTTGCGGGCCGCGGAGACCCGGCCGCCGCCGTCGTTCCACGCGGTGGCTCCGGTAGCGACCAGGCCGGTCAGCCGGGCCAGGTCGCCGTCGCGCGCCGCGGCCAGGAAGGCGTCGAGCAGCCGGCGCTGCTCGGCCGGGTCGGCGGTGAACCGCCGCCGGCCCTCGGCGATCCGGGCCACCGCGCGGTGGTGCAGTTGCCGGCAGTCCGCCGCGGACCGGTCCAGCACGCTGCCGATCTCGGCGTACGGCAGGGCGAAGGCGGTGTGCAGCACGTACACCGCCCGCTCCGGCGGGGTGAGCCGTTCCAGCAGGTGCAGCAGCGCGGTGGAGAGCGTCTCCCGCTGCTCGACCGTGTCGAGCGGGCCGAACGGGGACGGGTCGGTCGGCACCGGCTCGGGCAGCCACGGCCCGACGTACGTCTCCCGGGCGGCCTGCCGGGCCCGCAGCCGGTCGATGGCCAGCCGGGTGACCACCTGGGACAGGTAGCGGCGCGGCTCGGCCACGCTGTCCCGGTCGACGTCCAGCCAGCGCAGGTACGCCTCCTGGAGCACGTCCTCGGCGTCGTGCAGGCTGCCCAGCAGCCGGTATGCCAGCCCGAGCAGCATCGGCCGGTGCGCGGTGAGCGCACCGGCCGCCTGCGCCGCCGCCGAGGGTGAGGTCACACCTCGACCGGCGGCTCGGTACGGGTGCTCACCGAGATCCGGTTCCACACGTTGATTGTGGCGATCGCGACCACCAGATCGGCCAGTTCCTTCTCCGACCAGACCTTCGCGGCGGCGTCCCACACGTCGTCCGGCACGCCGTGCTCGCCGAGCCGGGTCACCGCGTCGGTCAGCGCCAGCGCGGCCCGCTCCCGCTCGTCGAAGAAGGGCGCCTCCCGCCACGCCGCGACGGCGAACAGCCGTCGGCTGGACTCGCCCGCCCCCAGCGCGTCCCGGCTGTGCATGTCGACGCAGAACGCGCAGCCGTTCAACATCGACGCCCGCAGCTTGACCAGTTCCAGCACGGTGTGATCCACGTTCTTCTGGACGTACTTCTCCAGGCCGAGCACCGCCCGGTACGCCTCCGGCGCCACCGCCGCCGTATCCATCCGGCTCATCGCCGCCTCCTTCATCTCGTCGCTACACCCACACGACGGATGTGGGCCGGGGTGGTGTGACGGTGCGGTGATGTGACGGTGGTCATGCAGGAGTGGTGACGGTTTCGACAGCCGTCGTTGAGGTGCCGGCCACCTCGGTCGGCGTCCCCGGTCACGTCCGGTCGGTAGACCAGCCTGGCGACTTTCGAACCGGGAGGGATCCATGACGCAATTCGACCGACGTACGCTGCTCCGCGCCGGCCTGGTCGCCGGGGCCGGCGTCGCCGGCGGCGGGCTGCTCGGCGCGCCTGCCGCGCTCGCCGCCCCCGCCTGGCGGCCCGCCGGGCGGCCACTGCTCACCCACGGCGTGCAGAGCGGCGACGTGACCGCCGACTCGGCGCTGGTCTGGACCCGTGCGGACCGGCCCGGCCGGATGCTGGTGGAGCTGAGCCGCCGGCCCGACCTGCGCGGGGCACGCGTGGTGCGCGGCCCGGTGCTCGACCCGACCGGCGACTTCACCGGCCGGGTCCGGCTGCGCGGCCTGCCCACCGGCGAGCGGCTCCACTACCGGGTCCGGGTGGAGAGCCTGGACCGGCCCGGCCTGTGCAGCGAGCCGCTGGCCGGCTCGTTCGCCACCGCTCCGGGTCGGCACCAACGCCGGGACGTGCGGTTCGTCTGGACCGGGGACATCGTCGGGCAGGGCTGGGGGATCAGCCCCGACTTCGACGGCCTGGCCATCTTCCGGTCGATGCGGGAGCGCCGCCCCGACTTCTTCCTGTGCAGCGGCGACACGGTGTACGCCGACGGCCCGCTCACCGAGAGCGTCACGCTGCCCGACGGGCGGCTCTGGCGCAACCTGGTCACCGCGGAGAAGAGCAAGGTCGCCGAGACCCTGGCCGAGTACCGCGGGCAGTTCGCGTACAACCTGCTCGACGAGCACCTGCGGGCGTTCGCCGCGGAGGTGCCCCAGGTCAACCAGTGGGACGACCACGAGGTGTTGAACAACTGGTACCCGGGGGAGATCCTCACCGACGACCGGTACGCCGAGAAGCGGGTCGACGTGCTCGCCGCCCGGGCCCGGCAGGCGTTCCACGAGTGGCTGCCGGTCGCCGCCGACGGGCCGCTCTACCGCAAGCTGTCGTACGGGCCGCGGCTGGACGTCTTCGTCCTCGACATGCGCACCTACAAGGACCCCAACGACGGCAACACCTACGCCGACCCGGGGCGCGGCCTGCTCGGCCGGGAGCAGCGGGAGTGGCTGGTCCGCGAGCTGACCCGGTCGACGGCGACCTGGAAGGTGATCGCCAACGACCTGCCCATCGGCCTCGTGGTGCCCGACGGCCCGGGCACGCAGGAGGGTGTCGCGCAGGGCGACCCGGGTGCGCCGGCCGGCCGCGAGCGGGAGTTCGCCGAGGTGCTCCGTGCCGTGCACCGCGCCGGGGTGACCGGCCTGGTCTTCCTCACCGCCGACGTGCACTACACCGCGGCCCACCACTACGACCCGGCCCGGGCGGCGTTCGGCGAGTTCACCCCGTTCTGGGAGTTCGTCTCCGGGCCGGCGCACGCCGGCGCGTTCGGCCCGAACGCCCTGGACGGCACGTTCGGTCCGCAGGCGGTCTTCGTGCACGCCCCGCCGCGCGCCAACACCTCACCCGCCGAGGGCTTCCAGCACTTCGGCGAGGTCGCCATCGACGGCAGGTCCGGTGACCTCACCGTCCACCTCCGTGACCGCGCCGGCGCCTCCCTCTGGACCACCACACTCCCGGCCCCCATCCACTGACCCCACCCCCAGCGCCGATCATGAGGTTGGCGGCGATGACGATCTCGGATGTCGCCGTCAACCTCATGATCACCGGGGGGTGGGCCGATACTCGGCGGCGGACGGCCCGCCCGGTCGAGTACGCTTGACGGCACACAGGCGACGACCCGGCCATCACCGGTGAGCCTCCGGAAGAACGGCCGGGTGACCGGCTCAGTAGAACCGGACGGGACCGGCCCGTCACAGCCGGCCAACGAGCGGGCGGTCGCACTTTGACCGCCAAGCGGGGTGGTACCGCGGGCCTTGCCCCGGCGCGCCGGCACGGCGTACCGGGAAGGGGTTCGTCCTCGCAGACCCACACGGACATGTGAGCTGCTGAGGAGAGCGACCCCCGATGGCCTATCCGTTGCACGACCCGACCGCCGCCGGCGTCCCGGCGAGCCCGGACCTGCCCGCGGTCGAGCGCCGGGTCCTGGAGCACTGGACGGCCGACAAGACCTTCGAGGCCAGCGTCGAGGCCCGCCCGGCCGGTGAGGACGGGAAGAACGAGTTCGTCTTCTACGACGGCCCGCCCTTCGCCAACGGCCTGCCGCACTACGGCCACCTCTTCACCGGGTACGTCAAGGACGTGGTGCCGCGCTACCAGACCATGCGCGGCCGGCACGTCGAGCGCCGGTTCGGCTGGGACTGCCACGGCCTGCCGGCCGAGGTGGTCGCCGAGAAGCAGCTCGGCATCACCACCAAGGCGGAGATCCTCGACCTCGGCGTGGCCCGGTTCAACGAGGCCTGCCGCAACTCCGTGCTGGAGTTCACCCAGGACTGGGAGCGGTACGTCACCCGGCAGGCCCGCTGGGTCGACTTCGCCAACGACTACAAGACGCTCGACCTGGACTACATGGAGAGCGTCATGTGGGCCTTCAGGACCCTGCACGACAAGGGTCTGGTCTACGAGGGCTTCCGGGTGCTGGCGTACTGCTGGCGGTGCGAGACCCCGCTGTCGAACACCGAGACCCGGATGGACGACGTCTACAAGGACCGGCACGACCCGACGCTGACCGTCTGGTTCGAGCTGACCGCGGACGAGTCGGCCCCCGAGTTGGTGCGCGGCCCGGTGCGGCTCGGCGTCTGGACCACCACGCCGTGGACCCTGCCGTCGAACCTGGCGCTCGCCGTCGGCCCCGACATCGAGTACGCCGTGCTGGAGCGCGACGGGCAGCGCCACGTCGTCGGCGCCGCCCGGCTCGGCGCGTACGCCAAGGAACTGGAGGGGTACGAGCAGGTCGGCACCGTGCACGGCCGGGACCTGGTCGGGCGCCGCTACACCCCGCTCTACGACTTCCTGGTCGACCAGGGCGGCGAGAACGCCTACCAGGTGCTCGGCGCGGAATTCGTCACCACCGAGGACGGCACCGGGATCGTCCACCTGGCCCCGGCCTTCGGTGAGGACGACCAGAACACCTGCAACGCGGCCGGCATCCCGACCGTCGTCACGGTGGACGACCACACCCGGTTCACCGGGCTGGTGCCGCCGTATGAGGGCGAGCAGGTCTTCGACGTGAACAAGCCGGTGATCCGGGAGCTCAAGGAGCGGGGGGTGGTGCTCCGGCAGGACACCTACACCCACTCCTACCCGCACTGCTGGCGCTGCGACACCCCGCTGGTCTACAAGGCGGTCTCCTCCTGGTTCGTCGCGGTCACCCGGGTCAAGGACCGGATGGTCGAGCTGAACCAGCAGATCAACTGGACGCCCGGACACATCAAGGACGGCTCGTTCGGCAAGTGGCTGGCCAACGCCCGGGACTGGTCGATCAGCCGGAACCGCTTCTGGGGCTCGCCGATCCCGGTGTGGAAGTCCGACGACCCGAACTACCCGCGGGTCGACGTGTACGGCTCGCTGGCCGACATCGAGCGGGACTTCGGCGTACGCCTGACCGACCTGCACCGGCCGGCGGTGGACGACCTGGTCCGCCCCAACCCGGACGACCCGACCGGGAAGTCGATGATGCGCCGGGTGCCGGAGGTGCTGGACTGCTGGTTCGAGTCCGGCTCGATGCCGTTCGCCCAGGTGCACTACCCGTTCGAGAACCGCGAGTGGTTCGAGCACCACTACCCGGGCGACTTCATCGTCGAGTACATCGGGCAGACCCGCGGCTGGTTCTACACCATGCACGTGCTGGCCACCGCGCTGTTCGACCGGCCGGCGTTCCGCAACTGCCTCAGCCACGGCATCCTGCTCGGCTCCGACGGGCGCAAGATGTCCAAGAGCCTGCGCAACTACCCGGACGTCTACCACGTCTTCGACGCGTACGGGTCGGACGCGATGCGCTGGATGCTGATGTCCTCGCCGGTGCTGCGGGGCGGCGACATGGCGGTCACCGAGACGCTCATCCGGGACGCGGTGCGGCAGGTGCTGCTGCCGCTCTGGAACGTCTGGTACTTCTTCTCGCTCTACGCCAACGCCGACGGCTACACCGCGAAGCGGCGGGTGGATTCCACCCACCTGCTCGACCGGTACGTGCTGGCGAAGACGAACGAGCTGGTGTCGACGGTCCAGGGGCAGCTTGACGCGTACGACATCTCGGGCGCCTGCGCCACCGTCAGGTCCTACCTGGACGCGCTGACCAACTGGTACGTGCGCCGCTCCCGGGACCGGTTCTGGGCGGGCGACGCCGACGCGTTCGACACGCTGTGGACGGTGCTGGAGACGCTCTGCCGGGTGGTGGCGCCGCTGGCGCCGCTGACCGCGGAGGAGATCTGGCGCGGGCTCACCGGCGAGCGGTCGGTGCACCTGACCGACTTCCCGTCGGCGGAGGAGTTCCCGGCCGACCACGAGCTGGTGGCCGCCATGGACAACGTGCGGGCGGTCGCCTCGGCGGCGTTGTCGCTGCGCAAGGCCAAGGGGCTGCGGGTGCGGCTGCCGCTGTCGAAGCTGACCGTGGCCTCGCCGGTCGCGGCCCAGCTGCGGCCCTTCGCCGACCTGGTCGCCGACGAGGTCAACGTGAAGGCGGTGGAGTTCACCGACGAGGTGTCCGCCTACTGCCAGCAGGTGCTGACCGTGGTGCCCCGGGCGCTCGGCCCGCGGGTCGGCAAGGCGGTCCAGCAGGTGATCAAGGCGGTCAAGGCGGGAGAGTGGGAGCTGGTCGACGGCGCCCCGGTCGCCGCCGGGGTCACCCTCGCCGAGGGCGAGTACGAGCTGCGCCTGGTCGCCGCCGACGCCGAGCACTCCGCGCCGCTGCCCGGTGGCGAGGGTGTGGTCGTGCTGGACACCGAGGTCACCCCGGAGCTGGCCGCCGAGGGGCTGGCCCGGGACGTGGTCCGGGTGGTCCAGCAGGCCCGCCGGGACGCCGACCTGGACGTCTCGGACCGGATCGTGGTGGCCGTCTCCGCCTCGGAGGAGGTCCGCGCGGCGGTCGCCGCGTACACCGACTTCGTGGCCCGGGAGGTGCTGGCCGACACGGTCGACTTCGCCGAGGGCGTCGACGGCTTCGCCGGCGAGGTCGGCGAGGGCGAGCGGGTGACGGTGGCCGTCCGGCGGGTATGAGTTTCTGACGGCGGGTCCGGCGGCGTCCGCGCCGCCGGACCACCCCGCGGACGGCTGACCACCCGATCCGCCGGATGCCGACCCGTCCGCTACCGTGACAGCGCCTGCTCACGTACGACCGCCGGAGGACCCGTGCCCCTGCTCTACACCATCGGCAAGCTCACCGTGGCGCCCACGCTCCGGTTGGCCTTCCGTCCGCACGTGGAGGGGTTGGAGCACATCCCGGCGACCGGCGGCGCGATCTTCGCGGGCAACCACCTCTCCGTGGCCGACGAGCTGCTGCTCGGCACGGTGGTGCCCCGGCACCTGGCCTTCTGGGCCAAGTCGGAGTACTTCAAGGGCACCGGCGTGAAGGGCGCGTTCTCCAAGTTCGTGCTCACCGGGCTGGGCGCCATCCCGGTCGAGCGGGCGGGCGGCCGGGCGGCGCTGTCCGCGTTCGACGCCGCCATCCCGGTGCTCAAGGCCGGCGACCTGGTGGCCGTCTACCCGGAGGGGACCCGCTCGCCCGACGGTCGGCTCTACCGGGGGCGGACCGGCGCGGCCCGGCTGGCGGTGGCGGCCGGCGTGCCGATCATCCCGGTGGGCGTGACCGGCACCGACAAGGCGCAACCCATCGGCACCCGGGTGCCCCGGCCCGGCCGGGCGGAGATCACCATCCGGTTCGGCAAGCCGCTGGACTTCACCGGCCGGTCGGACGACCGCACGTCGCTGCGGGAGATGACCGACGAGATGATGGCCGAGATCCAGAAGCTCACCGGCCAGGAGTACGTGCCGCGCTACGCGCCCAAGCGCGCCGAACCCCCCGCCGAGCCCCCGGCCGACCCGGGCACCTGAGCCGTCACGGCGGGTCGCTGCCGCGCCGCCCCTCCTGGGTGACCACCGCGTCCAGGTCGCCGAGGCGCGCCAACTGCTTCAGGGCCCGCGCCATCCGCGCGTTCGCCGGGATCCGGCCCCGGTTGCCGGCCAGGAACGCCCAGTAGCCGGCGGTGAACGGGCAGGCGTCCTCGCCGAGCCGCTGCCGAGGGTCGTAGCGGCAGCCGCCGCAGTAGTCGCTCACCCGGTTGATGTACGCGCCCCCCGCGACGTACGGCTTGGTGGTCATCCGGCCCAGGTCGGCGTACTGGCTCATGCCGACCACGTTGCCGGTCATCACCCACTCGTAGCCGTCCACGAACCGGGTGTGGAACCACTCGGCCAGCTCGGACGGGCGCCAGCCGCGCTGGAGGGCGTAGTTGCCGAGCACCATGAGCCGCGGGATGTGGTGCACCCAGCCCCGGTCGCGGACGCCGGTGAGCACGTCCTGCAGGCAGCGCGCGTCGACCGAGTTCGCGTCCAGGTCCCGCCACCAGTCCGGCAGCGAGCTGCGGGCGCCGAGTGCGTTGCTGTCCCGCCAGCCCTTCTCGAAATACCAGTAGGTGTGCCAGATGTAGTCCCGCCAGCCCATCACCTGCCGGACGAAGCCCTCCACCGCCGCCAGCGGCGCCCCCTGCCGGTACGCCCGCTCGGCGCCTCGGACCGCCACCAGCGGGTCGAGCAGGCCCAGGTTGAGCGAGGACGACAGCACGCTGTGCGCCAGCCACGGGTCGGTGGAGAGCATGGCGTCCTCGTACCGGCCGAACGCGGCGAGCCGGTGCCGCAGGAAGTGCCGCAGCCGCGAGCTCGCCTCGGTGGTGGTGGCCGGGAAGCGGCGCGGCCCGTCCCGCCCGGCGAACCGGATGCCCTCCCGCGCCCAGCGGTCCAGGTCCGCCCGGACCTCCGCGTCGATGTCGTCCTCCTTCGGCATCGACGGGGTCGGGATGCCGATTCTGCCGTGCTTCGGCGGCGGCTCGCGGTTCTCGGTGTCGAAGCTCCACCGGCCGCCGACCGGTTCCCGGCCGTCCATGAGCACCCCGTGGTGCTCACGGGCGAACCGGTAGAACGCCTCCATCCGCAGCGCGCCCCGCCGGCCGTCGGCCCAGTCGGCGAAGTCCGCCAGGCTGGTCACGTAGCCCCGGGCCGGCAGCACCGTGACCCCGTCCAGGTTCCGGACGAACTCCAGCGCCCGCCGCGAGGTGGGATGACACACCTCCAGCGGCTCGCGGACCTGCTTCAGCGCCTGCCCGTACGTCTCGCCGCGCAGGAAGATCGCCTGGTCGCCCAGCTCGGCGGCGCGGTGCCGGAGCGCGGAGAGGATCAGGTGGGCCTTCTGCCGGTGGTAGACCCGCCGCCGGAAGACCGCCTTGGACTCGATGAGGAGAACCGGCTGCTTCCGCTCGTCGAGGAAGTGCGGCCCCAGCTGGTCAGCGAAGAGCCAACGCCGCGACATGTCCTGATTGTCACCCCTCGGACCGATCCGACCCGACAGGAAAACGGAACCTTTACGTGTTCGATACGTTGCGAACGGTGACGGTCTCTCAGGACTGTTCGGGGACCACGACCTGTTGGCGCAGGTCGTCCAGCAGCCGGCCGCTGTCCTCGACCGACAGTCGGGTGAAGACACCGGTGGCCAGGCTGCCGTGGTCGACCGACGTGCACACCACCACCGTGTCGCCGTCGGCCCGGCCCACCGCGCAGCGCTCGTACCGGCCCCGGACGCCGGTCTCCACCGGCACCGAGGGCTTGAGGGCGTACCGGTCGGTCAGGCGGTCCAGCTCGGCCTGCGCGTCCGACTCCGGGCTCAGCCGGAACCCGGTGCCACCGAAGAGGGTCACCCGCTTGCCGTCGGACGTCGCGTAGATGCCGGCGAAGGTGTCCTCGGCGAGCAGGTGCGCCTGGCGTACCTGCGACTTCAGCTCCTCGGCGGCGGCCTGGCTGCGCTCGTCCTGGCGCAGCCGCATCGAGCCGAGCTGCTCGGGCAGGCTCGCCCTGGCCGGGTACTGGGCGGAGAGCGGCTGGGCCCACCAGAGCGGCACGCCGCAGCAGCAGGCGACGCTGAGCAGCAGCACCCAGGGCCAGCGGCGCCGGCGGCGGACCGGCACGGCCACGTACCCCTTGGGCGGCGCCCACCCCGGCGGCGCGGCCACCGGCGGCGGGGTCTTCCCGCGGCGCTGCTTCGGCAGCGCGGGCGGCGAGACCGGCCGGGCGACCACCGGCCGGGTCGGGGCGACCGGCGGCGGGCTGACCGGCGGCGGGCTGACCGGCGGCGGGCTGACCGGCGGCGCCGCGGCCACCGGCGCGGCGGGGTAGGGCTGCGGGTGCGGGTGCGGCACCGGGTGGGGCGCCGTGTAGGGGAGCGTCGGCGGCAGCGCCGGAAAATCGGCGGAGTGCAGGTCCCAACCGGTGGTGTCCACGCCCGCCCACGGGTCGACCGGGACCTGGTGCTCCGGCGAGTCGACCGGCGGCACCGGGGTGGGCTCGGCCGACTCGCCCCAGGCGCGCCTGCGCGGCGGCGGGGGCGGGACGGCGGCGGAGCCGCTCCAGCGGGGCGCGGGCGGCTGCGCCGGCGTCTCCACGCCGGCCTGGTTCTCGACGCGGGTGGGGTCCGGCCGCTGCTCCACCCGGGTGGGGTCGGGGCGGGGCGCGACCGGGGCGGAGCCGGCCGCGCGGGCAGGGCCCGGCACGGCGGCGGAACCGCGGGCGGGAGGGGCGGGCGAGACCGGGGTCGGGTCGGGGTGCGGCGTGGCCGGGGTCGGGTCGGGGTGCGGCGTGGCCGGGGTCGGGTCGGGGTGCGGCGTGGCCGGGGTCGGGTCGGGGTCCGGCGCGGCCGGGGGCGGTGGCTGCGGCGTGGCGGCGGCTTCGGCGTCCGGCGCCTCGGGTTGAGCCTGCGGGGCGGCCTCGGCCTGCCCGGCCGGGTCGGCGTGCGCGGTGGGCTCGCCCTCCGGCGCAGGCTCAGCCGGTGCGGCGGCTGGGACGGGCTGCGGGTCCGGCACGGTGGGCCGGGCCTCAGCGCCCAGCGGCGCGGACTCCGGCGACGACGGCGCGTCCGTCGTGGTCGGGAGCGCGGCGTCGGCCTGCGGTGGAACGTCGGCCGGAGGCTCGGTGACCGCCGGATCCCCGTTCCGGCCGGTGGCCGGGGTGCCCCCGTCGGCCGGCCGGTCCGCCCCCGGCTGCGGCTGCGACATCGCGGCAATCTCCTCTCGCGCCCGTTGCGAGGTTAGTACCGCCCCGCCACCCCCGACGAATCCGCGGCACCACCCGCCCCGACCCGTCCGGCTCCGTCGATCAAGAGGTTTGCGTCTGGATCGGCCCGGATCCCGACGCAACCCTCTTGATCAACGCGGCAGGGGCTGCTGGAGTGGGTAGCGGTGCGGCGTGGTGGGCGGCGGGGGACCGCGTACCCTTGGGCATCATGAGTGCCCCGTCGACGACGCCGCGCCCGGCCGCGGCCAATTCGGTCTGGCCGCGGCTTGAGCCGCTGCTGCCCCAGGTGACCAAACCCATCCAGTACGTGGGTGGCGAGCTGGGCGCGGTGGTCAAGGACTGGGACGCCGCGACCGTCCGGTGGGCGCTGATGTACCCCGACGCGTACGAGGTGGGCCTGCCCAACCAGGGCGTGCAGATCCTCTACGAGGTGCTCAACGAGCTGCCCGACGTGCTCGCCGAGCGGACGTACGCGGTCTGGCCGGACCTGGAGAAGCTGATGCGCGCCCACGGCGTGCCGCAGTTCACCGTCGACGCCCACCGCGCGGTGCGCGACTTCGACGTGTTCGGCGTCTCCTTCTCCACCGAGCTGGGCTACACCAACCTGCTCACCGCGATCGACCTGGCCGGCATCCCGCTGCTGGCCGCCGACCGCACCGAGGCCGACCCGGTGATCGTGGCCGGCGGGCACGCCGCGTTCAACCCGGAGCCGATCGCCGACTTCGTCGACGCCGCCGTGCTCGGCGACGGCGAGGAGGCGGTGCTGGAGATCACCGCGATCGTCCGGGACTGGAAGGCCGAGGGCTGCCCGGGCGGCCGGGACGAGCTGCTGCTGCGGCTGGCCCGCACCGAGAGCATCTACGTGCCGCGTTTCTACGACGTGGACTACCTGCCGGACGGCCGGATCCAGCGGGTCGTGCCGAACCGCCCCGACGTGCCGTTCCGGGTGCACAAGCGCACGACCATGGACCTGGACGCCTGGCCGTACCCGAAGAAGCCCCTCGTGCCGCTGGCCGAGACGGTCCACGAGCGGTACGCGGTGGAGATCTTCCGCGGCTGCACCCGGGGCTGCCGGTTCTGCCAGGCCGGCATGATCACCCGCCCGGTGCGCGAGCGCTCGATCACCACGGTCGGCCAGATGGTGCAGCAGGGGCTGGAGTTCTCCGGCTTCCACGAGGTGGGCCTGCTGTCGCTGTCGTCGGCCGACCACTCCGAGATCGGCGACATGTGCTCCGGCCTCGCCGAGCAGTACGCGGGCACCAACGTCTCGCTCTCGCTGCCGTCGACCCGGGTGGACGCCTTCAACATCGACCTGGCGCAGGAGCTGTCCCGCAACGGCCGGCGGACCGGCCTGACCTTCGCCCCCGAGGGCGGGTCGGAGCGGATCCGCAAGGTCATCAACAAGATGGTGTCGAAGGACGACCTCATCCGCACCGTGGTGACCGCGTACACCAACGGGTGGCGGCAGGTGAAGCTCTACTTCATGTGCGGCCTGCCGACCGAGACCGACGCCGACGTCCTCGAGATCGCCGACATGGCGCACGAGGTCATCCGGGCCGGCCGGGCGGCGACCGGGTCCAAGGACATCCGCTGCACCGTCTCGATCGGTGGCTTCGTGCCGAAGCCGCACACGCCGTTCCAGTGGGCCGCCATGGAGCGCCCGGAGGTCATCGACGGCCGGCTCCGGCTGCTCAAGCAGGCCATCAACAGCGACCGCTCGCTGGGCCGGGCCATCGGCTTCCGCTACCACGACGGCGAGCCGTCGCTGATCGAGGGCCTGCTGTCCCGGGGCGACCGCCGGGTCGGCGCGGTGATCCGCAGGGTCTGGGAGAACGGCGGCCGGTTCGACGGCTGGAGCGAGCACTTCTCCTACCAGCGCTGGGTGGACGCGGCGGCCGAGGTGCTGCCCTCCGTCGGGGTGGACCTGGACTGGTTCACCACCCGGGAGCGTGACGAACTGGAGGTCCTGCCCTGGGACCACCTCGACTCGGGCCTGGACAAGGACTGGCTCTGGCAGGACTGGCAGGACTCGCTCGCCGAGTACGAGCAGGACGACTGCCGCTGGACGCCCTGCTTCGACTGCGGCGTGTGCCCGTCCATGGACACCGAGATCCAGATCGGCCCGACCGGCCGGAAGCTCCTGCCGTTGACCCCGGTCAACGGTCTGAAGCTGCCCGCCGGCGCCCAGCAGTAGCACCACCGACGCACACCGGAGCGCGGGATCCCTCGGGGTCCCGCGCTCCGTCACATTCCGGGACGCGTCGCCCGTCGATGTTCCGTGACGCGGGGTGGGGGTGCCCCGACTGGCCGTCTCTCGATACGCTGCGTCCGTATTGGACCGGCCGGAGGCCGGCAGCGGGGAGGGCAGCAGCATGGGTGACATCAGGCCGCCGGACACCGGCGATCTGCACGTCAGCGTCGAGGATCTGGACGCCGCGGCGGACTACGTCGAGCGCCTCAAGCAGTATGTCGACGACACCATCAGCTACGAGATGGAACGCATCAAGGAGCGGATGAAGGGCGACAGCAACAACGCGCAGACGGTGCCCAACGGCACGCCGTTCGGCGCGTACGAGGACGCTCGCATGCAGTGGCAGGCGCTGACGAAGTCGACGGCGAACATGGAGGCCCACCTCAAGGCGCTCTCCACCAAGCTCGCCACCCTGAAGCAGGGCACCGAGGACATCGCCAAGGCGTTCCGCGACACCGAGGCCCGCAACGCCGCGAACGGCAAGGAGATCGAGCGGTTGCTGGAATCCGCCGCCCCGCCGCCCGCGACGGGCGAGCAGCCCACCTACCCGTACACGGCCTGAGGGGGAGAGGGTCATGGCTGGAGGAACCTGGGAGCGGTGCGTCCGCGAGGTGACGTTGTCGGCGGATCCGGAGACGGTCGGCTCGGTCGGGACGGGATGGAGCAACCTCTCCACCGGCCTGGGCTACCTGCGGGACTCGCTCGTCGGTCGGTCCTTCGTCGGTCCGATCGCGCCCGGCAAGGAGCGCCCGCACAGCGGCGGCCTGCCCGGCCTGCTCAGCGGCTGGAAGGGCAGCGGCGGCGACGCGTACCGCGAGCACCTGGGCGAGATCGGCAAGGAGATCGAGGATCTCATCACCCACGCGAGCAACGTCAGCGGCGCGCTGTCGCGGATCGAGGGTGACATCCGCAAGTCGGTGGCCAGCATCCCGATCCCGCTGATGGACGACTTCGGCTGGAACGAGTGGAGCCTGCCCAACGGCACCGAGCTCGACGACGCCCGGGACGGCGAGAGCGCCTCGGGCTTCCTGGCCGCGCTCCGCAAGGACTACCAGAGCAACCCGGCCTCGTACGCCGACGGCGCGTTCCGCGACAAGGCAGACGACCTCGAGGCAACCATGAAGGTCGACGGCAACGCCAGCGACAACAAGCGCGGCGGCTGGTGGGACACCAAGTCGCACCTGGACAACTGGTACCGGGACAACCAGCAGGCGGCCAACTCGGCGATGTCGCCGCTGCCCGCCGCCGTGGAGACGGAGCGGCCCAAGCTGGTCGTGCCGACCCCGAGGACCGGGTCCGACGACTACCGTCCCGACGACCGCAAGCCGCCGTCCGGCCTGCCCAGCGGTGGTGGCGGCGGTGGCGGTGGCGCGGGCGGCGGCTTCGGTGGCGGCGCGCCCTCCCTCGGCAGCACCGGCATCGGCGGGGGCGGCGGCGGGGGCTCCTTCGACGGCGGCTCCCTGACGCCCCCGCCCACCACCGGCGGCCCCGACTTCGGCGGCGGGGGCAGCGGCGGCGGCGCGGGCACGTTCACCCCGCCGTCCACCGGCGCGGGCTACCCGGGCACCGGGACGGGCGACCACGACTACGGCACCGGCCTGGCCGGCGCCGGCGGGCCGAGCAGCATCGGCGGTGGCTACGGCGGCACCGGCGGTCTCGGTGGCGGCGTCAACTCCGCGGGGCTCGGCGGCGCCGGTGGCGGCTTCGGTGGCGGTGGCGCCGGCCTCGGCTCGGCCGGCGGCATCGGCGCGGCCGGCGGAGTCGGCATGGGCGGCATCCCCGGCATGGTCGGCGGCGGCAACGGCAAGGTGCCCCCGATGACCAGCGCGGCCAGCGCGCTGCGCAACGCGGCGGGCGCCGGCGCGGGCGCGGGTGGCGCGCGCGGCGCCGGCATGATGGGCGGCGGCATGATGGGCGGCGGGCGCGGGGGCGCCGGGCACGGCGGCTCCGGCAGCGAGCACTCGTCGTGGTTGACTGAGGACGACGATCCGTGGGGCAGCGGTGACGCCGCGTCCCCGGGCATCCTGCGCTGAGGACGGACGGATGAGGTTGCACGTGGGCGCGCTCCGCCCGGTCGCGGCCGGCCTGCTGGCCGGACTCATGGTGCTGGGGGCCGCCCAACCGGCGGCCGCCGCGCCGCGACGGGCCGAGCAGTGGTACCTGGACGAGCTGCGGATCGACCAGGTGCACCGGCTCTCCACCGGCCGCGGGGTGACCGTCGCCGTGGTGGACAGCGGTGTCGACGCCACCCACCCGGAGCTCGCCGGCCAGGTGCTCCCCGGCGGCCGCAGCTACGGCGCTCCTGGCGACGGACGCTCCGACGCGGAGGGTCACGGCACCCACATGGCCGGCATCATCGTGGCGAAGAACGCGGGATCGGACGGGGTGACGGGCATCGCGCCGGGCGCGCGGATCCTGCCGATCAAGACGAAGGCGGGCAAGGGGGAGATCAGCGAGGCGGCGTCGGCCCAGGGCATCCGGATGGCCGTCGACGGCGGCGCCAAGGTGATCAACCTGTCCTACGGCGGCGGGGGTGTGGCCTCCGACGACGAGGAGTCCGCGATCAAATATGCCCTGGACCGGGACGTGGTGGTGGTGGCCGCTGCGGGCAACACCGCCAAGGGGGACGTCGAGGTGACCAGCCCGGCCAACGTCCCCGGGGTGATCGCGGTGACCGGCACCACCCGGGGCGGGCGCTTCTGGTCCGGCTCCGTCCAGGGGCCCGAGGCCGCGGTGGCCGCCCCCGGCGACAGCATCTACAACGCCGGCCGGGACCACGGCTACGGCTGGGGCGACGGCACCTCGGACGCCACCGCGATCGTCTCCGGCATCGCGGCGCTCATCCGGTCGAAGTACCCGGACCTCTCCGCGCCCAACGTGATCAACCGGATCATCCGCACCGCCCGGGACGCCGGCCCGCCCGGCCGCGACCCGCAGTACGGCTTCGGCCGGATCGACCCGGTGGCGGCGCTGACCGCCACGGTGCCGGCGGTCTCGGCGAACCCGCTGCTGGAGCCCGCCGTGGCCAGCCCGGCCCCGCCACAGGCGGCCGAGGACGACGACTTCGACGTCACCGAGTACGGCGACCGCGGCGGCCCCACCGACCAGCAGGTCCTGGTCATCGGCATCGGCATCGCCGTGGTGCTCCTGGTGCTGGTGGCGCTGGTGGTCTTCCTGATCTGGAACCGGCGCCGCTACCGCCGGGAGGCGGCCCGGGCGGCCGCCGTCCCGGACGACCTGCTCGACCAGGGCGCCGGGGGTGCTTACGGCACCCCACCGGTCCCGGCCGGCTACCACGCGCCGCCGGGCGCGCCCGGTGGCCACGTCCCGCCGGGCGCCAACCCCTACGCTCCGCCGCCCGGCCACGTTCCGCCGCCGCCGGGGACGTACCCGCCACCGGGCGGCAACCGGTCCTGAACGCCGGTGGCCGGCCGGGTGACCTGTGGGTCGCCGGCCGGCCATCGTCGTCTCCGGGCGGGGCGGGCATCGCCTCGCTGACCGGTTCGGGCCGGTTCGTCCGGCCGCTTCCGCCGCCCCGGCTGCGGGCCGTGCCGGCCGCTGCGCCAGGATGGAACCGACACGCAGGCACAGCCGAGGAGCTCACGATCGCCAGAAAGCCTCAACCCGAGGGCGGCCAGGCGCCGGTCGTCCAGCGGGTCCGGATCCGGTACGCCAAGCGTGGACCGCTGCGGTTCACCTCGCACCGGGACTTCGCCCGGGCCTTCGAGCGCGCGTTGCGCCGGGCCGGCGTACCGATCGCCTTCTCCCAGGGTTTCACCCCGCACCCCAAGATCTCGTACGCCTCCGCGGCGCCGACCGGCGTGGCCAGCGAGGCGGAGTACCTGGAGATCGGCCTGCGCGAGCCGGTCGACCCGGGGCAGCTGCGGGCGGCCCTGGACGCCGCCCTGTCGCCGGGGCTCGACGTGCTGGACGCGGTGGAGGCCGCCGGCGGCAGCCTGGCCGACCGGATCGAGGCCTCCCGCTGGCGGATCGAGCTGCCCGAGGTCGACCCGGCCGCGCTGGAGCGGGCCGTGAGCGCTTTCACCGCCGCCGAGGAGATCCAGGTCGAGAGGATGACCAAGCAGGGGCGGCGCACCTTCGACGCCCGCGCCGCCGTCATCGCCATCGATACGCTGCCGCCGTCCGAGACGCCTTCCGGGGCGACGGCCGCACCGTGTGCGATACTCGAACTGGTCGTGCGGCAGGTCACCCCGTCCGTACGACCCGATGACGTCCTTTCCGGCCTCCGCGTGGTGGCCGACCTGGAGCCGCCGGTCTCCCCGAGGGTGATCCGGCTGGCGCAGGGAACGCTGACCGCGCAGGGCGAGATCGTCGATCCGTTGGACGCGGATCGCGACGGGGCAGGCATCGGAGAACGCTGACCGTCGGTCAGCGTTCTGGCAGGCAGACTTCGGCGGGCGCGCACCTGCGCGCCCGGCGGAAACACCTTTTGCGGCGACCCTGCGTGGCAGCGCTCACCCGCGCCCGGGGCAGCCAGAACTGGAGAACGTCCATGCTCGAGAACGAGCCCGAGGGCGGCGAACGGACCGGCGCAGAGCCGGCCGAGGCAACCGCCACCAGCAGCATCGACAGCACCGCCGAGGCCAAGCCGCCGGCCCGCAAGCGGGCCAGCCGTCGCAAGGCCGCTCCGCTGAACCAGCCGGAGCAGACCGACGCGCCGGTCGAGGCGGCGACCGCGGCGACCGGGACCGGCGAGACGCCGCAGGCCGAGGTGTTCGCCCCGGTCGCCGGGGACCTGGAGGCCGCGCCGAAGACCCGGCGGCGGCGTAAGGCGACCCCCGCCAAGGCGGTCGAGGAGCCGGTGGCCGTGGCCGGGGTGGAGGCCGCCTCCGACGAGGTGGTGCCGCCGGTCAAGGTCACCCGCACCCGCCGCCGCAAGACCACCCCGCCGCCCGTCGAGGCCGCCACGGACGAGGCGCCGACCGATGCGGCTGCCGAGACCGCCGGGCCGGCGGTCGAGCCGCACGCGGTCGCGGAGCCGCAGGCCGACACCGAGCCGCCGACCGCCCCGGAGCCCCCGGCGCCCGCCGAGGACGAGCCGGAGGACGAGGACGCGGTCGGCGAGGACGCCGAGGACGAGCCGACCCCCGGCAACCGGGGCGCTGACGAGGCCGTCCTGGCCCGCGCCGGCGGCCCGGAGGACCGGACCGGCGAGGTGTCGCCGGGTGCCGCGGTGCCGGGTCCCGTGGAGGAGCCGGCCGAGGAGCCCGCGCCGACCAGCCGTCGGCGCCGCGCCGCGCTCTCCGCGCCGACCGTCCTGTTCATGCCTCCCCAGCCCGAGGAAGCCCCGGTCGTCCGGGTCACCTACCCGGTCGCCGAGGAGCCGATCGAGGAGCCGGCGGAGACCGGCCGGCGCCGCCGCCGTGGTCGTCGCGAGGTCGAGCCGGTCGAGGTCGAGGTCGAGGTCGAGGAGGAGCCGACCGCCGAGGCCGAGGAGATCGCCGAGGCGGAGGAGGACGAGGACGAGGCCGCCATGCGGCGCCGTCGTCGTCGGGGCCGCCGGGGCCGCGGTCGCGGCCGGGGCGCCGAGGAGGCGGAGGACGAGGAGGCCGAGGAGGCCGAGGAGGCCGTCCGGGCCGAGTCCGCCGAGGCCGAGGCCGAGGAGGACGAGGAGGAGGCCGAGGGCGAGGGGATGACCCGTCGTCGCCGTCGGCGTCGCCGCCGCGGCGCGGGTGAGGCGGAGACCGCCGCCGAGGACGGCGTGCCCACCGTCGTCAAGATCCGCGAGCCGCGCAAGGCCGTCGACGAGGTGCAGGGCGTCTCGGGCTCGACCCGGCTGGAGGCCAAGCGGCAGCGCCGCCGGGACGGCCGCGAGCAGCGGCGCACCCGCCCGCCGATTCTCAGCGAGTCGGAGTTCCTGGCCCGCCGGGAGGCGGTCGACCGGGTGATGGCCGTGCGCCAGCGCGGCGACCGGACGCAGATCGCGGTCCTCGAGGACGGCGTGCTGGTTGAGCACTACGTGACCCGCAACTCGTCCGGCACCATGGCCGGCAACGTCTACCTGGGCAAGGTGCAGAACGTCCTGCCCAGCATGGAGGCGGCCTTCGTCGACATCGGGCGCGGCCGCAACGCCGTGCTCTACGCCGGCGAGGTCAACTGGGACACCACCGGTCTGGAGGGCCGCGCCCGCTCGATCGAGCAGGCGCTCAGGTCCGGCGACTCGGTGCTGGTGCAGGTCACCAAGGACCCGATCGGGCACAAGGGCGCCCGGCTGACCAGCCACATCGCGCTCTCCGGCCGGCACCTGGTCTACGTGCCGAACGGCAACGCCTCCGGCATCAGCCGGAAGCTGCCGGACACCGAGCGCAAGCGGCTGCGGGACGTCCTCAAGAAGCTGGTGCCGGACGGCGCCGGGGTGATCGTCCGGACGGCCGCCGAGGGCGCCAGCGAGGACGAGCTGGCCCGGGACGTCAAGCGGCTCCAGGCGCAGTGGGAGGAGATCCAGGCCAAGGCGGCCGAGGGTGGCGCCCCGGTGCTGCTCTACGAGGAGCCCGACCTGGTCATCCGGGTGGTCCGGGACCTGTTCAACGAGGACTTCCGCGAGCTGGTCATCGAGGGCGAACCGGCGTACGACCTGGTCGAGTCCTACCTGTCGCACGTCTCGCCGGACCTGGTCGCCCGGCTGCGCCGGCACGCCGGCACCACCGACGTCTTCGCCGAGTACCGGATCGACGAGCAGATCCTGAAGGGGCTGGACCGGAAGGTCTTCCTCCCCTCCGGCGGCTCGCTGGTGATCGACCGTACCGAGGCGATGACCGTCATCGACGTCAACACCGGCAAGTACACCGGCTCCGGGGGCAACCTGGAGGAGACGGTCACCCGGAACAACCTGGAGGCGGCGGAGGAGATCGTTCGCCAGCTCCGGCTGCGCGACCTCGGCGGCATCGTGGTGATCGACTTCATCGACATGGTGCTGGAGTCGAACCGGGAGCTGGTGCTGCGCCGGCTCACCGAGTGCCTCGGCCGGGACCGCACCAAGCACCAGGTCACCGAGATCACCTCGCTCGGCCTCGTGCAGATGACCCGCAAGCGGATCGGCGCGGGCCTGCTGGAGGCGTTCAGCGAAACCTGCGAGTGCTGCAAGGGCCGGGGCGTCATCATCCACACGGAGCCGGTGCCGGAGAAGCCACGCGGCGGCGCGGGGGAGAAGGTCAAGGCGGTGGCGTCGGCCGTCACCAGCCCCGCCACCGAGGAGAAGGGCCGGCGACGGGGCCGCAAGGCCGCCGCCGAGAAGCCCGCAGCGGAGGTCGCGGAGCAGCCGGCCCCGGCGGCGCCGGAGAAGACCGTCGCCGAGGTGGTCGACAGCTCGGACGACGACTACTACGACACCCAGGGCTACGACCTGTCCCGGTTCGAGACCGAAACGGCGGCCGCCCCGGCGGTGGCCGACAGCCAGCAGGGTGACTCGGCCCGGCTGGCCGCCGCGGACGACCCGGACGCGGTCGGCGACGGGGACGAGGAGGGCGCCGAGAACGGCACCGCCCGCCGGCGCTCCCGGCGCGGCGGCGCGCGGCGGCGCACCCGGCCGTGAGCCGCTGACCTGCACGGCGTTTGACAGGGCCCCTGCACCGGCAACAGAGTCCGGGGCAGGGGCCCTGCCGTCTCCGTCGACCCCCGGTCGGGACGGCCGGCCCCGGAGGGAGGAGACATGCGTCGCGTGTTCGCGGTCACCGCGCTGACCGGGGTCCTGCTGGCCGGCGCGGGCTGCGCCGACCGGGGCGAGGACCCCTTCGCGGTGGGCTTCGCCTCACCGGCCCCACCGCCGACGGCGGCCACACCGGCCCCGACCGTCACCGGGGACGCCGGCGCCTGCGCCCGCGCCAAGCAGGCGGGCTCCGCCGCCGTGCAGACGTACGTGTTCAAGCTGGCCGAGATGCTGCGCGCCACCGGCCGCGGCGACCGTGAGACCGCGGACGCCGCCCGACGGGACGCGGAGACGGCTCTCACCGGCTGGCGGGACGCGCTGCGGGAGCAGTCCGGGCAGGCCGCCGACCCGCGGCTGCGTACCCTGTTGGCGGACCTGGCCACCGAGGTGGGCGGGCTCGGCACCGACGTGCAGGCGATCGACGAGACCGAGTTCGACCGGCTCCAGGGGCGGCTCGACGAGCTCTGCCCGGCCTGACCGGGCAGCCCGGTTTGGGCGGCGGGCCGGGTATGGCGTACGCTTGCCTGCGGCGCACTTTGGTGTGCCGAGTTCCCGCGTGCCCGCGCTGCCGGTGTCACGGCTCCCGGCGAGACGCCGTGGGAACGACCGCCAGCAGCCTCAACGACAGGGAGTCCGCCTCCGATGTACGCGATCGTCAAGACCGGCGGCAAGCAGTACAAGGTCGCCGAGGGCGACGTGATCGAGGTCGAGAAGCTCGCCGGTGCCCCCGGCGACGCGGTGAAGCTCACCGCGGTGCTCCTCGTCGACGGTGACGACCTGGTGACCGACGCGACGAAGCTTGCCAATGTCGCGGTGTCCGGCGAGATCGCCGCGCACACCAAGGGCCCGAAGATCCGGATCCACAAGTTCAAGAACAAGACCGGCTACCACAAGCGCCAGGGTCACCGCCAGCCGCTGACCCAGGTCAAGGTGACCGGCATCTCCAGCGGGAAGTAGGTCGTCCTCCAATGGCTCACAAAAAGGGTGCGTCCAGCTCGCGTAACGGTCGCGATTCCGCGGCCCAGCGGCTCGGCGTGAAGCGCTTCGGTGGTCAGGTCGTCAGCGCGGGTGAGATCCTCATCCGTCAGCGTGGCACCAAGTTCCACCCCGGTGACCTGGTCGGCCGTGGCGGCGACGACACGCTGTTCGCGCTGGCTGCCGGCTCGGTCCAGTTCGGCACCAAGCGCGGTCGCAAGACCGTCAGCATCGTGCCGCAGCAGTAGTTCGAAGGCGTTGCGGGCCGGGACCTCGGGTCCCGGCCCGCTTCGTCTTTTCTCACGCGGGGCGTGCCCCGCTGGAAGGATTGGCGTCGTGACGACGTTCGTTGACCGGGTCGTCCTGCACATGCAGGCCGGCGACGGCGGGCACGGCTGTGTCTCCATCCACCGGGAGAAGTTCAAGCCCTTCGGCGGGCCCGACGGGGGCAACGGCGGGCACGGCGGCAGCGTCTCGCTGGTCGTCGACCCGCAGGTGACCACGCTGCTCGATTTCCACTTCCGCCCGCACATGAAGGCCGAGAACGGCAAGGGCGGGGCCGGCTCGAACCGGGACGGCGCCAACGGCCACGACCTGATCATCAAGGTGCCGAACGGCACCGTGGTGCAGACCCTCGACGGCGAGGTCCTGGCCGACCTGGTCGGCGCGGGCACCACCTTCGAGGCGGCGCGGGGCGGACGCGGCGGCCGGGGCAACGCCTCGCTGGCGAACGCCCGGCGCAAGGCCCCCGGCTTCGCCGAGCTGGGCGAGCCCGGCGACCGGCTCGACGTGGTGCTGGAGCTCAAGAGCGTCGCCGACGTCGGCCTGGTGGGGTTCCCCTCCGCCGGCAAGTCCTCGCTGATCTCGGTGATCTCCGCCGCCAAGCCGAAGATCGCCGACTACCCGTTCACCACCCTCGTGCCGAACCTGGGCGTCGTCCGGGTGGACAACCACACCTTCACCGTCGCCGACGTGCCGGGGCTGATCCCGGGCGCGGCCACCGGCAGGGGGCTGGGCCTGGAGTTCCTCCGTCACGTCGAGCGGTGCGCCGTGCTGGTGCACGTGGTCGACACGGCGACGCTGGAGCCGGGCCGGGACCCGCTCGCCGACATCGACGCCATCGAGTCCGAGCTGACCCAGTACGGCGGCCTGACCGACCGCCCCCGCCTGGTGGCGCTCAACAAGATCGACGTGCCGGACGGGCGGGACCTCGCCGACATCGTCCGGCCCGACCTGGAGGCCCGCGGCTTCCGGGTGTTCGACGTCTCCACCGCGACCCGGGAGGGGCTGCGGGAGCTGATGTACGCGATGGCCGAGCTGGTCGACCAGGGCCGCCGCGCCGCGCCGCCGGTCGAGCCGACCCGGATCGTGATCCGGCCGAAGGCGGTCGACGACACCGGCTTCACCATCGAGGCCGAGGACGACGGCTCCTTCACCGTCCGGGGCAACCGCCCGGAGCGCTGGGTCAAGCAGACGAACTTCGACAACGACGAGGCGGTGGGCTACCTGGCCGACCGGCTGGCCCGCCTCGGCGTGGAGGAGAAGCTGGCCAGGGCCGGCGCCCAGGCGGGCGACCTGGTCCGGATCGGCGACCGGGAGTTCGACTGGCAGCCCACCCTCTACGCCGGGGTCGACTTCGTCCCCGGCAACCGGGGCACCGACGTCCGGCTGGAGGACAAGGCGACCCGCCTCTCCGCCGCGGAGCGGCTGGCCGCCCGCAAGGCGCGCCGGGTGCGCCCGGAGGACGAGGTGGCGGCCGCACCGCAGGACGACGCCGACGACGACGAGGACTGGGAGTAGTTCCGCTCCGTCCGTTCTCGGGACGGTGGCCGGAAACCTCCGCGAAATCCGGTCGTCCTACCGTGACGAAATGCTGATCGAATCCCGTCCCGCCACCGATCCCGAGATCGCCGCCCTGGTCGCCGCGCAGCAGCGGGAGCTGCGCGAGGCCGACGGCGGCCTGGACGGGCAGGCGACGATCACCCACGACGACATCCGCTACCTGGCGGTGGTCGAGGGCGGCCGGGCGGTCGCCTGCGGCGGCCTCCAGTCCCTCGACGCCGACACCGGCGAGCTGAAGCGGATGTACGTCCGGCCGGCGTACCGGGGGCGGGGGATCGCCCGGCAGTTGCTGGCCGCCCTGGAGGAGTTGGCCTTCCGGCAGGGGCACACCACCGTGTGCCTGGAGACCGGCACCTATCTGCCGGCCGCCATCGGCCTCTACCGGTCCTGCGGCTACCAGCCCATTCCCGTGTACGGCGAGTACGTCGACAACCCGTACAGCGTCTGCTTCGCCAAGCGGCTGCCGGTCGCCGCCTGAGGCGGACCCTTACGCGCCGGTCTCGGCGTGGGCCGCGGTGACCGGCTTGGACTCGGGGCTGGCGTGCTGGCGCAGCACGATGCTGAGCAGGATCAGCACGCCCACGGCGAGGAACTCGCTCTGCCAGTTCTGCATCGACTGGAACCAGAAGTCGCTGGTGCCGAGGAACTGCCAGGCGCTGATCGGGGCGGCCCCGCTCTGCAACGCCTGCTCCTCGTTGTAGGCGGCCACGCCGCCGAACAGGTGCCCCAGGAGCGAGCCCGCGAAGATCATGAACAGCGCGAGGGAGAGGCTGTTCCGGTAGACCGCCAGCGGCAGGCCGCCGGCCCGCACCGGCCAGGGGGAGTCCGAGGTCGCATGCCGCCGGTCGTCGTCGGGCCGGTCCGTCTGGCCCTCCGGCTTCGACTCGGCCGAGCCCTTCTGCACCAGGTACGCGGTGAGCAGCACGTAGCCGCCCATCTGGAGGAACTCCGACTCCCAGTTCTCGAAGACCGCCTCGGCGAAGTGCCCGGTGCCCAGGTACGCCCACCAGCTCAGCGGCGCGGCGCCGTACTCGGCCAACTCCTCGTTGTGCACCTGCCAGCCGAACACGCTCTGCAACACCAGGAAGATCACGAATGCGCCGAGCATGGCGACCGTGAGTGCGTTGTTCCGCAACCACCGTGGCATCGCCGGACCTCCTCGTCCCGCCGGGGTTACTCCCCGTGGTGGTCCTGGTGCCCCGGCCGATCAGTGGGCAAACGCGGCCCGGCGTGTCGCGGGCGACGCCGCCCGAACGGGTGACGGCGCTGGTCAGGGTCGGTCGAGGGGCGTGTCCGGCCGCCCGCCGGTGCCCACCTCGTTGTTGAGCAGCAGGCCCAGCGCGAGCATGCCGAAGCCGAGGAAGAGGTGCAGCCAGTTGTCGGCGTCGTTGAACGGCACGAAGTTCGCCGCGGTCTCCCGGTCGATGGCGAAGCCGTACAGCCAGAGGCCCAGGTAGGCCGCGCCGCCGCCGGCCAGGAACAGCCGCGCCCCGGCGATCCGGCGGGCCAGCACGAGGCCGACCAGGCCGAAGAGCAGGTGCAGCAGGTTGTGCAGGATCGACACCTGGAACAGGCCGATGAGCTTGGCCTCCGAGTGGTGGCCGGCGAACTTCAGGTCGCCGTAGTGGGTGGTGAAGCCGGGGACGAAGCCGAGCACACCGATCAGCACGAAGACGGCGGCCACCGCGAGGGCGACCTTCTGGATCGGCGGCCGGGTCCGGGCCGCGGCGCGTCCGCGCACGGCACGTGCCATCGCTGTCACCTCCGTGGAGCTCACCGCCGCCCGGGCGGGCAGACCCTCCATTGTGTGACCGGCGCGGGGCACGTCCGCAGAGAAATCACGAATCAGGCATGGACCCGGCGACCTGGGGTAGGGATTCCGACACGCCGGCAGCAACGTCGGCGTGATCCCCCGAGCACAACCGCTACGAATTCCGAGCGGAAGGGACACCATGACTTACGATCTCTCATCCACGTCCGGCACGTACGAGTCGACCAACGGCGGCGGGGTCCGTGACCAGGCCCGCCAGGTCGGCAACGAGGCCGCCAACGCGGGCGGCGCGGTCGCCCAGACCGCCAAGGAGCAGGGTCAGGAGGTCGTGGGCGAGGCCAAGCGCCAGGCCCGCAACCTCTACGGCGAGGCCCGGAACCAGGTCACCGCCCAGACCAGCCAGCAGCAGCAGCGCGCGGCGAGCGGGCTGCGCTCGCTGGCCGAGGAGATGCGCTCGATGGCGCAGAACGGCGGCGGCGCGGGCCCGGTCACCGAGCTGGCCCACCAGGCCGCCGACCGGGTGCACGGCGTGGCCGGCTGGCTCGAGGAGCGCGAGCCGGGCGACCTGCTCCACGAGGTGAAGACCTACGCCCGCCGCAACCCGGGCACCTTCCTGCTCGGCGCCGCCCTGCTCGGCGTGGTCGCCGGCCGGCTGACCCGGAACATCGCGGCGATCGGCGACGGCGCCGACGGTGTCCGGCCGGCGTACGACCCGGACCGGACCGCGGTCATCCCGACCTCGCGGGCCGTGCCGGAGCAGGTCCCGCCGGGCGGCTATCTCGACCCGACCCCCGGCACGTACGCCGAGCCGGACCCGGGCTACTCCGCGCCGGGCGCGACCTACCCGGCCGGCGGTGCTCCGAACACCTGGGCCGACCCGGAGGGTGGCACCGGCCAGCCGCTGCCCCCGCCGAGCCGGACCGACCCCCTGCCGGGCGTGCCGTCCAGCGGCGTCAACCGTCCGTGACCGGCCGGACCGGCAGAAGGGAGGCGACGGCATGAGCATGCCGACGCAGGGGTCCGGACTGGACTCCGGCTACCAGGCGGCGGGCGCGCCGCCCACCGCGGACGAGGTCCGGGGCAGCTCGATCGGTGAGCTGATGCGCCAGGTCACCACCGACCTCTCCACGCTGTTGCGCCAGGAGGTCGAGCTGGCCAAGGCCGAGATCCGCCAGGAGGGGAAGAAGGCGGGCAAGGCCGCCGGCCTCTTCGGCGGCGCCGGCTTCGGCGGCTACATGGTGGCGCTCTTCGTCTCCATCGCGCTGTGGCAGTTCCTGGACAACGTGATGGATTCGGGCCTGGCCGCGCTGATCGTGGCCGTGATCTGGGCCGTGATCGCCGGGGTCCTCTACTCGATGGCGAAGAAGAACGCCGAGCGGATCCGCGGCCTCAAGCAGACCAACGACAGCGTGCAGCGCATCCCCGACGCGCTCAAGCCGCACCCGGAGGGAGTCACCCGATGAGCACCGACCCCGACCAGATCCGCCGGGAGATCGAAGCCACTCGCACCAACCTGAGCTCGGACGTGGACGCCCTGGCGTACAAGGTCAGCCCGAGCCGCATCGTCGACGACCGCAAGCAGCGCGTCCGCAGCGCGCTGACGAATGTGAAGGACAAGGTGATGGGAACCGCATCGGATCTCGGCCACAGCACGGGCTACGCCGCCCACTCGGTGGGCGACCACGCCTCCTCGGCGGCGTCCACCGTCGGCGACAAGGCGCACGCCGCCGCCTCGACCGTCGGCGACGCCGCCCAGCGGGCGCCGCAGGTGCTGCGGGAGAAGTCCGAGGGCAACCCGATCGCCGCCGGCGTGATCGCCTTCGGCGTCGGCATGCTGGTGTCCTCGCTGATCCCGGCCACCCGCCGCGAGCAGCAGGTCGCCGCGCAGGTCAAGGAGAAGGCCGCCGAGCACGGCGGCGTGGTCAAGGAGAAGCTCGCCGAGGTCGCCGGGGAGCTGAAGGAGGAGCTGCGCGAGCCGGCGCAGCACGCCACCGAGTCGGTGAAGTCGACCGCGCAGGACGCCGTGCACGCGGTCAAGGACGACACGAAGTCCGCCGCGCAGGACGTCAAGGACACCGCGCAGCAGTCCCGCGACCAGGTGCGGTACTGACCACCAACATCCCTACGCCACAGCTCGCGGCCACGCCCCGCACCATGCCGGGGAGTGGCCGCGAGCTGTCGCGTGCGGGGTCGCCGGTTCAGCGCGGCAGCCGGTCCGCCCGGACCGGGGCCGGCGCGGCGCCGGTCTCCACCCAGAGCACCAGGTCGTCGGGGCGGCGCTCGGCGAGCCGGCGGCGCAGCGCCCGCGTGGAGTGCGCCGCCGGACGGGCGTCCGCGCCGGGCCGGCCGCCGCGCACCCGGCGGCCCACGGCGAGCCAGGCGCAGACCCCGCGTTCCAGCAGCCAGAGCGGTGCCGCGAGCGAGGTGTGCGCCGGGAAGACGCGGGCAGCGCCGGCCCGTCGCCGGCCCAACTCGGCCACGGCCACCGTCGCCACCCCGGCCCTCAGCAGCAGCCCTGGCTTGCGCGCGGCGAGCGCGGCCGCCGCGGCCGGCAGCACCGCCAGCGCGGCCAGCAGCCACCCCGGTCGGGCCAGCTCGTCGTACGCGCGCCGGACCCGCTGCCTCTGCAAGCGCGCGGCGGTCGGCGGGAGCCGGCGCACGTACAGCCAGGCGGGGGTCGCCGTGGCGCCGCCGTACGCGCGGACCGTCCGAACCAGCTCCAGGTTCTCGGCGAGCACGTCCGGGTCGTAGCCGCCCATCGCCAGGAAGGTGCTCCGGCGCACCGCGAGGGTGCCCGGCGAGTCGCCGCCGAGCGCCCGGTGGAGCAGCGTCCCGCCGGTGTCCCACCAGGCGTGCCAGGGCAGCGGGTCGACGTGGTTCTGCGGCCGGACCAGGTCCACCCGGTCGAGCAGCCCGTGCACGGCGCGCAGCCCCGCGAGGTCGTAGCGGACGTCGTGGTCGGCGACCACCACGTGCTCGTGGCGGGCCAGGGCGACGCCGGTCAGCACGCCGAGCGCCGTGGGGTTGCGCCCGCGCAGCGCGGGATCGGGCGGGACGTGCCGGACCAGCCCCCGCCACGCGGCGGCGTGCCGGGCGAACAGCTCCGGCGGCGACCCGTCGACCACGATCACATCCACCCACCGGCTCAGCTCGCGCAGGTAACCGGTCAGCTCGGTCCCGCCGGTGTCGTCGTCCGGGCGCAGCGGCAGGACGTACGCCAGTGGAAGCCGGTCCGGCGCGGACGCGGCGCCGGGGTCGAGGCGGGCGAGCGCCTCCTGGTTGCCGCCGGCCGGACGGTGCCGGCCGGACTGGCTGGGGTCGAAGGCCACGGCGCGCCCCTCTCGGTCGGGCAGGGACGGCAGCGTGCCCGAAATTTCGGTGATCAAACCGTTTCGCCGTTTCGACGCCCTCGGGCCGGGTAGCGCTCCGGGACGCGGGCGGTCCGAGGCGCCCCGGTGGAGGAGACGTGATGAGCAGCAACGCGACGAGGTGGGCGTTGGCCGGCGCGGCCACGGTGACCGCGCTCGGGGTCGGTCGGGTGGTGGCTCGGCGACGGCGTCGGCACCAACCCGACCGGGCGGATGGCTGGTACGTCGTCCACCGGGGAATCACCGTGGACCGGCCGATGGAGGCGGTGATCGGCTTCTGGACCGACCGGGAACGGCTGGACCGCGGGCTCGCCGAGTGGGTGACCCTGGAGCAGCTCGACGACAACCGGTGGCGCTGCGTGGCGAGGGACGCGGCCGGCGGCGGCACCGGGTGGCGGGCCGAGATCACCGTCGACGGCCCGGGCCGGCTGAGCTGGCGGGTCACCGACGGACCGGTGGCCCAGCAGGGGCGGGTCGAGCTCGTGCCGGCGCCGCAGGACCGGGGCACCGAGATTCGTGCCCAGCTGCGCTGGCGGTCCGGCCCGGTACGCCGGGCGCTCGGCCTGGTCGGCGGGGACGACCCGGACCTCGCGCTGCGCAGCGCCCTGCGGAGGATCAAGTCGCTGATCGAGACCGGCCAGGTGCTGGACACCCGCCACGACCCGTCAGGGCGCAGCCCGAAGCAGGAGCAGGCGACCGACCGGATCCGGGAGAAGCTGATGGCGGGAGGCCGGCCGTGAGGGCGCTGTGCTGGGAGGGCGTCGGCAAGCTGGCCGTACGCGACGTGCCGGAGCCGACCATCCGGTCGGGCGGCGACATCATCGTCAAGGTGCGGGCCAGCAGCGTGTGCGGCTCCGACCTGCACCTGATCAACGGATACCTGCCGGCGATGCGCGAGGGCGACATCCTCGGCCACGAGTTCATGGGCGAGGTGGTGGAGACCGGCCCCGACGTGCGGCGGATCAAGGTCGGCGACCGGGTGGTCGTCGGCTCGGTGGTGGCCTGCGGCGGCTGCTGGTACTGCCGCACCGAGCAGTACTCGCTCTGCGACAACTCCAACCCGCAGCCGGTCTTCACCGAGAAGCTCTGGGGCCACTCGCCGGCCGGCATCCTGGGCTACTCGCACGCGGCCGGCGGCTACTCGGGCAGCCACGCCGAGTACATCCGGGTGCCGTTCGGCGACGTCGGCGCGTTCACCGTGCCCGACGGGGTGCCGGACGACTCGGTGGTGTTCGCCTCCGACGCCATGCCGACCGGCTGGATGGCGGCCGACTTCTGCGGTCTCAAGGGCGGCGAGGTGGTCGCCGTCTGGGGCGCCGGCGGGGTGGGACAGATGGCCGCCCGGTCCGCGCAGATCCTCGGCGCCGAGCGGGTCGTCGTCATCGACCGGCTGCCGGAGCGGCTGGCCACCGCCACGCAGCGACTCGGCGTCGAGACGATCAACTACGCGGAGACCGACGTGCTGGAGGCGCTGCGCGAGATGACCGCCGGGCGCGGGCCGGACGCCTGCATCGAGGCGGTCGGCATGGAGTCGCACGACGTCGGGCCGACCTACGCGTACGACCGGGCGAAGCAGAGCGCCAGGCTGCAGACCGACCGGCCGACCTCGGTCCGGCAGGCGATCATGGCGTGCCGCAAGGGCGGCACGGTGAGCATCGTCGGAGTGTACGGCGGCCTGGTGGACAAGTTCCCGCTCGGCGCGGCCATGAACAAGGCGCTGGTGCTGCGGATGGGGCAGATGCACGCCCAGCGCTACATCCCGATGCTGCTGGACCGGATCGCGATCGGCGAGATCGACCCCGGCTACCTGGCCACCCACCCGATGTCGCTGGAGGAGGGCGCCCGGGGCTACGAGATCTTCCAGAAGAAGGAGGAGGGCTGCCTGCGGACCGTGCTGCACCCGCAGGCGGCCTGACCGGGCGGCGATCGCCGGGACGTGCGTCGATTCGAAATCGGGCGGCGGGGTACAGCACCTCCCATGCCCGCCGACTTCGATGAGTCGCCGTCCCGGCCCGCCGCGCGGGCCTTCGCCGGCAGCGCGGTCGCCGTGGTGGTGGCCGGCGCGGTCGCCCTGCTGACCCGGCAGCCGTGGCTGTTCCCCAGCCTCGGTCCGGCGATCATGCTGCACGTCGAGCAGCCCGGCGGGCAGGAGTCCTCGCCCCGCAACACCGTCGTCGGGCACCTGGTGGCGCTGCTCGCCGGGTACGCGTTCGCCGCCGTGCTGCTGGTGACCGTGGTGGACCTGCTGTTCAACCGGGCGACCGGCCGGCCGACGCCGCTCTGGGCGGCGCCGAAGGAGGGATGAGCGGTGGTGGACCGGATCGCGGACCCCTGGGGGCCGCGCACGCCGTACGGGCCGGCGGAGCGCTGGCCGGTGCGGGTGGACACCTACCTGGCCGACGGGCGCACCGAGGCCGACGTGCAGCGGTGGGTGCCCAGCGCCTCGATCCTGCACTCCAACGGCGACGCCATGGACATCGCCGTGGCCAACGACCGGATCGTCGGGGTCCGGGGCCGGGCCGGGGACCGGATCAACCACGGCCGGGTCGACCCGAAGGACCTCTACGGCTGGCAGGCCAACCACAGCCCGGACCGGCTGCGCCGGCCGCTGGTCCGGGAGGGGGACCGGCTGGTCGAGACCGACTGGGACACCGCGATGGGCCGGATCGTGGCCCGGTCGAAGGAGCTGCTGGGCGGCCCGGGGGGCTGGGGGCACTTCGGCTTCTACACCAGCGGGCAGCTCTTCCTGGAGGAGTACTACACGCTCAGTGTGATCGGAAAGGCCGGGCTGGGCACCCCGCACATGGACGGCAACACGCGGCTCTGCACCGCCACCGCCGCCGCGGCGCTCAAGGCGTCCTTCGGCACCGACGGGCAACCCGGCTCGTACACGGACGTGGACCACTGTGACGCGATCGCGCTGTGGGGGCACAACGTCGCGGAGACCCAGACGGTGCTCTGGATGCGCATGCTGGACCGGCGGCGCGGGCCGAACCCGCCGGCCATGCTCGCCGTCGACCCGCGCGCCACCCCGGTGGCGCGGGAGGCCGACGTGCACCTGGCGCTGCGCAACGGCACCAACCTGGCGCTGCTCAACGGGCTGCTCCGCGAGTTGATCCACCGCGGCTGGTACGACGAGGCGTACGTCCGGGCGCACACGCTCGGCTTCGAGGAGCTGTGCCAGGTGGTGGAGGACTACCCGGTCGCGAAGGTGGCCGAGATCTGCGACCTGCGGGCCGCGGACATCGAGCGCGCCGCCGAGCTGCTCGGCGGATCGGAGCGGCTGCTCTCCACCGTCCTCCAGGGCTTCTACCAGTCCAACCAGGCCACTGCGGCCTCCTGCCAGGTGAACAACCTGCACCTGATCCGCGGCATGCTCGGGCGGCCCGGCGCCGGGCTCTACCAGATGAACGGGCAGCCCACCGCGCAGAACAACCGCGAGTGCGGCGCGGACGGCGACCTGCCCGGCCTGCGCAACTGGGCCAACGAGGAGCACATCGCCGAGCTGGCCCGGCTGTGGAACGTCGAGGTCGACACCATCCCGCACTGGGCGCCGCCGACCCACGCCATGCAGATCTTCCGGTACGCCGAGCAGGGCTCGATCAAGCTGCTCTGGATCTCGGCCACCAACCCGGCGGTCTCCCTGCCCGACCTGGCCCGGATCCGCCGGATCCTGGCGAACCGCGAGCTGTTCGTGGTGGTGCAGGACCTCTTCCTGACCGAGACCGCCGAACTGGCCGACGTGGTGCTGCCGGCCGCCACCTGGGGTGAGAAGACCGGCACGTTCACCAGCGTCGACCGGACCGTGCACATCTCCGAGAAGGCGGTCGAGCCGCCCGGCGAGGCCCGACCCGACCTCGACATCTTCCTCGACTACGCGCGCCGGATGGACTTCCGGGACAAGGACGGCGGCCCGCTGATCACCTGGACCGGGCCGGAAGAGGTGTTCGAGGCGTGGAAGGAGTGCTCGCGCGGCCGGCCCTGCGACTACACCGCGATCACCTACGAGAAGCTGCGCTCCGGCGGCATCCAGTGGCCGTGCACCGACGAGCACCCGGACGGCACCGAGCGGCTCTACACCGACGGGGTGTTCAACACCGACCCGGACTACTGCGAGTCGTACGGCCACGACCTGGCCACCGGGGCCGAGCTGCTGCCCGGGGAGTACCGGGCCAAGCAGCCCGGCGGGCGGGCGTTCCTGCACGCCACGCCGTACCAGCCGTCGCCGGAGGTGCCGAGCGCGGACTTCCCGCTGCTGCTCACCACCGGGCGGACCGTCTACCAGTTCCACACCCGGACCAAGACCGGCCGGGCGAGCCAGCTCGTGCACGCCGCCCCCGAGTCGTGGGTGGAGGTCAACCCGGCCGACGCCGACCGGCTCGGCATCGGCGAGGGCGACCTGGTCCGGATCGAGTCGCCGCGCGGCGTCGTCCGCGCCCGGGCCCGCATCTGCGGGGTACGCCCCGGCGTGGTCTTCCTCCCCTTCCACTACGGCTACTGGGACGCGGCCGACGGCGCCGGCCCGGGCGAGGGGCGGCACGACCGGGCGGCCAACGAGCTGACCATCACCGCCTGGGACCCGGTCTCCAAGCAACCGATCTTCAAGGTGGCGGCGGTGCGCGTGGTGAAGGAGGCCGACTCGGGCGGCCGGCCCTCGCCCGCTCCCACGGTGGGCGGCTCCGCCCCGCCGGAGGGCTCCGGGATCCCGGCCACCGTCGGCGGGCCGGCCGCCGAGGCGCCGTCGAGGGGGGAATGACATGAACCTGGCGCACTATCTCGGCCTGCTGCACAAGGCCCAGGAACGGCTCGGCGACGCGTTCACCGAGGTGGGGGCGGCGCACGGGGACGAGCCGGACGTTTTCCACACCTGCGAGAAGCTGGCCAAGCAGTGCCACGCACACGCGGAGAAGCTGGCGCCCTTCGCCCGCCGGTACGCCGCGGAGGCCCCGGCCGAACCGGACCGGCTGCACTCCGAGCTGTTCTCCGGCACCCGGACCGGGCCGATCGGGCTGCTCCGCGACCTCCAGGACCTCTACCTGATGGCCGCCGAGTGCGACATCTGCTGGACCGTGGTCGGTCAGGCCGCGTACGGGGCCCGGGACGAGGACCTGCTCGGGGTGGTGCGGGCCTGCGAGCAGGAGACCGCGATCCAGCTCAAATGGCTGCGCACCCGGATGAAGCAGGCCGCCCCGCAGGCGCTCGTGGTGGCTTCATGACGGTCGGGCCACGGTGATCACGCGGTCCGGCGTACCCCGTCGACGACCAGGCCGCTGGGCGGCAGGGCGGGCATCCGGCCCAGGTCCAGCGCCAGGTCCTGCGGCGGAACCCGGTAGCTCATCGACCCGGTCAGGTTGCCGACCGCCCGTTTCAGCAGCTCGATCGTGATCCACTCGCCGGCGCAGCGGTGGCCGGTGAAGTGGTCGCCGCCGCCCTGCGGGACCAGCCGGAATGGGTCGCCCCGCCAGCCGTCGAACCGCTCCGGCCGGAACTGCTCCGGCTCCGGCCAGAGCTGCGGGTGGTGGTTGGTGCCGTAGAGGTCGAGCAGCACCCGTCGGCCCTGCGGGAAGGCGTACCCCTGCCACTCGAACGAGCGCCGGACCCGGGCCGCGGCGACCGCGAAGAACGGGTAGTAGCGCCGTACCTCCTGCACGAAGCTCTCGGCCGTCGCGTCGTCGCCGCGGACCCGGTCGCGCCAGTGCGGGTGGTCGTGCAACGCCAGCGCGGCGAAGACCACGAAGCGGTCCACCGCGACCGTCGGGCGGAGCACGTTGAGCAGCTCCACCGCCGCGATCCGACGCGGCAGCAGGATGCCCCGCTCGTCCCGGTGCTCGGCGACGACCCGCAGCGCGCTGCCCTCGGGCGCGGGCAGCGCGCCGGAGCGCACCCGCTCGATCACCTCGCCGGCCCACCGTTCGGCGCGGCGGCGGCCGAGCCGGCCCCGCCAGTGCCCCGGGCCGACCACGGCCGGTCCCTCGATCATCGCGTGCATCTCGCCGGTCCGGCGGGGCACGTCGGCGTCGGCCAGCGGCACCCCGGCCCAGGCCCAGACCGCCCGGGTCAGCATCCGGCCCACCTCGTCGTAGAGCGGCACCGGCCCGGACTCCGCCCACGCCGGGATCCGGGCCCGCCACTCGTCGTCGAAGAGCTGCCCGAGGTGGCGGACCGCCGCCGGCGTCATGATCGACATGAACATCCCCTTGCGGTCCCGGTGCGCCGCGCCGTCGAGGCCCTGGACGCCGCCGACCCCGGTCAGGGTGCGCTGCCCGCGCATCGGCATGGCGCCGCGCCGGACGAAGCGCTCGTTGTCGTAGAACAGCTCGGCGGCGGGGCGACCACGCAGGCAGATGGTCGGCTCCAGCAGCAGCCGGGTCTGGAAGATGTCGCTGCCGAGGCGGTCGCACCGCGCGCCGACGAACCGGTAGCCCTCGCGGAGGAACGCCAGCGTGCTCTCCGGGCTGCGGTCGCTCGGGATGGTGCTCATCGGCGCTCCTGACGCGGCTCGGCGGCCCTGCACGGTCGCTGCGCTACCTACCCGGGCCGGCGCGGGCAAATCCTCGGCCCGGTTCCGCGGGTCTGCGCCGCCGGCGCTTCCGCACCACCCCAACCTCGGCCACCCGGGTTCGGCGGTCGCGGCGGCGGCGCGCCCGGGGAGGGGCCGGCGGAGAGCGCGGAAGCTGGCCCCTCCCAGGACGCGGAAAAGCTGGTTGTCTTCGGGCCGGGGCCGGCGGCGGCCGGCCCCGCACCCGCCGGCGCGACCGCCGACGGGACGGCCACCGGCGACGGGGAGGACGGATGCGGGACAACAGGGCGGCACACTGGCGGCACCGGCGGGCGGTGACCGGGCTGCGGCGCGGCGACCGGGAGGAGCCGCTGGTCGGACCGCCCCGGCGTGTCGCGGCCCGGCCCCCGCGGCACTTCACGGTGCACCTCGGCTTCGAGGCGGCCGACCCGGGCGCCGCGCGGGAGCTGGCGGTGGCGTACGCCGAGGCGCTCGGCCTGCTCCGCCCGGAGCTGGCGCTCGGCGCGGCGGCGCTCTCCCCGGCCGACGCCTGGCACCGCGCGGAGCGGCTGTTCTGCGGGGCGGTCGGCCCCGACGGCGAGCGCTGCGTGGACGTGGCCGGGCACCCGGGCTTCCACCACGCTCCCGGCCCGGGCGGGCTCGGCTGGGGCGACGGTGACTGAGCGCGGGGGCTCAGTCCAGGTCGAACTCGCCGTCCTGGGCGCCCGCCACGAAGGCGTCCCACTCGTCCTGGGTGAAGACCAGCACCGGCCCGTCCGGCTCGGCCGAGTTGCGCATCCCGATCAGGTCGCCGACGAAGGCCACCTCGACCGCACTCTCGGACGCGTCGCCCTCGGCCCGCTGCCAGACCGCCCGAGACAGGTCGAAATCGCCCTTGGGGTGCTGACCCATCGTTGTTCCTCCATCGCCGTGCGTATCGGGGGAGCCCGCTCGGACCCCATCGGGCAGGATAAGCGGATGCCGAGCCTGACCCGTGTAGAGGCGACCGCGCGTGGCGCGTTGATTACCGTCGAGTCCTACCAGGTGGACCTCGACCTGACCGGCGACGCCGAGCGCTTCCGCTCCACCGTCACCATCCGGTTCCGGGCGACCCCCGGCGCCGAGACCTTCGCCGAGGTCAAACCCCTGCGACTGCTGGGGGCGCGCCTCAACGACCAGGACCTCGACCCGGCCCTGCTCGACGACAACCGCCTGCCGCTGACCGGGCTGGCCTCGACCAACACGCTGACCGTCAGCACCGAGATGGCCTACTCGAACACCGGCGAGGGGATGCACCGCTTCGTCGACCCGGCCGACGGCGAGACCTACCTCTACGCCATGTCCTTTCTCGACGACGTGCAGCGCATCTTCGCCGCGTTCGACCAGCCCGACCTCAAGGCCCCGGTGACCCTCGCGGTGACCGCCCCGCCGGAGTGGACGGTGGCCGCCAACGGCCAGGTCGCCGACCGGCCGGCGCCGGGGCGCTGGGAGTTCGCGCCCACCGCGCCGCTGGCGACGTACTTCGTCACGCTGATCGCCGGCCCCTGGCACGTCCGGCAGAACGAGCACGACGGCATCCCGCTCGCCGTCTACTGCCGCAAGTCCCTGGCCGCGCACCTGGACGCCGACGCCGACGAGATCTTCACCGTGACCAGGCAGTGCCTCGACCGGTTCCACCAGCTCTTCGCCGAGCGCTACCCGTTCGGCAAGTACGACCAGGCGTTCGTCCCCGAGTTCAACGCCGGCGCCATGGAGAACCCGGGCCTGGTGACCCTGCGCGACGACTACATCTTCCGCTCGGCGGTCACCGACAGCCAGCGGGAGCTGCGGGCCACCACCATCGCCCACGAGATGGCGCACATGTGGTTCGGCGACCTGGTCACCATGCGCTGGTGGGACGACCTCTGGCTGAACGAGTCGTTCGCGGAATACCTGGGCACCCGGGTCACGGCCGAGGCCACCCGCTTCACCCAGGCGTGGACCACCTTCGCCATGCGCCGCAAGGCCTGGGGTTACGCGGCCGACCAGCGGCCCTCCACCCACCCGGTGGCCCCGGAGGAGGTGGCCGACGCCGCCCAGGCGCTGCTCAACTTCGACGGCATCTCCTACGCCAAGGGCGCCAGCGTGCTGCGCCAGCTGGTGGCGTGGGTCGGCGACGAGCCCTTCCTGGCCGGCCTGAACGCGCACTTCGCCAAGCACCGGTTCGGCAACGCCACCCTCGCCGACCTGCTGGAGAGCCTCAGCGCCGCCAGCGGGCGGGACCTGGCCGACTGGGCCGAGCGCTGGCTGCGCCGACCCCAGGTCAACACGCTGCGGATGGAGACCGCGGTCGACGCCGACGGCCGCTGGAGCGAGGTGGCGGTGGTGCAGACCGCGCCGGAGACCCACCCGGTGCTGCGCCCGCACCGCATCGGCGTGGCCCGTCATGCCCCCGACGCCCCGGCGCACCGCTTCGAGGTCGACCTCGACCCGGCCGCCGACCGGGGCCGCACCGTGCTGGCCGAGCTGGTCGGGCAGCGGGCCACCGGCCTGCTGCTGCCCAACGCCGGTGACCTCACCTTCGCCAAGATCCGGCTCGACCCCGCCTCGGCGGACGCGGTGCCGATGGTGCTCCCGGGGCTGGCCGATCCGCTGGCGCGGGCGCTGCTCTGGGGGGAGGCGCTGGACGCCGCCACCGACGGCGAACGGCCGGTGACCTCGGTGGTCGCGCTGATCGCGGCGGCGCTGCCGGCCGAGACCGAGGTGATCATCGCGGAGGACGTGCTCAGCCTCAGCCGCAACCTGGTCGACCGCTACCTGGACCCGCTGGCCCGGGACTCGGCCCTGCTCCGCGTCGCCGGAGCCTGTGCCAACCTGCTGGCCGGCGCCCCGGCCGGCGGCTCGCTGCAACTCGCCGCGGCCCGGGGACTCATCGGCGCGACCACCGACACCGGGCTGCTCGCCGGCTGGCTGGGCGGCGAGGGCGTGCCGGAGGGGCTGGCGGTCGACGCCGACCTGCGCTGGGCGCTGCTGCGCCGGCTGGTGGTGCTCGGTGCGGCCGGTGAGCCCGAGATCGCCGCCGAGGCGGCCGCCGACCGCAGCGCCACCGGGGCCGAGCGGGCCGCGAGCTGCCGGGCCGCGCTGCCCGACGCCGACGCCAAGCGGGCCGCCTGGGAGATCGTCACCCGCAACACCGACCTCTCCAACCGCCTCGTGGAGGCGACCGCGGAGGGCTTCTGGCAGCCGGAGCAGCCCGAGTTGACCGCCGGCTACGTCGAGCGCTACTTCGCGGACATGCCGGCCGCCGCACGGCTGCGTACCCCCTGGACGGCGGACCGGGTCGCCACCCTGGCCTTCCCCCGCTACGCCGTGGCCCAGACCACCCGGGAGTTGGCCGCGGCGCTGCTGGCCCGCGACGACCTCACGCCCGGGCTGCGCCGGCGGGTCGTCGACCTCGACGACGATCTGCGCCGCGCCCTGGTCGCCAGGACCGCGGTGGCCGCCGCGGGCGCCTGACCCGCCGACCGCGCCGGGCGGGGGTGTGACCCCGACCGGCGCGGTCCGTGGGACGCCCGGCGGCCCCGCCCGACCGCCGGCGCGCCCCGGCCTACGATCGCGGGGTGGAGGAAGACATCCGGCGGATCGGGATCATGGGCGGCACCTTCGACCCCATCCACCACGGGCACCTGGTGGCCGCCAGCGAGGTGGCGGACCGGTTCGGCCTGGACGAGGTCGTCTTCGTCCCCACCGGCCAGCCGTGGCAGAAGGCGGACGAACCGGTCAGCTCGCCGGAGGACCGCTACCTCATGACGGTGATCGCCACGGCGTCGAACCCCCGCTTCCAGGTCAGCCGGGTCGACATCGACCGGGGCGGCCCCACCTACACGGTCGACACCCTGCAGGACCTGCATGACGAGTACGGCCCGAAGGTGCAGCTCTTCTTCATCACCGGCGCGGACGCGCTGGAACGCATCCTGTCCTGGAAGGAAGTGGACCGGATGTTCGAGCTGGCCCACTTCATCGGGGTGACCCGTCCCGGCTTCGAGCTCACCGACAAGCACCTGCCCGCCGACACGGTGAGCCTGGTGCAGGTCCCCGCCATGGCGATCTCCTCGACCGACTGCCGGGCCCGGGTGGCCCGGGGTGAGCCGGTCTGGTACCTGGTGCCCGACGGTGTGGTGCAGTACATCGCCAAACGGCGGCTCTACCAGCGGTGAATCCGCCCGGAACGGCGGCCTTTGTCCGCGTAATCGACCAGAACTGACAAGTCGTCGCCCGCCCGGGTGTGAGAGGCTTGGAGGGTCGCACGGTTGGATCGAAGGAGAACGGTGACAGTTTCCGAACGCGCTCACGAGCTGGCGATGGCCGCCGCCCAGGCCGCGGCCGACAAGAAGGCGCAGGACATCGTCATCATCGACGTGGGCGACCAGCTCGCGATCACCGACGCGTTCCTGCTGGCCGCCGCTCCGAACGAGCGTCAGGTGCTCGCCATCGTCGACGCCATCGAGGAGCGCCTGCTGGAGCTGCCGGAGAAGGCCAAGCCGGTCCGCCGCGAGGGCGAGCGGGCTGGCCGCTGGGTGCTGCTCGACTACGTCGACATCGTGGTCCACGTGCAGCACACCGAGGAGCGCGAGTTCTACGCCCTCGACCGGCTCTGGAAGGACTGCCCGCAGATCCCGTTCGTGGACCGGGACCTCGCCGACTCGGCCGCCCGCAGCGCCGGCGCGGAATGACCCGACTGATCATCTGGCGGCACGGCAACACCGACTGGAACGCCGCCGGCCGGGTCCAGGGGCAGACCGACGTGCCGCTCAACGACCTCGGCCGGGAGCAGGCCCGGGTCGCCGCCCCCGTGCTGGCCGCGCTGCGCCCCGACGCCATCGTCGCCAGTGACCTGCGCCGGGCCGCCGACACCGCCGCCGCGCTCGCCGCGCTGACCGGGCTGCCGGTCCGCTCCGACGCCCGGCTGCGCGAGCGGGACTTCGGCCAGTGGCAGGGCCTCGCCCTCGCCGAGGTCGCCGAGCGCTTCCCCGACGAGTACGCCCGCTGGCGGGCCGGCGAACCCGACCCCGGCGCGGGCATCGAGAGCCTCGACGACCTGGGCAAGCGGCTCGGCGCCGCCTTCCAGGAGGCGGCCGACCTGGCCGCCGGCGGCACCGTGGTGGTGACCACACACGGCGGCGGCGCCCGGCAGGGCGTCGGCCACCTGCTCGGCTGGGACCACGCCGTGCTGCGCAGCGTCGGATCGCTGGCCAACTGCCACTGGACCGAGCTGCGTCACGACGACGTCCGGGGCTGGCACCTGCGGGCGCACAACGTCGGGCTGATCACCCAGCCCGCGCTCACCGACGCGGTCTGAGCCGTTCGGCCCCGGCGCGTCGCCGTGACATCGGCTAGCGTGCCGGGCATGCCCGTCGCGGTCGTCACCGACTCCACCGCCTACCTGCCGCCCGAGATGGTCCGCGCGCACCGGCTCACCGTCGTCCCGCTGACCGTCGTGCTCAACGGCGTTGAAGGGCTGGAAGGCATCGAGACGTTCCCGGAGGACGCCACCCGCGTGCTCAGCGGCCGGCGGGTCACGGTGAGCACCTCGCGGCCCGCCCCGGAACAGTTCGCGCAGGTCTACCGGGAGCTGCTCGCCGCCGGCGCCGACGGGGTCGTCTCGGTGCACCTCTCCGCCGAACTCTCCGGCACCGTCGAGGCCGCCCGGCTGGCCGCCACCGAAGTCGGCGACGACCGGGTCACCGTGGTCGACAGCCGCTCCACCGGGATGGGCCTGGGCTTCCCCGTGCTCGCCGCCGCCGCGGCCGCCGCGCAGGGCGCGGACCTCACCGGGGTACGCCAGGCGACGCTCGACGCCGTCGACCGCACCACCATCTACTTCTACGTCGACACGCTGGAATTCCTCCGCCGGGGCGGCCGGATCAACGCGGCCGAGGCGCTGCTCGGCACCGCCCTCTCGGTCAAGCCGATCATGCACATGCCGGACGGCGCGATCGTCGTGCGGGACAAGGTCCGCACCGCCAGCCGGGGCATCGCGCGCCTGGTCGACCTGGCCGTCGAGGCGGCCGGCGACGCCCAGGTCGACCTCGCCGTGCACCACCTCGCCGCGCCGCAGCGCGCCGAACAGTTGCTGGCGGCGCTGACCGAGCGGCTGGGCGACCGGCTGCACGACACGTACGTCTCCGAGGCCGGGGCGGTGATCGCCGCCCACGCCGGCCCGGGCCTGGCGTGCGTCGTCCTCCACCGGCGCCCATGATCGCGTTCGCTGCCGTGGCCGCCGCCCTGGTCGCCGTGATCGTCGCGTTCGCTGCCGTGGGCGCCGGGCTGGTCGGCGTGGCGGGTGCCGTGGTCGCCGCCGTGCTGCGGGGTCGGCGCCAGCCGGGCGGGGTGGGCGAGTCCGTGGCCCTGGTGTGCCGCCCCTTCGCCGATCTGGCGGGGACATCGGCTGGTCGGCAAGCCCCGGTGATCCGATCGTGGAGAGTTTCCGTTCCTGTCGAACGACAACTCGCCAAGATTGCCGGGCCTCGGGTGGTCGGATGACCGTACGGTCCTACGTGGTCACCGGGGGCGGCCGGGGCATCGGGCGGTCGATCGTCGAGCGGCTGGCCGCCGACGGCGGCACGGTGGTCGTGGTCGAGCGGGACGAGGCCGCGCTGGACTGGTTGGCCGGGCACCCGGCCGCCGACCGGCTGTGCCCCGTGCTCGGTGACGCCGCCGACCAGGAGGTCACCGAGCGGGCCGCCGACCTCGCCGAGGCGGCCGCCCCGCTGGCCGGCTGGGTCAACAACGCCGCCGTGTTCCGGGACGCCGCCCTGCACCGCGCGCCGGCGGGGGAGGTGTTCGACCTGATCGCCGCCAACCTGCGCCCCGCCGTGGTCGGCGCCGGCACCGCCGTACGCCGGTTCCTGGCCGCCGGCGCCGGCGGCGCGATCGTCAACGTCTCCTCCCACCAGGCCCGCCGGGCGGTGCCGGGCGCCCTGCCGTACGCCACCGCCAAGGCCGCCGTCGAGGGGCTGACCCGGGCGCTGGCCGTGGACTACGGCGGCTCGGGGATCCGCACCAACGCGGTCGCGCTCGGCTCGATCCACACCGAGCGGCACACCGCCTTCCTGGCCGGCCTGGATCCGGGCGAGGCGGGCCGCGTCGAGGCGGAGCTGGCCCGGCTGCACCCGGTGGGCCGGATCGGGCGTACCGGTGAGGTAGCCGAGGTGGTCGCCTTCCTGCTGTCGGCGGGAGCGGCCTTCGTCAACGGGGTGACCCTGCCGGTCGACGGGGGCCGGGCGGCGCTCGGCCCGGACCCGGAGGCCCGGTCGATGGGGTGAGGCCGGGCGGCGCTCGGCCTTGACCCGGCGGCAGGCTGGGCAGTGTGGATCGTCCCGCGATC
Organism: Micromonospora sp. NPDC005299; assembly: GCF_042872345.1. Classification (NCBI taxonomy): domain Bacteria; kingdom Bacillati; phylum Actinomycetota; class Actinomycetes; order Micromonosporales; family Micromonosporaceae; genus Micromonospora; species Micromonospora sp. NPDC005299. Next base: position 49,523 of record NZ_JBIAKG010000008.1, read on the forward strand.
GTCCTGGTGCACGGCACCCGCTTCGCCCGCGGCCAGTGGCAGCCGCAACTGCCCGCCCTCGCCGCCGAGTTCCCGGTCGCGGCCGTCGACCTGCCCGGGCACGGCAGCCGCGGCCGAACCCTGGAGCCTCGACCGGGCCGCCGACGTCGTGGCGGAGGCGGTCCGCGACCTTGACGCCGGCCCGGCGCTGGTTGTGGGGCACTCACTCGGCGGGTACGTCTCGCTGCACTTCGCCCGCCGGCACCCGGACCTGCTGGCCGGGCTGGTGCTGATGGGCGCGAGCGTGGCCACCGACGGGCCGCTGGCCGTGCCGTACCGGCTGGTGCGTCGCTGGTCGCCCGCCTGCCGGCCGCCCGGCTCACCCGCTGGAACGACCGGCTGCTGCGCCGCCTCTACCCGCCCGAGGTCGTCGACGCCACCATCGCCGACGGGTACGCCTTCCACACCCTCCCGGTCGCCTGGCGGGACGTCATGGGCCGGTTCGACGCGTCGAGCCTGGCGGCGGTGCGCGCCCCGGTGCTCATCCTCAACGGGGAGCGGGACCGGCTGTTCCGCTCGGGCGAGCGACAGTTCGGCGCCGCCCGCCCCGGCACCTGCATCGAGGTGATCCCGGGCGCCGCGCACCTGGCCAACTTCGACAACCCGGTGGCGGTCACCGACGCCGTACGCCGCTTCGCCCGGGAGTTGTCCCCGGCCCGCTAGCAGGTCGTTCCTGGCGGTGAGCCAGGCAGGTTGTCGGCTCCCCGCTGTTCGGGGTCTGAGCGGTGCAGCGTCAGCGATTGGAACCGGTGGCCGCCGCCGACGTCCACGGGGTGGAAGTCCACGACGTCGAACGACGCGGCGGCGAAGGCGAGCAGTTGCTCGTCGGTGCGGAAGGAGAAGAAGCGCGGTGGCTTGTGATTGTCGTCGCTGATGGGACCTTCGGCGCTCTCGTTGCCTCCGTACACGCCGACGAAGAACAACCCGCCGGGGCGCAGGACCGCCCGGATCGCCGCCAGGACCGCGGGCAGGTCGTGGTTGGGCACGTGCAGCAGGCAGTTCATCGCGAACACCGCGTCGAACGAGCTGGCCGGGAAGTCCAGTTGCAGGAAGTCCATGACGTGGGCCTCGATGCCCTTGGCCCGGCAGTGCTCGACCATCACGGTCGAGAGGTCAGCCGCGACGACGGCGAAGCCCTCCTGCTGGAAGTAGGCGCTGTCCTGTCCGGTGCCGGCACCAATCTCCAGCAGCCGCGCACCCGGCGCCAGCCGGTCACGGAACGCCTGCCGTTCCGCTACCTTCCACGGCTCCTTGGTGAGCGCCTCACGCCACGCCGCGTGCGAGTCGTACGCCTCACGTAGCGGGCTGAGCACCTCGGCGTACCGGATCGTCATGTCGATCATTATCGGCGACCCGGGGCGGTCACGATGTCCCACCGCGACGGCTTCGCCCCACCGGAGGATGCCCGGCGCGGCCGGGAACGGCGCGGTCAGGTCGTACAGCGCGTCCCACGGGCCCGTCTCGGCCAGGTTGCGCGCCTGCTGCTCCCCGTCGCCGTTCGCGTGCGGGCACTGGATCGCGTTGCCCGCGTCCCTGGCCGGCGCGTGGTCCCCGAGCACGCCGTGACCCGCGACCAGGACGGAGCCCTAACTGGCACCCGCTGAGAGAGTTGACAATGTTGGTGAAGCTGGCTGAGGTGCGGCGAGCAAGGCTGTGGGCATCCGGAGTACTCGATCAGCGCATAAAGGGACCCCAGTGGGTGGCCGCTGGGGTCCTACTTGCTGGGCTGTTTGTCAGTCGCGCCTACGGAACCTGTCGGGCCATCCGATGAACCGCGTGTAGAGGGCGGCCACGTCAACCTCGTTGGGGTTGAGCTTGGTGAGGTCCTCGCAGGCGTCGTAGAGCATCGACCCGAGGTAGACGCATAGCGCGGTGCGGTCCTGGGCGTACTCGGCTTTCAGGGACAGTCGAGCGTTAGCGCACGGCCAGGGGTCGGCGCAGACTCGACACAGCCACAGGGGGCGTAGCGGCAGGTGGTCTCTAGGCATGCCTGCCGCCGTTCGCTCTGTACGCCTGCCCTCGGGTGAGCAGGTTTCCCGTCCAAAGGATCTGCGTCGGTTCGTTCCAGCGTGGCGGCTCGATCCGTGCGGGCGGCCTGGGGATCGGCTCGACGGGCACGGCCTGGTGCTTGTCAGGGCACGTCTTCCACCTCAGCCCGCAGGAACAGTCACGGCGGAACCAGCGCCGCCACAGGCGCCGATGAACAGGAGCAAGCGGTATCGGTTTGAGGACCCTCCGTATGGGCATGCTCCGACTCTCGCCGAGGCGTTGACGACTCGTCAACCCCTTCGGGCGGCCCTTGTTGACGAGTCGTAAAGGGCCCTTGCTGGATGGTCTGGATCGATGACCGAGGACGTTATGGCGATGGCCGAGATTGCGGCTTTCCTCGGTGTGTCCAGGCAGCGCGCTAACACGCTCGCTGACCGTGCAGACTTCCCTGATCCGATCGCTCACCTGACGGTGGGCAGGGTGTGGGCTACGGCCGACATCCGAGCCTGGGCTGAGAAGCGACGCCGGGAACTTGAGGGCGAAGCCGGCTAGATCAAGCCCTGAGCTGCGGAAACGTCTAGCACCTGTCTAACTGACGTTCTCCGGATCGGACGTCGCCATCGTGGTCGGGGCGGCGCTGCTGCTGGCCCGGTAGGCCTGGGCCGGTCCCCCGGACGGACGCCGGGCTCTGCGTGGCCCTGGTCGGTTGCGTCATCCTGGTCCGCCGAGTGTGGTGCGGGCCGCGGTGATGGGTGCGATCGGGCTGGCCGCGCTCGCCGCCGGCCGGCGCCGCAGGCGGCGAATTCGGCACCCACCGGCCAGACCGGCGATACCACCGCGGCGGCCACCCCGAGCACGGTGGCAGGCGCGACGGTCGGCACGGCCAGCAGGTTCGCCAGCACCGCGACCAGACTCACCGTCCCCGAGAGACCGGCGATCACCGGACCGCAGGCGAGCTGCGCGGCGGCCGGCACGGCCAGGGCCTCGGCCAGCCCGGCCTACGCCCCGGCGGGCAGCGCGTCCCGCCAATCGGGGGCGAGCAGCAACAGCCCGCCGGTGGCGCACACAGACAGCGTGAACCTGGCGTCGCCGGCCAGCTCGGAGTCGACCAGCACCAGCACGGTGACCGCGGCGGCGAGCGCGGGCAGCACGCCGCGGCGGCGCATGGCCAGCCGGGCTGGCTGGCCTGGGCCGACGCGGTCGTCCTAGAGCCGGCGTCGATCGCCGCTGGTCTGGAACTGCGCCGCAACCGGCGCCGGGCAAGAGCGTCGCCTGGCCAGCTGCCGTGCTGACAGTGGCGGTGTTCCTCTCCCTCGCGGCCCAGGTCGTGGAGGCGGACGCGTCCGTGATCGGCTGGGTTGCCGCCGCGCTGCCGGCGCTCGGCTTCCTGACGATGGTGAAGATCGCTCTCGGCCGCGCCGAGGTCCGCCCCAGCCGACCGCAATGCCCGGCCGATGGGACCGAGCCAGGACCGCCGCTGACCGTTGACGCGCCGGTCTCGGACACCAGAGCGCCGGTCCCCGGACCGCCGCTGCGGGCCTCCGCGGTCCGGGACTTCGCGACCACGGTCCCCGCCGCCCCGGACCAAGACCCGACGGTCCCGGACCGCCGCCGCAGCGGCCCGCCGGGCTGGGACCGAGGCCCGAAGGTCGCTGCGCTGGTCCCGGCCGTCCGGACCGCCGCCCGCGCCCTCGCCGCCGGGGGAACCCCGCTGTCCCGCAACGCCCTCGCCCGACAGCTACGCGCGGACGGGCACCAACTGTCCAACGCCACCGCCTCCGCGCTCGTGCGCGTCCTACGCGCCGAGACCACCCCGCCCGCATCGGACCTGTCACCGTGGGAGGCCCCGTGACAGAGCCCGACGCGCGATGTCTATCAGACCGAGCCGCTGCTGTCAGACCAGCGTGCGCGTCGGTCAGGAAGGCCGCGAGCTGACAGAACCTGACCAGACCTGTCAAGGCGCTCCCGCCCGCCGCAGCGGCTGCGCGTCTGACGCCTACCCGCACCCCTGGCCGAGGAGCAACAATGATGACGTCCCCGTACAGGGATCACCACCAGCGCCGCCGGCTCGACTCACACACCTCTCACGGACCGTAAGATCTGATGTGGCCGGCCGTGTAGGTGTCCGTCTTGATCTCCGTTGCACCGTCCGCCTTGATACCGATCCCCAAACCGACCCCCCGTACTCGCTGACAGCCCAGGTCAGGCCCGCTGTCAGCGGCGCCGACCGGTTCCAGACACACCCTCGTGCGTGGGGTGTCCCCCAGGGGCCGCCTGCTGCTGGCGGCCGTCAGCGTGGCGCTGCTCGTGGCCGTGCGACGGCCGGTGATCCGGCGGCTGGTCGCGGTCGTCGTGGTCGCCGTGGTGCTCGGCACGCTGCCCGTCCGGCTGCTCGCGGCCGGCTGGCCCCCGCGGGGCTGGGTGGTGGTGGCGTGCGCGGTGGGGCAGGGGGACGCCGTGGTGCTGCCGGTCGCGGCCGGTCGGGCGGTGGTGGTCGACGCCGGCCCCGATCTGTCCGGCGTGGACGGGTGCCTGCGCCGGCTCGGCGTACGCGAGGTGTCGCTGCTGGTGGTCAGCCACTTCCACGCCGACCACGTGGGCGGGATCGCGGGGGTGTTCCGGGGCCGGCGGGTGGCGGCGGTGGCGACCCCGCAGTGGATCGAGCCGCCCTACGGCGTCGCCCAGGTACGCGACGCGGCCCGCGGGGGCGGGAGCGTGCTGTCGCCGGTGCCGGCGGGCTGGCGCTGGCGAGCCGGGGCGGTGGATCTGGCCGCGATCGGGCCGCCGTACCCGCTGCGTGGCAGCCGGTCGGACCCGAACAACAACTCGCTGGTACTGGCCGCCACGGTGCACGGGGTGCGGATCCTGCTGCCCGGCGACGCCGAGACCGAGGAGCAGCGGGCACTCCTGGAGACGGTGCCGGCCGCCGCGATCCGGGCCGACGTGCTGAAGGTGGCCCACCACGGTTCGGCGTACCAGGATCCGGAGTTCCTCGCCGCGGTCCGCCCGGCGGTCGCGCTGGTCTGCGTGGGCACCGACAACGACTACGGGCACCCCAACCCGGGCCTGCTGGACCGGCTGAACCGGGCCGGAGCGCGCGTGCTGCGCACCGACACCGACGGCGACGTGGCGGCCGTCCACAGCGGCGCCGGACTGGCGGTGGTGGCCCGGCGGAATAGCCACCGGTAAGACATGCCGACGGCCGTGCCGAATTCCCCGCCGCGCGGATTGCCGCCAAGCAGGAACTCGGCTCCGCACGACCTGGGTCACGGACACGTCCGTGTCCGGCACCCGGTGGAGAGGATGGACAAGGTCGCCCACGAGTTGGTCAGGCACCTGGACAACTGCGTGGACGAGTACCGCAGACCGCCCCGGACAAGCTCGTGTCCGGGCGTTCTGCTGTCCAGGGTGTCCGCGCTCGAACACGTGTCGCGCGATCGACCGGCTCATCCGCGCCGGGGGTCAACCTCTGACCCGGCAGGGACGGTGGCCGCCCCGTGGTCGGCAAGTACCTGGCTGGCCGTTCGCCCACCCCTGCCTGACCGGCCACAACAACAGTCACATACCCGACAACCCGTAGTCCCGGCGAAGGGTCCCGACCAGCATCGACACGCCAACACCACGTGGGGAGCACTACACATGACCGACCCGTACCCGACGCAGCAGCCGCAGCAGCCCTACCAGCAGGGCAGCCCCGGCTACCCGCCGCAGCAATACCAGCCCGACTACCAGCCCGACGCCACCGGGCAGCCGCAGCCCACCGGATACGACACCACCCCGATCAAGCGCAGCCGCAAGCCGCTCATCGTCGCCCTCGGCGCCGCCCTCGCCGTGCTGCTGCTCGCCACCGGCGGCCTCGCCGTCTATGAGGGCTTCATCAAGGAAGACTCCGGCGTCGCCGCCTGCAAGGCGATGCGCGACGGCAAGACAATCGCCGCGGACGACAAGTCCGGCAGCGACGACAAGATGACCGAGGCCGAATACCGGGAGGTGCGGGAGTTGTTCGAGGACTCCCGGCACGAGAAGCTCCGGGAGCACGGCACCGCGCTGGTCGACATCGTGTGGCAGGTGTCGAACCTCCCGGAGGGTGAGGAGATGGGGGCGCTAGCGTTCATCGGCCCGATGGGCACTCACGTGGCCGGGTTGCAGACGGCGTGCGCCGATCAGGGCGTCATCGTCAACCTGAACAAGAAGTAGCCCGGGCAGCGGAAAGCCGCCCCCCTTTCGAGGTGGGCGGCTTCGTCGTGCTGGCAGTTGCCCGAGTCGCGCTCCGGGATTGATGCCCTCCTGGTGGACTTCGACAACTCCTGACCAATGGTCAGCAGCACCTTGATCCCGGCAACCTTGAGCAGATGGTCAATGGTCAGCCTGCCTGCCGTTCGCTGTCGATGGCCTCGGTCAGCGCATCCGCAGCCTCGTGCCGCCACTCACAGCGGCGCCGGGCTGGCGGTGGTGGCCCGGGGGACCGGTCCGGGGCGGCGACGGTGAGACCGGTTCGGGAAACACCCCGACGATCGAGGGGGCTTGTTGGTATAGCTGCTAGATCGACTCGAATGTCGGGATTTGCGCTGACTGCGGGCTGTGCCGTCACAGTCCTCGATGAGCAGGCACGATCGGGTCGGAGGCCGTGCGAATATGGGCGACGTGACCCCCGCCAGCCTGCCCCCTATTCTGCTCGTTCTCGGCGACGAGGAGCTGCTCGCCACGCGAGCCGTCTCCGAAGCCGTCGCCCGGGCCCGCAGCACCGACCCGAACGTGGACGTCCGGGAATACCAGGCCGGCTCGCTGGCGGTGGGGGAGATCGCCGAGATGCTCAGCCCGTCGCTGTTCGGCGGGCGCCGGGTGCTCGTGCTCCGGTCCGGTCAGGACGCCCGCAAGGACCTGGTCACCGCCCTGCTGGGGTACGCGAAGAACCCGGACCCGGAGGTGCAGCTCGTGGTGCTGCACCTGGGCGGGGCCAAGGGCAAGGCGTTCGCCGACGGGCTGCGGGCCGCGGGCGCGACCGTGGTGCCGGCGGCGAAGCTCAAGGGCCACCGGGAGCGGGTCGCCTTTGTCCGGGACGAGTTCCGCCGTCTCGGCGGGAAGTGCACCGAGGACGCGGCCGAGGCGCTGATCGCGGCCGTCGGCACCGACCTGCGTGAGCTGGCCGCCGCGTGCTCCCAGCTCGTCGCCGACACCGACGGGCGGATCGGGGCGGACACCGTGTCCCGCTACTACCGGGGGCGGGTCGAGGTGACCGGCTTCACGGTGGCCGACGCGACAATGGTCGGCGACGTCCCCGGCGCCCTGGAGGCGCTGCGCTGGGCGCTGCACGTCGGTGTCGACCCGGTGCCGATCGCCGACGCGCTCGCCGACGGGGTGCGGACGGTGGCCCGGGCCGCCTCGGCCGGGCGGGGCAGCCCCTACCAGCTGGCGAGCAGCCTGGGCATGCCGGCGTGGAAGATCGAGCGGGCCCAGCGGCAGGGTCGGGGCTGGACGCCGGAGGGCCTCGTGGAGGCCATGCGGGCCGCCGCCGAGTGCAACGCCGCGGTCAAGGGCGGCGCCGACGACCGGGCGTACGCGTTGGAGCGGGCGGTGTTCTCCGTGGCCGCGGCGCGGCAGGGTGGCGGCCGGTGACCCGAACGTGGTCGACGGTCCCGACGGACGAGGAGCGGTACCGGCCGCTCTACGCCCGGGTCCTCGGGCTACGTTTCGTCAACCCGGGCGGCGTGCTCTGCTTCCTCTTCTTCGAGGGCGCAGTGGCGCTGGCCGTGCTGCTCGCCCTCGCCGAGCTGGTGACCTGGTGGGCGGTGCTGGTGCTGCCGGCGGCGGTGGCGGCCATGGTGAAGCTCAACGACATGGTCGCCGAGGTGGTGATCCGCAGCGCGGCGCAGGTCCCGGAGCAGGAGCGGGACCGCTTCCGCCGGCAGATGGAGCCGGTGGTCGGGCGGGCGAGCGTGCCGTCCACGGCCCGGGCGCTGCCGGGCGGGGTGGCCTTGGCCGGCGACCCGACGCTCCGCGCGGCCCGGCCCGCCGAACCGCCGCTGGGTCGCCCCGTCGAGGGGCAGCGCTGGCCGGACCCGGCTCAGCACGACCCCTACCGCTGACTCGCCCCGGCCGTCGCCGCCGGGCCGGCGACCGGTCAGGCCGGCAGGGCTGGCGGGTATCGCGGCGGCGGGCCACGAGGTCATGCCGGCAGCCGACGACCGGAGAACCGGGCCGGGCGGTGGTAACGAGGTGGCGCCGGCGGCCGGCTGCGGGAACGCAGACGACCGGAAGCCCCGGGGCGGTAACCCCGGGGCTTCCGGTGAGGTCTTCTACGGCGTTCGTCAGGCCGAGAACGAGGCGACGCGCTGGGCGATCGCCGACTTCCGGTTGGCCGCCTGGTTGGCGTGGATGACACCCTTGCTGGCAGCCTTGTCCAGCTTGCGGGTGGCCTCACGCATGAGGGTGGTGGCCTTCTCGGTGTCGCCCGCCTCGGCAGCCTCGTTGAACTTCCGGATGGCGGTCTTCAGCGACGACTTGACCGACTTGTTACGCAGCCGGCGCTTCTCGTTCTGCCGGTTGCGCTTGATCTGGGACTTGATGTTCGCCACGCGACAGCCTCGTCTTGATAGCTCGGGTTGGTCTGCTTGCATGCACGACGGACATGCGTCATCGCCGCGCGAAAAGCCAGGTTACCAGGTCGCCCGGCGGCGGGCCAAAACGCCTCCGGTGCCCCAGGCCGTCCGGCCTGCTCAGCCCGGCCCGGCGGCCCCGGCTGAGCCGCGAACACGCCGGCCCCGATCCTCCGCCGTCACCGCGGGCGCGGCGTCCGGCGGCGGGAATCTGCTCCGCCGGGAGCACGCTCAGGTCCAGCCCTGGCGGGCGGCGAGCCAGCCGAGCGCCTGCTCGCCGCTCCAGCGTTGGTGCGCCCGGATGTGCGGGGAGGCCGTGGACGGGCCGGCGGCGGCGCTGGTGAGGAAGTAACCGGAGAGTGCGGCGAGGGTCACGTCCAGCGCGTCGGCGGGGGCGCTCGCCGACACCGGGTGGCCGGCGAAGGTGGCGTCCGCGTCGAGGCCGCTGGCGTACCCGGTGATCAGCAGGCTGACCAGGTCGAACCAGGCCGGCCCGCGGCAGATCCAGTTCCAGTCGCAGATCCAGGCCCGGCCGGCGGCGTCCAGCAGCAGGTTGTCCACCCGCAGGTCGCCGTGGGCCAGGCCGGGGGCGGCGTCGGCGTAACCGGGGAGGCGGGCCTCCAGCGCGGCCAGCTCGGGCAGCGGGGCCCAGGGCGGCAGCCCCGGTGCCGGTTCCCGGCCGGCGGCCACCTCGCCCCACCAGAGGATGTCGTCCCGGGCCAGGTCGGCGAGGCGCGGGAGCCCGAGTGCGACGAGGTCCGCGGGCGGCGCGGCGAGCGCGGCGGCCACCTCGGCGTACGCGGTGAGGGCGGCGTCCAGCTCGGCCGGGTCCCAGGGCAGCCGGGGCGTGTGCCCGTCGATCGCGTCCAGGGCGAGCGCGTACCAGCCGGCCTCGGTGAGCGCCCAGCGCGGGCGGGGGACCGGCAGGCCGGCGGGGAGCCGGGCCAGGACGGCGGCCTCGTGGGCGTACCAGTCGACCAGGTGCCGCTGCTCGGCCAGCGCCGCCGCCTTGACAAAGACCGGCTCGCCGGCCGGGCCGGTGAGGACGGCGGCGAAGCCGCGGGTGAAGCCCGCCCCGGCCGGGCGAACCGTCACCGGGGACCCGCCGAGCCGGGCGGCCAGCGCGTCGCGCAGCCCGGCCGGCAGCGCGGCCCAGTCCGGCCGGTCGGCGGTGGCGTCGTACGGCACCGGGGGCAGGGAAATCGCGGGCACCCGACCATGCTGCCGCACGGGGACGTCAGTGCGCTCTGCCAGACTGCGAGGCCATGAGGACCGACGAGTTCTGGCAGTTGATCGACAGCGCCCGGGCCGGGGGCGGGGGCGAGCCCGCGGCGGTCGCCGCCCGCGCGGTCGCCCTGCTGGCCGAGCGGGATCCGGAGGAGATCGTCGGGTACGCCCAGCACCAGCAGCGGGTGCTCGCCGCGTCCTACAAGGTCGACCTCTGGGGCGCGGCGTACCTGATCAACGGGGGCGCCTCGGACGACGGCTTCGAGTATTTCCGGGGCTGGCTGATGACCCAGGGCCGGGCGGTGTTCGCCCGGGCGGTCGCCGACCCGGACTCGCTGGCCGAGCTGCCGCAGGTCCGGGCCGCCGCGCTCAGCGGCGAGGAGTTCGAGTGCGAGGACATGCTGGCGGTGCCGTGGGAGGCGTACCGGAAGGCCACCGCGGCCGAGTTGCCGGCGGACCGGGACCCGGTCCGGGCGCCGGACCTGAACGACTTCTGGGACTTCGACGACGAGGACGAGGCGCGGCGGCACCTGCCGAAGCTCGCCGCACTCTTCGTCGAGCCGCCGGAGGAGTGACGCCGGAGGAGTGACGGGGGAGCACCGGCGCGCCCCGGGCGACGTGGGAGCATAGAGGGGGCCGGCGCGCGCCGGCCCGCTCACGTCAGCCGACCAGAACGGACCGCTGTGCCACCGACGCTCGATCCCGGCGCGAACGCTCCTGGTGCCACCGACCCGGCGCGCATCAGGAACTTCTGCATCATCGCTCACATCGACCACGGGAAGTCGACCCTGGCCGACCGGATGCTGCAGCTCACCGGCGTGGTCGACCCCCGGCAGATGCGCGCCCAGTATCTCGACCGGATGGACATCGAGCGCGAGCGCGGCATCACCATCAAGAGTCAGGCCGTCCGGATGCCGTGGACGATCCGCGAAGGCGACCGGGCCGGCGAGTCCGCCGTGCTCAACATGATCGACACCCCGGGCCACGTGGACTTCACCTACGAGGTGTCCCGGTCCCTGGCGGCCTGCGAGGGCGCCATCCTGCTGGTCGACGCCGCGCAGGGCATCGAGGCGCAGACGCTGGCCAACCTTTACCTGGCGCTCGAGAACGACCTGCACATCATCCCGGTGCTCAACAAGATCGACCTGCCGGCCGCCCAGCCCGAGAAGTACGCCGAGGAGCTGGCCCACCTGATCGGCGGCGACCCGGCGGACTGCATCCGGGTCTCCGGCAAGACCGGTGAGGGCGTGCCGTACCTGCTCGACGAGATCGTCCGGCAGTTCGTTCCGCCGGTCGGCAAGGCCGACGCCCCGGCCCGCGCCATGATCTTCGACTCGGTCTACGACGTCTACCGGGGCGTGGTCACCTACGTCCGGGTGATCGACGGGCTGATCAGCGCCCGGGACCGGATCAAGATGATGTCCACCGGCGCCGTACACGAGCTGCTGGAGATCGGCGTCATCTCCCCGGAGATGGTGAAGGCCGACGCGCTCGGGGTCGGCGAGGTGGGCTACCTGATCACCGGCGTGAAGGACGTCCGCCAGTCCCGCGTCGGCGACACGGTCACCATCAACGGCAATCCGGCCAAGGAGGCGCTCGGCGGCTACAAGGACCCGAAGCCGATGGTCTACTCCGGCCTCTACCCGATCGACGGGTCCGACTACCCCAACCTGCGTGAGGCGCTGGACAAGCTCAAGCTCAACGACGCCGCCCTGGTGTACGAGCCGGAGACCTCGGGCGCGCTGGGCTTCGGCTTCCGCTGCGGCTTCCTCGGCCTGCTGCACCTGGAGATCATCCGGGAGCGGTTGGAGCGGGAGTTCAACCTCGACCTCATCTCCACCGCGCCGAACGTGGTCTACCGCGCCATGCAGGAGGACGGCGAGGAGATCGTGGTCACCAACCCGAGCGAATACCCGACCGGCAAGATCGCCGAGGTGTACGAGCCGACCGTGCGGGCCACCGTGCTCACCCCGAACGACTACGTCGGCGCGGTGATGGAGCTGTGCCAGGGCCGCCGGGGCAGCCTGCTCGGCATGGACTACCTCTCCGCCGACCGGGTGGAGATGCGCTACACGCTCCCGCTGGCCGAGATCATCTACGACTTCTTCGACCAGCTCAAGAGCCGCACCAAGGGCTACGCCTCGCTGGACTACGAGACCTCCGGCGAGCAGGCGTCCGACCTGGTCAAGGTCGACATCCTGCTGCACGGCGAGCCGGTGGACGCGTTCAGCGCGATCGTGCACAAGGACAAGGCGTACAACTACGGCACCACGATCGCGGCGAAGCTGCGCACGCTGATCCCGCGCCAGCAGTTCGAGGTGCCCATCCAGGCGGCCATCGGCAGCCGGGTGATCGCCCGGGAGACCATCCGCGCCATCCGCAAGGACGTGCTCGCCAAGTGCTACGGCGGTGACATCAGCCGGAAGCGCAAGCTGCTGGAGAAGCAGAAGGAGGGCAAGAAGCGGATGAAGATGGTGGGCCGGGTGGAGGTCCCCCAGGAGGCCTTCATCGCCGCGCTCTCCTCCGACTCCGGCGACGGCAAGCCCGCCGGCAAGAAGTAACGCCCTCCGCGCCCGACGGCCGGCTCCCCGCCTTGCGCGGAGTGCCGGCCGTTTCGCGTATCCCGAAGATTTTTGCCGCGACGGCGGACCGGCCGGAACCGCTCCCACCTGGGAAATCCCCGGCAGGCCGGAACCGACGCGCGGTGGTCCGGCGGGCGGCGCGGGGAGTGAGTCGGTTTGGTTTTTTGGCGGGTCGGGAACTTACCGGTCACGACAGGAACCACACAGACCGTGTGAAACTTCTTAGAAGGAGAAGACCGTGGACCTCACCGTCTGGGGCATCATCACCGCGCTCGTCGTTGGTCTGATCGTCGGCGCGCTGGGCCGCCTGGTCGTTCCGGGCCGCCAGAACATGCCGATGTGGCTGCACATGCTGATCGGCGTCGGCGCCGCGCTGCTGGGCACCGTCCTGGCCCGCGCGCTCGGCATCGCCACCGAGACCTCCGGTATCGACTGGATGGAGCTGCTGGTCCAGGTCGTGCTGGCCGCCATCGCCGTGGCCCTGGTGGCCGGCGTGGGGCGCCGTCGCAGCGTCTCGCGCTACTGACGCACCCCCGAAGCGCCTCAGCGGGCGCCCGACCGACCGGTCGGGCGCCCGCTGGCGTGCGCGCCCACGAATGGGCATTGAACGCGGTCAGCCGCGAATGGCCGCGCCAGCGGCTTTCCCCGCGCCCGGATCCGACCGGGAAATCCCAGGTCAGAGCCGTTCGGAGCAATTCGTCACGGGAGTCGGTTTGGATTTTCGGCGGGTCGGGAACTTAGCGGTCACGACAGGAACCACACGACACCGTGTGACTCATTCAGAAGAAGGAGGGCGACCGTGGAGCTCACCGTTTGGGGCATCATCACCGCGCTCATCGTTGGTCTGATCGTTGGCGCTCTGGGCCGCCTGGTCGTCCCGGGCCGCCAGAACATGCCGATGTGGCTGCACATGCTGATCGGCGTCGGCGCCGCGCTGCTGGGCACGATCGTCGCCCGGGCGTCGGGCTTCGCCGACACCGCCGGCATCGACTGGCGGGAGCTGCTGCTGCAGGTTCTGTTCGCCGCCATCGCCGTGGCCGTGGTGGCCGGCGTGGGGCGCCGCCGCGGCGTCTCGCGCTACTGACCCCCATCCCCCGAAGCGCGCCAGCGGGCGCCCGACCGACCGGTCGGGCGCCCGCTTCCGTCTCCCCCTGAGCTGCCCGGACGGCACCCCTGCCGCCCGGGCCTCCGGCTGCGATACGGTCGCCTCGGCCGCCCGCCGCGAGTACCCCCTGTTGTAAAGGAAATTTTCCTACTAAGGTGCGGCGGAGAAGGTTAATGCCAAACGGCCCGAGGGGGATATGGCGTGAACAGGTGGAAGCGGCTGGCCCCGGTCACCGCCATCGTGGCCTCGGCCGCGATGGTGCTCTCCGGGTGCGGTGGCTCCGGCGACGACGACAAAGCCGCGGACAACAGCAAGCTGACGGTCTGGATGATGGGTGAGGGCGGCGACGCCCAGACCAAGTTCCTCGACAGCGTCGAGGCGGAGTTCAAGAAGAAGCACCCCGAGACCGACGTCGTGGTGCAGTACATCCCCTGGCTCGAGGCCCCGAAGAAGTTCCAGGCCGCGCTCGCCGGCGGCGAGGGGCCGGACGTCACCGAGCTGGGCAACACCGAGACGCAGGGCTGGGCGGCGCAGGAGGCCCTCGCCGACGTCACGGAGAAGTTCAACGGCTGGTCCGAGGGCAAGGACATCCTTCCCGACCTGGTGAAGAACGCCCAGCTCGACGGCAAGCAGTACGGCGTCCCGTGGTACGCCGGCGTGCGGGGCATCTACTACCGCACCGATTGGTTCGCCGAGGCGGGCGTGAAGCCGCCGACGACCTGGGACGAGCTGGTCACCGTCGCGAAGGCCGTCCAGGCCAAGAAGCCGGGCACCTACGGCATCGCCCTGCCCGGCAACTCCGAGCTGCCGTTCTACTCGTTCCTCTGGGCGGCCGGCGCGGAGATCGCCACCAAGGACGGCGACAGCTGGAAGTCCGGCTACAACACGCCGGAGGCGCAGAAGGCGGTCAAGTTCTGGACCGACCTGGTGACCGTGCACAAGGTGGCCCCGCCGGCCGCCGCCGCCTGGAACGAGGTCGACGCCCGTACCCAGTTCGCCACCGGCAAGGCCGCCATGGCGTTCGCCGGTAGCTGGCAGGGCGGCGCGATGAAGAAGGACAACCCGGACATCGAGAAGGTGTGGGGCACGTTCCCCATCCCCGGTCCGGACGGCAAGGCCGCCCCGGCCTTCGCCGGCGGCTCCGACATCGCCCTCTGGAAGGACAGCAAGCGGCAGGACCTGGCCTGGGACTACATGACCGTGCTGCTCAGCAAGCAGAAGGACCAGGAGTTCGCCAGCAGCCTCGGCTTCTTCCCGGTCTACAAGGACCTGGTCAGCGGCGGCACCTACGCCAACGACAAGGTGATGGCGGCGTTCGCCACCGCCATGCAGAACACCAAGCTGACCCCGCTCACCCCGAAGTGGGTGGAGGTGAGCCGGACCAAGACGGTGACCCAGGCCATGAACAGCTCGGTCATCAAGGGCCAGAAGACGGTCGAGAAGGCCACCGCCGACGCGGCCACCGAGATGGAAAGCATCCTCAACGCCAAGTGACCACGCTGACCGAGGCCACCGGCGAAGCCGCCGCGCGGGAGACCCCCGCGCGGCGGCGCCGTCGCGTGGACCGCCTCCCGTACCTGTTGCTCCTGCCCTGCCTGGCGATCATCGCGGTGCTGCTGCTCTGGCCGCTCGGCCAGGTCGTGATGATGTCCTTCTACAAGCTGGACAGCGTCCGGCAACTGCGGGGCGACCGCGAGTGGCCGTGGGTGGGCCTGGCCAACTACGCGCAGATCCTCGGCGACCCCTTCTTCCGTACGGTGCTGCGCAACACCGTGCTCTTCGCCGTGGCCAACGTGGTGCTCACCATGATCCTCGGCACCCTGGTCGGGCTGCTGCTCAACCGGCTCGGCAGGAAGATGGCCACCTTCGTGGCGAGCTGCGTCATGCTGGCCTGGGCCACCCCGGCGCTGACCGGCACGATCGTCTGGAAGTGGATCTTCGACGACACCAGCGGCCTGGTGACCTGGCTGTTCAACAAGCTCCCGGACGGGCTCTCCACGGCCCTGTTCGGACGCAGCGACTGGACCGGCTACGGCTGGTTCAACGACCCGCTGCTCTTCTTCGGCATCCTGACCCTCGTGGTGGTCTGGCACTCGTTCCCGTTCATCGCCGTCAGCGTGCTGGCCGGGCTGAAGAGCGTGCCGAGCGAGCTCCAGGAGGCCGCCCGGGTGGACGGGGCCGGCCCGTGGCGGGTCTTCTGGTCGGTCACCTTCCCGATGCTGCGGCCGGTCTTCGGCATCCTCGTGGTGCTCTCCACGATCTGGGACTTCAAGGTCTTCACCCAGCAGTTCGTGCTGGCCGGCGGCACCCAGGACCGGTCGACGTTCATGCTGTCGATCTACTCGTACGCGGAGGCGTTCTCGCCGCCGCCCAAGTACGGCCTGGGCTCGGCGATCGCCGTCATCCTGACCCTGATCCTGCTGGTGGTGACCGGCGTGTACGTCCGTATGGTGCTCCGGCAGGAGGACGGGTCGTGAAGAAGATCGCCCTCAACGGCGCCGGACTGCTGGTCGCGCTCTTCGCGGCCTTCCCGGTCTACTGGATGGTCGCCACCTCGCTGAAGCCCAACAAGGAGATCTTCTCGGCCACGCCCCGCCCGGTGCCGGCGGAGCCGACCCTGGAGCACTACCGGGAGATCCTCACCGGCAACCTCATCCCGGGCGTGACCTTCACGGACTTCTTCCTCAACAGCGCGCTGGTCGCGGTGGCCACCGTGGTGCTGAGCGGGCTGGTCGCGCTGCTCGCCGCGACCGCGGTGGCCCGGTTCCGGTTCAAACTGCGCACCACCTTCCTGATCCTGCTGCTGGTGGTGCAGATGATCCCGCTGGAGGCGCTGGTCATCCCGCTGTTCCTGATGATCCAGCGGCTCGGGCTCTACAACACCCTGCCCAGCCTGATCCTGACCTACCTCGGCTTCTCGCTGCCGTTCGCGGTCTGGATGCTGCGCGGCTTCGTCGCCGCGGTGCCCAAGGAGCTGGAGGAGGCGGCGGCGATCGACGGGGCCAGCCGGGCCCAGACCTTCCGTAAGGTGCTCTTCCCGCTGGTCGCCCCCGGGCTGGTGGCGACCAGCATCTTCTCCTTCATCACCGCCTGGAACGAGCTGATCTTCGCGTTGACCTTCGTCAACGACCAGAACAAGTACACGCTGCCGGTGGCCATGACGTTCTTCTTCGGGCGGGACGACACCGCCTGGGGTTCGGTGATGGCGGCCTCGACGCTGTTCACCCTGCCGGTGATCGTCTTCTTCCTGCTGGTCCAGCGCCGGATGGTCTCCGGCCTGGTCGCCGGGGCGGTCAAGGGCTGAGCGGTCCGCCGGGGAGGAACCTGTTTTCCCGCACCCGGTTGCGGCCCCTAGGCTGACCGCCATGACGGGCAGGCTGGCGGCGGTGAACCTCGGCGTGGTGACCGAGGCGGAGTGGGCGGGCGACCCGAGCGGTCGCAGCGGCATCGACAAGCGGCCGGTCGACGGTCGGGTGGAGATCCGCTTCGCCGGCGTCGCCGGCGACTTCATCGGCGAGCGGGCCCACCACGGCGGCCCCGACCAGGCGGTCTACGCCTACGCCGAGGAGGACGCCGGCTGGTGGGCCGGCGAGCTGGGCCGGGCGCTGCGGCCGGGCGCCTTCGGCGAGAACTTCACCACCTGGGCGGTGGACGTCACCGGGGCGGTGATCGGCGAGCGTTGGGCGGTCGGCTCCGCCCTGCTGCAGGTGACCAAGCCGCGCACCCCGTGCGCCACCTTCGCCGGCTTCTGGGGCATGCCCGACCTGATCAAGCGGTTCACCGTACGGGGCGCGCCCGGTGCGTACCTGCGGGTGCTGCGCGAGGGCGAGGTGGGCGCCGGCGATCCCGTCGAGGTGGTCGACCGGCCGGCGCACGGGGTGACGATCGGCGAGGTGTTCCGGGCGACCACCCTGGAGCCGGAGCTGCTGCCGCGCCTGCTCGACGTGCCGGAGCTGCCAGAGTCGGTGCGGGCCAAGGTCCGCCGCCGCCTCGGGGCCGCCGCCGGCTGACCGCAGGGGCCGGCCGGGGCGGGGTCGGGTCAGGCCGCGGCGAAGACCTCGGCCAGCACCTGGGTCGCCGGGTCGCCCTGCACCTTGGCCCAGGTGCCCTGCTCGGCCGTCCACTCCAGGCCGCCGAAGCGGACCCGCTTCACCCCGTGGTCGTCGGCGTGCGAGACGAGCCAGTGGGCGTACCGCCAGCCGTTGCGGCTGTCGGCGGCGGGCACGGTCAGCCCGGTCAGGTCGGTGGCCGAGGTCAGCTCGGGCAGGCCCCAGTCCAGGGCCAGGCTCTGCATCACGGCGGTGGCGGCGGCCGGGCCGCGCATCGTCGGCGTCGGGCCGACCGTGCAGGCCACCGCCCCGGTCGCGTTCCCCAGCAGGGCGCGGGTGAGCACCTGCGACTCGTCCGCCCACTTCTCGTACGCCTCGGGGTAGGCCGACCGCTGCACCCGCTGCGCGGCCTCGGTGACCCGCAGCTTCTCCCAGCCCTTGACCTTCTTCAGCGCGGCGTAGAACTTTTTCGCCGCGTAGCGCGGGTCGCGGATCTCCTCGGGGGTGCCCCAGCCCTGGCTCGGGCGCTGCTGGAACAGGCCGAGCGAGTCCCGGTCGCCGTGCGCGATGTTGCGCAGGTGCGACTCCTGGTACGCCGTCGCCAGCGCCACCACCACGGCCCGCTCGGGCATCTTCCGCTGCACGCCGATCGCCGCGATGGTGGCCGCGTTGGCCATCTGGTCGGCGCTGAGCACGACCTCACCGTCGGCCCGCACGGTGCAGGTCCGGCTGGCCGACGGGAGCCGCAGGTGATGCCCGAACTGCTTCGCGACGAACCACACGCCGAGCAGGGCCAGCACCGACACCACCACACCCGATGCCACGATCGCCGCTCGCGTTCGCACCCGCACCCCCAGTCCCGACAGCCCGCCAAGCGTACGTCGCCCACTTCCGTCTCCGGGTCGGCCGACCGGACGCCTCCCGCTGCGTCACCGCCCCGGCACGCACCGCGTTCCGGGGGCCCGGCCTCAGTCTCCGGCGGGCACCCAGGCCGCGGGCCGCTTCTCCCGGAACGCGAGGACGCCCTCCCGGCCCTCCTCGGACAGGAAGAACCCGGTGGAAAGCGCGGCCAACTCGGTGATCTCGGCCCGCAGGTCGGTGGCGGCCGGGCGGCGCAGCAGCTCCTTGGTGCCGGCGAGGGCCTTCGGCGCGCCCTTCACCAGCGACGCGCGGTAGCGCTCCACCGCGGCGTCCAGCGCGTCCGCCGGCACGGCGGCGGTGACCAGGCCGATCTCGGCGGCCCGCCGGCCGTCGAAGGTGTCGCCGGTCAGATACAGCTCGGCCGCGGCCCGGGGGTGCAGCCGCGGCAGCACGGCCGCCGAGATCACCGCCGGGATCACCCCGATCCGGACCTCGGTGAAGGCGAACCTGGCCTCCTCGGCGCAGACCGCCAGGTCCGCGGCGGCGATCAGGCCCAGCCCGCCGGCCCGCGCCGGCCCGGCCACCTTCGCCAGCACCGGCTTCGGGCACTCCCGGACCGCGATCAGCACGTCGCCCAGCATCCCGGCCGGCACCGACCCGCTGGCGTACGCGGCGGCGGTCTCCTTCAGGTCGGCCCCGGAGCAGAACACCGGGCCGGTGTGGTCCAGCACGATGGCCCGGACCGCGTCGTCGGCGCCCGCCGCGGCCAGCCCGGCCAGCAGCTCGGTCATCAGCGGGGTGGAGAGGGCGTTGCGGTTGTGCGGGCTGTCCAGGGTGAGGGTGGTCACCCCACGGGCCGTGGCGACCCGCACGAGAGCGTCCGGAGAGGTCATGCCGGGCACACTAGTGGCCATGCCCGGCGTCCTTCCAGAAGGCGAACCCGTCCCGCGCGACGGGGCGCTGCCCCCTGCCGCCCGCCGCGCCGTCGGCGCGCGCGGCTTCGGCGTGTACGTGCACGTCCCGTTCTGCGCCAGCCGCTGCGGCTACTGCGACTTCAACACCTACACGGCCGCCGAGCTGGGCGGCGGGGGCAGCCGGGAGACGTACGCCGACACCGTGCTGGCCGAGCTGGCCCTCGCCGGCCGGGTGCTGGGCGACACCCCGCCGCCGCGGGTGGACACCGTCTTCGTCGGCGGCGGCACGCCCACCCTCCTTCCCGCCGACGACCTGGCCCGGATCCTCGACGGCATCGACCGCACCTGGGGGCTGGCCGCCGACGCCGAGGTGACCACCGAGGCCAACCCCGAGACGGTCACCCCGGAGTCGCTCAAGACGCTGCGGGCCGCCGGCTACACGCGGATCTCGCTGGGCATGCAGTCCGCGGCGCCCGGGGTGCTGGCGATCCTCGACCGGCAGCACAGCGCCGGCCGGGCCACCGCCGCCGCGCTGGAGGCGCGGGACGCCGGGTTCGACCACGTGAACCTGGACCTGATCTACGGCACGCCGGGGGAGTCCGCCGAGGACTTCGCCGCCTCGCTGGACCAGGTGGTCGCCGCGGGGGTGGACCACGTCAGCGCGTACGCCCTGATCGTGGAGGACGGCACCCGGCTGGCCGCCCGGATGCGCCGCGGCGAGCTGCCCTACCCCAGCGACGACGTGGCGGCGGACCGCTACCTGGCGGCCGAGGCGGCCCTCGCCGCGGCCGGCTTCTCCTGGTACGAGGTCTCCAACTGGGCCCGCTCCGAGGCGGCCCGGTGCCGGCACAACCTGCTCTACTGGACCGGCGCCGACTGGTGGGGGCTGGGCCCCGGTGCGCACAGCCACGTCGGCGGGGTGCGCTGGTGGAACGTCAAGCACCCGACCGCGTACGCCCAGCGGCTGGCCGCCGGGGAGTCGCCCGGCCTGGCCCGGGAGCTGCTCACGCCGGACGAGGCGCACATGGAGGACGTGATGCTGCGGCTGCGGCTCGCCGACGGCCTGCCCCTGTCCGGGCTCGACGAGGCCGGCCGGGCGGGCGCCGAGCGGGCCCGGGCCGACGGCCTGCTGGACGCCGACGCGTACGCCGCCGGGCGGGCGGTGCTCACCCTGCGCGGCCGGCTGCTCGCCGACGCGGTCGTCCGCGACCTGCTGCCCTGACCGGTGCCGGTCGGCCGAGAGATCGGCCGACCGGCCGGGTCACTTGGTAAAGCTGTAGCTCATCGGGTAGCGGTAGAGCATCCCGTCGTTGGCCTTGACCCCGCCGATGATCCCGAAGATCAGCGGCACGAGCCAGACCAGCATCGGGACGAAGAACAGGATCCCGCAGGTGACCAGGGTGAGCACCCAGCCCAGCAGGCCGGCGATCGCCCAGGTGATCTGGAAGTTCAACGCCGCGACGGCGTGGGCCCGGACGGTCGGCGACTGCTGCCCCCGGGTCATCAGGGAGATGAGCGGGGCGACCCAGCCGAGCAGGCCACCGCCGACGATGACGCCGAGGGCGCCGCCGAAGTGCGCGACCAGGGCCCAGGTCTTCTCATCGTTGTTGGCGTAGCCCGTGGGCGGCCCGTACGCGCCGCCGCCCGGGTAGCCGCCGCCCGGCGGGGGGTAGCCGCCCGGCGGGGGATAGCCGCCCGGGGGTGGGTAGCCGCCCGACGGCGGCTGGCCGCCGGGAGGCGGGGGATAGCCACCGGGCGGGGGATAGCCGCCCCCTGCGGGCGCCCCGGACAGTGGTGCGGTGGGTGGTTCGCCGGCCGACGGCGAGCCGTACGGTGCCGACGGCGGGGTCGGCTCCGGCGGCGGTGCGCCGGAGTCCCCCGCTCCGGGAGGGCGAGGCGGTTCAGTCATGGACGTCACGGTAGGTCCCGGGGGCAAGGGCGCACCAGAGCGAGATCGACCGGGATGTCCGGCTGTTCGGCCCTGGTGGGTCGGATGTGCGGCGGGCCGCACCCGAGGTGCGTCGCTGATCATCGCGTCGGCGGGTCGACCGACGTAGACTGGCACTCGCTACAGTCGAGTGCCAGACGCCCGGCGGACGCCGCGCGCCGGGGCGGACGAGGTGCGTCAGGAGGTGGGGGAGATGGGTCTCGACGACCGCAAGCTCGCCGTGCTGCGCGCGATCGTCGAGGACTACGTCGCCACGCAGGAGCCGGTCGGCAGCAAGGCCCTGGTCGAGCGCCACCAGCTCGGCGTCTCCCCGGCGACCGTCCGCAACGACATGGCGGTGCTGGAGGAGGAGGGCTACATCCGGCAGCCGCACACCAGCGCCGGCCGGGTGCCCACCGACCGCGGCTACCGGCTCTTCGTCGACCGGCTCTCCCGGGTCAAGCCGCTCAGCCCGGCCGAGCGCCGGGCGATCGAGCGCTTCCTGGTCGGCGCGGTCGACCTGGACGACGTGGTGCACCGCACCGTCCGGCTGCTGGCCCAGCTCACCCGGCAGGTCGCCGTGGTGCAGTACCCGAGCCTGGCCCGCTCCAAGGTGCGCCACCTGGAGCTGGTGCCGATCTCCACCACCCGGCTGATGGTCGTCATGATCGCCGACACCGGCCGGGTCGAGCAGCGGCTGGTCGAGCTGCCCGGGCCGGTCGCCGCCGACGAGGTGACCGACCTGCGCCGGCTGGTCAACGAGAAGCTGGTCGGCAGTCGGCTCTCCGACACCCCGCCGCTGGTGCAGGCCCTGGTCGACGAGTCCACCCCGCAGCTGCGCCCGGCCATGGCCACGCTCTCCAGCGTGCTGCTGGAGACCCTGGTCGAACGGCACGAGGAGCGCCTCGCGCTGGCCGGCACGGCCAACCTGACCCGGGGCGGCCTGCTCGACTTCCAGGGTTCGCTGCGACCGATCCTCGAGGCGCTCGAGGAGGAGGTCGTGCTGCTCAAGCTGATCGGGGAGGCCGAGCCGAGCACCACCCGGGTGCTCATCGGCGACGAGAACGAGATCGACAACCTGCGCGCCGCCTCGGTGGTCAGCACCGGGTACGGCCCAGGCAGCACGATCGTGGGCGGTCTCGGCGTGCTCGGCCCGACCCGGATGGACTACCCCGGCACCATCGCCACGGTGAGGGCCGTGGCACGCTACGTGGGCGAACTGCTGGCCCAGAACTGACCAGTCAGGGCCGACGGCCGGCTCCGGCCGACGACCGGCGCAACGCGAGACGAACATGAGGACATCGAACGCAGTGGCCAGGGACTACTACGGCATTCTCGGCGTGAGCCGGGACGCCTCCGACGACGAGATCAAGCGCGCCTACCGCAAGCTGGCGCGGCAGTTCCACCCGGACGTCAATCCGGACCCGGAGGCACAGGAGAAGTTCAAGGACATCAACGCCGCGTACGAGGTCCTCTCGGACGATCGGAAACGGCAGATCGTCGACCTCGGCGGTGACCCGCTCGCCCCGGGCGGCGGGGGCGCGGGTCCGGGTGGTCCGGGCGGCGCCGGCCCGTTCGTCGGCTTCCAGGACATCATGGACGCCTTCTTCGGCGGCGCCGCGGGCGGCAGCCGGGGCCCGCGGCCGCGTACCCGGCCGGGCGCCGACGCAATCCTGCGGCTGGAGCTGGACCTGAACGAGACGGCGTTCGGCGTCGAGGCGCCGATCACCGTCGACACCGCCGTGCTCTGCACCACCTGCTCCGGTGCGGGCACCGCGGCCGGCACCCACCTGGCCACCTGCGAGGCGTGCGGCGGCCGGGGCGAGGTGCAGTCGGTGCAGCGGACCTTCCTCGGCCAGGTGGTCTCCGCCCGGCCGTGCACGGTCTGCCAGGGCTACGGCACCACCATCCCGCACCCCTGCCCGACCTGCGCGGGCGACGGCCGGGTGCGCACCCGGCGTTCGCTCACCGTCAAGATCCCGGCGGGCGTCGAGGACGGCATGCGGATCCGGCTGGCCCAGCAGGGCGAGGTCGGTCCGGGCGGTGGCACCGCCGGCGACCTCTACGTGGAGATCCACGAGCGGCCGCACGACGTCTACTCCCGCAAGGGCGACGACCTGCACTGCCGGGTCACCGTGCCGATGACGGCCGCCGCGCTCGGCACCCGGCTGACCATCAAGACCCTCGACAGCGAGGAGACGCTCGACGTCAAGCCGGGCACCCAGCCGGGCAGCACGCTGCGGCTGCGCGCCCGGGGCGTGCCGCACCTGCGCGGCACCGGCCGGGGCGACCTCTACGTCCACCTCGACGTGCGTACCCCGACCAAGCTCGACGCCGACCAGGAGCGGATGCTCCGCGACTTCGCCAAGACCCGCGGCGAGGAGGTCGCCGAGCTGACCAAGCAGGGCGGCTTCTTCTCCCGGATGCGCGACGCCTTCAACGGGCACGCCTGAGGTGTCGGCGCCGCTGTTCCTGGTCGAGGCGCTGCCCACCGGTGACACGCTGACGCTGGACGGCCCGGAGGGGCACCACGCGGCCACCGTGCAGCGGCTGCGCGTCGGCGAGGAACTGCTGCTCGCCGACGGGCGGGGCGGCACGGCCGACGCGGTGGTCACCGCCGTCGGCCGGGGCACCCTCGACCTCCGGGTCACCTCCCGGGGGTACGCCGACGCGTCCGTCCCCCGGCTGGTCGTGGTGCAGGGCATCGCCAAGGGTGACCGGGGCGAGCTGGCCGCGCAGGCGATGACCGAGGTCGGCGTGGACGAGATCGTTCCCTGGGCGGCGTCCCGCTCGGTGACCCAGTGGCGCGGGAACCGGGGCGTACGCGCCCGGGAGAAGTGGGCGGCCACCGCCCGGGAGGCGGCGAAGCAGGCCCGCCGCCCGTGGCTGCCGGTGGTGGCCGGCACGCCCGACGAGTCCACCACCACGGTGGCCCGGCGGATCGCCGGCGCGGCCGCCGCGTTCGTCCTGCACGAGGAGGCCGACGAGCGGCTGACCACCGCCGACCTGCCCGACACCGGCGAGATCGTCCTGGTGGTCGGCCCCGAGGGCGGCATCGCCCCCACCGAGCTGACCGCCTTCACCGAGGCCGGCGCCCGCCCGGTCCGCCTGGGCCCGACCGTCCTTCGCACGTCGACGGCCGGCGTGGCAGCCCTGACCGTCCTGTCCACCCGCCTCCACCGCTGGTGATTCGCGGCTCGGTGGGTGGGGGGCGTCAGGTGCGCAGGTAGGAGGCGCCGTTGAGGTCGACGATGGTGCCGGAGGCCCACTCGGCCTCGGGGCTGGCCAGCCAGTGCACCGCCGCCGCGATCTCCTCGGGGCGGGCCACCCGGTTGAACGGGGACTGGGCGCGAATGGCCGCGCCGCGCTCGCCGCTGAGGTGGGTGGTGGTCATGTCGGTCGCCACGAAGCCCGGCGCGACCGTCGCCACCGCGATGCCGTACGGGGCCAGGGCCAGCGCCAACGACTGACCGAGCGCGTTCAGCCCCGCCTTGCTCGCCCCGTACGCGGGCTGCTCCGGCTCACCCCGGAAGGCGCCCCGGGAGGACACGTTCACGATCCGGCCGCCCCGCTCGCGCATGTGCTGGGCGGCGCACCAGGTGGCGTTCGCGGCGCCGGTCAGGTTGGTCTCCAGGACCAGCCGCCACTGCTCCTGCCACTGCGCGTAGCTGTTGCCGAAGACCGGGTGGGGCAGGTCCCGCGGGCCGTAGACGCCGGCGTTGTTGACCAGGACGTCGAGGCCGCCCAGGCGCTGCGCCGCCTCGTCCACCATGGCCCGTACGGCGTCCGGGTCGGCCAGGTCGGCGCGCACCACCACGTGCCCGTCGCCGGGCAGCTCCGCCCGCAGCGCCTCGGCCAGTTCCGCGGAGTCCCGGTGGTGGATGGCCAACCGGTCCCCGCCCTCCGCGAACGCCCGCGCCACCGCGCGGCCGATGCCGCGCGAGGCCCCCGTCACCAGTACCGCCCGTCCCGCCATGCCGGCCATCCTGCCGCACCGATCCCCGCGCACAGGAAGGGGCCCTTCCTGTGGGGCAGGCGTTGACCGGGGGCCCTTCCTTACACTGCCCCGATGGGAACCGACTGCCTGTTCTGCCGGATCGTCGCCGGGGAGATCCCGGCCACCATCGTCCGCGAGACCGCCACCACCCTGGCCTTCCGGGACATCGACCCGAAGGCCCCCACCCACGTGCTGGTGATCACGAAGGAGCACTACGCGGACGTGGCCACCCTGGCCCAGGGCGACCCGGGGCTGGCCGGTGAGCTGCTGGGCACCGCCGCCGTGGTGGCCGAGGAGGAGGGGCTGACGGTCGACGGCTTCCGGCTCATGTTCAACACCGGCCCGTACGGCGGCCAGGAGGTCTTCCACGTGCACGCGCACCTGCTGGGCGGCGCGCCGCTCGGCCCGATGCTCTGCCGCTGACGCGCTGCCTAGACTGCCCTCATGATCACGGTGCATGACCGGCTCGGCCGGATGGTGCGGCAGGCGCAGGCCCACGGGCGGATCCCAGCCGTCTCGGCCGCCCTGCACCGGGCCGACCGGCCGCTCTGGACCTGCGCGGTCGGCGGGACCGGCAACGACACCCCGCTCGGGCCGGAGTCGGTCTTCCGGATCGGCTCGGTCACCAAGACCTTCACGGCGGTGCTGGTCATGCAGTGCCGTGACGAGGGGCTGCTCGACCTGGACGACCCGATCGGGCGGCACCTCGACCTGCCGGCGCACGGCGAGCTGACCGTACGCCGGCTGCTGTCGCACACCGCGGGCCTGCAGCGCGAGCCGCACGGCGACGTCTGGGACAGCCTGCGCGCGCCCGACGTCAGCGAGCTGCTCGCCGACCTGGCCCGGGTGGAGCGGGTGCTGCCCACCGGTCGGCGCTATCACTACTCCAACCTCGGCATGGCCCTGCTCGGCGAGCTGGTCGCCCGGCTGCGCGGCGGCACCTGGGCCGAGGTGCTGGCCGAGCGGGTGCTCGCGCCGCTCGGGCTGACCGGCACCGGCGCCGCGCCGGGTGACCGGGCGGCGACCGGGTTCCTGGTCGACGCGTACTCCGACGAGGCCCGTCCGGAGCCGCCGACCGACTTCGGCGCGGTGGCCCCCGCCGCGCAGCTCTGGAGCACGGCGCCGGACATGGCGCGCTGGGCGGCCTTCCTGGCCGACCCGGCCGCGCTGGACCCGGCCGGCGCGGTGCTCGCGCCGGCCACCCTCGACGAGATGCGCTGGCCGCTGACCACCACCGACGAGACGCTCTGGGCGGGCGGCTTCGGCCTCGGCCTGATCCTGGTGCCGCAGCCGGGGCGGGTGATGCACGTGGGGCACGACGGGGCCATGCCCGGTTTCCTGGCCGCCGTCTACGGCCGGCGCGGCGGGGACGGCACCGCCGGCGCGATGGGCTGCGCGGTGCTCGGTTCCTCCGGCACGGGTGTGGAGGTCTTCGAGCTGCCGCACCGGTTGCTCGCCGCCGCCGCCGAGCACGACCCGGCCGACGTCGAGCCGTGGCGGCCCGGCGCGCCCGCCCCGGAGCCCCTGCGCGGCCTGCTCGGCCGCTGGTGGGGCGAGGGCTTCGAGTACGTCTTCTCCTGGCACGACGGGGCGTTGCGGGCCCGGGGCGCGGACGACCCGGCCGGCAAGCCGCCCTCGGTGTTCGCCCCGGTGCCGGACCGAACGGACGTGTTCCGCACGGTCGCCGGCCGGGAGGTGGGCGAGCTGCTCCGGCTGACCCGGGACGAGCGCGGCGCGGTGGTGCGGATGCACTGGGCCACCTACCGTTTCACCCGCCACCAGGAGACGTTCGAGGGGTACGACTTCCGCGCCGGCAGCTGATCTCCTGGCGGCGGAAATGGGCACGGTGCCGCGGGTGTTGACCCGATACGATAGGAGTCACGACCGCCGCGCCAGCAGGGCCCGGCGCCGAGTTCGAGAGCAGGTGGCGTAGGGCCTGACGGCCCGATCTATGACCGGCACCCCACCTCCCGGCCCGCCCCGGGTGCAGACCAGGATCACGGTCCCCGACCAGAAGATCATGGTGAACCTGCTCGGCGCGGGCGACGAGATCCTGCGGCTCGTCGAACGCTCGGTCAACAGTGACGTCCACGTGCGGGGCAACGAGATCACCATCACCGGCGCGCCCGCCGACAACGCCCTCGCCGAGCGTCTCTTCAGTGAGCTGCTCGAACTGATCGAGAAAGGCGAGACCCTGACCACTGACGCAGTCCGGCGTACCGTCGGCATGCTCGAGCAGGGCGGCGCCGAGCGGCCCGCCGAGGTCCTGACGCTCAACATCCTCTCCCGGCGCGGTCGCACCATCCGTCCCAAGACCCTGGGCCAGAAGCGCTACGTCGACGCCATCGACGCGCACACCATCGTCTTCGGCATCGGCCCGGCCGGCACGGGCAAGACCTACCTGGCCATGGCGAAGGCCGTGCAGGCGCTCCAGGCCAAGCAGGTCAACCGGATCATCCTGACCCGGCCGGCGGTCGAGGCGGGGGAGCGGTTGGGCTTCCTGCCCGGCACCCTGAACGAGAAGATCGACCCCTACCTGCGTCCGCTCTACGACGCGCTGCACGACATGCTCGACCCGGAGTCGATCCCGAAGCTGATGGCCGCCGGCACCATCGAGGTGGCACCGCTGGCGTACATGCGGGGTCGCACCCTCAACGACGCGTTCATCATCCTCGACGAGGCGCAGAACACCACGCCCGAGCAGATGAAGATGTTCCTCACCCGACTCGGCTTCAACTCCAAGATCGTGGTCACCGGTGACGTCACCCAGGTGGACCTTCCCGGCGGGACGACGAGCGGCCTGCGGGTGGTCCGGGAGATCCTGGGCAACGTCGAGGACGTGCACTTCGCCCAGCTCTCCAGCTCCGACGTGGTGCGCCACAAGCTGGTGGGCGAGATCGTCGACGCGTACGCCCGCTGGGACGCCGAGCGGGAGAACCAGCAGGCGCAGAACGTGCACGCCGTGCCCGGGCGGACCGCCCAGGGCGGCCGGGCCGGCCGACGCCGCTAATCCGACAGAGGAAGACAGTTGTCCATCGAGATCGCCAACGAGTCCGGCGCCGACGTCGACACCGACGCCGTGCTCGCCGTCGCCCGGCACGCCCTCGACGAGATGGGGGTCAACCCCCTCGCCGAGCTCTCCGTGCTGCTGGTCGACATCGAATACATGTCGGAGCTGAACCACCGCTGGATGGGCGGTGACGGCCCGACCGACGTGCTCGCCTTCCCCATGGACGAGGGCAGCGTCGACCACGGTCCGGGGGAGAGCGCACCGGCCGGCGGTGAGCCGGCCCTGCTCGGCGACATCGTGCTCTGCCCGGAGGTGGCGGCCAAGCAGGCGGCCACCGCCGGGCACACCACCGCCGACGAGCTGCACCTGCTCACCGTGCACGGCGTGCTGCACCTGCTCGGCTACGACCACGCCGAGCCGGAGGAGGAGCGGGAGATGTTCGGTCTCCAGGCCCGACTGCTGGCCAGCTGGCGGTCGACCCGATCGCAGTGATCACCACCCTGGCGGCCGGCGGCGCGCCCGCCGGCCTGCCCGATCTCCCCCTCCTTGCCGTCGCGGCGGGGCTGGTGGTGCTCGCCGGCCTGATCGCGATGACCGAGGCCGCGCTGGCCGCCGTCTCGCCGGCCCGGGCCGCCGAGCTGGCCCGGGACGGCGCGCGCGGCGCGCGCACCCTCCAGGCGGTCGCCGGCGACGTGGTCCGCCACCTCAACCTGCTGCTCCTGCTCCGGCTGCTGGCCGAGCTGACCGCCACCACGCTGGTCGCGCTGGTGGCGGTGGACACGTTCGGCGCCGGCTGGCGGGCCGCCCTGGTCACCGCCGGGGCGATGGCCGTGGTCAGCTTCGTGGTGGTCGGCGTCGCGCCGCGCACCCTCGGCCGGCAGCACGCCTACGCCGTGGGCCGCGCGGTCGCGCCGCTGGTGCGCTGGCTGGGCCGGGCGCTCAACCCGCTGGCCTCGCTGCTGATCCTGATCGGCAACGCGGTCACCCCGGGGCGCGGCTTCCGCGAGGGGCCGTTCGCCACCCAGGTCGAGTTGCGCGAGCTGGTCGACCTGGCCGAGCAGCGCGGCGTGGTCGAGCACGGCGAGCGGCAGATGATCCACTCGGTCTTCGCGCTCGGCGACACCATCGCCCGCGAGGTGATGGTGCCCCGGACCGAGATGGTGTGGATAGAGGAGCGCAAGACTCTCGCGCAGGCGCTGGCGCTCTTCCTGCGCTCCGGCTTCTCCCGGATCCCGGTGATCGGCGAGAACGTCGACGACGTGCTCGGCGTGCTGTACCTCAAGGACCTGATCCGGCGGATCCAGGGCGCCCCGGAGGCCAGGCAGATGCCGGTGGCCGAGCTGATGCGCCCGGCGACCTTCGTGCCCGAGTCCAAGCCGGTCGACGACCTGCTCTCGGAGATGCAGGCGGCGCGCAACCACCTCGTCATCGTCGTGGACGAGTACGGCGGCACCGGCGGCCTGGTCACCATCGAGGACATCCTCGAGGAGATCGTCGGCGAGATCACCGACGAGTACGATGTCGAACGCCCGCCGGTCGAACGCCTGGCGGACGGGGCCGTGCGGGTGACCGCCCGGCTGCCGGTGGAGAATCTGGGCGAGCTGTTCGACACCGAACTGCCCACCGACGAGGTGGAGACGGTCGGTGGCCTGCTCGCCCAGGCGCTCGGCCGGGTGCCGATCCCCGGCTCCGGGGCCGAGGTGGCCGGCCTGCGGCTGATCGCCGAGGGCACCACCGGCCGGCGCAACCGGATCGACACCGTGCTGGTCAGCCGGGTCGAGCCGGGCGACGCGCCGGACAGCGCGGGGCGCGGCGAGCAGGCCGATCCCCGTGGCAACCAGAACCGTTCCGAGGAGAGGCAACCCGCCGATGCCTGAGTCACCCGCCGTGCCGGCCGCCCGGCCCACCCCGTCCGATCCGGCCGAGCTGAGCGCCGAGGACGGCAAGCTGGTCGTCCTGGCCCGGGGGGCACGGGGCCGGGTCGGCGCCGTGGAGGGCGCGGCGGTCCGCGACCAGGACGGCCGGACGTACGCGGCGGCCAGCGTGGCGCTGCCGTCGCTGACCCTGACCGCGCTCCAGCTCGCGGTCGCCTCGGCGGTGGCCGCGGGCGCGAGCCGGCTGGAGGCCGCCGTGGTGGTGACCGAGGCGTCGACGCTGGACGGCGCGGGGCACGCCGCGGTCCGCGACCTCTCCGCCGACGCTCCGGTCCACGTGGCCGCACCGGACGGCACCGTCCTCGGCACGGTGGTCGAGTGAGTGAGGTCGAGCAGCGTCCCTACCGGGCCGGGTTCGCCTGCTTCGTCGGGCGGCCGAACGCGGGCAAGTCGACGCTGACCAACGCGATCGTCGGCACCAAGATCGCAATCACCTCGAACAAGCCGCAGACCACCCGGCACATCATCCGGGCGGTGCTGCACCGGCCGGAGTCCCAGCTCGTGCTGGTCGACACCCCGGGCCTGCACCGCCCCCGCACGCTGCTCGGCGAGCGGCTGAACGACCTGGTCCGGGAGACCTGGAGCGAGGTCGACGTGATCGGCCTCTGCATCCCGGCGAACGAGCCGATCGGGCGGGGCGACCGGTTCATCACCGGCGAGCTGGCCAGCCTGCGGGCCACCGTGCTGGCCGTGGTCACCAAGACCGACCTGGTGGACAAGAAGCGGCTGGCCGAGCAGTTGCTCGCGGTGAGCGAGATGGGCGAGTTCGCCGACGTGGTGCCGGTGAGCGCCGTCTCGGGCCACCAGGTGGACACGCTGGTCGACGTGATGACCGGCTACCTGCCGGAGTCGCCGCAGCTCTACCCGGACGACATGCTCACCGACGACCCGGAGCAGGTGCTCGTGGCCGAGCTGGTCCGCGAGGCCGCCTTGGAGGGCGTCCGGGACGAGCTGCCGCACTCCATCGCCGTCGTGGTCGAGGAGATGATCCCCGAGGGCAACGTCACGAAGATCTACGCCGACGTGTACGTGGAGCGACCGAGCCAGAAGGCGATCGTCATCGGTCACCGGGGCAGCCGGCTCAAGCAGGTGGGCATCACGGCCCGCCGGCAGATCGAGGAGCTGCTCGGCACCCGGGTCTACCTGGACCTGCACGTCCGGGTCGCGAAGGACTGGCAGCGCGACCCGAAGCAGCTGCGCAAGCTCGGCTTCTGACCCCGTACGCCTGAACCGCCGGCCCCGATCGCTCGGTGCCGGCGGTTCGCGTTGCGGCAGCTGCCGGGATGGTCCGGATCGGTCTGCTTTATGGAATTTTTCACTTTTGACCCCGGCCCGCGCACCGTTTCGTCCAGGTGGATCGGAGGGTAGGGAGGCTTACCTCCCGCCCCCGACGCCCCCGCGAGCTGATGCGAAACCGATACCTCGACCTGCTCCGCTCCCTGGCCATCGTGCGAGTCGTCGTCTACCACGTCACCGGATGGGCGACGCTGACCCTGATCTTCCCGGCCATGTCGGTGATGTTCGCGCTCGCGGGCTCGCTGATGGCCGCGTCGCTGGACCGCAGCGGCGTGCCGGCCGTGGGGCGCCGGCTGCGCCGGCTGCTGCCGTCGCTCTGGGTGCTCGCCGCGCTCTTCGTGCCGGCCATGCTGCTCACCGGGCTGCCGTTCACCCCGAAGGTGCTGCTCTGGCTCTTCCCGGTCAGCGACCCGCCGGCCAACTACTGGGGCGGCCTCGCGTTGAGCCCGATCTGGTACCTGCGGGACTACCTCTGGTTCGTGCTGGCCTCGCCGGTGGCCCTCCGGCTGTTCCGCCGGGCCCCGCTGCCCACCCTGCTGGCCCCGTACGCGCTGCTCGCGGCGATCGAGTTCGGCGTGCTGGCGAACCCGCCGACCGTGCTGCGCGAGTTCGGCCTGTACTTCGGGGCCTGGCTGCTCGGCTTCGCCCATCACGACGGCCTGCTGCGCCGCACCGCCAACCGGGTGCTGGTCCCGCTCGCGCTCGCCCTCGGCGCGGCCGGGCTGGGCTGGATTTTCACCCACCCCGGCCCGCGCGGCCTTGATCTGAACGACATCCACCTGGGCAACGCGCTCTGGTCGGCGGCGTTCATCCTGGTGGCGATCGGCCGGGCGCCGGCCGGGGCGCCCTGGGTCGACCGCACCCCGGTGCTGGGCCCGGTGGTCACCGTGCTGAACCGGCGCGCGCTGACCGTCTACCTCTGGCACATGCCGTTCGTGGTGGCGCTCACCCCGCTGGTCGACGTGGTCGGCTGGTCGCACCAGGACCTACTGGGGCTGGCGATCCGGGTGGCGCTGGTGTTCGCGCTGGTCGGCGTGGTCACCCTGCTGGTCGGCTGGGTCGAGGACCGGGCCGCCCGGCGTACCCCGGAACTGGTGCCCGGCCGCCCCCGGCGGACCGTGACCGAGCGGGCGGCGGCCGCACCGGCCAGCCCGGCGCCCGCCGAACTGGCGGCCGCGGGCGCCCGGGTGCCGGGCCAGCGCCGCGCACCGGAGCGGGCGGGCCGCACGCCGGGCTGACCCGCGACCGCCCTCAGCGCTGGTGGACCGTCACGTTGCCGCTGGTGGCGGAGACGTCGAGCAGCAGGGACGAGCCCGGGTCGTTGGGCACGGCGAGATCGGTGTCGCCGGACTTGGCGTCCGCCCGCACCCGGTACCGGCCCTCGGGCACGGTCAGGTCGACGTCACCGCTGGTCGCGTGCAACCGGGCCGCGGCCGGCTGGTCCAGCTCGACGACGAGGTTGCCCGACGTGGCCTCCGCGTCCACCCCGGCGGCGAGCCGCCGGGCGCTGATGTCGCCGGAGGAGGCGCGCAGCCGGACCGGGCCGGTCGCCTCGACCACCTCGATGTTCCCTGAGGTGGTCGAGGCGCGGACCTCGCCACGGGCCTCGGTCACGTTGATGTCGCCGGAGTTCAGGGTGAAGTCCACCGGGCCGACCCGGTGCAGCGTGACGTTCCCGGAGCTGGCCTCGCCGCGCACCGTCACCCCCTCCGGGGCGGTCACCTCCCAGGAGACCGTGCACCGGGAGCCGCAGTCGCTCGGCAGCACCAGTTCGTCGCCCTTGATCTCGTAGCGGGTGTTCGGCTCCCCGCCCTCGTAGCGGACGACCCGCTTGATCCGGACCTGGTCGGCCGGACCGGTGGCCCGGATCGTCACGTCACCCGCGCCGCCGGCCGGCACGGTGATCCGGGCGATCTTCGCTTGCTCGGTCTGGTCGTAGTCGAGGCGGCGGAACGACAGGGTGTCACACCCGGCGAGGACGATCAGGGAGGCGGCCGCGGCGGCGGCGACGGCGGTCCGGTGCAGAGCCATGGCCAGGACGCTACGACCGACCGTGCGGGCGGCGCATCCGGGTACGACCGCCGATCCACCCCGAGGAGACCCTGAGATCGCACCCCGAGGGAGAATGGGCCGATGGCCGGATACCGCCGACAGCTCTACCGCGACGACGCGGTGGTGCTGCGCGCGCAGAAGCTGGGGGAGTCCGACCGGATCATCACCCTGCTCACCCGGCGGCACGGTCGGCTGCGCGCGGTGGCCCGGGGCGTACGCCGGACCACCAGCAAGTTCGGCGCCCGGCTGGAGCCGTTCGGGCACGTCGACCTCCAGCTCGCCGGCGACCCCAAGGGCAACCTCGGCAGCTCGCTGCACACCATCAGCCAGGCCGAGGGCATCGACCTCTACGGCAAGCGGTTCCTCGGCGACTACCCCCGCTACACGGCGGCCAGCGCGATCGCCGAGACCGCCGAGCGGCTCACCCCGATCGAGCGGGAACCCTCGCTGCGGCTGTTCCAGCTCACCCTCGGCGCGCTGCGCTCGCTGGCCACCGGCGAGCACGCCACCACGCTGGTGCTCGACGCCTACCTGCTGCGCGGCATGGCCTTCGCCGGCTGGGCACCGGCGCTGACCGCGTGCGCGGTCTGCGGCACCCCGGGGCGGCACCGGGCGTTCTCCGTGCCGGCCGGGGGCGCGGTCTGCCCGGACTGCCGGCCCCCGGGCGCCGCCCACCCCGCCCCGGCCACCGTCGCGCTGATGTCCGCGCTGACCACCGGCGACTGGGCGTACGCCGACGCCACCGAGACCGGCGTGCGCCGCGAGTGCAGCGGCCTGGTCGCGGCGCACCTCCAGTGGCATCTGGAACGCGCGCTACGCTCGCTGCCGCTGGTCGACCGGGGTGCCCCGGCGTCCGGCGCGGTCCCGCCGCCCGGCGGCGCGGGGCCGGGTGTGGTCCCGCCGCGCACCGGCGCCGGACCAGCCGCCGCTGGTGTGAACAGGGAGATTACCGAGTGATCCGATCGATGAGGGCCGGCCGGCGCGAGCCGGTGCCACCGACTCCGCACCCCTCGGGTGCCCGGCCGCCGGCGCTGCCGGCCGAGGCGCTGCCGAAGCACGTCGCCGTGGTGATGGACGGCAACGGCCGCTGGGCCAAGGAGCGCGGGCTGCCCCGGACCAAGGGTCACGAGCAGGGCGAGCACAGCCTGTTCGACACCATCGAGGGTGCGATCGAGCTGGGCGTCCCCTACCTGTCGGCGTACGCCTTCTCCACCGAGAACTGGCGCCGTTCGCCGGACGAGGTCCGCTTCCTCATGGGCTTCAACCGCGACGTCATTCGGCGCCGCCGGGACCAGCTCGTCGACCTGGGCGTCCGCGTCGTCTGGTCCGGCCGGGCCGGGCGGCTCTGGAAGAGCGTCATCTCCGAGTTGCAGACCGCCGAGGAGATGTCCCGGGGCAACTCGAAGCTGACCCTCCAGTTCTGCGTCAACTACGGCGGTCAGGCGGAGATCGCCGACGCCGCCGCCGCGATCGCCCGCGACGCGGCCGCCGGCCGGCTCGACCCGGGCAAGGTCACCGAGAAGACCATCGGGAAATACCTCTACCACCCGGAGGTCCCCGAGGTGGACCTCTTCCTCCGCCCCTCCGGGGAGCAGCGCACCTCCAACTTCCTGCTCTGGCAGAGCGCCTATGCGGAGCTGGTCTTCCTCGACACCCTCTGGCCGGATTTCGACCGCCGGCACCTCTGGTACGCCTGCGAGCTCTACGCCCAGCGGGACCGCCGCTTCGGCGGCGCGCTGCCCAATCCGGTGGCTCCCGGCGCCTGAGGTCACGCTTACCGACGCCGCCCGGTGGGTATCAATCGGACAGCAGGCAGATTGCGGAGGTGAACCCACATGATTCAGAAGCGGATTGCCCAGTGGGCGGTCATGGCGGTCGCCGTGCCGCTGGCGGCGGCCGGCGCGCGCCGGCTCAGCCACACCCTGGAGGCCCGTCGCGGCCCGACCGGGGTGAGCCGACTGCTCGTCAAGGGCGCGGACATGCTGCGGCCGCAGAAGGCCAAGCGCCGTCGGTTCTGGTGACGTCGAGGGCCCGCCGCGACGTCGGGGCGGGCCGTGTCGCGGGCGCCCCGCATCCGGCTTTCCGGCCGGGAGCGGGGCGCCCGCGCGTACGATCGGGCGCAGGGCGCGCCGCCGGGACGCGCCCGCCACGGGGGTGGAGGATGCACGATCTCCGGTTCAAAATGATCATGGCGTTGAACGCGGCGGACCTGGGCAGCCCGATCTGCGAGCAGGTCGCCGACATCTGCGCGGAGATCGCCGAGCAGCACTGCGCCGAACTGGGCCACACGCCCGCCGTACGCGCCGGGGAGATCGCCGAGCTGAGCACCGGCGAACCGGCACTCACCTGGGCGCCGGCCGAGACCGGGCAGCGTGCCTGGTGACGGCGACGGCGCCCGCACCGGCGGTGGACGTCCGCCGGGCCGGTGACCGCTTCTTCACCCGGTTGTCCTGGCTCGACTCCAAGCACTCCTTCTCGTTCTCCCGGCACTACGACCCGGCCAACACCCACCACGCGCTGCTGCTGGTCAACAACGACGACGTGGTGCGCCCGGGCAGCGGCTTCGAGACCCACCCGCACCAGGACATGGAGATCGTCACCTGGGTGCTGCGCGGCTCGCTGGTCCACCAGGACTCCACCGGCCACTCCGGCGTCATCTATCCCGGCCTGGCCCAGCGGATGAGCGCCGGCACCGGCATCCTGCACTCGGAGAAGAACGACTCCTGGCGGCTGGACGGCACCGCCCCGCACCGCGACCCGGTCCACTTCGTGCAGATGTGGGTGCTCCCCGACGAGGAGGGGATCGACCCCGGCTACGAGCAGGTCGAAATCGGCGACGAGCTGCTGCGGGGCGGCCTCGTGCCGGTCGCCTCCGGGATGGACCGGTACGACGGCGCCTCCGCCATCCGGATCCGCAACCGGTACGCCACCCTGCACGCCGCCCGGCTCGGCCCCGGCGACACGGTGAACCTGCCCGACGCGCCCTTCCTGCACCTCTACGTGCCCAGCGGCGCCGTGACGCTGGAAGCAGCCGGACAACTCACCGAGGGCGACGCGGCCCGGATCACCATGGCCGGGGGCCAACGGGTGACCGCCGCCGAGCCGGCGGAGATCCTGGTCTGGGAGATGCACGCCACGCTCGCCTGAGCGCGCTCACGCCTCCACTTCGGAGCGGTCGCCCGCCCAGAGCGTGTGGAACGACCCGTCCCGGTCCACCCGGTGATAGGTGTGCGCGCCGAAGTTGTCCCGCAGCCCCTGGATCAGCGCGGCCGGCAGCCGCTCGGCGCGCAACGCGTCGAAGTACGCCAGCGACGACGAGAAGGCCGGCGTGGGCACGCCCGCCCGGGCCGCGTCGGCCACCACCCGCCGCCAGGCCGGGACCCCGGCGCCCACCCGGTCGGCGAACCAGGGGGCGACCAGCAGCGTCGGGAGGTCCCGCTCCGTGTCGTACGCCTCCCGGATCCGGTCCAGGAAACGGGCCCGGATGATGCAGCCGCCCCGCCAGATGGTGGCGGTGCCGCCCAGGTCGATGTCCCAGTCGTACTCCCGGCTGCCCGCGCCGATGTGGTCGAAGCCCTGCGCGTACGCGACGATCTTGCTGGCCAGCAGCGCCCGCCGGACGTCCTCGACGAAGGTGTCCCGGTCGTTCACCTGCCACTTCTCGCCCGCGTCGGGGAAGGCGCGGCGCGCGGCGGCGCGCTGGTCGGCGTGCCCGGAGAGCGACCGGGCGAAGGTGGCCTCGGCGATGCCGGTGATCGGGATGCCGAGGTCCAGCGCGCTCTGCACGGTCCACCGGCCGGTGCCCTTCTGCTCGGCCTGGTCGAGCACCACGTCGACGAAGGGCCGGCCGGTCGCCGCGTCGCTGTGCCCGAGCACGTCGGCGGTGATCTCGATGAGGAAGGACTCCAGCTCGCCGCCGTTCCACTCCCGGAAGATCTCCGCGATCTCCGCCGGGCTCGCCGACAGGCCGGCCCGCAGCAGGTCGTACGCCTCGGCGATGAGCTGCATGTCCGCGTACTCGATGCCGTTGTGGACCATCTTCACGAAGTGGCCGGCGCCGTCCGGCCCGATGTGCCGGCAGCACGGGACGCCGTCCACCTGGGCCGCGATCCGCTCGAAGATCGGGCCGAGCTTCCGGTAGGACTCGGCCGAGCCGCCCGGCATGATGCTGGGCCCGCGCAGCGCGCCCTCCTCGCCGCCCGAGACGCCGGTGCCGACGAAGTGCAGCCCGTGTCCGCGCAGCGCCTCCTCCCGGCGGCGGGTGTCGGCGAAGTGCGCGTTGCCGCAGTCGACGACGATGTCCCCCTCCTCCAGCAGCGGGACCAGCTCGTCGATCACCGCGTCGGTGGGGGCGCCCGCCTTCACCATGACGATCACGGCGCGGGGGCGTTCCAGCGCGGCCACGAAGTCGGCGAGGGACTCCGCCGGCACGAACGTGCCCTCGTCGCCGTGCTCGGCCACGAGGCTGCGGGTGCGCTCCGGCGAGCGGTTGTGCACCGCCACGGTGAAGCCGTTGCGGGCCAGGTTCCGGGCCAGGTTGCGGCCCATCACCGCCAGACCGGTGACCCCGATCTGCGCCGTCGCCTGCTGTGCCATGCGTACCGCCACCCCTCGTCTCCGGTGCCCGTGCTGCGACCGTATCGCGGCCGGTGCGGGGGTGGGCCGGAGTGTCGACGCCGGGTGAGGGTGTGGTGGCGGCCCGTCCTTCACCCACCGCGCGGGTGGTGCCGGTAATTCGGGTGTGCGCCGGGACGGCGGTGGGTTAGCGTGTCGGCATGCGTAACTGACGCCCACCTCTCGAAGGCCCGGTCCACCGTGCGTACCGCCGTGGATCGTGCGCCCCGGGCGTCCGCATCCTCCCGTCACCGTCGGTGGCGTGGTGTTCCTGGCCGGACCCGCCCGGGTGTTCCCCGCTCGCCGTGCCCACGGGTGCCCGACAGTCAGGAGGCAGCGTATGCCCGCCAAGCGCAGTCCGAAGAAGTCCCGCAAGCAGACGCCAAAACCGTCCCTGGTGGACGTGACCCCGCCGGATCTGGACACGCTGACGGTGGCGTCCCCGGTCGCCCTGCCCGCCCTGGCGGACACCGCACCCCCGCCCAAGGCGGGCCCGCCGGCCGGGCGCGACGCCCGCCTCGCCGGACGCAGCCAGCGCGCCGGCCAGACGCGGTTCTACGCGTTCCGGCGGAGCTGAGGTCGTCGGGTGCAGTTGTCGCCGCTCCAGCGACGACAACTGCACCCGAAGCCGCGGGAAGCGCCCCCACGCGCCCGCTTCCGCAGCTCAGGCCGCGGCGGTCGCCGGGGTCGCCGTCCCGGCCGGGGCCTCGACGCCGCGCCACCGCGCGACGCCGACGGCCAGGCCTACGAAGCCGGCCACCATGAGCACGCTCACCGTCAGCTTGACCGGGACGCCCGTGCCGACCAGATCCAGCACCTGCCCGGCGGTGAGGAGCAACGGCACCCACAGGGCCACCAGCCGGGCCCGCCAGGCGCCGAAGGCCAGCACGAGGAGGCCGA
Organism: Micromonospora sp. NPDC005299; assembly: GCF_042872345.1. NCBI lineage: Bacteria > Bacillati > Actinomycetota > Actinomycetes > Micromonosporales > Micromonosporaceae > Micromonospora > Micromonospora sp. NPDC005299. Next base: position 88,615 of record NZ_JBIAKG010000008.1, read on the forward strand.
CCAGCCAGCCGAGCAGCCACACCGCGAACGAGGCCATCACGAACGGGTCCCCGTCGATCGCGGTGGTCACGGGCCGGGCGGCGTCGGCCGCCACGCCGCCGCCGGCCAGGGCCCCGAAGAAGGCGTTGTACTGCCACAGGTGGACGGTGGAGAAGTAGAGCCCGAGCAGCGCCATGGCACCGCCGATGGTGGCCGCCACCGGCTTGCCACGGTGCAGCGTGGCGGCCAGCCCGAGCGTCGCCGGCAGCAGCAGCAGATGGGCCAGCGCGAACAGGATGGTCTCCACCCGCCACGCGCCCAGGTTCCCGGCGGCCACCGCCACGTTCCCGGCGGTCTCGGCCACGTCGTCCGGGAACATCACCCAGTAGAAGGCGTTCGCGACGCCGTACACCACGCCGCCGCCGAGCAGGGCGCCCGCGGTGAGCCGCCGGCCCGTCCGGCCTCCGGTGCTGTCGTTCATCAGTGTCTCCTTCCGAAGTCGTGGGAGGGACGCTAGGAGCCGCACCCGGACCGGGTCGTCGGCGCGGAGGTTGATCCGTGGGTGGAGTGTCGGCGGCCGTCGCTACACCCGTGGGTGGACGCGGAGGCAGGTCCGCCGTGGCTACCCTTCCGGCATGTCTGCCGTCCTCGACGTCCGGCGGTGGCGCGGCGTGGCCAGCTCGCTCGCCGGTGCCGCGCTGTTCGCGTTCGGCGTGGCCGAGCTCTACGTCCCGCTGGCCGGCTACGTCGAGGGGGAGGGGCCGGACCTCGCCGCGCTCTCCGCCGGCTGGCTCGCCGTCCTCACCGTGCTGCTGGTCGGCTACGGCCTCGCGGTGGCCGGCTGCACGTCGTACCCCCGGACGGCCGCCGTCCTCGCCGGCGCCTGCTTCACCGCGCAGAGCCTCACGCCCGTCCTGCCGGAGTGGCCGGTCGTGCCGCTGCTGGCGCTGGTCGCCGCCACCTTCGGCTGTGTCGCGGTGGGTGGCCGGGCAGCTCCCACGGTCGCCGTGGTCAGCTACTTCCTCCCGCTCGGGATCGAGAACGCCGTGGCCGGGGACTCCGACTGGATCTTCATCCTGTTCGTGGGGCTCGCCGTGCTGGGTCCCGGGTACGCCGTGCGGATGCGGCGTGCGCAGGCGGCCCGGCTGGTGGCGCTGGCCGCCGAGCGGGAGGCCGCCGCCCGGACGGACGAGCGGCTGCGGGTGGCCCGCGAACTGCACGACATCGTTTCGCACGGGGTCTCGGTGATGGTGCTGCAGGCCGCCGCGGCGCAGGCCGTGCTCGACTCGGACGCGGGTCAGGCCCGCGCGTCCCTCGACGCGGTGCAGGAGGTCGGGCGCGACGTGGTCACCGAGCTGCGCCGGCTGCTGGTCATCCTCCGCGGCGCGGAGGCGGCCCCGGAGGGACTGCCGTCGTTGCGGCGGATCGACGCGCTGAGCTCCGGGGTGACCCTGGCCGGCGGGCGGGTCGACGTGACCGTCACGGGTGACTTCGACGCGATTCCCGCCGCCGCCGACGTCAGCGGCTACCGGATCCTCCAGGAGGCGCTGACCAACGCCGCCCGGCACGCGCCGGGCGCGACCGTCCGCGTCTCGATCGAAGAGGCCGGCGACGCCCTCCGGCTGCACGTGGCCGACGACGGGCCCGGCCCGGCCCGGCGGAACGCCGGCACCGGGCACGGCCTGACCGGCATCCGGGAGCGGGTGGAGCTGTTCGGCGGTACGGTCAGCGTCGGTCCCCGCCCGCAGGGCGGCTTCGAGGTACGCGTCACGCTGCCCTTCGACGCCGAGGCGTCGAAGGGCGCGCCGGCCACGGCGGGGGTCACCGGATGACCCGGGTCCTCATCGCCGACGACGAGGCGCTGGTGCGCGGCGGCCTCCGCATGATCCTCACGGCGCAGCCGGACCTCGAGGTGGTCGCCGACGCCGCCGACGGCGAGGAAGCTGTGCAGCTGGCGACCCGGTTCGCGCCCGACGTGGTGCTCATGGACATCCACATGGCGCCGTTGGACGGGATTGCCGCGACCGAGCGGATCCTGGCGGCACGGAGCGACACCCGGATCATCATGCTGACCACCTTCGACCTCGACGAGTACGTCTACCGGGCGCTGCGGGCCGGCGCCTCCGGGTTCATGCTCAAGACCACTCCGCCCCGGGAACTGGCCGAGGCGGTGCGGACCGCGGCACGGGGCGACGCCCTGCTCTCCCCGTCGATCACCCGTCGCCTGATCGACCACTACACCGCGACCGCGTCGGTGGTCGCCCACCCGGGCCTCGCCGAGTTGACGGCGCGGGAGACCGAAGTGCTGCGGATGATGGCGCTCGGCCTGTCGAACCGGGAGATCGCCGACCAGCTCTTCGTCGGCGAGGCGACCGTGAAGACGCACGTGAACCGCATCTTCGCCAAGCTCGGGGTGCGGGACCGGGTGCAGGCGGTGGTGCTGGCGTACCGGAGCGGGGTGGCCCAGCTCCGGCGGTAGCGGGAGCCGCCGGTCAGCCGATCAGCGGGCGGAAGGTGCCCAGCACCACGCTGACCGTCAGCGCCGCCCCGGCGATTGTTGCCGCGCCGGCGACCAGCAGGGCGTCCGCCCGGGTGAAGCGCTGCCGCCGGGCGACCGTCCGCGGGGTGCCGGCGTCGAAGCCCCGGGCGTCCATGGCGACGGCCAGCCGGGTGCCCCGCCGGATGGCTCCGACCAGCAGCGTGAACGCCGTCGACCCGAACAGCCGCAGCTTGGCCACCGGGTTGCGGCCGGCGTCCACGCCCCGGGCCCGGCGCGCCATGCTGATCATCCGCCACTCCTCCTCCAGCAGCGGCACCAGCCGGAACGCGGCCAGCGCGCCGATGGCGAACCGGGCGGGCGCCTTCGCGTTCTGGATCAGCGCGTCGGCCAGGTCGGTGGGGTCGGTGGTGGCGAAGACCAGGATCCCGGGCAACGCCACAGCGAGCATCCGCAGCACCAGGCCCAGCGCGGTGACCAGCACGCCCTCGGTGACCACGACCGGGCCGGCCTCGACCAGCACCCGGCCGGAGCGGTCGGCCGCGAAGAGCACCAGCGTGACCAGGATGCCGGCGGCGCCGGCCAGCAGCGGCCAGGCCCGCCGGGCCAGCACCCGGTAGCGGACGCCGAACAGCGGCAGCACCGCCAGTTCGACGGCGATGGCGATGGCCGGTGCCACCGGGTCCAGGGTGGCCACCAGGATCAGGGTGAAGACCAGCGCGGCGGCCAGCTTCGCCACCGGATTGCGCCGGGCCAGCGGCGCCCCGGCCGCGGCGACCGGCTCCACGCTGATCATCGGCACTCCCGGGTGAGGGTGCGGCCTGTGCCGGCGGAGGTCATCGGCGTTCCAGGGTGATGGTGCGGTCGGCCAGCGCGGCGACGAAGTCCGCGTCGTGGGTGACCGCGACCACGCCGTGGCCGGCGTCGCGCAGGTCGGCGAGGAGGTCGACCAGTTCCCGCCAGGTCCGCCGGTCCTGGCCGAAGGTGGGTTCGTCGCAGATCAGCAGGCGGGGCGCGGTGGCCAGGGCGGTCGCCACGCTCAACCGCCGCGCCTCCCCGCCGGAGAGGGTGTACGGGTTGGCGCCGGCCAGCCGGTCCAGCCGCAGCCGCTGCAGCAGCGCGTCCACGGTGGTCGCCACGGCCGCCTCGGGCTGCCCGGTGCGGCGCGGGCCGAGGGCCAGCTCGTCGCGGACGGTGCCGGTGACGAACTGGTGTTCCGGGTCCTGGAAGACCGAGCCGATCCGGCTGGCCAGGGCGGGGGCCCGCCAGCGGTGCGGGGGAGTGCGCGCGTCGCGGCCGGCGAGGGCGGGGGTGGCGGCGACCGTACCGGTTCCGGGGCGGAGCAGGCCGCCGAGGAGCAGGGCCAGGGTGGACTTGCCGGCGCCGTTCGGGCCGAGCACGGCGAGCGCCTCGCCGGCGCGTACCGCCAGGTCGGTGGGGCCCAGCCTGGGCGGCAGGCCGAGCCGGTCGGCGGTGAGCAACACCTCGCCGGGAGGCGCGGTGGCGTGCCGGGGCGGCACGGTGCGGCCCGGCACCCAGACCCCGGCGGCGGCGAGCGCGTCGCCGTGCGCGGCGAAGACCGCGCCGGGCGGCCCGTCGGCGTGCACCCCGCCGCCGGGCTCCAGCACGACCACCCGGTCGACCAGTGGCAGCGCCTCGGCGACCCGGTGCTCGACGAGGATCAGCGTGGTGTCCGCGTCGAGGGCGTCCGCGACGGCCCGGCGGACCAGGTCGGCGCCGGCCGGGTCGAGGTTGGCGGTCGGCTCGTCGAGCAGCAGCAGCCCCGGCCGCAGGGCGAGCGTCCCGGCCAGTGCCAGCCGTTGCTGCTCGCCCCCGCTCAGCGCCGCGGTGGGCCGGTCCCGGTCATACGGGAAGCCGACCCGGCGCAGCGCCTCGTCCACCCGGGGCCAGATCTCCTCGGCGGGTACGCCCCGGTTCTCCAGCCCGAACGCGACGTCGTCGCCGCAGCGGGCCATGACCAGCTGGGTCTCCGGGTCCTGGAAGACGATGCCGACCCGTTCCCGGGCCTTGCGCGGGTCGAGCCCGTCGATCTCGACGGTGCCCTCCTGCTCGCCGGAGTCCTCGGGCAGCAGGCCGGCCAGCGCCGCCAGCAGCGTGCTCTTGCCCGCCCCGGAGGCGCCCAGCAGCAACACCCGCTCCCCGGCCTCGACGCGCAGGTCCACCCCCCGCACCGCCCAGCCCTTCCGCCCGGCATGCCGCCACCCGAACCCCCGCACCTGAACGGCACCCACGCGTCGCACCTCCCCTCTCGGCCCCAGCTTGGTTGATCAAGAGGTTTGCGTCAGGAAAACCGCTTTCGCCGACGCAAACCTCTTGATCAACGCGGTCTCGGCGGGTGGCGGTCAGACCAGGGCGCGGTCGCGGCCGGCCGGGAAGCGGTCGAGGACGCCGGTGTTGGCCAGGGCGCGGGTGAGGAACCACGAGCCCGCGCCGGCGATCACGGTGGCGCTGACGATGGTCAGCAGGGCGTACGGCAGGCGGTAGTCGACCAGGTCGTAGGCCTTGTTCCAGTAGACGAAGTCGAAGATCGCGGCGGTCAGGCCGGTCAGCGCGCCGGCCAGCAGGGCGACCGGCAGCCGGAACGCCCGGTAGCGGAAGGCGGCGAAGGCCAGTTCGGCGCCGAGACCCTGCATCAGGCCCTGCACGATGACGATGCCACCCCACTGGCTGCCCAGCAGAGCGGAGACGACCGCCGCCAGCAGCTCGCAGTAGAGCGAGGCGCCGGGCTTGCGGATGACCAGCCCGCCCAGCACGGCCGGCACCAGCCAGACGCCGTAGATCAGCGTCTGCGCGGGCGGGAAGAAGGCGAAGGCGGCGTCGGTGGCGCTCCAGACCAGCCCCCAGGCCCAGAAGATGACGCCGAAGGCGACGGCGATCACCGAGGCGACGACGATGTCGACGGTGCGCCAGCGGTTGCTGTCGGTGTGGTTCATGGCTGACTCCCAGTTCAGGTGAGGAACCAGGAGAAGACGCACGCCGCGCCCGGTGGTCACCGGACGGCGGCGCGGCTGGAGGTCGACCGAACTCCCTGCGCTGGCATTACCCAGATCAGGTTCGAGGGTCTGCGGGCACCGGCCCGCACTCTCAGCGCTGTGCGCTCCCCTGTCGGATGTGAAGTTGTCTCGTCGCAGACGCTAGCACCGACCCCGGCCCCGGGCCCAGCAGGGCGATCGCCCGTTAGGGTGGCGATCATGCGGGTCGAGGCGCGAGGTCTGACATTCGAGGTACGCACCGGCGGCCCCGAGGGCGGCGACCCCGTCCTGCTGCTGCACGGCTTCCCGCAGCACTCCGGCGAGTGGGACGAGGTGACCCCCGCGCTGCACGCCGCCGGGCTGCGCACGTACGCCCTCGACCAGCGCGGCTACTCGCCCGGCGCCCGGCCGGCGGAGGTCGGGGCGTACCGGATTCCGGAGCTGGTGGCCGACGCGGCCGCGGTGCTCGACGCGCTCGGGGTGACCTCCGCCCACCTGGTCGGCCACGACTGGGGCGCGATCGTGGCGTGGGGCCTGGCGGCGGCGCACCCGGAGCAGGTGCGCACGCTGACCGCGGTGTCGGTGCCGCACCCGGCGGCCATGGGGCACGCGCTCGCCACCGACCCGCGGCAGAAGGCCCGGTCCTCCTACATCGTCCTGTTCCGCAAGCCGGGCAAGGCGGAGAAGGTGCTGCTGGCGTTCCGTGCGGCGGCCCTGCGCCGGATGCTCGGCGGGGTGGGCGACGCCGACCGGGTGGCCCGCTACGCCGAGCCGATGCGCGAGCCCGGTGCCCTGACCGCGGCGTTGAACTGGTACCGGGCGATGACCGGGGCGGACATGAAGGCCGTCGGGCCGGTGGGCGTGCCGACCACGTTCGTCTGGAGCGACGGGGACGTGGCGATCGGGCGCACCGCCGCCGACGCGTGCGCCGCCCACGTCACCGGCGACTACCGCTTCCTGGTGCTGCCCGGCGTCACCCACTGGATCCCGGACGAGGCGCCCGGCCCTTTGGCCGCGGCGGTTCTCGCCCGCGTCGGCCGATGATCGCGAGCCCCACGTCGGCCCGGCCGCACACCCGCGCGTCGCTCGCCGCCCAGCTCCGCGACCTCGGCGTACGCCCCGGCGGGACCGTGCTGGTGCACGCCTCACTGCGCCCGCTGGGTTTCCTCTGCGGCGGCCCGGAGGCGGTGCTGCTCGCCCTGCGCGACGTGCTCGGCCCGGCCGGCACGGTGGTGGTGCCCACCCACACGCCGGAGAACAGCGACCCGGCGGACTGGACCAACCCGCCGGTGCCGGCGGACTGGTGGCCGGTGATCCGCGACGAGCTGCCCGGGTTCGATCCGGCGGTGACACCGAGCCGGTTCATGGGCGCGCTGGCCGAGCTGGTCCGCACCTGGCCGAAGGCGCTGCGCAGCGACCACCCGTACGTCTCGTTCGCCGCGCTCGGGCCGGCCGCCGCCCGGATCGTCGCCGGCCACGAGCGGGCCGACATGCTGGGCGAGGGGTCTCCGCTGGCCCGCCTCTACGACCTCGACGCCGACGTGCTGCTGCTCGGCGTGGACCACGGCAGCAACACCTCCCTGCACCTGGCCGAGTACCGGCAACCCGCGCCGCCCCGGCAGCGCTGCGGCGCGGCCGTGCTGACCGCCGACGGCGGCCGGGAGTGGGTGTGGTGGGACGACGTACGCCTGGACGAGGAGTGTTTCGCCCGGCTCGGCGCCGACCTGGAGGCCACCGGCGCGGTGCGGCTCGGGCCGGTCGGCGACGGGACGGGCCGGTTGATGAGGCAGCGGGCGGCGGTCGACTTCGCGGTGGAGTGGCTGGCCCGGCCCCGAGGGACGGAGGAAGCATGACGGTGAGTTCCGAGGCGTACCTGGCGGTGGTGACCGAGACGATCGGCCGGGTCGCCGCCGACCAGCGGGAGAACGTGGCCCGGGCGGCGGACCTGATCGCCGCGTCGCTGCGCGCCGACGGGGTGGTGCACGCGTTCGGCACCGGCCACTCGGAGGCCCTCGCCATGGAGATCGCCGGCCGGGCCGGCGGGCTGGTCCCCACCAACCGGATCGCCCTGCGCGACCTGGTGCTGCACGGCGGCGAGCCGGCCGACGTGCTGGACCCGAAGCTGGAGCGCGAGCCGGCCGTGGCGCACCGCCTCTACGACCTGGCCCCGGTCCGGCCGCAGGACGTGTTCGTGCTCGCCTCCAACTCCGGGGTGAACGGCGCCATGGTCGAGTTCGCCGCCATCCTCAAGGAGCGCGGGCACGGGCTGGTGGCGATCACCTCGGTCCAGCACTCGGCCCGGATGACCTCGCGCCACCCGTCCGGGCGCAAGCTCGCCGACTTCGCCGACGTGGTGCTGGACAACGGCGCCCCGTACGGCGACGCCACCCTGCCGCTGCCCGACGGTGGCGCGGTCGGCGCGGTCTCGTCGATCACCGCCGCGCTGCTGGCCCAGCAGATCGTCGCCGAGGTGGTCGCCCGGCTGCTCGCGGCGGGGGAGCGGCCCCCGGTCTACCTGTCCGCCAACATCACCGGCGGCGACGAGCACAACGCCGAGCTGGAGGCCCGGTACGCGGGCCGCATCCGCCGCGGTTCCTGAACCGGTTTCACGCTCGGCCGGGCGGGGCACAGGCTGTGCTGCCGGTGGGAGACCCTCACCCGCAGTACCGTCTTCCCTGGAGGTAGCGGGTGTCCAAGGAAACCGAGAAGCAGCGCTGGCAGCGCAACTTCGCCGACCTGCTCCAGGAACTGCGGGTGGCGCAGACCGGGGTGCAGATCCTCTTCGCCTTCCTGCTGACCCTGCCGTTCAGCAACGGTTTCACCCGGACCACCGAATTCCAGCGGGACGTCTACATCGTCGCGTTGCTGGCCGCAGCCGCGGCGACCGCGATGATCATTTCGCCGGTCGCCTTCCACCGGGCGCTGTTCCGCCAGGGCCGCAAGCCGGAGCTGGTCCGCTTCGCGCACCGGATGGCCAGCGCCGGCCTCGGCTTCATGCTGATCTCGATGGTCAGCGCGGTCCTGCTGGTCACCGACTTCGTGCTGAGCCGCCCGATCGCCTTCCTGCTGAGCGCGCTCACCGGGGTCTGGTTCCTGGTCTTCTGGGTGATCCTGCCGTTCGCGCGGCGCAACTGGGGTGACGACGACATCGACGACGAGGACGACGATCCGCGGGCGCTGGCCGGCGACTGACCGCGCGGACCCGCCAAATCGGACGTGCGCGCGACGCTACCCCTGGGTAACACCCGGGGGTAGCGTCGTTCTCGTCGCACGTCGACGCAGCCGGAACCGAGGTCTCCAGGAGGCAGCCGTGACCACGACACAGAACAGCCGACCCGACCCCGCCGGACACGGCGGCCCGACCGGGCGGGTGGCGCCCATCGACGACCCCCAGCAGCCGCCGGCCGGCGCAGCCGCGGCGGCGGCGGGCGGGGCCGGGCCGCTGCCGAGCGAGGCCGGCCAGGTCTCCGAGAAGGAGGCGCGGCAGGTCGCCGAGGCGGCCCGCGAGTCGGCCTGGGACCGGCCCAGCTTCGGCAAGGAGCTGTTCCTCGGCCGCTTCCAGCTCGACCTGATCAACCCCTGGCCCCGCTCCGATCCGGCGGAGGCGGCGCGGGCCGAGGAGTTCCTGGCGGCGTTCGGGGCGTACCTGGACTCCGAGGTGGACGGTGCGGCCATCGAGCGGGACGCGCGCATCCCCGACGACGTGTTCCAGGGGCTGGCCCGGCTCGGCGCCTTCGGCATGAAGATCGACCGGAAGCACGGCGGCCTCGGGCTGAGCAACCTGCACTACTGCCGGGCGTTGATGCGGGCCGGCTCGGTGAACCCGTCGATCGGCGCGCTGCTCTCCGCGCACCAGTCGATCGGCGTGCCGCAGCCGCTGAAGATGTTCGGCACCCCGGAGCAGAAGGAGCGCTTCCTGCCCCGGCTGGCCGCCGGCGAGGTGTCCGCCTTCCTGCTCACCGAGCCGGACGTCGGCTCCGATCCGGCCCGCCTGGCCACCACGGCCGAGCCGACCGAGGACGGCACCGGCTACCGGCTCAACGGGGTGAAGCTCTGGGCCACCAACGGCACGGTCGCCACCCTGCTGGTGGTGATGGCCCGGGTGCCGGCGGGGGAGGGTCGGCGCGGCGGCATCACCGCCTTCGTGGTGGAGGGCGACAGCGAGGGCATCACCGTCGAGCGGCGCAACGCCTTCATCGGGCTGCGCGGCCTGGAGAACAGCCTCACCCGGTTCCACGACGTCTTCGTGCCGAAGGAGAACGTGATCGGCGGCGAGGGCAAGGGCCTGAAGATCGCGCTGACCACGTTGAACACCGGCCGGCTCTCGCTGCCGGCCATGTGCGTGGGCGCCGGCAAGTGGGCGTTGAACGTGGCCCGGGAGTGGGCCGCCGATCGGGTCCAGTGGGGCCGGCCGGTCGGCGAGCACGAGGCGGTCGCCAAGAAGCTGTCCTTCATCGCCGCCACCACGTACGGCATGGAGTCCATGCTCGACCTCTGCTGCCTGCTCGCCGACGACGACCGCAACGACATCCGCATCGAGGCCGCGCTGGTGAAGCTCTACGCCAGCGAGATGGCCTGGAAGATCGCCGACGAGCTGATCCAGATCCGGGGCGGGCGCGGCTACGAGACGGCCGACTCCCTGGCTGCCCGCGGCGAGCGCCCGGCCGCGGTCGAACAGCTCCTGCGCGACCTGCGGATCAACCGGATCTTCGAGGGCTCCACCGAGATCATGCACCTGCTGATCGCTCGCGAGGCGGTCGACGCGCACCTCTCGGTGGCCGGCGACATCATCGACCCGGACGCCGGGCTGGGCCGCAAGGCGAAGGCCGGCGCGCGGGCCGGCGTCTTCTACGCCAAGTGGCTGCCCACCCTGGCCGTCGGCAAGGGCCAGGCGCCCGGGGCCTACCACGAGTTCGGCCCGCTCGCCGGGCACCTGCGGCACGTCGAGCGGACCTCCCGCAAGCTGGCCCGGTCCACCTTCTACGCGATGTCCCGCTGGCAGGGGAAGATGGAGCGCAAGCAGGCGTTCCTCGGCCGGGTGGTGGACATCGGCGCGGAGCTGTTCGCGATGTCGGCGGTCTGCGTCCGGGCGGCCGCCGAGCGCGCCGAGCACCCGGAGAACGTCGAGCTGGCCGACCTGTTCTGCCGGCAGGCCCGGCTGCGCGTCGACGAGCTGTTCACCGGGCTGTGGTCCAACACCGACGCGCTGGACGTGGCCGCCGCGAAGCGGATCATCGCCGGCCGCTACGCCTCGATCGAGGAAGGCGTGGCCACCCCGCCCGCCGACCAACCCTGGGTGGCCCGCTGGCAACCGGGTCCGTCCACGGCGCAGGACGTCCGCCGCCGCATCCCGCCCACCACGTGACGGTCCGGGCCCCCGCCGGACGCCGGCGGGGGCTCGCCGGTCAGCGGGCGACCGCCCAGGCGATCACCCCGGCCAGGATGAGCCCGTTCAGCCCGGCCAGCACCAGGTACGCGGCCGGCGGGATCCGGCGGCCCTTGCGGACGAAGCTCACCAGGACGCCCGCGTAGATCAGGAGCAGGACCGCGACGACGATCAGGAAGTACAGCACCGGCACACCTTACCGGCCGGTGCGCAGCCCGAGTCCGCGCAGCTCCAGGGCGGCGAGCGCGTCGACCGTGGCGTCGTCGCCGCGCCGCCACGCCTCGGCCACGTCCGGGGCGATCCGGTGCAACTTGGCCAGCGGCTGCCCGGCGAGCGCGCGCAGCGCCAGCAGGTCCCGCCCGGCCGGGGCGGCGGCCAGGGCCTTCGCCGCGCCGGCGCGGCGCATCCAGCGCACCCGCAGCGGCAGCCAGCCGAACAGCACCAGCCCGAGCGGGAAGACCAGCACGGCGACGGTCAGCGCCAGGGCCAGCTGGCCGACCAGTTGCTGCTGGTCGCGGCCGGCCTCGGCGACGGCGCGGGCGGCCTCGGCGGCCTTGGTGAACGGGCCGGTCAGCTCGTCGCCGACCAGCGGCACCCGGCCGACCTTGCCGCCGGCGTCGGCCAGGTTGTCGGCGAGCCCGCCGCCGGCCCCCTCCAGCTTCTGTCCGGGTACGGCGAGCTTCTCGACCAGGTCGTGCAGCCAGAGCGCGAAGCGGATCGCCGCGTACACCCAGACGACCACGAGCAGATCGGTGAGGAGCTGACGGAGGGCGGTCGGAAAACGGTCGGCGTAGATCTTCACGCCGGACAGCGTGCCACGGTCCGGCCGTCCCGGCACGGGTCAGATTTGTCAGCCGGCGCAGGCCGGGCAGGTGCCGAAGATCTCCAGGGTGTGGCTGACCTGCGCGTACCCGTGCTCGGCGGCGACCCGCTCGGCCCAGCTCTCCACGGCGGGGCCGGCCACCTCCACGGTCCGGCCACAGGCCCGGCAGACCAGGTGGTGGTGATGGCCCTCGCTGCACCGCCGGTAGAGGTGCTCGCCGCCGGGCGGCCGCATCACGTCGATCTCGCCCGCGTCGGCCAGCCCCTGGAGGGTCCGGTAGACGGTGGTCAGCCCGACCCGCTCGCCGCGCTGGCGCAGCATGGCGTGCAGGTCCTGGGCGCTGTGGAAACCGTCGACCTCGGCCAGCAGGGCGCTCACCGCGCTCCGCTGCCGGGTGTTGCGCAGCGCCCCCTCGGTCACGACGGCCCCTCCCCGGCGTGGCTGACCGCGTCCGCCACGATGTGGGCGACGTGCTCGTCCACCAGCGCGTACGCGATCTCCCGGCCGCGCCGAGAGCCGCGCACCACGCCGGCGCCGCGCAGCACCCGCAGGTGCTGGGAGACCAGCGGCTGCGGAGCGCCGAGCTTCTCCACCAGCTCGTGGACGCAGCGCTCGCCCGCGGCCAGCTCGCTCACGATCGCCAGCCGGATCGGCGCCGACAGCGCGCGCAGCAGATCACCCGCGCCCTCGAAGGCGTCGTACCCGTTCGTGACCGTCACCCCGTAACGGTAACCAATGCCAGCAGCACCGGCCGGGACGGCCTCACCGCAGGACCACCTCGTGCTCCGGCGGCTCGGCCACCGGCGCGGCGGCCGGACGGGTCCGCCGGCGCAGCGCCCGCCAGCCGGCCGCCAGCAGCGCCACCACCAGGAACGACCCGATCGCCAGCAGCACCACCGAGGCGCCGGGCGCCGTGTTCGCGGTGGCGGCCACCCAGACGCCGGCCCCGGCCGCGAACAGCCCCAGCGCCATGGCCGCCGCCATGGTGGCCCGGAAGCCCCGGGTCACCTGCTGCGCGGCGGCCACCGGCACCACCATCAGCGCGCTGATCAGCAGCACCCCGACCGCCCGCATGGCGATGGTCACGGTCACCGCGGTGCCGACCGCGAGGAGCAGGTTCAACGCCCGCACCGGCAGGCCGGAGACCCGCGCGTACTCCTCGTCGTGGCAGACCGCGAAGAGCGCCGGGCGCAGCGCCAGCATGGTCACCAGGATCGCCACGCCGAGCACCAGGATCGTGACCAGGTCGGCCGGCGACGTCGTGGTCAGCGACCCGAAGAGGTACGCGTTGAGCTTGCCGCTGCCGGCGTCGGAGAGCCCGACCAGCATCACGCCGCCGGCGATGCCGCCGTAGAACAGCAGCGCCAGGGCCAAATCCCCGGAGGTGCGCCCGCGCGAGCGGACCAGCTCGATCACGATCGCGCCCAGCGTGGCCGCGATGACCGCGACCAGCACGGGGGAGCGGTTGAGCAGCAGCCCGGCGCCGACGCCGGTGAGCGCCACGTGGCCGATGCCGTCGCCGATCAGCGCCAGCCGGCGCTGCACCAGGTAGATGCCGAGCGCCGGGGCGGCCAGCCCGATGACCAGTGCGCCGACCAGGGCGCGCAGCATGAAGTCGTACTGGAAGAGGTCCATCACATGCTCCACAGCCCGGCGGGCTCTTCGTCGCAGTGCGGGTGCACGTGGTCGTGGCCCGGCTCGGCGTGGTGTCCGGCCGGCTCCGGCACCGGGCCGTCGTGGCAGATCGTGCCCTGGTGGACGACGACGGCCCGGCTGATCAGCGGGCGCAGCGGCCCCAGCTCGTGGGCGACCAGCAGCACGGTGCCGCCGCCGTCGCGGAAGTCCCGCAGCGCGGTGGCGAACGCCTCCTGGCTGGCCGCGTCCACCCCGGCGGTCGGCTCGTCGAGCACCAGCAGCTCCGGCCGGCCGGCCAGGGCCCGGGCGATCAGGGTGCGCTGCTGCTGGCCGCCGGAGAGCGTGGCGACCGGGTCGCCGGCCCGGTCGGCGAGCCCGACCGCGCGCAGCGCCGCGGCGACCGCCTCCCGGTCGGCGCGCCGCGACGGCCGCAGCACACCCCGGCGGGCCAGCCGCCCGGACGCCACCACCTCGCCGACCGTGGCGGGCACGCCGCTGCCCGCGCCGAGCCGCTGCGGGACGTACCCGATGCGGTGCCACTGTCGGAAGCGGCGCTGGGGCGTGCCGAAGAGGGCAACCGACCCGGCGCCCAGCGGCACCAGGCCGAGCACGGCGCGGATCAGGGTCGACTTGCCGGAGCCGTTGGCGCCGAGCACGGCGACCACCTCGCCGGCGGTGACGGTCAGCGAGACGTCGCGCAGCACCGCCCGGCCGTCGTAGCCGACGGCGGCGTGCGCGACCTGGATGACGGGTTCGGTCATGAGCAGTCCAAGGCGGTCCGCAGGGTCTGGAGGTTGGCGCGCATCGCCGAGAGGTAGTCGCCGTCGGCGGGCCGGCCCTCGATCGGGTCGAGCACGGCGGTCTTCGCCCCGACCTCCCGGGCCACGGTCTCGGCGATCTTCGGGCTGACGAGCGTCTCGAAGAAGATGGTGGTGGCACCGTGCTCCCGGGCCTCCTTCGCCACCTCGGCGAGGTGCTGCGGGGAGGGCTCGGCGTCCGGGCTGAGGCCGGTGATGCCGACCTGTTCGAGCCGGTAGTGCTCGGCAAGGTAGCCGAACGCGGTGTGGCCGGCCACGATCTCCCGGCGCCGGCAGGTGGCCAGGCCCCGGGTGTAGTCGGCGTCGAGCCCGGTCAGCTCGGCGCGCAGCGCCGCGGCCCGGGCGGTGAAGTCGGCGGCCCGGTCCGGGTCGACCGCGCCGAGCCGCTCGGCGAGCCGGTCGCCGACGGTCGCCAGCCGGGTCGGGTCCAGCCAGAGGTGGGGGTCCTTGCCGCCGGACTCCTCCTCGTGACCGGCTTCACCCTCGTGCTGGTGGCCGCCCGCGGCGGCGTCGAGCAGCGGCTGCACGCCCGCCACGTCGAACGCCCGGTCGTCGCCGTTCTGCTCGACCGCCTCGTCCACCGCCGGTTGGAAGCCGGAGAGGTAGACGATCAGCTCGGCGTCGGCCACCTGGCCCACCTGCCGGGGGTTGAGTTCCAGGTCGTGCGGCTCGGCGCCGGGCTTGGCCAGGCTGGTGATCGCGACCGCGTCGCCGCCGATCTTCTCGGCGAGGAACTGGAGGGGGTAGAAGGCGGCCACCACGTCGACGCGGTCCGGGTCGCTTCCGCCGCCGTCGCCCGAGCAGGCGGCGAGGCCGCCCAGGGTGAGCAGGGCGGCGGTGGCGGCGGCGAGCGCGCGGGGGGCTGAGCGGACGGTCATGTAACTACTGTCCGCGATAACGAAATTGATTGTCAAAAACGCATGATTGCATGTCTGCGCAGGTCAACGCTCAGAGCAGCTTCGCCAGCGCGACCGTGATCAGCAGGGTCAGCATCAGCAGGCGCAGCATCCGGGTCGCGGGCGCCTGCACCGGCCAGGTGACGGTCATCAGCCACACCAGCCCCGCGGCCAGCGCCAGCAGCAGCACCCCACCCACCGCGCCGGGTGCGAAGGCCCCCACCAGCACCAGGACCAGCGCGGCCAGGAACACCGTCGTCGGATTGAGCCGGGCCAACCGGGACAGCACAGGACTCTGCGTACGCTGCATGCCACAGACTCTACGAGGAGGAACCCGGTGCTGGTCACCAACCGGTTCGTGGTGGACGCCGACGTGGCGGACGAGTTCACCCGGCAGGCGCACGCCGCGCTCACCGCGCTCGCCGCCCGCCCGGGCTACCTGCGCGGCGAACTGCTCCGGGCGCTGGACGACCCCGCCCACTGGTGCCTGGTCACGGAGTGGGAGTCGGTCGGGGCGTACCGCCGGGCGCTCGGCGGGTTCGACGTCAAGGTCACCGCGGTGCCGCTGCTCGCCCGGTCGGTGGACGAGCCCTCGGCGTACGAGACACTGGCCAGTGCCGCGCCGGACGGCGAGATCGTCGTGGCGGCCAGTGATCGGGCCGCAGGTCCTTACCGGTGAGGCCACGGGCACTACCCTGGCGCGTATGACCGCTCCCGGGCCGGCCGCCCCACCACCCCCGCCCGTGCCCTCCGGCGTGCCGCCGGTGCCGGGATCCCCGGCCGAGCCCGGCGTCCCCGCGCCGCCGCCCGGCATGCCGCCAGTGTCGCCGGGCGAGCCGGGCGTCCCCGCGCCGCCGCCCGGTCCCGGGGTCGCCCCGCCCTTCGCCGCCCCGCCCACCGAGGGCGGCCGGGCCCGGCTCTGGCTCGGCCTGGGTGTCGGCGCGCTCGCCGTGCTGCTCTGCTGCGGCGGAGGCGGCGCGGCCGTGGTCGGGCTCGCGGTGAGCAACGTGCAGGCCGTCGAGGAACAGGGCCGGGCGGTCACCGACGACTACTACCAGGCGCTCGTCGTCAAGGACTGGTCCAAGGCGTACGACCAGCTCTGCGACGACGCCCGGCGGCGCGAGTCCCGGGCGGAGTTCGAGCAGCGGGTGGCCACCGAGCCGCAGGTCTCCGGCTACCGGGTGGGCGAGGTCGACACGGCCACGCTGACGGTGCCGGTCAACGTGACCCTGGCCGGCGGCAGGCGGGAGGCGCAGACCGTCACGCTGGCGCCGGACCAGCAGACGGGCGGCATGGAGGTGTGCGGGGTGAGCTGACCGCGCCCCGGTATTCTGCTGGGCTCGGGACCCCGGTGGTCGTACCGTTGTCCCGAACCGTCCGGTTCCACTCACATCGCCCCCGCCGACCGCCAGCCGGCGTAGGAGGAAACATGCCAGCCGACCGTATCGACGCCGTCGTCAGCCTCGCCAAGCGCCGAGGCTTCGTCTTCCCCTCCAGCGAGATCTACGGGGGCACCCGGTCGGCCTGGGACTACGGTCCGCTCGGCGTCGAGCTCAAGGAGAACGTCCGCCGGCAGTGGTGGAAGACCATGGTCCAGCAGCGCGACGACGTCGTCGGCCTGGACTCCGCGGTCATCCTGGCCCGCAAGGTCTGGGAGGCCAGCGGCCACATCGCCGAGTTCGTCGACCCGCTCACCGAGTGCCAGTCCTGCCACAAGCGGTTCCGCGCCGACCACCTCGAAGAGGCGTACGAGGCCAAGCACGGCAAGCCGCTCACCTCGCTGACCGAGCTGAACTGCCCGAACTGCGGCAACAAGGGCACCTTCACCGAGCCGAAGATGTTCAACGGCCTGATGAAGACCTACCTGGGCCCGGTGGAGAGCGACGAGGGCATGCACTACCTGCGCCCGGAGACCGCCCAGGGCATCTTCGTCAACTACAAGAACGTCGAGACGGTCGCCCGCAAGAAGCCGCCGTTCGGCATCGCGCAGACTGGCAAGTCGTTCCGCAACGAGATCACCCCGGGCAACTTCATCTTCCGCACCCGCGAGTTCGAGCAGATGGAGATGGAGTTCTTCGTCGAGCCGGGCACCGACGAGAAGTGGCACGAGTACTGGCTCTCCGAGCGCTGGAACTGGTACCTCGACCTGGGCCTCTCCGAGGACAACCTGCGCTTCTACGAGCACCCCAAGGAGAAGCTCTCCCACTACTCGAAGCGCACCGTCGACATCGAGTACCGGTTCCAGTTCGGCGGCACCGAGTTCGCCGAGCTGGAGGGCATCGCCAACCGCACCGACTTCGACCTGTCCACGCACAGCAAGCACTCCGGCGTCGACCTGTCGTACTTCGACCAGACCAAGGGCGAGCGCTGGATGCCGTACGTGATCGAGCCGGCCGCCGGTCTCACCCGCGCGGTGCTGGCCTTCCTGCTCGAGGCGTACGACGAGGACGAGGCCCCGAACACCAAGGGCGGCGTGGACAAGCGCACCGTCATGCGCTTCGACCCGCGGCTGGCCCCGGTCAAGGTGGCGGTGCTGCCGCTGTCCCGCAACGAGGCGCTCTCGCCCAAGGCCAAGCAGCTCGCCACCGACCTGCGCAAGCGCTGGGTGGTCGAGTTCGACGACTCGCAGGCCATCGGCCGTCGCTACCGCCGGCAGGACGAGATCGGCACCCCGTTCTGCGTCACCGTCGACTTCGACACCCTCGACGACAACGCGGTGACGGTCCGGAACCGGGACACCATGACCCAGGAACGCATCTCCCTGGACCAGGTCGAGCGCTACCTGATCGAGCGCCTGCCCGGCTGCTGACGCTGGTCACGGGGCCCCGACCCTCCGGTCGGGGCCCCGTACACTTGTCCGGTGACCGCCCCGACCCTGCCCGCGCTGCGCCCGCTGACCCTCGGCCCACACCAGGTGTGGCCGCCGGTGGTGCTCGCGCCGATGGCCGGGATCACCAACGTCGGCTTCCGCAGGCTCTGCCGGGAGCAGGGCGGCGGCATCTACGTCTGCGAGATGATCACCACCCGGGCGCTGGTCGAGCGGAACCCGAAGACGCTCCGCATGATCGCCTTCGGGGCGGACGAGCACCCGCGCAGCCTCCAGCTCTACGGCACCGACCCGGAGATCACCGCCGCCGCCGTGCGGATCGTGGTCGAGAGGAACCTCGCCGACCACATCGACCTGAACTTCGGCTGCCCGGTCCCCAAGGTCACCCGGCGCGGCGGCGGGTCGGCCCTGCCGTGGCGGCGCCGGCTCTTCGCCCGGCTGGTCCGGGCCGCGGTCGACGCCGCGTCCCCCGCCGGGGTGCCGGTCACCGTGAAGATGCGCAAGGGCATCGACGACGACCACCTGACGTACGTCGAGGCCGGCCTCGCCGCCCAGGACGCCGGCGTCGCCGCGGTCGCCCTGCACGGGCGTACGGCTGCGCAGCGCTACTCGGGCACCGCCGACTGGGACGCCATCGCCACCCTCAAGCAGGCGCTCGACGTGCCGGTGCTCGGCAACGGCGACATCTGGGAGGCCGACGACGCGCTGCGGATGGTCGCCCACACCGGCGTCGACGGGGTGGTGATCGGGCGGGGCTGCCTGGGTCGGCCCTGGCTCTTCGCCGACCTGGAGGCCGCCTTCCACGGCCGCACCGAGCGGCGGCTGCCGAGCCTCGGCGAGGTGGCGGCGACCATGCGCCGGCACGCCGAGCTGCTGGTCGACCAGTTCGTGGCCGGCGCCCGCAACCCGGCCCGGGGCGAGCGCGACGGCTGCACCGACTTCCGCAAGCACGTCGCCTGGTACCTCAAGGGCTTCCCCATCGGCAGCGAGCTGCGCCGCTCGCTCGCGATGATCGACAGCCTGGCCCAGCTCGACGACCTGCTCGGCAAGCTCGACCCGACCGTGCCGTTCCCGGTGGAGACCCTGGGCCAGCCGCGCGGCCGCACCAACTCCCCGGGCAAGGTCTCTCTCCCCGACGGCTGGCTGGCCAGCCGGGACGACGACACCCCGCCGGACGGCGCCGAGCTGGACGACTCCGGCGGCTGACGCCGAAGGCCCGATCCCGCCGGGCGGCGCCGAGCTCGACGACTCCGGCGGCTGACGCCGAAAGGGCCCGACCCCTGGTGGGGTCGGGCCCTTTCGTGTCGCTGTGTTGTGCGTTGTGGATCGTCAGGAGGCGCTGTAGCCGCGGGTGGCGATCCAGTCGGCGAGGTTGTCGACGGTGATGCGGTAGGAGGCCATGTTCGGGTCGGCGCTGTCGGCGATGGTGACGATCTTGCCGTTGTCGTGGTAGCCGACGACGCTGATGTAGTGGCCGCCTTCGAAGGAGTGGGTGTTGCCGTCGGTGTCGGTGGTGGTGCCGGCGATGTTGGCGACCACGGCGCGGCCGTCGTCGACGGTGCGCACGATGTCGGCGCGCAGGGTGTCGGTCTGCTTGTCGTCGGCCTTACCGTCGCGGATTTCCACCGAGCGGTAGTGCTTGCCGGTTTCCTTGTTCAGCACGGGGGTGATGTCGTTGATGCTGTTGGTGCCGTTCTCGGTGGTGCCCATTTCCTTGGCCATGGCGTCGACGTCGATGTTCTTGCCGAGCACGCTGATGGCGTTGCGGGTGGCGGCGGGGCCGCAGTAGTAGAAGTTGGGCTGGGCTTCGTAGCGCACGTTCAGTTCCCGCTCGCCGTGACCCTTGCGGTCGGCGACCACGTGGGCGGTCTTCTCGGCGGGGGTGGCGTGCGCGGCGATGGCGGGGCCGGCGATCCCGCCGGCGGTGGCGGCGAAGCCGGCAGCGGTCAGGACGGTGTTTCGCAGCATGGTGTTGGTACGCATGATGAGATCAGCGCCTTTCATTCCGGGGGTTGGCGGCACCGGCAAGGGGGTGCGGAGGTGCCGCAGAAAGGGGAAAGTCTTTTGGGGTGCCCGGCGATCAGGGGGTGACCTGCTCGGGCGGACCGGGGATGTAAGCATCGGCGGCGGGCGGTGATTCCCTCGACCTGACCCGATGATGTCCCGGGAATGTAACCACCGGCGCCGGGAGATGATTCCCTGGCTGGACCCGGTGCGGACCGGTGGTGCGCGGTCCGGGGGATGTAACGACCGGGGCTGGGAGGTCATTCCCTCCGGCCGACCCGGCTGGACCGGTGGTGCGTGGTCCGGGGGGTGTAACGACCGGCGGGGCCGGGTCATTCCGGCCGGGGCTGGCTCA
Organism: Micromonospora sp. NPDC005299; assembly: GCF_042872345.1. Taxonomy (NCBI): domain Bacteria; kingdom Bacillati; phylum Actinomycetota; class Actinomycetes; order Micromonosporales; family Micromonosporaceae; genus Micromonospora; species Micromonospora sp. NPDC005299. Next base: position 108,828 of record NZ_JBIAKG010000008.1, read on the forward strand.
CCTGGGGGCGGGCTGCTGCGCGGTCTGCCATGTACAACGACCCCACCCCCGGCATGATTCCGCCCTGGCGGTGGCGCGGACCACCCGACACCACCGCCAAAACCGGACACCCGCGCCGCCGGACACCGAGCGCCGCCGGCCGCCCGCCGCCTCCGCAGCCGGGCGGTGGGGTGGTCGCCATCCAACCCGGTGCCGCGAATCGGGCATTCACCCCACCCGGGCATCCCGAAGCCAATCCTCTCGGCGGCACGATCGACCGCGTCCGGTTCGCCCGAGACCGACTCCCTTCCCGAAGATGGCGGGATCGGCCCGGTGCCGGACATCGCCACCTGGCAGACCTGCAGTGGTCACCGGAAGGCTGTACGGGATCTTGGACTTACCGTTCGCCAGGAACGGAAAGTGTCCAAGATTCGCCGCGGGTGACGCGGGCAGCGCAGGCAGCCGGCGGGCCGCCGAGGATGGCGACCTCCTGCGGCAGTCGGTGAGGGGCATATGGGACATGCGGCGCAGCTTGCGTCTGCGGCTGAAGGGGTAGGGCGGCGGGTGAGTGGAACGCCATGGAGGTTTCCAGGGTTTCGAGACCTCCATGGCGTTCCACCGACAGCGCCCGGCGTGGGCGTCAGTGGGTGTCGGCGGTGGTGTCCCCGGTGGGTTGGGTGGGGACCGCGGCGGCTGGAGTGGGCCAGGGGACGTCCGGGGAGGGGTGGAAGGTGATGCCGGCGGCCGTCCAGCGCGGGCCGTGGGCGGCGAGTCGCTCGCGGAAGCCGGCCCAGTCGTGCGTCGACCGGGGTGACCAGCCGAGTTCGGCGACGGCGGGCAGGCGCGGGAAGAGCATGAACTCCACCTCGGCGAGGGTGGTGACCGACTCGGTCCAGAGCGGCGCCTCCACGCCCAGCACCGCCTCGGCCGGTACGCCGGTGAGGTGTGTCCCCGGATCCCAGTCGTACGCGCGCCGCACGTCGATGAGGCCCGCCCAGTCGTGCCCGATCGGGGTGTCGGCGGCGTACTTCATGTCCAGGTAGACGCGGTTGCCGGGGGAGAGGATGAGGCGGGCGCCACGGCGTACCGCCTCGGCGGTCTCGGGATCGTCGCCGTTGGTGCCCCACCACTGGAGCACCCGCCCGTCGACGTGTCCGGCGGGGGCGAGCTGGTGCCAGCCGACCACGGTCTTCCCGGTCGCCGCCACCAGCGTCTGGGCCCGCTCGACGAAGGCGCGGTAGGTGTCGGCAGGCACCTTGAACGCCTCGTCGCCGCCCAGGTGCAGCCAGGGGCCGGGGGTCAGGGCGGCCACCTCGCCGACCACGTCGGCGACGAAGGTGTACGTCCGCTCGTCGGCGGGGTCGACGTAGCTGAAGCCGACCTCGGTGCCGGTGTACGGCGGCGGCGGGACCTTGCCGGGCGCCAGCTCCGGGTAGGCGACGAGGGCTGCGTTGGTGTGCCCGGGCAGGTCGATCTCCGGCACCACGGTGACGTGGCGGCGGGCGGCGTACGCGACGATGCGCCGGTAGTCGGCCTGCGTGTAGAAGCCGCCGGGGCCGCCGCCCACCTCGGTGGTCCCGCCGACCTCGGCGAGCCGGGGCCAGGAGTCGACGGCGATCCGCCAGCCCTGGTCGTCGGTGAGGTGCAGGTGCAGGTGGTTGAGCTTGTACCGGGCCAGGTGGTCGACCACCCGCAGCACGTCCTCGACCGGGAAGAAGTGGCGGGCCACGTCGAGCATCGCGCCGCGGTAGGGGAAGCGCGGCCGGTCGACGATGCTGCCGCCGGGCACCGCCCAGCGTTCGGTGACCGGGGTGGTGCTGTCGACGGCGGCGGGGAGGAGCTGCCGCAGGGTCTGCGCGCCGTGGAACAGCCCGGCCGGGGTGGCGGCGGTGATCCGCACCCCGGACCCGGTCACGTCGAGCCGGTAGCCCTCGTCACCCAGCCCGTCGGCCACGCCCGCCGCCGCATCGCCGGGATTCGCGGTGGCGGTGGCCGCCGCCGACAGGGTCAGCACGAGCCGGCCGTCCGCCACGAGCGCGTCGGCGACCGGCAGGGGGAAGCCGGTGGCGGGGCGCAGCCACTCGGCGAGCTGCTCGGCGACGTCCCGGCCGGCCGGGCTGACCCGGATCGCCGCGTCCGCGGACAGCGTGAAGTCCGCGGTCGGGTCGGGGAGCACCCGCTCCGGGGCGGGCACCACGTCGTCGAGGCGGACCGGCGCGGGCGGGGCGAGCAGGTCGCCGGCGGTGCGGGCGGCGGTGTGGGCGAGTTCGGCGGCGGCGGGTTGCCGGCCGGGGAGGCGGTCGAGCGGCTCGGGACCGCTCTCGGCGGGGGTGGTGGGGATGGTCGGCACGGCGGCGGCTCCGGGGTGTATTTGCGCCGGATATGGCAATGGTCAGGTTCAGCAAAACCAGTGCCGTCAAGGGTACGAGGGGAATCGGGATTGCGTGATAGTGCGCGTGGAAGCGTTCCCAAAAACCGGTACGGACGCGGATAGTGGTGACTGTTGTGCCGATTGTCACCGAACGGTCCCAGGCCCCCCGAAGTTCGCTTAACCTTCGCCCACCGATCGCTGACGAGCCGGGATTACCGGTGGTCGCTCCCGGGGTATGTCCGAACTGAACCTTCGTTAAGTGTCAATGGCGCGCGTGGGAGGCTCTGGTGGCACCGCAAGAGACGGTCGAGCACAAGTACGTCTACGACTTCGCCGAGGGCAACAAGGACCTCAAGGACCTGCTCGGCGGCAAGGGGGCCAACCTGGCCGAGATGACCAATCTCGGCCTGCCGGTCCCGCCCGGCTTCACCATCACCACCGAGGCCTGCAAGGCGTACCTGGGGACCGGCCGGGAGCCGGACGGGCTGGCCGCCCAGATTGAGGCGCACCTGGAGTCCCTGGAACGGGGGATGGGCCGCAAGCTCGGTGACCCGCAGGACCCGCTGCTGGTCTCGGTGCGCTCCGGCGCCAAGTTCTCCATGCCCGGCATGATGGAGACCGTCCTCAACGTCGGCCTCAACGACCGCAGCGTGGTCGGGCTCAGCGCCCAGGCCGGCGGCAACGACCGGTTCGCCTGGGACTCCTACCGCCGGCTCATCCAGATGTTCGGCAAGACCGTCTGCGAGGTGCCGGGCGAGGAGTTCGAGCACGCGCTCGACGACGCCAAGCGCGCCAAGGGTACGCAGAACGACCTCGACCTGGACGCCGACGACCTGCGCGGGCTGGTCGACGCGTACAAGAAGATCTTCGCAAAGCACACCGGGCGGGAGTTCCCGCAGGAGCCGCGCGAGCAGCTCGACCTGGCCATCCGGGCGGTCTTCGAGTCGTGGAACGCCGAGCGGGCGGTGGTCTACCGTCGCCAGGAGCGGATCCCGGCCGACCTGGGCACCGCGGTCAACGTGGTGGCCATGGTCTTCGGCAACCTGGGCGCCGACTCCGGCACCGGCGTCGCCTTCACCCGTGACCCCGCCAGCGGCGCGCAGGGCATCTACGGCGACTACCTGGCCAACGCCCAGGGCGAGGACGTGGTGGCCGGCATCCGCAACACCGTGCCGTTGCAGGAGCTGGAGCGGATCGACAAGAAGTCCTACGACGAGCTGCTCGACTACATGGCCCGGCTCGAGGAGCACTACAAGGACCTCTGCGACATCGAGTTCACCATCGAGCGCGGCAAGCTCTGGATGCTCCAGACCCGGGTCGGCAAGCGCACCGCCGCCGCCGCGTTCGTCATCGCCGGGCAGCTCGTCGACGAGGGCCTGATCGACCTGGACGAGGCGCTGCACCGCGTCAACGGCGCACAGCTCGCCCAGCTGATGTTCCCCCGGTTCCGGCTCGACCACGAGTTCCAGCCGGTCGCCAAGGGCATCGGCGCCTCACCCGGCGCGGCCTCGGGCAAGGTGGTCTTCACCTCCGCGCGTGCGGTCGAGCTGGCCGCCGAGGGGGAGTCGGTGATCCTGGTCCGCCGGGAGACCAACCCCGACGACCTCAACGGCATGATCGCCGCCAAGGGCATCCTCACCTCGCGGGGCGGCAAGACCAGCCACGCCGCGGTGGTGGCCCGGGGTATGGGCAAGACCTGCGTCTCCGGCGCGGACGAGCTGGACGTCAACGTGCCGGCGAAGAAGTTCATTGTCGCCGGGCAGACCGTGAACGAGGGCGACGTCGTCTCCATCGACGGCACCACCGGCAAGGTCTACCTCGGCGAGGTCCCGGTCATGCCGTCCGAGGTGGTGCAGTACTTCGAGGGCAGCCTCGACCCGGAGCACATCGACAACCCGCTGGTCCGCGCCGTACACCGGATCATGACGCACGCCGACGCCACGCGGCGGCTGCTGGTCCGGACGAACGCCGACACCGGGGCGGACGCGGCCCGGGCGCGGCGCTTCGGCGCCGAGGGCATCGGCCTGTGCCGCACCGAGCACATGTTCCTCGGCGACCGGCGGGAGCTGGTCGAGCGGCTGATCCTGGCCCGCACCGACGACGAGCGGGAGTCGGCGCTCGCCGCGCTGCTGCCGTTGCAGCGCGACGACTTCAAGGAGATCTTCCGCGAGATGGACGGCCTGCCGGTCACCGTCCGGCTGATCGACCCTCCGCTGCACGAGTTCCTGCCCCCGCTGGAGCAGCTCGCGGTCAACGTCGCCGTCGCGCAGGAGCGCGGCGAGGACGTCGCCAAGGAGGAGGCGCTGCTCGCCGCCGTGCGGCGGATGCACGAGGAGAACCCGATGCTGGGCCTGCGCGGCGTACGCCTCGGTCTGGTCATCCCGGGCCTGTTCGCCATGCAGGTCCGGGCCATCGCGGAGGCCGCCGTCTCGGTCACCCGCGACGGCGCGGTCGCCAAGCCGGAGATCATGGTGCCGCTGGTCGGCGCGGTGCAGGAGCTGGAGACGGTACGGGCCGAGGCCGAGAGGATCATCGCCGAGGTGGTCGGGGACAGCGGCGTCGAGGTGCTGATCGGCACCATGATCGAGGTGCCCCGGGCGGCGCTGACCGCCGGGCAGATCGCCGAGGCGGCGCAGTTCTTCTCCTTCGGCACCAACGACCTGACCCAGATGGCCTGGGGCTTCTCCCGCGATGACGTCGAGGGCGCCTTCTTCTGGCGCTACCTGGAGCTGGGCATCTTCGGCATCTCGCCCTTCGAGTCCATCGACCGCGACGGGGTGGGCCGGCTGGTCCGGATCGCCGCCGAGGAGGGCCGGGCGGCCCGCCCGGGGCTGAAGCTCGGCGTGTGCGGCGAGCACGGCGGCGACCCCGACTCGGTGCACTTCTTCCACGAGGTCGGTCTCGACTACGTCTCCTGCTCGCCGTTCCGGGTGCCGGTCGCCCGGCTGGAGGCCGGCCGCGCGGCGATCACCACCACCGGTTCCGACTCCCGCTGACGGGGTGACGCTTCCGGGGCCGTCGGCGCTTACGTCGGCGGCCCCGCATGCGTCCAGGCGCGCCATTCCGGCCCGCCGGGCGTAACCTGGGCTCCCGCGTACGTGTCGATCAGGAAGGTGGCCGCATGACCAGCGTCTGGGAGAACCTGACGGTCGACGCCCAGGACCCGTCCCGGCTCGCCCACTGGTGGGCGGAGGCGCTCGGCTACCAGGTGATCAGCGACAAGCCGGACGAGGTGGAGATCCGCCGCGCGGCCGACACGCTGCCCGGCATCGTCTTCGTCCCGGTCAGCGGCCCCAAGGAGGGCAAGAACCGGCTGCACATCGACCTGCGCCCGGCCGACCTGGAGGCCGAGGTGGAGCGCCTGGTCGACATGGGGGCTCGGCACGTCGACATCGGGCAGGGCGAGGTGGAGTGGACCGTGCTGGCCGACCCGGAGGGCAACGAGTTCTGCGTTCTGCGGCAGCGGGGATGACGGGTTGACCGGGGGTTCCGGCCCCGACGACGCGGCGCGCCTGGTCACCGAGGCGCCCAAGGACACCGGGTACGGGCGGTCGCCGTACGAGCGGGACCGGGCCCGGGTGCTGCACTCGGCGGCGTTCCGCCGGCTCGCCGCGAAGACCCAGGTGCACACCGCGGGCACCGACGACTTCCTGCGTACCCGGCTGACCCACTCGCTGGAGGTGGCGCAGATCGCCCGGGAGATGGGCGCCCGGCTCGGCTGCGACCCGGACGTGGTGGACACCGCCGGGCTGGCGCACGACCTGGGCCACCCGCCCTTCGGGCACAACGGCGAGGACGCCCTGGACACGCTCGCCGCCGACTGCGGCGGCTTCGAGGGGAACGCCCAGACGCTGCGGGTGCTCACCCGGCTGGAGGCCAAGGTGCTCACCCCGGACGGCGGTTCCGCCGGGCTGAACCTGACCCGCGCCTCGCTCGACGCGGTCGCCAAGTACCCCTGGGAGCGCCGGCCCGGCCGGCGCAAGTTCGGGGTGTACGCCGACGACCGCCCGGTCTTCGCCTGGCTGCGCGAGGGCGCCCCGTCCGGCGACCGGCGCTGCCTGGAGGCGCAGGTGATGGACTGGGCCGACGACGTGGCGTACTCGGTGCACGACGTCGAGGACGGCATCCACGGCGGCTACGTCAGCCTGCGCCCGCTGCTGGTGGACGCCGACGAGCGGCGGGCGCTCTGTGCCGACGTGGCGGCCGCGTACTCCGGGGAGGGCCCCGAGGACCTGGGCGAGGTGCTGGCCGAACTGCTCGCCGAGCCGGTGCTCGCCCCGCTCGCCGCGTACGACGGCAGCCACCGGGCGCTGGCCGCGCTGAAGACCACCACCAGCGTGCTCACCGGCCGCTTCGTGTCGACCGTGGTGGCCGCCACCCAGGAGCGCCATGGTCCCGGCCCGCACCGCCGGTACGCCGCCGACCTCGTGGTGCCGCGCCGCATCCGGGCCCAGTGCGCGCTGCTCAAGGGCATCGCCCTGCGCTACGTGATGCGCCGCCCCGGCGCCGGCCCCCGGTACGCACAGCAGCGGGACATCCTCGCCGACCTGGTGGCCGCCCTGCTCGACCGGGCCCCGGACGCGCTCGACCCGGTCTTCGCGCCGCTGTGGCGGGCCGCCCCGGACGACGCGGCCCGGCTGCGCGTGGTGGTCGACCAGGTGGCCTCGCTCACCGACCCGGCCGCCCTGGCCTGGCACGGCCGCCTGGTGGCGGGCCGCTGACGACCCCTGCCGACCGGTCGGCACTCGGACAGCCCGGTGGGATGGATCAGGGACTTAGGCTAGCCTAAGAAGCATGACGGAGCAGCGCCCGAAGAAGCTCACCGCCGCCACGGTCGTCCGGACCGAGCGGCCCACCCCGCACCTGATCCGCCTCGTGCTCGGCGGTGCGGAGCTGACCGGCCTGCCGGTGGGCGCCTACACCGACCACTACGTGAAGTTCGTCTTCCCGCCGGCCGGGGTGCGCTACCCGCACCCGACCGACCTGGCCACCATCAAGCGCGAGTTCCCGGCCGAGCAGTGGCCGCGGCTGCGGGCGTACACGGTGCGGGCCTGGGACGCGGCGGCCGGCGAGCTGACCGTGGACGTGGTGCACCACGGCGACGAGGGGCTGGCCGGGCCGTGGGCGGCCGGGCTGCGCCCCGGCGACCGGGTGCTGTTCGCCGGCCCCGGCGGGGCGTACGCGCCGGACCCGGCGGCCGACTGGCACCTCCTGGCCGGGGACGAGAGCGCGCTGCCGGCGATCGCCGCCGCGCTGGAGCGGCTGCCCGCCGGCGTGCCTGCCAAGGTCTACGTCGAGGTGGGTGGCCCCGCCGACGAGCTGCCGCTGGCCAGCGCGGGCGCGGTCGAACTGCGCTGGCTGCACCGTGCCGGCCGTCGGGTGGGCGAGCCGCTGGTCGAGGCGCTCCGCGCGCTGGACTTCCCGCCCGGCCGGGTGCACGCCTTCGTGCACGGCGAGGCCAGCGCGGTCAAGGAGCTGCGCCGGCTCCTGCGGGTCGAGCGCGGGGTGCCCCGCGGCGACCTGTCCATCTCCGGCTACTGGCGGCGCGGCATGGACGACGAGGGCTGGCGCTCCACCAAGGCGGCCTGGAACGCCCAGGTCGAGGCCGAGGAGTCGGCGGTCCTCCCCGTCTGATCGGCCCGCCGGCGCCGAGACCCTGGGATCCTGCGTCGTTCTGCCCCGGCGGGGTCACCCGCCCGCTGAGGATGAGGCAATGGCGGAGCAGGCGCGGCAGGACCGGCCGGCGGAACGTGCCGACCGGGTGGTGCTCGGGCTCGGCGTGGGCGGCGTACTCGCGGTTGTCGCCTGGGGGGTCCTCGGCGGCGGGTCCCTGGCGGCGTTCGGGAAGTCCGGGCTGGCCTGGGTGATCGACACCTTCGGCTGGTTCTTCGTGGTGGCCGCGGACGCCTTCCTGGTGCTGTCCGTGGTGCTCGCCGCGTCCCGGTTCGGTCGGATCCGGCTGGGCGCCGACGACGACGAGCCGGAGTTCAGCACGCTGGCCTGGGTGTCCATGATGTTCAGCACCGGCATGGGCATCGGCCTGGTTTTCTACGCCGTCGCCGAGCCCATCCAGCACTACGCCGCGCCGCCGCCCGCCGCCGGGGCCGAGCCGCAGACCGGGCAGGCCGCGGCGACGGCCATGCAGTACACCCTGTTCCACTGGACCCTGCACCCGTGGGGCATCTACGCCGTCGCGGCGCTGGCCCTGGCCTACTCGACCTTCCGCAAGGGGCGGGGCAGCCGGATCTCGGCGGCGTTCGCGCCGCTGCTCGGCGCCCGGGCGTACGGGCCGGTGGGGCAGGCGATCGACCTGCTCGCGGTCTTCGCCACCGTGTTCGGCTCGGCGACCAGCCTCGGGCTCGGCGCGCTCCAGGTCGCGGCGGGCCTGGACAGCGCCACCGGTGTGCCGGACAGCATCGGGGTCGAGCTGGTGGTGATCGCCGCGCTCACCGCCGCGTTCGTGGTCTCCGCGTTCACCGGGCTGCACAAGGGGATCAAGTGGCTGTCGACCAGCAACGTCGTGCTGGCGGTGGGGCTGATGGTCTTCGTCTTCGTGGCCGGCCCGACCATCTACACGCTGGAGGTGCTGCCCGCCTCGGTCGGCGACTACCTCAGCCACCTGGTGGTCATGTCCACCCGGACCGGGGCCTTCACCGACCCGGCCTGGCTGGGCTCGTGGACCATCTTCTACTGGGCCTGGTGGATCTCCTGGGCGCCGTTCGTCGGCATCTTCATCGCCCGGATCTCTCGCGGGCGTACGGTCCGCGAGTTCGTCACCGGGGTGCTGCTGGTGCCCAGTGGGGCCAGCGTCGTCTGGTTCGCGATCATGGGCGGGACCGCGCTGCGGGTGCAGCGCACCGGCCGCCGGGACCTGGTCGCCGACGTCGGGGCGAGCGCCGAGAACGCCCTCTTCGGGCTGCTGCACGCGCTGCCCCTCGCGACGGTCACCACGGCGGTGGCGGCGGTGCTGGTGGCGCTCTTCTTCGTCACCGGCGCCGACTCGGCCGCCCTGGTGCTCGGCTCGCTGAGCTCCCGGGGCGCGCTGCGGCCCCACCGGGGGGTGGTGGTGCTCTGGGGCGTGCTCATCGGGGCGGTCGCGGCGGCGCTGCTGCTGGCCGGCGGCCTGGCCGCGTTGCAGCAGGCCACCATCCTGGTGGCGCTGCCGTTCGTGGTGGTGATGCTGGGCCTGGCGGTCGCCCTGGTGCGGGAGATGGCCGCCGACCCGGCGGTGCGGCCGCGGGCCGGCCTGCGCCGGTCGGGCCTGGCCGCCGCGGTGCGCGCCGCCCGGTCGTACGAGGAGGAGAACCCGCCTCCGGTGACCCGCTGGTTCCATCGACCCGGACGCTGACCTGACCGGTTTCCGACGGTGAGCGGGTGTACCTCGGATTGTAGTAGAGGTGCTACATTTCGCGGTATGACTGCGGTCGAACTGTCGGGGGCCGCCACGGCTCCCCACCCGCCCGACGAGGACCTGGTCCTCGACGTCCGCGACCTCCGCATGCGGTACGGCACCGTCGACGTGCTGCACGGGGTCGACCTCACCGCCCGGCGCGGCGAGGTGCTCGCCCTGCTCGGCCCCAACGGCGCCGGCAAGACCACCACCATCGAGATTCTGGAGGGCTTCCGGCTGCGTTCGGCCGGGTCGGTCCGGGTGCTCGGCGTCGACCCGGGCCGGGGCGACGAGCGCTGGCGCGCCCGGTTGGGCGTGGTGCTCCAGTCCTGGCGCGACCACGGCAAGTGGCGGGTCCGGGACCTGCTGGCCCACCTCGGCGACTTCTACGCGCCGTACGCCACCGACCGGATCGCCCGGCCGTGGCCGGTCGACGACCTGCTGGACACCGTCGGCCTCACGGCGCAGGCGGACAAGCGGGTGGCCCGGCTCTCCGGTGGACAGCGCCGCCGGCTCGACGTGGCGGTCGGCATCGTGGGCCGCCCGGAGCTGCTGTTCCTGGACGAGCCGACGGTCGGCTTCGACCCGGCCGCCCGGCGGGAGTTCCACGAGCTGGTGCACCGCCTCGCCGACCTGGACGAGACCACCATCCTGCTCACCACGCACGACCTGGACGAGGCGGAGAAGCTGGCCGACCGGATCCTCATCCTGGCCGGCGGCCGGATCATCGCCGACGGTTCGCCGGACGAGCTGTCCCGCCGGGTCGCCGGTGACGCGGAGATCCGCTGGACCCGGGGCGGCGAACGGTTCGTGCACGCCACGGCCGATCCCACCGGTTTCCTGCGCGACCTGCTCCGCGAGCACGGCGACCGGGTGCAGGAGCTGGAGGTCCGCCGGGCCAGCCTGGAGGACGCGTACATGGCTCTGGTCTACGAGGAGGAATCCGGGGTCCGGACCGGCCGGGCCGACCGGGTGTGGCAGCAGGGGAGCGACCGATGAACCCGACGATGGCGGCCGTCCGGGCCGGTCTCCGGCGCGGCGTGATAGAGCTGCGCAACACCTTCAGCAACGGCCAGGACCTGTGGAACTACTTCTTCCCGACGGTGGCGCTGCTGGTCACGATGTTCTTCATGCGCGGCTCCACCGTGCCCGGGACCTCCTTCTCGCTCGGCGCCCGTACGCTGCCCAGCGCGCTCGGCATGGGCCTGGCCTTCGGCGGCATGCTGGTGCTCGCCTCACAGCTGGTCATGGAGCGCGAGGACGGCACCCTGCTGCGCGCCAAGGCCACCCCGAACGGGATGCTCGGCTATCTGATCGGCAAGGTCACCTTGATGTCGACGGTGGCGCTGCTGAGCATGCTCCTCCAACTCGTCCCGGCGCTGTTCTTCCTGGACGGGCTCCGGCTGGCCAGCGTGTCGGCCTGGTTCACCCTGCTCTGGGTGGCGGTGCTCGGCCTGGTCGCCACCCTGCCGATGGGCGCGGTCTTCGGCTCGCTGATCGAGAACCCGCGCAACCTCGGGCTGGTCATGCTGCCGAACATGGGCCTGATCGCCCTGTCCGGCATCTTCTACCCGATCAACGGCTACCCCGGGTGGCTCCAGGGCGTCGCCCAGGTCTTCCCGATCTACTGGCTAGGGTTGGGCATGCGCTCGGCGCTGCTGCCCGACAGCATGGCCGCGGTCGAGCTCGGCGGCTCCTGGCGCCACCTGGAGACGTTCGGCGTGCTCGGCGCGTGGGCGGTGCTCGGGCTGGTGCTGGCCCCCGTGGTGCTGCGGCGGATGGCCCGGCGCGAGTCCGGCTCGCGGGTGGCGGCCCGCCGCGAGCGGGCCATGCAGCGGGTCGGATGAGAGGGCGCCGATGAGCGAGGTCGTGCACAACCGGATCGCCGTGCTGCGTGCCGAACGGGGAATCTCCCGGCGGCAGCTCGCCGACGCGCTGGGCGTGCACTACCAGACGGTCGGCTACCTGGAGCGGGGCGAGTTCCGGCCCAGCCTGCACCTGGCGCTGCGGATCGCCGCCTACTTCGAGGTGCCGGTCGAGGTGGTCTTCTCCATCGAACCGTTCCCGCGGATCGGCGACGCCGCCGCCGGGGCCGGCCGCTCGGCGTGACCGGAGGCGGGCGGTGTCCGCCACACGCCCGTCCCCCCGACCGCCGGATCGTCGGTCCGGCAGGGCAGGATGTACGCCGAGGAGGTGGCGGAGATGGCGGGGCGGATCCGGGACGAGGACATCGCGTTGGTCCGCGAGCGCACCTCCATCGACGAGGTCATCTCCGACACGGTGACGCTCAAGTCGGCCGGCGGCGGCAACCTCAAGGGCCTCTGCCCGTTCCACGACGAGAAGAGCCCCTCGTTCAACGTCTCGCCGGCCCGCAACGTCTGGTACTGCTTCGGCTGCGGGGCCGGCGGCGACGCGATCAAGTTCCTGATGGACGCCGAGCACCTGAGCTTCGTCGAGTCCGTCGAGCGGCTCGCCGCCCGCGCCGGCCTCCAGCTGCGCTACGTCGAGGACGACCGTTCGGCCCCGCGCGCCCGCCCCCAGCAGGGGCAGCGCCAGCGTCTGGTGGCCGCGCACGCCGCCGCCGTCGAGTTCTACCGGGCCCAGCTCACCACGGCCGGCGCCCGGGCGGCCCGGGAGTTCCTCGCCCAGCGGGGCTTCGACCGGGCCGCCGCCGAGCGCTACGGCTGCGGCTTCGCCCCCGACGCCTGGGACCTGCTCACCAAGCACCTGCGCCAGCAGGGCTTCACCCACGACGAGCTGGTCACGGCGGGGCTGTCCCGCCCGTCCCGCTCGGGCAGCCTGATCGACCGGTTCCGGCGCCGGCTGCTCTGGCCGATCCGCGACCTCACCGGCGACGTGATCGGCTTCGGCGCCCGCAAGCTCTTCGACGACGACGACGGCCCGAAATACCTGAACACCCCCGAGACGCCGATCTACAAGAAGTCCCACGTCCTCTACGGCATCGACCAGGCCAAGCGGGAGATCGCCAAGCAGGGCAAGGTGGTGGTGGTCGAGGGCTACACCGACGTGATGGCCTGCCACCTGGCCGGCGTGCCCACCGCCGTGGCCACCTGCGGCACGGCGTTCGGCACCGATCACATCGGGGTGCTGCGCCGGCTGCTGATGGACACCGACGCGGTGGCCGGCGAGATCATCTTCACCTTCGACGGGGACGCCGCCGGCCAGAAGGCCGCCCTGCGCGCCTTCGAGGACGACCAGCGCTTCGTCGGGCGTACCTTCATCGCGGTCAGCCCCGACAACATGGACCCGTGCGAGCTGCGCCTGGCCAAGGGCGACCTCGCGGTGCGCGACCTGGTCGCCCGCCGCGAGCCGCTGGTCGACTTCGCGCTCCGGCACATGATCAACCGGTACGACCTCGACACCGTCGACGGCCGGGTGGAGGCGATGCGCCGCGCCGCCCCGCTGGTCGCCAAGATCAAGGACCGGGAGAAGCGCCCCGAGTACGTCCGCAAGCTCGCCGGCGACCTCGGCATGGAGATCGAGCCGGTGCAGCGCGCCGTGCTGGCCGCCGCCAACGGGCAGCCCGCCGGCGCGGCGGCCGCACCCGCCCGCCACGCCCCGGCAGCGCCCAACGTGGACAGTCCGCGCTCGATGGTCGAGCGGGAGGCGCTGAAGCTCGCCCTCCAGGAGCCGGTGCTGGCCGGCCCGATGTTCGACGCGGTCGAGGCGGCCGAATACCGGCACCCGGTGCACGCCGCCCTCCGCGCGGCCATCGCCGCGGCCGGCGGCGCGGCGACGGCCACCGGGGGCGCGGTCTGGATCGAGCAGGTCCGCGACGCCTGCGACGACCTGGCCGGCCAGGCCCTCGTCGGCGAGTTGGCCGTGGAGCCGCTGCGCATCGACGGCGAGCCCGACCCCCGGTACGTCTCGATCACCATGGCCCGCCTGCAGTGGGGCTCGGTGACCGGGCGGATCAAGGACCTCAAGTCGAAGATCCAGCGGATCAACCCGGTGAGCAACAAGGACGAATACTTCGCCCTGTTCGGGGAACTGCTCTCGCTGGAGCAGCACGCGCGGGCGCTGCGCGAGCAGGCCGCCGGAGGGCTGTGATGGGACTGTTCAGTCGCAAGCCCAAGCTGCCGCCCGCCGACCGGCCGCCGTTGCACCACGACGAGCGGGTGCTCGCCTGGGCCGCCGTCGGCAACGGCGAGGGCGACGGCGTCGTGGTGGCCAGCAACCTCGGGCTGTGGCTGCCCGGCCGGGGCGAGCGGATCGGCTGGCACGACGTCCTCAAGGCGGTCTGGTCCGGCCGCGAGCTGACCGTGACCCCCGCCGACCGGGTCGCCGAGCGGGACGGCTACCTCGTGGTCGCCGACTGCCCGGCCGAGACCTACCTGCTGCTCGACCCGGGCGACCTGCCCCACCAGGTGCGGGCCCGGGTCACCCGCTCGGTCGCGTACACCGCGCACCACCCGGTGCCCGGCGGCGCCGGCCGCGTCGCCGCCCGCCGGGTCCCCGGAGTGGACGGGCTGACCTGGACGGTGCGGTACGACCCGGGCACGCCCACCGACGACGAGGCGGTGGCCGCCGAGACCGGCCGGCTCGTCGCCGCCGCCCGGGCCGCCACCGCCCCCGCGAACCTCTGAGCCGTCAGCCGCTGCGGTACCAGCGCGCCGCGCCCGGGTGCAGCGGGATCGGGTCGGTCGCGGCGGCGCTGTCCCGGGTGAAGTTCGCCGCCTCCGGGTGCACCCTGATCAGCTCGCCCTGCCAGGTGAAGAGCACCCGGGTCAGGTCGTACGCGAGCTGGTCCGGCATGTCCGCCGCCACCAGGATCACGTTCGCCACCGTGATGGTCGGGGTGGCCGCCGGGGTGCCGTAGACCTCCTTGGGCAGGATGGCCGTCGTGTAGACCGAGCCGTAGCGGGCGGCCAGCGGTTCGATCAGCTCGGTGAGCGGGAGCAGCCGGAACACCCCGGGCGCGCTGGAGAGCAGGTCGTTGATGCCCGGGGTGGGCAGGCCGCCGGAGAAGAACATCGCGTCCACGCTGCCCGCCCGCATCCGCTGCACCGTCTCCGGCAGCGACAGGTTGAGTCGCTGGATGTCCCGGTCCGGGTCGATCCCGCCGGCGGTGAGCAGCCGCCCGGCGATGATGTCGGTGCCGGACTTCGGCGAGCCGGTGGAGATCCGCTTGCCGCGCAGGTCGGCGAAGCTGTCGATCTTCCCGTCCGCCCGGACGATCACGTGGGTGTAGTTGCTGTAGACCCGGGCCAGCGCGCGTACCGGCTGTGGCTGGCCGTCGAAACCGCCCCGGCCGCTGACCGCGTCCGCGGCCGTGTCGGCGAGGCTGAAGGCGATCTCCATGTCGCCGCCGGCCAGCCGGGTGATGTTCTCCACCGAGGCGCCGGTCGGCTCGGCCCGCGCCTCGTACCCGGGCAGGTGCCGGCTGATCAGGTCCGCGTAGCCGCCGCCGAGCTGGTAGTAGACGCCGGTGGTGTTGCCGGTGGCGAGGAAGATGCGGCCGTCGTGCCAGGCCCTCGGCCCGGTGTCGGCCCCGCCGCAGGCCGCGACCAGGGCGGTCAGCAGGAGGGCGGCGAGCAGCCGCAGCGGGCGGCCGGTCACCGGCGGGCCGCCGGTTCCAGCGCCTCCGCCACCCGCTGGACCAGCGTCGCCGTCTCGTAGCCGATCTGGCCCAGGTCGCAGCCGGGCGCGGCGAGCACCCCGAGCAGCGCCCGTTCGCCGACCGCCATCACCAGCATCACCCCGCCGTCCATGTCGACGATCTGCTGGCGTACCCGGCCGGCGGACATGAGCCGGGCCGCGCCCACGGTCAGGCTGGCCAACCCGCTGATCACCGCGGCGAGCTGGTCCACCTGGTCGGGCGCGAGGTCGGGGGACGCGGCCAGCCGCAGGCCGTCCTCGGACACCGCGAGGGCGTGCGACACGTCCGGCACCTGCTCGGCGAAGTTCGCCAACAGCCAGTCGAGCCCGGCAGTCACGGGTGAGGTCATGGATTTCTCCCGGTGGGTGTGGTGTGCGGGGCACGGCGCGTCGCGCTGGCCACCCCCTCGGCGAGGGCGGACAGGCGGGCGCGTACTACCTCGGGGTCGAGCAGGTCGTCGGCGGGCCGGGGCGGCGGGGCGGTGGTGGGCAGCGGCGCGGGAAGCTGCCCGCCCCGGGTGCGGCGCGGCAGGCCGGCGCCGGTGGTTCCCGAGGGCGCCGGGGAACTCGCCGCCCGGATCCGGGCGGCGCTCGGCGCCAGCAGGGCCGCGCCCGGCGGGCGTACGGCGGCGACGCCCCGGACGGCACCCGCGGGCCGCGGTGGTCCGCCCGCCACCGGCCCGGCGACGGCCGGCGCGCGGTCGGCGGCAACGGTCGCTGCCCGGTCGTCCGTCGCCGTGCCGGGCGGCGACCGGAGCCCCAGGGCGGCCGGCTCGGGGGCGGTGGCGACCAGGTCCCGGGTGCCGGTGGCCGGCCGCAGCGGCGTCGGGCCGCTGGCGCGGGGCCGGAACCAGGGCGCCGGGCGGCCGGTCGGTTGGCCGCGCTCGGCGGCCGGCCGCCGGGTCACCGACTCGACCCGGGTGAGTACCGACTCGGGCACCTCCACCTGGGCGATCGTGCCGCTGGCGGTGTGGTGCAGCTGCACCCGGATCCCGTGCCGGGCGGCCAGGTGGGCCACCACGTGCAGGCCCATGCTGCCGGCCGCGGCGCTGGACAGCGTGGCCGGGGCGGCGAGCCGCTCGTTGATGGTGGCCAGCCGGGTCTCGCTGATGCCGATGCCCTGGTCGTGCACCCGCAGGGTGAGCCCGTCCACGGTGCGCCGCCCGTCGACCAGCACCCGGGCGTCCGGTGGCGAGTAGACGGTGGCGTTCTCCAGCAGCTCGGCCAGCAGGTGCACCAGGTTGCCGGCCGCCGCGCCGTGCACGGCGGCTCTCGGCACGTCGATCTCCACGCGCGGGTAGTCCTCGATCTCGGAGGCGGCCGCCCGGATCACGTCGTACAGGAGCAGCGCGCCCTCGTGCCCACGGCCGGGTTCGCCGCCGGCGAGCACCAGCAGGTTCTCCCCGTTACGGCGCAGCCGGGCGGCCAGGTGGTCCAGGGCGAAGAGCCGGGCCAGCGCGTCCGGGTCGGTCTCCTCGCGTTCGAACTCGTCCAGCAGGCGCAGCTGGCGGGTGATGAGCGTACGGATCCGGCGGGCCAGCGCCTCGGCCATCCGGGTCACGTCGAGCCGCAGCTCGGCCTGCTCACCGGCGAGCCGGAGCGCGGCCTTGTTGACCGTGTCGAACGCCTCGGCCACCTGGGCCACCTCGTCCCGGCCCCGACGGATCCCGTCGGTCAGCCGGGTCGCCGTGCCCGGGCCCGGCGCGCCCTCGCCCGCGGCGATCGCGGTGATCCGGTCCGGCAGCTCCCGGTTGGCCATGGTGAGCGCCGCGACCCGCAGCCGGCGCAGCCGCCGGCTGGTCCGGACCGCCAGCAGCACGGCGGTGAGCAGCGAGCCGAGCGCGACCGTGCTGGTCGCCCCGGCGGTGAACAGGGCCCGCTGCCGGGCGGTCCGGGCCAGCGCGACGCCGTCCCGGTCCAGCCCGTCGGACAGTTCCCGGCCGAGCAGGTTGTAGCGGCGGATGGTGCCGCTCTGCGCCACGTACCAGGCGTCGCCGTCGGTCTTCAGCGACTCCGGCCCGCCGTCGCTGTCCAGCACGCCGTCGCGCATCCGCCGGGCCGTCTCCACGTCGGCGCCGCCGACCAGCCGGTACCAGGCGGAGGTGGCCGGGCCGGCGGCGATCCGGAGGAACTCGGCCTGGCGCTGCTCCCGGGCGCCCCGGAGCCGGCCGAGCCGGGCCAGCTCGCCCCGGACCAGCGTGCCCCGCACGAACACCCCGCGCAGCAGGTCGCGTTCCAGCGCCGAGAGGTGTTCCTGGGCGGCCACCGCGGCCACCTCGCGCGCCTCGTTGGCCAGTTCGGCGTCGCGGAGCTGGGCGGGCAGCGCATCGGCGACGGCGAGCAGCGACTCGACCAGCGTCCCGTACGCCGGGTCACCCCGGTCCCCGCCCAGCGCCAGGTCCCGCGTCGGCGCGAGCTGGCCGAGCCGCCCGTCCGCGTCGTTGAGCACCGGGGTCAGGTCCGGTGCGGCCCGCCGGGCGTCCCCGCTGGCCGAGCGGTACCGGGTGACCGCGGCGTCCACCCGGCGTCGCTGCGCGTCGACCAGCGGCCGGCCGGCGGTGCCGCCGCGCTGGCGCAGCGCCGCCGTCTCGCCCAGTTCGCGTTCCAGCTCGTGCACCAGCCGCACCGTGGCGGTGGCGGTGCCGGCGAGCACGCGGGCCCGGTCGGCGTCGGCGGAGGCGTCCAGCGCGGCGTCGGTCTGGGCGGCGCCCAGCACCACCAGGCCGACCGTGGCCACCAGGATCGGCGCGAGCAGTTGGACCCGGACCGAGCGGAGGTGCCCGGTGCGGTCCGCTGGCCGGTGGTGCCGGCGTACGCGGGCGGGGTGGGGCAGCGGCACGGGGGTCTCCCGGGTCGATGTCGGGGGGCCGGGCCCGGACGGTGCGTCCGGGCCCGGCTCGTCGGGTCAGCTCGCGCCCAGGTCCTTCAGCGCCCGGTCCGCTCCGCGGTGCAGCCCCACCGGGTCGGTCCTGCGGGCGTTGGCCAGGTCGATGCCCTTGGCGGCCGGGTTGGCCTGGGCGAGGGCGTCCTTCTTCTCGAAGACCGTCTTCGTGATCACGCAGGCCACGTCGGCGTCGAGGTTGTCGCGGACCAGCAGCACGTTCGGCACCACGATGGTGGGCACGTCGGCCGCGGTCCGGTAGACGTCCTTGCCGATGGTGCCGGCCTGGTACGCCGGGTTCAGCTCGGCCATCTTCGGCAGCAGCGGGCTGATGTCGATGAACGTCACCTTGTCGCCGGTGGTGGTGAACATGTCGGTCACCCCGCCGGTGGGCACCCCGCCGGACCAGAAGAAGCCGTCGATGCTGCCGTCCTTCATCCCGTCGACGGTCTTGGTCAGGTCGAGCCGCTGTGCCTGGATGTCCTTGGCCGGGTCCAGTCCGGCGGCGGTGAGCAGCCGGTTGGCGATGACCTCGGTGCCGGACTTGGGTGACCCGGTGGAGATCTTCTTCCCCTTCATGCCGGCCACCGAGGTGATCCCGGAGTCGGCCCGGACGACCACCTGGGTGTAGTTGTCGTAGATCCGGGCCAGCGCCTTGACCGGCTGAGGGGAGCTGAAGCTGTCCTTGCCCTGCACCGCGTTGACCGCGGTGTCGAAGAGGGAGAACGCCACGTCGTACTGGCCGGCCACGAGCTGCTCGACGTTCTGCACCGAGGCGCCGGTCTCGGCGGCGGTGCCGGTGAGCTTGCCGCCGGTGGCCGCGGCGAGCTGGCCGGCCAGGGCGTTGCCGACCACGTAGTAGACGCCGGTGGCGTTGCCGGTGGCGATGCCGACCCGGGTGTCCTTGGTGACCTTGCAGGTGATCTCGCGGGCGGCGTCGTCCTTCGCCGCGCCGTCCTGACGGCCCCCGCATCCGGCGGCGCCGGCCGCGACCAGGGCCAGCGCCCCGACGCCTGCGGCGATCCGCACGTCGATCCGTCTCACTCTCTCTCCTCCCGGTGGTCCACCAATTCAGCGACCGACGGGCCGCCGGCGCGACCGGCGGAGCCACGTCGGACGAACACGCCCGCGACGGCCAGCGCGGCGAGCACCGCGCCGACCGCGACGGGCAGGGGTTCCAGCCAGAGCAGCACCAGCCCGGCGACCGCGCCGAGGATCCGCTCCGGCGTGCCGGCCGGACCGACGCCGGGCAGCCAGCCGCCCGCCGCCACCGCCAGCACGGTGACGCCGAGCGCCGAGACCACCGCGGCCGCCGCGATCCGACCGACCCCGCCGATGCCGAGCAGGCCGAGGCCGGTCGGCGTGATCACGAAGGCGATCGGGATGAGGTACGCGGGCAGCGCGTACCGCAGGGTCTGCCACATGGTCGGCACCAGCCGGCCGCCGGTGACCGCGGCGGCGGCCACCGCGGCGAGCGCGGTCGGCGGGGAGACCTCGGACAGCACCGCGAAGTAGAAGACGAACATGGCCGCGGCGGGGGCGGCGACGCCGAGGTGCAGCAGCGCCGGGCCGATGATCACCCAGCCGATCACGAAGGACGCGGTCACCGGCACGGCCAGCCCGAGCAGGCTGAGCGCCACCGCGGCCAGCAGCGCCGTGAGGGCCAGCACCACGGCGGGCTCGGAGCTGACCGTCTGCGCCCCGCTGACCAGCAGCGCGGCGGCCTGCGGGCCGAGGCCGGTCTTGGTGGTGGTGGCGGTGATGATGCCGGCGGCGGCGCAGACCGCGCTCACCGCGAGCACCCCGCGTACGCCGCCGCTGAGCGCCTCGACGAGGCGGGCGGGTGTGAGCCGGTGCCGGCGGTCCAGGAAGGAGAGCGCGGCGGCCAGGACCGTGGCGATCACCACGGCCCGGGTCGCCGAGGCGCCGGTGGCGAGCACCACGATGATCACGATGAGCGAGAGGAAGTGGTAGCCGAAGCGGGCCAGCAGCCGACCAGCCGAGTTGGTGTCGATGACCACCGGGCGGACCGCGGAGCGCCGGGCGTCGATCTCAACGGAGAGCAGGATGCCCAGGTAGTAGAGGATTGTCGGCACCATCGCCCAGCCGAGCACCTGGAGGTAGGACACGCCCAGGTACTCGGCGATGATGAAGGCCGCGGCGCCCAGCGTGGGCGGGGAGAGGATCGCGCCGACGCCCGCGGCGGCCAGCATGCCGCCGGCCCGCTCGGGCGGGTAGCCGGCTCGGCGCAGGATCGGCCAGGTCACCGCACCGATGCTGACCGTGGTGGCGGCGCCCGAGCCGGAGACCGTGCCGAGCAGGAAGCCGGAGGCGACGGCCGTCCGCCCGGCGGCGGTGCGGGAGCGGCGGAACGCGGCGGCGGAGAGCTCGACGAAGAACCGGCCGGCCCCGGAGAGGTCCAGCACCGCGCCGTAGATGGTGAACAGCACGATGTACGAGGCCGCCACGTCCAGGGGGGTGCCGTAGAAGCCGCTGTCGGAGTTGTAGAACGCGTCGACCAACTGCGCGAAGTCGAGCCCGGCGTGGGCGACCGGCCAGGACTGCGGCAGCAGCCCGCCGTAGTAGCCGTAGGCGAGGAACAGCAGGCAGACGGCCGGGAGGATCCAGCCGGTGGTGCGCCGGCACGCCTCCAGCAGCAGGAGCAGCAGCACGGTGCCCAGCACCACGTCCAGCGGCACCAGCAGGCCCTGCCGGTCGAGGAACGCGTCGTAGCCGCCACCGCCCGCGCCGAGGGTCACCGGCAGCACGGGGTAGAGGCAGGCCAGCAGCGCGACGAGGGCGAGCAGCCAGTCGGCCGGGCGGGGACCGCGCCGCTCCGCCGGGTCGTCGTCGGCCGGCCGGCGACGCAGCCGCACCCCGGAGGGGTACGCCAGGAACACCATCGGCAGCACGCCGGCGAGGAAAATGATGAGGTAGTACTTGCTGCCCTGCGCAAGCGGGAAGAACACCTGCCAGAGCGCGAGCAGGGCGACCGCGAGGGTGCCGCCGGTGAACAGCAGTGCGACCGGTCCGGACAGCACCCGCCCCGGTTTCTCGTCCTCGAACCGGGCCGCCAGTTCCCGGGTGTCGTGGTGTGTTTCCGCCGGCCCGTCGTCGGCCCACACCGGATCGGCGACGGCGCCGTCGTCGGGTGGGAGCGGCACGGGAGCGGTGTCCACGTCGGACGCCGTGGATTCCGCCGCAGGGGGACGGGGCGGCGGGGGATTCGCGTCGGAGGGGCGAACGGGCGGCACGATGGGGCACGATACGCGAATCGTCTACATCAAGGGAACATTGCCCGGCGTGATTGCGTTGAGTGATCGGAATGAAGGGTTGCTCACTCACCGCACGCCAATTCTGAGCGGCCTTCACAATTGTCGCGGGAAAGCCGCAAAAATGTTCCGGCAATCGGTCGGGGTGGTGCAGCAATCCGTCCACTATGGCGAGTTTGATCCGGTTTCGCGGCCGCCGCCGGCTACCGGCCGGATGATCACCTTGCGTAGCGGGCGTCACACCCCGTGTCCGTCCGCCCGCGCCCCCCGCGTTAACCGGTCGAGCCTGTCGGACCCGGCGGTTAGGGTCGGCCGGTGACCAGCGCACAACCACTCATCCAGGCGCGAGGGCTGGTGAAGCGGTTCGGTGACTTCACCGCCGTCGACGGCATCGACGTCGAGGTGCGCCCCGGCGAGGCGTTCGGCTTCCTCGGGCCCAACGGCGCCGGCAAGTCCTCCACCATGCGCATGATCGGCTGCATCTCGCCGCCCTCCGGCGGGGAACTGCGCATCCTCGGCATGGACCCGGTCCGCGACGGCCCGGCGATCCGGGCCCGGCTGGGGGTCTGCCCGCAGCTCGACAGCCTCGACCCCGAGCTCACCGTCCGGGAGAACCTGACCACCTACGCGCGCTACTTCGGCATCCCACGCCGGGTGGCCCGCGAGCGGGCCGCCGAACTGCTCGACTTCGTCCAGCTCACCGAGCGGGCCGAGAGCAAGGTGGAGCCGCTCTCGGGCGGCATGAAGCGACGGCTGACCATTGCCCGCGCCCTGGTCAACAACCCCGAGATCGTGCTGCTCGACGAACCCACCACCGGGCTCGATCCGCAGGCCCGGCACCTGGTCTGGGAGCGGCTGTTCCGGCTCAAGCAGCAGGGCGTCACGCTGGTCCTCACCACCCACTACATGGACGAGGCCGAGCAGCTCTGCGACCGGCTGGTGGTGATGGACGGCGGCCGGATCGTCGCCGAGGGCTCGCCCCGGGAGCTGATCGAGCAGCACTCCACCCGTGAGGTGGTCGAGCTGCGCTTCGCGGCCGAGTCGCAGGAGGCGTTCGCCGGCAAGCTCGGCGGGCTGGGGGAGCGGGTCGAGGTGCTGCCGGACCGCATCCTGCTCTACGTGCCCGACGGCGACGCCGCGCTGGCCGAGGTGACCGCGCGCGGCCTCGTCCCGGCCAGCGTCCTGGTCCGACGCAGCAGCCTGGAGGACGTCTTCCTCCACCTCACCGGCCGCACCTTGATCGACTAAGGTGGCGGGGTCCCGGTCCGCCACCTCGGGCGGCCGGGTTGTCGACGGGGGTTTCCGACATGGTGGGTCTGTCGCGGCGTCAGGCCGGGCTCACGGCGCTCTACCTCGGCGTGTTCGCCGCCGTCTGGTTCAGCGTCCCGAAGGCCGATCCGCCCTTGCGGTCGCTGCTGGTGGTGGGCAGCGTCGGCGCGCTGCTGGCGGCGGCCGTGGGCGTCGTGCTCGTGGTGCGGGCCGGGCGCCGGCCGGCCGGCGAGCGCGACCGGTCCGCCGACCGCCGCTACGGGCTCATCGTCGTGGCCGAGTTCGCCGTCGCCCTGATCGGTGGCCTGCTCCTGGCCGCCGCCGGGCTCGGCGGCTACGTCCCGGTGCTGATCTGCGCCGTGGTCGGCGTCCACTTCGTCCCGCTGGCCCCGGTGCTGGGCGACCGGCTGCTCGTGCCGCTCGGGGTGGCCGTCACGCTGGTCGCGCTCGCGGGCCTGGTCGTCGACCTCGTCTCGGCGGTGTCGGCCGGCCTGGTGGTCGGGACCGGCGCGGGCACCCTGCTGCTGGCCTACGCGGTGCTCGCCCTGTTCCGCGCGCGCGGCCACGACCAGCAGGCCGTCGGAGCCGAAGCCGAGCGCCAGGTCGCCTGACCGGCCGGCCCGGAGCTGTGCCGTTTGTCCGGCCCGTCCGCGGGTAACCGCGGCCCGGCCGACCGGACGACTGCGCACAGGCGGGGCGTGACGATGAGCGGAGACGAACAGTACGAGCGAGGCCTGGAGGCGCTGCGGCAGGCCGACAGCGGCGCCGGGCAGAAACTCCTGGAGGCCCTCGCCGACGTCTCACCCGAGCTGAGCTACCGGTCGGTCGCCTGGTCCTACGGTGACCTCTACGTCCGGCCCGAGCTGGCGCGCCGCGACCGGGAGCTGCTGACCCTCGGCGTGCTCACCGCCCTCGGTGACGCCGGGGCCCAGCTCGAGGTGCACATCAACGGCGCGCTCAACGCCGGCCTGACGCCCTCCGAGATAGTCGAGGCGCTGCTGCAGGCGGTGGTCTACTGCGGTGTGCCGCGGGCGGTCAACGCCACCCTCGTCGCCAAGAAGGTCTTCGCGGAGCGCAACCTGCTCCCCGTCCGCCCCACCCCGGCCGGCTGACCCGGCCGCCGTTCCGCCATCGGCGTTCCGCCGCCGGCCGCATCCACGCCGTCGACACGGTCGTCACCGCGGCCGCGCCCAGGTGACGAAGCGATCGGCCAGCCGCTGCGGTGCGTCCCGCCCGTGCGGGTCGGTGAGGTCCGTCGTGGCCTCGCAGAGGAGCGTGCCGAGGTGGACGAGCAGGGCGATCCGGTCCTCGCGGTACTCCCCGAGCAGCGCCAGCCGGGCCGGCGAGCACGGCCACGGGGCGCCGCAGGCCCGGCAGCGCCAGGACGGCCGCGCCGCGACGTGGGGGCGGTAGCGGGGCATCAGCGCACGCCCTCCTCGCCGCCGCGCGGCTTCGGGCGCAAGAACCTGGGTCGCACGGGATGGGCCTCCGTCGTGGGATGGGGGTGCCCGCGCACCTCGTCGTGCGCGGACACCCCCGGCCTGGTTCCGCCCGCCGTCCGGTGCCCGTGAGCGGTTCCGCTGCGTGACAGTCTGGTGAGCGGGCGACTACGGTGGGAGATCCCGCGCGCCGACGACCAGGGCGTACGGCGGTCGGCCCGGAGCGGTACGAGGATGTACGGAGGCTGTCCGTGGACCGTTCGTCCATGCTGGACCACTTCGCCGAGGAGCTGCGGCTCGCCCGGGCCGGCAGCGGCATGTCCCAGAGCGCGCTGGCCGAGGCCCTGAGCTACTCGGGGGCGCTGGTGGCCAAGGTGGAGACCTGCGAGCGACGGCCGGGCCTCGACTTCGCCCGCCGGTGCGACACGGTGTTCGGCGCGGACGGGCGGTTCGAGCGGATCCAGCGCCGGATCAGCCGGGAGACGGTGGTGCCGTGGTTCCGCGACTGGGCCGGCATCGAACAGGAGGCCACTGCGCTGCGGTCGTTCGAGCCGCTCTACGTGCCGGGCCTGCTACAGACGGAGGGCTACGCCCGCGCCGTGCTGGCCGGGGCCGGGCTGTTCGCGCCCAACGAGATCGACCAGCAGGTGGCCGCGCGGCTCGACCGGCAGAGCGTGCTGACCCGCGACCGGCCACCGCTGCTCACCGCCGTCATCGACGAGTACGTGCTGCGCCGCCGGGTCGGCGGCCCGGAGGTGATGCGCGAGCAACTGGCGTACCTGGTCAAGCTCGGCCGCACGTTGACCCGGGTCCGAATCCAGGTCGTGCCGCTCTCCGCCGGGGCCTACGCTGGGCTCGACGGCCCCTTCGTGATCGCCACCTCGACCGGCCGGGAAGACGTCGTCTACCTGGAGGGCCAGCGTCACGGCCAGGTGGTGGACCGCGCCGAGTTCGTGCAGCAGATGGTCGAGGTGTGGGAGTCGATCCGCGGCGAGGCACTGTCGCACCAGCAGTCCCTGGAGTTGATCTCGGAAGTGGCGGAGACATGGACCTGACCGGCGCCGAGTGGCGCAAGAGCACCCGCAGCAACGGCAGCGGCGGCAACTGCGTGGAAGTGGCCGGAAACCTCCCCGGCGTGGTCGCCGTACGCGATTCCAAGGACCCGGGCGGTCCCGTGCTGACGTTCGGCCCGGACGCGTGGCGCGCGTTCGTCACGCGGGTCGCCGGCCGGCCGTAGCGGCCCGATCCCGTTCGCGCCCGCGGCGGCACCGGCGGAAACCGTGACGACACCGTCCGCCGCCCGCCGTAGGGTGACCGGCGTCCTGTCGTACCCGAGCGGTAGGAAGGGCGACGTGGGCGGAGAACGGGGGTGGTCCGCGTGACCGTGGCGGAACGGTCCGGCCGGGCACTGCCCCGGGTGCCGGCGCTGGCGGTGCTCTCCCACCACCTGGTCGGCTACCGCCGGACCTGGCGGGCCGGCGTCTTCTCGTCCTTCCTGCTGCCGGCGCTCACCGTGCTCGGCTTCGGCGTCGGGGTCGGGGCCTACGTGGACCGGGGTGTTGGCGGGGTGCCCTACCTGGCCTGGCTGGTGCCCGGCCTGATCGCCTCCACCGCCTTCCAGGTCGCCGTCGGCGAGTCGACCTGGCCGGTGCTCAGCAACTTCCGCTGGATCCGCACCTACCACGCTCAGGTCGCGGCGCCGCTGCGGATCGGCGACATCCTGGCCGGGCACCTCGCCTTCGTGCTGTTCCGGGTGCTCACCAGCACGCTGGCGTTCCTGCTGGTGACGGCGCTGTTCGGGGCGCTGCGCTCGCCCTGGGCGGTGACCGTCCTGCCGGTGAGCCTGCTGCTGGGCCTGGCGGTGGCCGCGCCGACCTTCGCGTACGCCGCCGCGGTGCCCGGTGACAGCTACCTGGCGCTGCTGTTCCGCTTCGCGATCATCCCGATGGCCCTCTTCGCCGGGGTGTTCTTCCCGGTCGAGTCGCTGCCGGTCGGGCTGCGCCAGTTCGCCTACGCGACCCCGCTCTGGCACGGGGTGGACCTGTGCCGGGCCGCCACACTCGGCGTCGCTCCGCAGTGGTCGGTCACCGGCCACCTGCTCTATCTCGCGGTCTGGGCCGGCGCCGGCTGGTGGCTGGCCCGGCGCGTGTTCCAGCGTCAGCTCGTCGTCTAGGGAAGGGTGTCGTGGTCGCTCTCGTCCTGCCCCGGCTGGTCAACCCCGCGGGGGCCCGCCGCTCGGCCTCGGTCGCCGAGCGCAACCTCACCGCCCTGCGCAGCGCGTACTGGCTGGTGCTGCTCTCCGGCTTCCTGGAGCCGGTGCTCTACCTCTTCTCGATCGGCGTCGGGGTGGGCGCGCTGGTCGGCGACCTCACCCTGCCCGGCGGTCAGGTGGTCACCTACGCGGCTTTCGTGGCCCCGGCCATGCTCGCCTCGTCGGCGATGAGCGGTGCGCTCTCCGAGACCACCTTCAACTTCTTCGGGAAGATGAAATACATGAAGCTGTACGACGGGGTCATCGCGACCCCGGTGCAGCCGTTCGAAATCGCCCTCGGTGAGCTGGGCTGGGCGATGGTCCGGGGCAGCCTCTACTCGGCCGCGTTCCTGGTCATCATGGTGGCGATGGACCTGACCACCGCCGGTCGGGCCCTGGCCGCGTTTCCGGCCGCGGTGCTGGTCGGCTTCGCCTTCGGCGCGCTCGGCATGACCGTGTCCACGCTGATGCGCAGCTGGCAGGATTTCGACCTGATGGGGTCGGCCCAGTTCACGCTCTTCCTCTTCTCCGGCACGTTCGTCCCGGCGGAGGCCTATCCGGCGGTGCTGCGCTGGGTGGTCGAGGTGAGCCCGCTCTACCGGTCGGTGCACCTGATCCGCGGCATCTGCGTGGGCGCGTCCGGCTGGTCCTGGCTGCTCGACGTGGCCTACCTGGTGGCACTGACCGCAGGGATGCTCGCGCTCGCCTCCCGGCGGATGAGCAGGTTGTTGTACAAGTAGATGGTTAACCGGCCCTCCCCTCGGGGCATGTCGTGGGACGACACAGACGACGAGGGAGGGGCGATGGCCGCCGACGAGTCTTCCGCCCGGCAGGGGCGCGACCGCACCGGGCCGGTGGGCCCGGACGAGGGACCGGACAGCCCCACCGATCTGCCCGGCACGGGGTGGGTGGCGACGCTCAAGCGCACGGTCCGGGAGTTCCAGGACGACAGCCTGACCGACTGGGCCGCCGCGCTCACCTACTACGGGGTGCTGTCGATCTTCCCGGGTCTGCTGGTGCTGATCTCCCTGCTCGGCCTGCTCGGCGAAGGGGCCACCGAGGGTGTCAAGGACACCGTGGGCCAGGCGGTGCCGGAGGGCAACATCCAGAAGATCATCGAGGACGCCATCGACCAGGCCGGCACTTCCGGCGGGCTGGCCAGCATCGCGGCGATCATCGGTCTGCTGGCCGCGTTCTGGTCGGCGTCCGGATACATCGCCGCCTTCATGCGCGCCTCGAACAGCATCTATGACGTGCCGGAGGGGCGGCCGATCTGGAAGACGCTGCCGATCCGGCTCGGCGTGACCGCGGTGATCGGCGTGATGCTGCTTGCCAGCGCGGTGATCGTGGTCTTCACCGGTGGTCTCGCCGAGCAGGTGGGCAACGCCATCGGGCTGGGCTCGACCGCCCTCACGGTGTGGAACATCCTCAAGTGGCCGGTGCTGCTCGTGCTGGTCAGCCTGATGTTCGCGATCCTCTACTGGGCCTCGCCGAACGCCCGGCACGGCGGCTTCCGCTGGGTCAGCCCGGGCGGCATCCTGGCCGTGGTGATCTGGCTGGTCATCTCGGGCCTGTTCGCCCTCTACGTCAGCAACTTCGCCTCGTACAACAAGACCTACGGCGCGCTGGCCAGCGTGATCATCTTCCTGGTCTGGCTCTGGCTCAGCAACATCGCCATCCTGCTCGGCGCGGAGTTCGACGCCGAGCTGGAGCGCAGCCGTGCCATCGCGGCCGGGCACCCGGCCGACGAGGAGCCGTACGTCGAGCTGCGCGACGACCGCAAGCTGAAGAAGAAGCGCAACGCCGCCACCCGTCGCTGACCAGCGAAGACACGGGCCGCCCCCACCGCGCTGGACGCGGCGGGGCGGCCCTCTTTTCATGATCCTCTCGCTGCTTTTGCTCAGATGGACAAAAGTTTTGACCGGATGTGCCGAAGCTATGGACATGTGACCTGGAAGACTCCTACTGTGTCGGACACGACACATCGCCGTTGCGCCGATGTGAACGACTCCGATGCGGAGGTGAGTCCGGTGCGGACGGTCGACCCCCTGCACGTACGGCTCCTGCGAACCCTCCGGGACGAGGGGGCCGTCTCCCGCGCCGAGCTGGGCGACCGCCTCCAGATGCCCCGCCCGCGCCTCCTCGCCGAGCTGGACCGGCTGGTCAACCTGGGCTACGTGGCCGAGGCCGGGCTGGCCGCCTCCCGGGGCGGTCGCCGGTCCACCCTGGTCGAGCTGAGCCCGCACCTGCGCTTCGCCGCGGTCGACCTGGGCGCCAGCTCGATCGACGTGGAGGTGGTGAACGGCCGGCTGGAGCCGGTGGCCGCCTACACCGAGCCCGCCGACATCCGCTCCGGCCCCAAGGTGACCCTCCAGCGGGTCAACGAGCTGCTGCACAAGGCCAAGGTGGACGGCGCGTACGAGCGGCTCGACGCGATCGGCATCGGCGTCCCGGGCCCGGTGAGCTTCCGGGACGGGGTGCCCGTCTCGCCGCCGATCATGCCGGGCTGGGACCGCTTCCCGGTGCGTGAGCTGCTCACCCGCGAGCACGGCTGCCCGGCGGTGGTCGACAACGACGTCAACATCATGGCGATCGGCGAGCGGCACGGCGGCGTCGCCCACTCGGTGGACGACTTCCTGTTCATCAAGATCGGCACCGGCATCGGCTGCGGCATCTACCTCAACGGCGAGGTCTACCGGGGCACCGACGGGTGCGCCGGCGACATCGGCCACATCCAGGTCGACCCGAACGGTCCGATGTGCTCCTGCGGCAACCTCGGCTGCCTGGAGGCGGTGTTCAGCGGGGCCGCGCTGGCCCGGGCGGCCACCGCCGCGGCCCGCGCCGAGGTGTCGCCCGCGCTCACCGAGCGGCTCGCCGCCCGGGGCACGGTGACCGCGCTGGACGTGGCGCAGGGGGCGGTCGAGGGGGACGTCACCTGCATCCAGCTCATCCGGGACGGCGGCCGGCGGGTCGGCAGCGTGCTGGCCGGCCTGGTCAGCTTCACCAACCCGTCGATGATCGTGATCGGTGGCGGGCTCGCCCAGCTCGGCCACATCCTGCTCGCCGAGATCCGCAGCGTGGTCTACCGCCGCTCGCTGCCGCTGGCCACCGGCAACCTGCCGGTCGTCCTCTCCGAGCTGGGTCCCCGCGCCGGCGTCGCCGGCGCGGCCGTGCTCGCCAGCGACCTCGCCTTCGGCGAAGCCGCATGAACGACAGCGAGGAGGTCGAGGTGACGAACGAGCCGCTCGTCGAGGCGCCCGCCGACACCGTCGCGGGCGAGGTCGTGCTGCGCCTCACCGACGTGGTCAAGACCTTCCCGGGCGTACGCGCGCTGGACGGGGTGCAGCTGGAGGTGCGGGCCGGCGAGGTGCACTGCCTGCTCGGGCAGAACGGCGCCGGCAAGTCCACCCTCATCAAGGTGCTCGCCGGGGTGCACCGGCCGGACTCCGGCGACGTGATGTGGCGCGGCGAGCCGGCGGGCTTCGCCAACCCGCAGGCCGCCATGCGGGCCGGGATCGCCACCATCTACCAGGAACTCGACCTGGTCGAGGACCTGTCGGTGGCGGAGAACGCCTTCCTCGGCCACGAGCCGCGCCGGCTCGGCTTCATCCGGCGCGGGCACATGGCCCGGCGGACCCGGCAGATCCTGGCCCGGCTCGGCCACCCGGAGATCCCGCCCGGCCGGCTGGTCCGCCACCTGCCGGCCGCCGGCAAGCAGATCGTCAGCATGGCCCGGGCGCTCTCCCACGAGGCCCGACTGATCATCATGGACGAACCGAGCGCGGTGCTCGCCCACGACGAGGTGGGCAACCTGTTCCGCATCATCCGGGAACTCACCGCGCAGGGCATCGCGGTCATCTACATCTCGCACCGGCTGGAGGAGATCCGCGAGATCGGCGACCGGGTCACCGTACTCAAGGACGGCCGGACCACCGCGGCGAACCTGCCGGCCCGCGAGACCCCGACCCGCGACCTGGTCGCCCGGATGACGGGCCGGACCATCGAGTACGTCTTCCCGGACCGCCCGGCCGACGACCCCGCCGGCGCGGAGCTGCTGCGGGTGGAGGGGCTGACCCGGCACGGCGAGTTCGCCGACGTCTCGCTCGACGTGCGGGCCGGGGAGATCGTCGGCATCGCCGGGCTGGTCGGCTCCGGCCGCTCGGAGCTGCTGGAGACGATCTACGGGGCCCGCCGGGCGCAGGCCGGCACGGTCCGGATGTGCGGCCGGACGCTGCGCCCGGGCAGCGTCGGCGCGGCGGTGAAGGCCGGCATGGGGATGGCCCCCGAGGAGCGCAAGAGCCAGGCGCTGCTGCTCGGCGAACCGATCTACCGGAACGTCACGCTGGCCACCTTCGGCCGGTACGCCCGCCTCGGCTTCACCGACGTCGGGCGGGAGCGGGCGGCGGCGGACCGGATCGCCGGCTCGCTGGAGCTGCGCCCCCGGGACGTCCGCCGGCCGGTGCGCACCCTGTCCGGCGGCAACCAGCAGAAGGTGGTGGTCGGCCGGTGGCTGCTCGGCGACACCCGGCTGCTGCTGCTCGACGAGCCGACCCGGGGCGTGGACGTGGGCGCCCGGGCTGAGCTCTACCAGGTGATCCGGGAGCTCGCCGCGCGGGGCGTCGGGGTGCTGCTGGTCTCCAGCGAGGTGCCCGAGGTGCTCGGCCTGGCCGACCGGGTGCTGGTGATGCGGGAGGGCCGGGTGGTCCGCGAGGCCCCGGCCGGCGAACTCGACGAGAACACGGTGCTCGACCTCGTCATGGCGGGGTCCCTCATGGAAGGCGCGCCAGCATGAGCGACACGACACCCACGGCGGCGCCGGAGCGGGCGGCGGGGCTGCCGGCCCAGTCGCCGCCGGTCGACCCCGCGGAGACAGCGAAGGCCGGCGCGGCGCCGCGGCTCTCCTGGTGGCGCGGCGACGGCGGGGAGGGCGCCAAGCGCAACCTCGGCCTGTTGGCGACGCTGGTGGTGCTGGTGGTCATCGGCATCCTGACCCGGCCCGACCTCTATGGCGACGCGAGCTGGGTGTGGGGCAACACGCTCACCATCCTCAAGCTCGCGTCGGTGGTCGGCGTGGTCACCGTCGGGATGACCTTCGTGATCATCGGCGGCGGCATCGACCTGTCGGTCGGCGCGATCGTCGCGCTCGCCGGGGTCTGGTCCACCACGCTCGCCACCCAGAGCTACGGCGCCGGCGGCATGATCTTCAGCGCGCTCACCGTCGGGCTGGCCGTCGGCGTGGTCAACGGGCTGCTCATCTCGTACGGGCGGCTGGTGCCGTTCATCGCCACGCTGGCCATGATGGTCGCCGCCCGCGGCCTGGCCGCCGAGATCTCCGACAAGCAGACCCAGGTCTCCAACGACAGCTTCATCAACGGCATCGCCACCGTGAAGCTGCTCGGCATCCCGCTGCTGGTCTACATCCTCGCCGCAGTGGTCGCGGCCGGCTGGGTGCTGCTCAACCGGACCACCTTCGGCCGCCGGACGGTGGCCGTCGGCGGCAACCCGGAGGCGGCCCGGCTCGCCGGCATCGACGTCCGCCGGCACACCGTGCTGCTCTACGCGCTCTCCGGCCTCTGCTGCGGCATCGCCGCGGTCATGCTGACCGCGCAGGCCACCTCCGCCCAGGCGGCGATGGCCAACCTCTACGAGCTGGACGCGATCGCCGCCGCGATCATCGGCGGCACGCTGCTCAGCGGCGGGCGGGGCACCATCATCGGCTCCCTGCTCGGGGTGATCATCTTCTCCACGATCACCAACCTCTTCGCCATCAACGGCCTCTCCACCGAGGCCCAGAACATGGTCAAGGGCGGCATCATCGTCGCGGCCGTCCTGGTCCAGCAGGTGCAGTTCCGCAGCCTCTCCCAGTTCCTCGCCCGCAACCGGGCCACCACCACCTGATCCCATCGCGTCCGCCAGATCGCCGTCGCACCGACGGCGGTCCGGCCCGCCACACCCGAAAACACCCCACCACCTCATTCAGGAGGCCGTCATGACAAGTGACCTGTCACGCCGCCGGCTGCTCTTCGGCGGGGCCGCGCTCTCCGCCGGAGTGCTGCTCGCCGGCTGCACCAGCAACGAGCAGGCCCCGACCGCCGCGCAGACCAAGGCCGCGGCGACCGGCGCCAACAGCGAGCCGGGCAAGAAGGTGACCATCGGCTTCTCCGCCCCGGCCGCCGACCATGGCTGGATCGCCGCCATCACCAACAACGCCAAGGCGCAGGCCGGGGCGTACTCGGACGTGGAGCTGAAGAGCGTGGAGGCCGGCGCCGACGCGGCGGCCCAGCGCGCGGCGCTGTCCACCCTGATCTCCCAGAAGCCCGACGTGATCGTGCTGCTGCCGCACGACGGCAAGGAGCTCAACGCGTTCGGCCTGGAGGCCATGAAGGCCGGCATCCCGGTTGTCAACCTGGACCGGGCCTTCCCCGACGCGCGGGCCTACCGGCTCCAGATCAAGGGCGACAACTACGGCATGGGGGTGGCCGCCGCCACCTACATCGCCGAGCAGCTCAAGGCCAAGGGCGTCAGCAACCCGGTCATCGGCGAGATCCCCGGCATCGACTCGCTGGAGCTGACCCAGGAACGCTCCAAGGGCTTCGCCGACACGCTGGCCTCGCTCGGCCTCAAGGTGGCCAACCGCCGCCCGGCCGAGTTCACCGCCGACTCGGGCCAGCAGGCCGCCACCGGCCTCTTCCAGGCCCTGCCGAAGATCGACGCGCTCTGGAACCACGACGACGACCAGGGCATCGGCGTCCTCGCCGCGGTCAACCAGGCCAACCGCAAGGAGTTCTTCATGGTCGGCGGCGCCGGCTCGAAGAAGGCCATGGAGGACATCGGGGCCGACAACACGGTGCTCAAGGCCACCGTCACCTACAGCCCGTCGATGGCCTCCTCGGCCATCACCCTGGCCCGCCTCATCGGCCAGGGCAAGGGCATGTCCGACCTGGTCGAACTCCAGGTACCGAAGGAGATCGTGCTCGCCTCCGAGACGATCACCAAGGAGAACGCGAGCAGCTACCTGAAGCTCGGGTTCTGACACACGGGGGGAGACCCACCTTGTCCACTCACGACAACGTCCTGCGCGTCGGCATGGTCGGCTACGCGTTCATGGGCGCCGCGCACTCCCAGGCGTGGCGCACCGTGAACCGCGTGTACGACCTGCCGGCGCAGGTGCGGATGGCGCTGGTCTGCGGCCGGGACGAGCCGAAGGTGGCCGAGGCCGCCGGCCGGCTCGGCTGGGACGGGCACACCACGGACTGGCGGCGGCTCGTCGAGTCCGACGAGATCGACGTGGTCGACATCTGCACACCGGGGGACAGCCACTGCGAGATCGCCCTCGCCGCGCTGGCCGCGGGCAAGCACGTGCTGTGCGAGAAGCCGCTGGCCAACACCGTCGAGGAGGCCCGGGAGATGGTCGCCGCCGCCGCCCGGGCCCGAGCCGCCGGGGTACGCGCCATGTGCGGCTTCAACTACCGGCGGGTGCCCGCGGTCGCCCTGATGCGGCAGCTCGTCGCCGACGGGCGGCTCGGCGAGATCCGGCACGTCCGGGCGGTCTACCTCCAGGACTGGATCGTGGACCCGCAGTTCCCGCTCGTCTGGCGGTTGCAGAAGGACAGGGCGGGCTCCGGCGCGCTCGGCGACATCGGTGCGCACATCATCGACCTGACCCAGTACGTGACCGGGCAACTGATCACCGGGGTCAGCGCCGTCACCGAGACGTTCGTCAAGGAACGGCCGCTGCCGGCCGGGTCGAGCGGCCTGGCCGCGCAGGCCGACGGCAACGGCCGGGCGACCGGTCGCGTCACCGTGGACGACGCGGCCGTCTTCGTGGCCCGGCTCGACGGCGGCGCGCTCGCCACCTACGAGGCGACCCGGTTCGCCACCGGCCGCAAGAACGCCCTGCGCGTCGAGATCAACGGCTCGCTGGGCAGCGTGGTGTTCGACCTGGAACGCCTCAACGAGCTGGAGTTCCTCGATGCCACCCGGCCGGCCGCCGAGCAGGGCTTCACCCGGATCCTGGTGACCGAGCCGCAGCACCCGTACCTGTCGGCGTGGTGGCCGCCCGGCCACATCATCGGCTACGAGCACTCCTTCACCCACCAGATGCGCGACTTCGTCGAGGCGGTCGCCACCGGTGTGGACCCGGCGCCGTCGTTCGCCGACGCGTTGCAGGTCCAACTCGTGCTCGACGCGGTGACCCGCTCCGCCGAACGGGCCGCGTGGACGGAGGTGGAGCCCGCGTTGGCCGAAGTGGCCGCCTGACCGACCCGCACCGCGGCGCCCCACGCGCCGCCCTGTCCACCCGGCGCACCTGCGCCGCCCGAAGGGCTTTCCGGTGCCGACCGGCGAGGGCCCGCCGCGGTTGCGCCCCGCGGCGGGGACGAGGTCGGCCCGGGGAGCGTGCCGCCGCTGCGAACCCGCGGGCCGGCACGAAGCAGCACGGCCGTCCGGTGCGGCCGGACCGGGATTCCCCGGCCGCACCGGCCGACCGGCCCGACGAGGAGGAGGCGAGCACCATGCGTACGGCTGCCCGGACGGCCGCCGGCGCGGTCGCCGCGACAGCTCCGGCGGGTGCCGCCGCCGTCCCCACCGCCCCGCCCCGGCTCGGAGGGGAGACGGCATGACACCCCACCGACTGCGCACCGCGCTGCGGGGCGTACCCGACCCGCGGTGGCTGGACGCGGCCCTGCGCCGCGTCGCGACCGAACCCGCGGCGATCCCGCGGCTGTTCGCCACCGCGGCCCGGCGGTGCGGCCGAGGGCCGCTGCCCGACCCGCCCGGCTGGACCGTCGACGAGGCCGCCCGGGCGCTGCTGCTCACCGCGCTTCCCGCCGACCACGCCGCGGCGGCCGAGACGCTCTACCGGCACGGCGACGCCGCCGAGAAGCGGGCCGTGCTGCGGGCCCTGCCGCTGCTGCCGATCGGGGCGGAGTGCGTGCCGCTGCTGCACGACGCGATCCGCACCGACGACACCCGGCTGGTGGCCGCCGCGCTCGGTCCGTACGCCCGGCACCTGGAACAGCCGGCCTGGCGCCAGGCGGTGCTCAAGTGCGTCTTCACCGGCGTGCCGCTGGCCGTCGTCGACGACCTGGCCGGCCGGGCCGACGGCGAGCTTGCCGCGATGCTGGCCGGGCTCGCCGCGGAGCGGCACGCGGCCGGCCGCAGCATGCCCGCCGACGCCGCGGATCTGCTCGACCGGCTCGACGCAGGCTCGCCCTCGACCACCGCCGGGGAGGCGTGATGCGCATCTTCGACCCGCACATCCACATGACCTTCCGGACCACCGACGACTACGAGCGGATGGCCGCCGCCGGGGTACGCGCCGTGGTGGAGCCGGCGTTCTGGCAGGGCCAGCCGCGCACCAGCGTGGACACCTTCGTGGACTACTTCGACTCGCTGGTCGGGTGGGAGCCCTTTCGGGCCGGCCAGTTCGGCGTCCGGCACCACGCCACCGTGGCGCTGAACCCGAAGGAGGCCAACGACCCGCGCTGCCGGCCGGTGCTCGACGTGCTCCCGCGCTACCTGGACAAGGACGGCGTGGTGGCGGTCGGCGAGATCGGCTACGACTCGATGACCCCGGCCGAGGACGCCGCCTTCGCCGGGCAGCTCGCCCTGGCCGTGGCGCAC
Source organism: Micromonospora sp. NPDC005299 (assembly GCF_042872345.1). NCBI lineage: Bacteria > Bacillati > Actinomycetota > Actinomycetes > Micromonosporales > Micromonosporaceae > Micromonospora > Micromonospora sp. NPDC005299. Next base: position 144,923 of record NZ_JBIAKG010000008.1, read on the forward strand.
GACCTGCCGGCCCTCGTGCACACCCCGCACCGGGACAAGGCGCGCGGCGTCCAGCGCACGCTGGCCGTGGTCGCCGAGTCCGGCATCGACCCCGGGCGGGTGCTGGTCGACCATCTCAACGAGATCACCGTGGAACTGGTCCGGGACACCGGCTGCTGGCTCGGCTTCTCGATCTATCCGGAGACGAAGATGTCGCCGCCGCGGATGGTCGAGCTGCTGCGGACGTACGGGACCGAGCGGATGATGGTCAACTCGGCCGCCGACTGGGGGCGCTCCGACCCGCTGCTCACCCGGGCCACCGGGGAGGCGATGCTGCTCGCCGGGTTCACCGAGGACGACGTGGACCGGGTGCTGTGGCGCAACCCGGTCGAGTTCTACGGCCAGTCCGGCCGGCTCGACCTCGCCGACCTGGGTGGGCTTCGAGGCTGAAGCGGCTGCCCAATGGAGTCCGCGGGACGGGCACGCGCGGTATTGTCAGCCATGGATACCGACCGGCTCGGGATCTGCCTGAGTCTGGCGTCCCGGGAGGCGCCATGACCCTGACCGTCGCACCGACCGATGCGGCCCTGCTGCGGGACCGCTTCGACGCCGCGCTCGCCGCGTTCCTGCACGAGCGCCGGCCGGGTCGGCCGGACGACGACGGTACGGAGGTGGTGCACGCCGTGCTCCGCCGGTTCGTCCTGGCCGGCGGCAAGCGCCTGCGACCCCTGTTCTGCTACTGGGGCTGGCGAGGCTTCGGCGGCACCGACGGCACCCCGATCGTGGTGGCCGCGGCGGCGCTGGAGCTGTTCCACGCCTTCGCGCTGATCCACGACGACATCCTCGACCGCAGCGACCGCCGGCGCGGCCGGCCCACCGTGCACCGGGTCTTCGCCGAGCGGCACGCCCGGGCCGGCTGGCGCGGCGACCCGGAGGCGTACGGCCGGCAGGCGGCCGTGCTCTGCGGCGACCTCTGCGCCGCCTGGTCCGGGCAGATGTTCCACGGCTGCGGGCTGGCCACCGAGCGGCTGCGCCGGGGTCACGCCCTGCTCGCGCGGATGCGCGCCGAGGTGATCGCGGGGGAGTACCTCGACGTGGTGGCCGCGGCCGGCGACGGCTCGGTGGAGAGCGCCCTCGCGGTGGTCCGGCTGAAGACGGCCCGCTACACGGTGACCCGGCCGGTGCAGGTGGGCGCCGCCCTGGCCGGGGCGGACCCGGACGTGGTGGCGGCGCTGGCCGGGTTCGGGGACCCGCTCGGGGACGCCTTCCAGCTCCGCGACGACCTGCTCGGCGTCTTCGGTGACCCGGCGGTGACCGGGAAGTCCAACCTGGACGACCTGCGGGAGGGCAAGCCGACCGTGCTGCTGGCGCTGGCCCGGGCGGCCGCGGGCCCGAGCGGGGTGGCGCGGTTGCGGGCGCTGGTCGGCGATCCGGATCTGGACGCGGCGGGCGCCGCCGAGGTGCGCGGGATCGTGGAGGCATCCGGGGCGCGGGCGGCGGTGGAGCGGATGATCCGGTCCCGGGCCGACGCGGCCCTGACCGCGCTGGACGGGCTGCCGCTGGCGGAGCCGGCCCGGGCGGCACTGGCGGAGCTGGCGGCCCGGGCCGTGGATCGGCGCCGCTGACGCCGACCTTTGTCGCTGATTGAGACGCTGCGCAACCCGCAGTCCGGCAAGTGCCTGGACGTCTCCGGCAACAACTCCGCCGACAGCCCCCCGTACACCTCTGGACCTGCACCGGCGCGGCGAACCAGAAGTGGACCCTGCCCTGATCCGACGGATGCTGGCGGACCGGGCGACCTGCGGGATCCGCCCGGTCCGCCGCCGGGGTGCTGCCGTACCTTGACCGTGTGGGACGCCTGGAGCGGTGGCGTCGGGTCGCCGGGGCGCGCCCGAGCGTCGGTGACGTGCTGCGGGCCGCCCTGTTGCGGGTGCGGCGCCGCGCCGAGCCGTCGGCGTCGCCCGCCGGGCCCGCGCCCAGCCTCACCCGGCTGGACGCGCTGATCGACGAGGTCGCCGCCGGCCAGCCGGTGCGCTGGAGGGTGGGCGGCCAGCCCCGCCCGCTGCCCGCCGCCGTCGACGTGGCCGCGTACCGGATCATCCAGGAGGCGCTGACCGACGCGCGCCGGCACGCGCCGGGCGCGGCCGTCGCGGTCCGGCTGCGCTACGACCCGGCCGGCCTCACCGTCGAGGTACGCGGCGACGGGCCCGCCATCCCGGTCGCCGGCCTGCGGACGCGGGCCGAGTCGGTCGGCGGCGCCTTCCACGCCGGCCCGCGCCCCGAGGGAGGCTGGCTGGTCCGCGCCGAGCTGCCCGCCCCCGAGGACGAGGCGGAGCCCGCCTGATCGGGCCCGGCCCTTCCGCGCCGGCCGCGGCCGACCTAGAGTGAGGGCGGCGACCGCGAGGTGGCCGGTGACCCGGCGGGAGGCGCAACCCGTCGGGCCCAGACGCGACCGCGTCCACCGGTGCCCGCCGGGGTCGCCGGCACCCGGTCGCCCTCGCCTCGGTTCGCTACGGAATCCCCCCATCATCACGACAGGGGAGAAGGACAATGGCGCGACCCATCACGCTCTTCACCGGCCAGTGGGCCGATCTTCCGTTCGACGAGGTCTGCCGGCTCGCCGCCGAGTGGGGGTACGACGGCCTGGAGATCGCCTGCTGGGGCGACCACTTCGAGGTCGACAAGGCGCTCTCCGACGAGTCGTACGTGGACCGCAAGCGGGCCACCCTCGCCAAGCACAACCTCCAGGTCTTCGCCATCTCCAACCACCTCGTCGGGCAGGCGGTCTGCGACCACCCGATCGACGAGCGGCACCAGGACATCCTCCCCGCCCGGATCTGGGGCGACGGCGAGCCGGAGGGCGTACGCCGCCGCGCCGCCGAGGAGATGAAGGACACCGCCCGGGCGGCGGCGAAGCTCGGGGTGAAGACGGTGGTCGGCTTCACCGGCTCGTCGATCTGGCACACCCTGGCGATGTTCCCGCCGGTCCCGCCCGCGATGATCGAACGCGGCTACCAGGACTTCGCCGACCGGTGGAACCCGATCCTGGACGTCTTCGACTCAGTCGGCGTGCGCTTCGCCCACGAGGTGCACCCCAGCGAGATCGCCTACGACTACTGGACCACCAGGCGGACCCTGGACGCGATCGGCCACCGGCCCGCGTTCGGGCTGAACTGGGACCCGTCGCACTTCGTCTGGCAGGAGCTGGACCCGGTCAACTTCATCTTCGACTTCGCCGACCGGATCTACCACGTCGACTGCAAGGACGCGAAGGTGCGCACCGGGGACGGCCGGCGCGGCCGGCTCTCCTCCCACCTGCCCTGGGCGGACCTGCGGCGGGGCTGGGACTTCGTCTCCACCGGCCACGGTGACGTGCCGTGGGAGGACTGCTTCCGCGCGTTGAACGCGATCGGCTACACCGGCCCGATCTCAATCGAGTGGGAGGACGCCGGCATGGACCGCCTGGTCGGCGCCCCCGAGGCGCTCCAGTTCGTCCGCCGGCTCGCCTTCGACGCCCCGGCCGCCGCCTTCGACGCGGCGTTCAGCAGCAGCCGGGACTGACCCGTCCGAGCCTCCGGGGTCGGCGCGGCCGGCCCCGGAGGCGGCCCTCAGCGGGCGGCGAAGACCTGGTCGCTGACCAGCCGGGCCGCGCCGACCAGGCCGGCCCGGTCGTCGAGGTCGGACAGGACGATCGGCATGCTGCCGGTGGCCAGCGGGGTGGAGCGCCGGTAGACCACGCTTCGGATCTCGGCGAGCAGGACCGGCCCGATACCCGGGGCCGCGCCGCCGATGATCACGATGGCCGGGTTCACGAAGCTGACCAGGCCGACCAGCACCTGCCCGAGCCGGCGGGCGGCGTCGCGTACCAGCGTCTGCGCGGCCGGATCCCCGGCGGTCGCCGCCGCGGCCACGTCGGCCACGGTGAGCGCGCCGGCGGCGGTCAGCCGGTCGGCGAGCGCCGTCGAGCGCCCGGCCCGCGCGGCCGTCACCGCCTCCCGCACCAGGGCGGCGTCCCCGCAGTACGCCTCGACGCAGCCGGTGTTGCCGCAGCCGCAGAGCGGCCCGTCTTCGGTGAGCTGGAGGTGCCCGATGTCCCCGGCGCCGCTGGCCGCGCCCCGGTACAGCGCCCCGCCGAGCACCAGCCCGCAGCCCACCGCGTCGCCCAGCTTCACGTAGAGGAAGTCGTCGAACGGCCGGCCGGTGCCGGCGTGCCGCTCGCCCAGGGCCATCACGTTGGCGTCGTTGTCGACCTGCACCGGGCAGCCCAGCTCGGCGGCGATCGTGTCGCGCACCGGGAACTGGTGCCAGCCGGGCAGGGCGGGCGGGGAGACCGGGGCGCCCTCGCGGACCGCGACCGGCGCGGGGAGCGCCACCCCGACGCCGGCCAGCCGGGCCAGCCCGGCCTCGGCCCGCAGCTTGCCGAGCAGCTCGACCGCCCGTCCGATCACGATCTCCGGGCCGAGCCGGACGTCGACCGGCTCGTCATGGCGGGCGAGCAGGGTCAGCTCGCCGTCGGTGAGCGCGACCGCCAGCCGCCCGTCGCCGACCCGCACGGCGCCGAAGCGCACCTGCCCGCCGACCCGCAGCAGCGAGGAGCGCCGGCCACCCCGGGACGCGGCCGGCCCGGCGGTCTCCACCAGGCCCTGCGCGGCCAGTCGGTCCGCCTCGGCGGTGAACCGGGCCCGGGGCAGGCCCAGAGCGTCGGCCAGTTCGACCCGCGAGCGGGGGCCGTCGTCGCGCAGCAGGCGCAGCAGCCGCGCCTGGTCGGCGGACTCCGGTCCGACCATCGTCATCACGATCACCTCCCCCCGAATGTGCCACACCGGCGTCACGACGGTGTGACGCGAGGGGGCCGCCCCGGTTCCCCGGTGCGGCCCCCTGCGATCCCGGTGTCGAGTCCGTCAGCCCCGCAGACCCGACATGTGCTGGTAGCTGATCTCCGCGTAGCGCAGCGACCGGCCCGGGTCGGCGGCGCCGCCCGGTGCGTTGTCCTGCTCCCACATCGGGTTGTGGTAACCCTTCGCGCCCATGTTCGCGAAGAAGGTGCCGTAGTCGATGTCGCCCTGGCCGAGCGGCACCATCTCGTACCCGGCCGCGGTGGCCGGGTCGTACGTGCCGTCCTTGGCGTGGAACAGCGGGAACCGGATGGTCTGGGCGGCGACCACGGCCAGCGGGTCGAAGACGTTGGTCTGGGTCCCCCCGTCCGGGTCGGTGTAGCTGCGGAACCGGTGCTGGGCCACGTGCGCCCAGTAGATGTCCATCTCGAACCAGACCCACTCCGGGTTTGTCCGCGCGATGAAGTACTCCAGCTTGCGCACGCCTGAGGACCGGGTCGGCCGGCCCAGCCCGTCCAGCGGCCCGCTGTCCAGCAGGAAGTTGTACGCGGCGTCGTGGTTGTGCGTGTACAGCTTTAGGCCCCGGGCGGCGGCCATCTCGCCGAAGGTGTTCCACCGGTCCACGGCGGCGTCCCAGTCGGCCTTGTAGTTGCTGCCGGTCGGGTCGTTGCCGGTGCCGATGTGCGTCATGCCGAGGATCTCGGCGGTGTCCAGCGTCTGCTCGAACGCGGCGATGGTGTCCGGCGTGACCGTGCTTGGGACGGAGGCGTGCGAGCCGTTGGCACGCAGCCCGTTGTCGTCCAGGATCTTGCGGATCTCCGCCGGGGTGATCTGCCGGCCGAGGATCGAGGTGTGCTGGGTGTACCCGGCGAACTCGACCTCCTTGTAGCCGATCTCCGCGAGCCGGGCGAGCACCCGCTCGAACCCGTACGGCACGCCGGTGGCGTCCGGGGCGGTGCTGATCCGGTCGCGGACGCTGTAGAGGATGATGCCCCGCTTGCCGGTCGGGACGAGCACCCCGTTGCCGGCGAAGGCGGCCGACGGGGCGAGCCCGGCGGCGCCGGCGGCGACGGCGCCCGCCGCCCCGGCGATGGTGCCGAGCACCCGGCGACGGCTCATGCCGTGCGATGTGTCGTTCATGTGCTGACTGCCTTTCTGACGGTGCTGGATGGTGTGGAAGGGAGAGAGTCAGGTGGGGCCGCCGGGTGGCGACCCCACCCGGGCGTCACGGCGTGACGCCGATGCCCTGGCCGGTGAACTCGACCCAGTTGAGGTTGCCGAAGCCGCCGGCCGGACCGCCGGGGACCGTGGTCAGGACCAGGTAGAGCTTGTGCGTCCCGCCCGGGTCGGTGACCGGCACGGTGGTGCTGGTGAAGGCGTTGTTGCCGGAGGTCGCGTTGACCGTGGCCGTGGCCAGCAGCGGGCCGGTGGGGGAGTCCAGCCGGAACTGGACGCCGAACCGGGGCTGCCCGGCGGTGGCGGCGCTGCCCCCGGAGGTGCGCAGCGTCACCGACTGCAGGTTTCTCAGGTTCACGGTGTTGTTGACCGCGATCCAGTCGCCGGGGTCGAGGCTGCCGCGCTGCTGCCCGCCCCCGGTGTCGGTGGTGGTGCCGACCGTGGTGCCCGACTCCGCGGTGGCGAACTCGACCTCCTGGCGCTTGGCCTGGACGATCTGCTGGTCCACCGTGGTCAGCGCCGGCTGGCCGTTGGCGTCCCGGTCGGTGTACGACGCGCTGACCACGCCGTAGATGTAGCCGCCGTGCGAGGCGTCGTCGGCGTCCGTGGGCAGCACACCCGAGCAGCCGAACTGGTTGGCCTCACCGTGTCCGTGGCTGTCGTGCCCGAGCACGAAGGTCACCTCGACCCGGGCGCAGTCGACCGGTCCGTCCTCCGGGTCGGTGACGGTGACCGTCCACGGGATGTCGTCGCCCCAGCTGAAGAAGCCACCCTCCAGTGGGGTCGTGACGGTGACGGTCGGCGCGGTGTTGCCGACGGTGATGGTGGTGTTCGCCGACGCGGTCTTGCCGCTGGAGTCGGTCACCGTCAGGCGGGCGGTGTAGACGCCGTTGCTGGTGTAGGTGAACGACGGGTTCGGGTCGATCGAGTCGGTGGTGCCGTTGCCGTCGAAGTCCCAGGCGAACGAGATGGAGTCCGCCGGGTCCGGGTCCGTCGAGCCGTCGCTGGAGAACGCCACGGTCAGCGGGGCCCGCCCGTTGGTCGGGGTCGCGTTCAGCACGGCCGTCGGCGCCCGCAGGCCCTTGACGTAGCTGAACCTGAGTATCGCCGCGTCCGGGTTGACGTTGAAGAACCCGTCGCCGTACGTCAGCAGGTAGAAGTTGCCGTCCGCGCCCCAGCGCATGTCCATCGGGTTGTCGCAGAGGAACGGCTTGGCCGGGGTGGTGGGCGCCTGCCCGCAGTTCAACACATTGTTGATCTTCAGGATGTCGCCCTGGTCGTCCAGCCGGATCTCCTTGAGGGTGTCCCGGGTGAACTCACCGAAGAAGATCGCGTCGTCGTAGTACTCGGGGAACTTCGTCTCCGACCTCAGCTCCGGGTCGAAGTCGTATTTCGCCGCTCCGTGCGGGCCGACGCCGCCCGTGCCCAGCTCCGGGAAGAGCACCGGGCAGGTCTGCGTCGGAGTCGACAGGTAGGACTCCGGGCAGGGCGTCGGGGCCTGGAACGAGTACCACCGCTCCGACTTCTCCACCCGCGGCAGGTCGGTCAGGCCGGTGTTGTGCCGAGAGGTGTTCTTCGGGGCCGCGCAGTCGAACGGGGCCACCGGCGAGATCGGATTGGTGGTCCAGTTCATCTCGATGTACGGCAGGTTCGGCTGCACGCACATGGGCCAGCCGTAGTTCGCCGGCTTGTCGACCACCATCATCCGGCCGGTGCCGGCGGGACCGCGGCCCACCTGGGCGGTCGACGAGTCCGGCGAGTAGTCGGTGACGTAGGCGACGTCGTCCTTGTCCAGGGTGATCCGGAACGGGTTCCGGAAGCCCATCGCGTAGATCTCCGGGCGGGTCTTCGCCGTGCCGGCCGGGAACAGGTTCCCCGCCGGGACGGTGTACGACCCGTCCGCGCCGACGGTGATCCGCAGAACCTTGCCGCGCAGGTCGTTGGTGTTGGCCGCGCTGCGGCGGGCGTCGACGAACGGGGCCTGGTAGACACCGGCGGCGCTGACCGAGTCGTTGTGCGGGGAGAACCCGCCGGACCCGCCGCCGCCGGCCGGGGTGTCGTCCCCGGTGACCAGCCAGAGGTTGTTCGCCGAGTCGAACGTGATGTCACCGGCGACGTGGCAGCAGGCGCCCCGGTCCACCGGCACCTGGAGGATCTTCTGCTCGGTGCTCAGGTCCAGCGACGGCGTCTCCCCGTCGACGAACCTGAACCGGGAGAGCTGGAAGTAGCCCTTCCACTGGTCCCACGCCGCCGGGTCGGTGCTGGTGGTCGGCGCGCTGCCCGTCGGGGTGTCCAGCGGGGGCGCGTAGTAGAGGTAGACCCACCTGTTGGTGGCGAAGTCGTGGTCCACCGCCGGGCCGTACATCCCGTCCTCGCTGTTGGTGTAGACCGGGATCTGGGCCAGCACCGTGGTCTGGTTGGTCTCCGGGTCATGCAGCCGGACGCCGCCGCGCCGGTCGGTCTGGATGACCCGCCCGTCGGGGAGGACGTCGAAGCCGATCGGCTCGTTGACGTTGGGCTGCGCCCCGACCACCGTCATCTGGTAGTTGGCGAGCACCGTGGCGCCGCAGTCGCCGTCGGTCACGCCGGCCGCCCACTGGATCGCCCCGCCGAGGTGGGCCCGCAGGTCGGCGCTGTCGTAGCTCGCCGGGGTGGCGCCCAGTCCGGTGTAGAAGGACCGGCCGCCCTGGTAGTCCTTGCACCAGGTGACCGGGTGGTCGAAGCCCATGCTGCCGCCGGCGTACGTTTTCTCGTCCACCGTGGCCAGCACGTGCGAGACGCCCCGGACGTTGGCCGCGAAGTTGTACCACCGGTCGGTGGTGGACCAGCGCTGCGGCAGCGTCTCCGACGCCGGGTGGACCCGGTCGGCGACGGTGACGGTCGCCCGGCTCGCGGCCGTCGACGCGCCGGTGGCCCGGGTGCCGAGCAGGTTGGTGAGGAACGACCAGTCCGGCTCGGCCTCGATGGCGGAGTGGACGCCCACGAAGCCGCCGCCGTCGCGGTAGTACGCCTCGAAGGCGGCCTGCTGAGCGTCGTCGAGCACGTCGCCGGCGGTGTTCAGGAACACCACGGCGCGGAACTGCTTCAGGTGGGGCTGGTCGAACTTGCGCGGGTCGTTGGTGACCTCGACGGTGAAGCGGCGCTCCCGCTCGAGTTGCTGGACGGCCTGCACGCCGGCCGCGGTGGCCGCGTTGTTGCCGCTGGCCGACCGGGTGAAGACGAGCACCTTGTACTGGATGCCGTTGCTGGCGGGTGCGGGGGCGGCGAGCACCGGCGCGGCCTGCGCCGGGGTGGGGGCCCGCTCCGCCGTCGCGACGAGGGTCGCGGCGACGAGCGTGAGCACGCTGAGATGGATGGCGGCCCTGCGGCCGAACGGTCTTCTGCGCATCGAACCTCGCTCTGGTCGGGCGGGTCCGCCTCAGCGCCGGGACGAGGCTGAGGAGGTCGCTGGAAGTGACGAGAGCCTGGCCAGGTTCTATGCGAGACGATATTTGCGCCTGGAACAAAAGAGAAGAGGTTGACGCCGAAAGTTTTCGATAAACCCGCTTCACTTTTGTTCAAGATCAGCGAAAGTGGGAGCGGGGTCTCGTTCGGACACACGAAAGCGGGCCGGCCGCCCAATGGCGACCGGCCCGCTTCGGGTGGGTCAGAGGTTGGTGCTCGTGCCGGACGACTTGGTGGTCGACGAGCCGGTCGTGGTCGAGCCCGTGCCGGTCGAGCCGGCCTTGGCGCCGACGGCGGCCGGCGTGCCGGTGAACGGCTTGTCGGCTTCGGTCAGCCCCGGCTTGCCGCCGTTGCCGTTGCCGGTGCCCAGCTTCTCGCCGAGCTTGGTCTGCCCCAGCTTGTCCTTGCCCTCCGAGTAGAGCCGGGTCGCCTGGGCCTGCGCGACCCCCGCCGCCTCCTGGACGGTCGGGTGGTCGAGCACCTTGCGGCCACGGACCACCAACTCCTCGTACTTCTCCCGGCCGGCACGGGCGCCCAGGACGAATCCCGCAGCCAGCCCGCCAAGAAACATGATCTTTCCGCGCATGGCGGCTCCTTCCGTACCTGACGCGCCGCCGATCCCAGCGGGTGTTCCCGACGGGAGCGACCTTCTCGCGCCTGCATTCACTGTCGGCGGCTAACTACCCATCCTGCTCTCCGCTCATGCCTCCCTGTGCCGAGATGGCGATTTGTCCGATATTCTGAGCGGGTCGCCGGCGGGGGAAGTCGGGTTAACCCCCTGGCGCACCACCCCCCGATGTCCTGTACTCTTGTCCCCGTCGCACGGCACGGAGAGATCCGCAGCCGGGCGGTCTACGGTCCCCCGTAGCTCAATTGGCAGAGCAGCCGGCTGTTAACCGGCAGGTTTTTGGTTCGAGTCCAAACGGGGGAGCTCCGCTCCACGCGACGCCCGTCGGCCCAGGCCGACGGGCGTTTTCGCGTAGTGCCCGTCCGCCCGGTGCCTCCGCATGCTCCGCCCAGTCGCTGGTGGCGGTCGCGGTTTCCGCCCGCCGGTGCTGCTCGGCCCGGCAGGATGGTCGATGTCGACTGAGGCTCGCGCTGCGTCGGTTGCTGCGTCGATTCAAGGGTGGATGGAGATGGCCGGAGGGCGGAGCCGCTGGACCGCGACGCTGGTCGCGGTCGTCGTGGTGCTGGGCTGGCTGGTCGTCGGCGGCATCGCCGGCCCCTACTCCGGGAAGCTCGGCGACGTCGCCACCAACGACAACGCCGCCTTCCTGCCCGCCGACGCCGAGGCCACCCGGGCGCAGAACCTCGCCGCCGGCTTCGTCGAACGGGAGACCACCCCGGCGCTCGTCGTGTACGAGCGCACCTCCGGCATCACCCCCGCCGACCAGGAGCGGATCCGGGCCGACGCGGCCCGTTTCGCCGAACTGCCGGGCGTCGTCGGCCCCCTGCCGCCGCCGATCGTCAGCCAGGACCGGCAGGCCGTGCAGGTGGTCATCCCGATCGACGCGGCCGAGGGCGAACAGATCGGCGCCGTGGTCGACCGGCTGCGGGACATCGCCGGCTCCGACCGGGACGGGTTGACCGTGGACGTGGCCGGCCCGGCGGGCCTGCTCGCCGACCTGATCGAGGTGTTCACCGCCATCGACGGGCCGCTGCTGCTGGTCACCCTGGTCGTGGTGCTGGTCATCCTGCTGATCGTCTACCGCAGCCCGGTGCTCTGGGCCTTCCCGCTGCTCGCCGCCGGGATGTCGTACTCGCTGGCCTCGCTCCTCGTCTACGCCCTGGCGAAGAACGAGGTCATCAAGCTCAACGGGCAGGCCCAGGGCATCCTCACCGTCCTCGTCTTCGGCGCCGGCACCGACTACGCGCTGCTGCTCATCGCCCGCTACCGGGAGGAACTGCACCGGCACGACCGGCCCTGGGACGCCATGAGGGCCGCCTGGAAGGGCGCCGCCCCGGCGATCATCGCCTCGGGCGTCACGGTCATCGTCAGCCTGCTCTGCCTGCTGCTGTCCAGCCTCAACTCCAACCGGGCGCTCGGCCCGGTGAGCGCCGTCGGCATCGCCGCCACCCTGCTGGTGATGCTGACCTTCCTCCCCGCGCTGCTGCTGCTCGGTGGACGGTGGGCGTTCTGGCCCCGACGACCCCGGTTCGACCACGCCGACCCGCGGACCGAACACGGCATCTGGGGGCGGATCGCGGGCTTCGTGGCGCGCCGCGCCCGTACCGTCTGGATCGTCACCGCGGTGGTCCTGGCCGCGCTCGCCCTCGGGGTGACCCAGCTCGGCGCCACCACCCTCGGCCAGTCCGACCTGTTCACCCAGCGCACCGACTCGGTGGCCGGGCAGGAGGTGATCGCCCGCCACTACCCGGCCGGCACCGGCAGCCCGGCCACCATCTTCACCAACCAGGCCGCCGCCCAGCAGGTCGCCCGGGTCGCGCAGGGCGTACCGGGGGTGTCGTCGGTCCAGCCGTTCAGCCGTCAGGGACCGACCGGGTCGCCCGAGGTGGTCGACGGGCGTGTGCAGTTGCAGGCCACTCTCGCCGATCCGCCGGACAGCAACGGCGCCGAACGCGCCGTGCGCGAGCTGCGCGTGGCGGTGCACCGGGTGCGCGGCGCGGACGCGCTGGTCGGCGGGTTCACCGCGATCAACGTGGACACCGCCGACGCGTCCACCCGGGACCGCAACGTCATCATCCCGGTGGTGCTGCTGGTCATCGCGGTCATCCTGGCCGTGCTGCTGCGGGCCCTGCTCGCCCCGGTGCTGCTGATCGCCACGGTCGTGCTGTCGTTCCTGGCCACGCTCGGCCTCTGCGCGCTGATCTTCAGACACGTCCTCGACTTCCCGGGGGTCGACCAGTCGTTCCCGCTGTTCGCGTTCGTCTTCCTGGTCGCCCTCGGCATCGACTACAACATCTTCCTGATGAGCCGGGTCCGCGAGGAGTCCGTCCGGCGCGGCACCCGGGCCGGGGTGCTCACCGGCCTGGCCGTCACCGGCGGCGTGATCACCTCCGCCGGCATCGTGCTCGCCGCCACCTTCTCCGCGCTCGCCGTGCTGCCCCTGGTGGTGCTCGTCGAGCTGGGCGTGGCGGTCGCCGCCGGGGTGCTGCTCGACACCATCGTGGTCCGGTCGCTGCTGGTGCCCGCGCTGGCGTACGACATCGGGCCGAAGATCTGGTGGCCGGGCCGGCTGTCGCGGACGAACCGTAACGGCGACCGGGCCGGGGCGGAGGTGGAGCGTGCCCGCTGAGACGGACGTCGTCATCGTCGGCGGCGGCCTGGCCGGCCTCGCCGCCGCCCGCCGGCTGCACCGGGCCGGCGTGCCATGGCGGCTGCTGGAGGCCGGCGACCGGCTCGGCGGCCGGGTCGCCACCGACGAGGTCGACGGCTACCTGCTGGACCGGGGCTTCCAGGTGCTCAACACGGCGTACCCACGGCTCGGCGGCCTGGTCGACCTCGGCGGCCTCGACCTGGGCTGGTTCACGGCCGGGGTGCTGGTGCGCCGCGGCGCCCGGCTGGAACGCCTGGTCAACCCGCTGCGCGACCCGGCCGGCGCGGCCGGCACGGTGGCCGCGGGCGTCGGGTCGCTGGTCGACCGGCTGCGCTTCGCCGCGCTCGCCACCGGCTGCGCCACCCTGCCGATGGGCCGGCTCCTCAACGCGCCCGAGACCACCAGCGAGGCCGCGCTGCGCCGGGCCGGGCTCTCCGCCGCGTTCATCGAGGAACTGCTCCGGCCGTTCCTCTCCGGCGTGCTGCTCGACCGCGAGCTGGCCACCTCCAGCCACGTGCTGGCCGTCCTCCTGCGCGCGTTCGCCCGGGGCCGGATCGGGCTGCCCGCCCGCGGCATGGCCGCGCTGCCCGCGGCCGTCGCCGGCCCGCTCCCCGCCGAGCTGATCGACCTGGACACCCCGGTCGCCGACGTCGCGCCCGGCCGGGTCCGCACCCCGGCCGGCGAGATCGCCTGCCGCGCCGTCGTGGTCGCCGCGGACCCGCCGGCGGCGGCCACCCTGCTGCCCCAGCTCCAACGGGTACGCATGCACGGCTACACGACCTACTACCACAGCACCGACACCCCGCCGCTGGCCGAGCCGATCCTGCTCCTCGACGGGGAGCGGCGGGAACTCGTCGCCAACACGGTGGTGGTCAGCAACGCGGCACCCACGTACGCGCCGGCCGGGAAGCACCTCGTGGCCACCTCCGTGGTCGGCCCGCAGGCCCCGCCAGAGCCGCTGGTCCGCCGCGAGCTGGACCGCCTCTACGGCCGCTCCACCGCAGACTGGACCCACCTGGCCACCGTGTCGGTGCCGGAGGCGCTGCCCGCCGCGCCGCCGCCGCAGGGCCGGCTGCGCAAGCCGGTCGTGCTCGGCGAGGGGCTCTTCGTGGCCGGCGACCACCGGGACAGCCCGTCGATCCAGGGAGCCCTCGCGAGCGGCTGGCGGGCCGCCGGGGCGGTGCTCGCGGAGCTGCGCGGCACGGGTTGAGCGGGACCGCGGGCGCGACCGATGGAACCGCTGCGCGCTGTTATCCTCGCGTTGCCCTTCGTGCCGGCCAGATCATCAACCCGGCCCGACGGATGATGGCCGGTGATCCGTTGAACAGGTTACGATCCGGCGCGGTAGCGGGGCGGTAGCTCAGCGGGTTAGAGCAGGGGACTCATAATCCCTCGGTCGCGGGTTCGAGTCCCGCCCGCCCCACCACGCGAACGCCCTGCTCAGGCAGGGTGCCGACGACGACCCGGACGCACCGCGTCAAGATCGGGGCCAACGCCCTGTTCGGCGAGTTCCCAGGCGTGCCGAACGGTCGCGGAGCCGGTGGGGGCGGTGGCCGCGTCGGGGGTGACGCCGAGCAGGGCACCGCAGCTCAGCCCAGAGCCGTTCGAGGTGTGCCCGCTGCCGCCCGGTGGTGACGTCGTGGCAGTCGGCGGCCGGCCTGGTCGGGAGAAGTCAGCCCAGCGTGGCCGCCTTGCGCAGCAGCACTGAGCGTTCGCGCTGGTTGGCGCACAGCCGGGCCGCCAGCTCCAGCTCGGCGCGCGCTTCCGGTCGCCGTCCGAGTCGGGCCAGTAGTTCACCGCGTACGGTCGGAACCAGATGCGAACCGGGGAGCCGGTCCGAGGCGATCAGCTCGTCCACGATGGCCAGGGCCTGCGCCGGACCCGAGGCCATGGCCACGGCGACGGCCCGGTTGAGCTCGACCACCGGCGAGGGCGCGACCCGGCCGAGCGCCTCGTAGAGCACGACGATCCGGTCCCAGTCGGTCGCCTCGACGGAGGGGGCCGACGCGTGGGCGGCGGCGATCGCGGCCTGCAGGCCGTAGGGGCCGAGGCCGCGAGTCGACGCCTTGGCCAGCGCGGCCAGCCCACGGCGGATCGCCGAGAAGTCCCACCGCCGCCGGTCCTGGTCCTCCAGCAGGATCGACGAACCGTCCGGGGCGGTCCGGGCCGGGAAGCGCGCGGCGGTCAGCTCGCACAGCGCGAGCAGGCCGTGCACCTCCGGCTCGTCCGGCTGCAGCGCGGCCAGCGTGCGGGCCAGCCGGATCGCCTCGTACGCGACGTCGGGGCGCAGCAGCCGGTCACCCGACGTGGCCGTCGACCCCTCGGTGAAGATCACGTAGAGGACGCTGAGCACGCCGCCCAGCCGCTCCCGGCGCTCGCCGGCCGCCGGCAGCTCGAACGGCACCCCGGCCGCCGCGATCGTCTTCTTGGCCCGGGTGATGCGGGCCTGCACGGTCGGCACGGGTACGAGGAACGCGCGGGCGATCTCCTCGCTGGACAGGCCGCCGACCACGCGCAGGGTCAGCGCCACCCGGGCCTCGGGGGAGAGCACTGGGTGGCAGCTGATGAACATCAGCGCCAGGATATCGTCGTCGATCTTGTCGGGGTCGATTTCTTCGTCGACCGCCGGGTCAGCCGCCAGCAGGGCGTATCGGTCCTGGAGGGCGGTCCGGCGGCGGATCGCGTCGATGGCCCGGCGCCGGGCCGTGGCCATCAGCCAGCCGGCCGGATTGGCCGGGGAGGCGAGCGGCCACGACATCAGCGCCTCGGCCACCGCCTCCTGGGCCGCGTCCTCGGCCAGCCCGAAATCGCCGGTGAACCGGGTCAGCGCGGCGACGATCCGCGCCGACTCGATCCGCCAGACGGCCTCGACATCGGCCGTACCCATCAGATCTGGCCGTTGCTCTCGCACCCGGCCCAGTCCTCGACGATCACTTGTCGACCTGCGGGACCTCGTCGCTCCCGGGCACCCGCCGAACCTCGATCTTGGACCCGGGGGCCGCCGGGACCCGCTTGGCCCACTCGACCGCCTCCTGCTTGGAGGCGACGTCGAGCAGGAAGAAGCCCCCGAACAGTTCCTTGGTCTCGCCGTACGGCCCGTCCGTGACCACCGGCGCCTCGCCGCTGAAGTCGACCACGACGCCCCGGCCCGGATCGTCGAGCCCTTCGGCCGCGAGGAGAACACCGGCCTTGACCATCTCCTCGATGAACCGGCCGGTCGTGGCCATCATCTCGTCGATGTCGGCCATCATGGCCGCGTTCGACTCGTCGGTGCCCCGCATGATCAGCAGGTACTTCGCCATCGCGTTCTCCTCATCCGGCGCGGCCGCCTCTCGGCCCTCGCACCCACACGTCGAACGAGCGGCCCACGGATCGACACGACCCCGGAGAAATCTCACCGCGACGCCGCCGATCCCTCCGACCCGCGTCTCGCCCGCCAGACCGGCGGCCCGTCTATTCGTCAGCCCCCGCATCGAAGTCGCCTAGCGTCTTCGACAGCCGCAGGCGGGCTGCCTGGAGGCGCTGCGTGTAGTCCGCCCTGAAGATGTCGACTAGAGACTTGTCGAGGGTCCCGCTGATGCGGTGCAGGGCAGACCAGACGGCTCGATCGTCGACCACCTCGGCGAATGCTCGCGAGGACTCCATCCGCTCAAGCCAGTTCGAGAGCACCAGCGCCTGGTCGTGACTCAGCCTGAGGACGACCTCTTCGCGGTTCACTCCGGCAAGGTACCGCAGCCGTTTTCGACCATACCCAGGCCAAGCTGACGCTCAGCCCACCCGACAGGTGATCGGTCCCGACCGGGCCGGTAACCGAACTCGTCGGTGTCCCGCCCTAGAGTCGGGGGATGCTGATCCGGATCGAGGGCAGCGACCTGCCAGGGCGGCGCGCCGGTGCCGAGGCGGACGAGCTGCGGCTGCGTAACGTGCACGTGGGAATGCAGCGCAAGGCCGAGGTGGTCGACCGGATCCCGGCCGACGCGTTGGAGGCGTCCTGGCAGTTCGAGGTCACCAGCCGCGACGTGGACGGCCTGCTCGACGTCGGCGGGCCGTGGGTGCACGGCCGCGTGGGGGCGCGCTTCCTCTATCTCAGCTGGGGGTCGGTGACGGACGACCGCTTCGAGATGTTCCGCCGGGCGAAGCTCATGTTCGGTGACATCCCGACCGAGCTGCTCCGCGCCGGACACGACGGTGCCGGCGTGCTGGTCGGCCGGCTCCGGCTGACGGACGCCCAGGGCGGGCCGCTCTGTGCCCGGGTCCGACCGCCACACATCAGCTGGACCCTGGAGTGACCGTCGAGGTTTGGTAAGGGAAGACCGGGCTGTGCGGGAGCTGCGCGCAACAGATGCGGCTCTACGTCAAGCGGAGGAACGCGGCGAGCAGGGAGCCCGGCAGATCAAGGTCGAGGCGCGCCCGGGTCGATCAGGCCCCGCGCCGAGCTGCACCTCGGGCCCATGGCCGCCCGACATCGAGAGTGTCTCTCGCTCGTGGTTGATCTGCGTCCTGACAGCACCGAACGGACACCAGCCGCATCCGGCCGGTGGACGCAGTGGGAAGCAATCTGACGACGACCGTATCCATGAGCTGCGAGGCCCGGGAAGACCATGTCACTTGCCACTGAGCCACGCGCTCCCCGGACAGCCGAGCTGGCCGAGCTGATCGCGGCGTGTCCGTGGTTTCTCGACGTGCTGGTGGTGGTGCGGGAAGCAGGCCTACCGGACGCATGGGTGGGGGCGGGTGCCCTGCGGGACCTGGTCTGGGGCCGACGGTATGGCGGCGGCTTCGATCCGCGGAACGTGCGGGACGTCGACGTCGCGTTCTTCGATCCCGGCGATCTGACCCGGAGTGGTGACGTCGCGGCGACCGAACTGCTACGCCGTCACGACCCGGCGATCCCCTGGGAAGCGACCAATCAGGCCGCCGTACATACCTGGTACGAGAGCGTGTTCGGCACCGGTCCGGTCGACGCGCTCCGCTCCGTAGCCGAGGCGGTGGCCACCTGGCCCGAGACCGCCACCGCGGTGGCGGTACGTCTCGACGCTGCCGGGACGCTCCACGTCTGTGCCCCGCTCGGGCTGAACGACCTGCTCGACGGGATATGGCGACGCAACCCGCAGCGGGTGACGGTCGAGCTGTCCCGGGCTCGCCTCGCGCGCCACGAGCCGGGCAGACGATGGCCCACGGTGCGGATACTGCCGCCGTAGCGACCGGCCGGCGTCGCACTTGAGCGGCGGGATGGCTCGACCCGAGTACGGATGCTCATTCGCCCGATGGTCGCGACGCGGCAGGATCGGGCCGTGACGAAGACGACGCGTACCCTGCTCGGCGGCCTGCTCCTGGCGGCCGCGACCGTCGGCGCCTGGTGGGCCTGGCTGGGCTGGGAGTCGGGCTACACGGTCGACCCGGAGACCGGCGCGACCAGCGGCCCGTACGCGGTGTGGCAGGTGGCCGGCGCCGTGCTCACCCTGATCGTGATCGCCGCCGTGGGTGGTTGGTTCTGGAGCCCGTGGCTGGTGGCGCCGGTGATGACGGTGGCGTTCACCGCGGCTTGGGCGGCGCGGGCCGCGTCGACGGACGACACCGGGCTCTGGGCGGTGGGAGCGGCGCTGGTCGCCATCGGCACCGCCATCGGCGCGACGGTGGTCAGTGGCGGCGTGGCCTGGCTGCGCCGGCGGCGTGCGGGATGACAGTGAGGCCCGCCGGGGCATCCGGCGGGCCCCAGTCAGGTCAGGCGAGCGTCTTCAGGTAGTCGGGGTTGGCCTTGAGCCACTCCTCGACGGCCTTCTTCTCGTCGCCCTTGTGGGCGTTGAACATGAGGTCCTCCAGGGACCCGAGCTGCTGACCGTCCATCTTGAACTTGGTCAGCATCGAGGTGACCTCGGGGAAGTCCTTCCCGAAGCCCTTCCGGCCGAAGGTGTTGATCTGCTCGGCCTGGCCGAGGGTGCCCTTCGGGTCGGCCAGGTCCTTCAGCTCGTACTTGGCGTAGGCCCAGTGCGGGTGCCAGAGGGTGACCGCGATCGGCTTCTTGTCGGCGATCGCGCCGTCGAGCGCGGCGAGCATGGCCGGGGTGGAGGAGGTCTTCAGCTTCATGGCCCCGTCCAGGCCGTAGCCGGGGAGCACCTTCTCCTGGGTGGCCTTGGTGAGGCCGGCGCCCGGCTCGATGCCGATGAGCTGCCCGCCGAAGGTGCCGGCCTTGGCGGCCAGGTCGTCGAGGGTGTCGACGCCCTCGACGTACTTCGGCACCGCGATGCTCAGGCTGGCGTCGTCGTGCCAGATGCCGAGCTTTTCCAGCTTGTCGCCGTACTTCTCCAGGTAGGAGGCGTGGGTCTGGGGCAGCCAGCCGTCGAGGAACAGGTCGATATCGCCGCCGGCGAGACCGCCGTAGACGAGACCGGCCTCCAGGTTCTTGAGCTGGACCCGGTAGCCCTTCTCCTCCAGGATGTGCTGCCACAGGTGCGACGCGGCGATCGCCTCGTCCCAGGCCATGTAGCCGATGGTGATCTTCTTGCCGTTGCCGGCGCCGTCCGATTCGGCGGTGCAGGCCGCACCGGCCAGCGCCAGGGTGGCGGTCACCGCGAGCGCGAGGACGCGCTTCATGGTCGTGAACACAGGGTTGTCCTTCCGGTTGCGGAACAGGCCGGCGGACCCGCGTACGCGGGAACTGGCGTGCCGGCGCGGGGGGCGACGGTCAGGCGGCCTCCCGCGCGAGGCGCTGTGCCCGCGCGGAGGGGAACCGGTCGCCCACGGAGTCGGTGAGCCGGTCGAGCACCACGGCGAGGACCACGACGGCGATCCCGCCCTCGAAGCCGCTGCCCACCTCGACCTGGGAGAGCGCGAACATGATGACGTCGCCAAGGCCGCCAGCGCCGACCATGCCGGCGATCACCACCATGGACAGGGCCAGCATGATCACCTGGTTGACCCCGGTCATGATGGTCGGCAGGGCCAGCGGCACCTTGGTGCGGAGCAGCACCATCCACGGCGGCGCGCCGAACGACTCGGCGGCCTGCACGATCTCCTTGTCGACCTGGCGCAGGCCCAGTTCGGTGAGGCGTACGCCCGGCGGCATGCTGAACACCAGCGTGGCCAGCACGCCGGGCACGGTGCCGATGCCGAAGAAGAAGATCGCCGGGATCAGGTAGACGAACGCCGGCATGGTCTGCATGAGGTCCAGCACCGGCCGGGCCACGGCGGACGCGCGCTTGTTCTCCGCCACGAAGACGCCCAGCGGGATCGCCAGCAGCAGGGCGAGCACGCTGGCCACGAGCACCTGCGCGAGGGTGCTCATGGTCTCCTCCCAGTACGGCATGCCGGCCACCAGGCCGAGGCCCACGGCGGTGCCGAGGCCGAACTTCCAGCCGCGCAGCCACCAGCCGAGCGCGGCGAGGACCAGCACGACCGCTACCGCGGGTACGCCGGTGAGCAGGTCGTTGAGCGGGCGCACGAGGGCCTCGACCACCGTGGCGACCGCGTCGAAGACCGGGCCGAGGGTGGCGGTGGCCCAGTCGACGGCGGACTCGGTCCACGTGCCGAGCGGCACCCGGGGCAGCCAGGAGTCGAGCGGAGACTGGGTCAGCCTCATACCGGCTCCTCCTTCCTGCTGATCAGGTCGAGGTCGTCCGGCGCTGCCGCGTCGGCCGGCCGGCTGTCGACGGGGTCGTCCACCGCGGGCTCGACGTCGTCCGTCGGTGAGCTGTCGGGAGCCGTGCTGGCCAGGGCAGCGAGCAGCGTGATCCGCGGGATCACGCCGGACAGCCGGCCGGTCGCGTCCAGAACGGCCACCGGATGGACGCTCTCCGCGCACTCGGCGAACAGGTCGGCCACGGCGGTGTCCGCGGTGACCGTCCGGACCTGTTCGGTCGAGACGTACCCCTCCAGGCTCTGCCGGCCCTCGCGGAACGCCCGCAGGACCTCGTCCTCGGTGACCGTGCCGAGGAACTGCTTCCTCGGCCCGGTCACGTAGACCACCGAGGTCTGGTTCTCCCGCAGCGCGCGGGCGGCCACCCGGGGGCCGACGTTGACGTCGAGCACGGTTTGCGCCTTTTCCATGACCGACGAGGCGGTGAGGATGCGGGTGCGGTCGACGTCCGCGACGAACTGCGCGACGTAGTCGTTGGCGGGGTCGGTGAGGATCTCCTCGGCCGTGCCGATCTGCACGATCCGGCCGTCCCGCATCACCGCGATCCGGTCGCCGAGGCGCATGGCCTCGTTGAGGTCGTGGGTGATGAAGATGATGGTCTTGCCCAGCTCGGCCTGGAGTTCCAGGAGTTGGTCCTGGATCTCCCGGCGGATGAGCGGGTCGAGCGCCGAGAACGCCTCGTCCATCAGCAGGATGTCCGTGCCGGCGGCGAGCGCGCGGGCCAGCCCGACCCGCTGCCGCATGCCGCCGGACAGGTCGTGGGGGAGCTTGTCCGCCCACTCGGTCAGGCCGACCATGCGCAGCGCCTCCAGTGCGCGCTCGCGCCGTTCGGCCTTCGGGAGGCCGGCGACCTCCAGCGCGTACCCGGCGTTCTCGAGCACCGTCCGGTGCGGCATCAGCGCGAAGTGCTGGAAGACCATGCTGATCTTTTCACGGCGCAGCTTGCGCAGCGCGGCGGGCCTGAGCGTGGTTAGCTCGACCCCGTCGATCCGCACGCTGCCCTTCGTGGGGCGGAGCAGACCGTTGAGCATCCGGATGAGGGTGGACTTGCCGGAGCCGGATAGGCCCATCACGACGAAGATCTCGCCGGGGCGTACCTCGAAGTTCGCGTCGATGACGGCGGCCGTGGCCGGCAGCCCGGCGAGGGCCTCCGCGCGGGGCGCCCCGTCCGCGAGGCGCCTCATCGCCTCGTCGGCTCGGTTACCGAATATTTTGTAGAGCGACTTCACTGCGAGTGCAGGCACGATCCCCTCTCCGATGAAAACCTCTGGCGGATCGCACCATCGGTGGCCATCTTCGCGTCTCGTCCGTCGATATCAACATCGGTCACATCAGTCTGGCCATGGGGGCCGGCCCGGAAACCTACCGACTTCACTGCGGGGGATCCAGTCCGGAGTGCGGGGAATGTGGATATGCCCACAAAAAATCGCGGTCCGGTGCCGTCGAATTCGGTCGCCGCACGCAGCAGGGACAGCCCCGGTGGGCAGCCGGCTCGGGTAATTTAGGGACTCTTGTTCCCTTTTGTCGCCGCTCGTCGCCGTCTCGTCGCCGAGGGATTCGATTGCCGCGGCTCATCCCCGAATTTGTCGGCACTGATAGAGAACTGTCGTGCGTTCGTCATATTCCGGCGCGGCCCCGCCGTATCGCCGCGCCGCGCCGCGGGTGTGCGATTCCGGATCCCGCGTGGACGCGATGAATCGCCGACGACGGATTTCCGCGCCCCCGTTTCAGCCCTGACTCTCGCGGAACTCGGCGGCTAGGATTCGTAGGGCGCCGGTCAACTCCCGCGCCGAGGGAGCCGCCGCCGGGTCGACCAGCCACTGGGCCGCGACGCCGCCGATCAGCGCCTGGTGGAAGGCGCCGAGGGCGAGTGCGGTCGACTCGTCGAGGGCCGGGTCGAGCCGGTGGAAGACCTCGGCCAATCCGAGCCGGGCCTGGCGGGTGACCCCGGCGAACGCCTCCCGCAGCTCGGGCGCCCGGTCGAGTTGCGCGATCAGTTCGAACTGGACGGCCCAGAGCGGCCGAAGCCGGGTGAACGACTCGATGATCCGCTCCCACGCCGCCTCGAAGCGCTGCTCGGGCGTGGCGTCCGGCCCGGCGTCCTCGGCGAGGGCGCGTTCCAGCTCGTCGCCCCACTCCGCCATGGCCTCCACGAGCGCCTCGTTGAGCAGCGCTTTCGTGGTGCGGAAGTGGTAGCCGATGGCGGCCAGGCTGGTGCCGGCGGCGCCGGCCACGTCCCGGGCCGTGGTGGCCGTGTAGCCCTTCTCCATCAGGCAGCGCTTGGCGCCGGCGAGCAGGTCCTCCCGATTTCCCATGGCCGCAGCCTAGCCGATTCCTTGAACAAACGTCTTGCACAAACGTCTAACACGCTTGTACCGTCATTGTCATGACTGATGTGCTGATCTCCGGCGCCGGTGTCGCCGGGCCCACGCTCGCCTGGTGGCTGCGCCGCCACGGCTTCCGTCCGACCGTGGTCGAGCGCGCCCCTGCGCTGCGCGACGGGGGCTACAAGGTGGACGTCCGGGGCGCGGCGCTGACCGTGCTGGACCGGATGGGCCTCCTCGAGCAGGTGCGCCGGCGCGACACCGGCATGCGGCTCGCCCGCTTCGTGGACGCGTCCGGTGCGCAGCTGGCCACCATGGACGCCGCGCTCTTCGGCGGCCGGGAGGGGGACGACGTCGAGGTGATGCGCGGTGACCTGGCCCGGCTGCTCGTCGAGGCGACCGGCGACGTGGAATACCTCTTCGGCGACTCGATCGCCGCGCTGGATCCGGCCGCCGACGGGGTGGACGTGACCTTCGCCGGGGGCGGGCGCCGTCGCTTCGACCTGGTGGTCGGCGCCGACGGGCTGCACTCGGCGGTACGCCGGCTCGCGTTCGGCCCGGCCGCCGAGCACCTGCGCCCGCTCGGACACCACATCGCGATCTGCACCGTCCCCGCCGAGTTCGGCGAGGAGCGGGTCGAGCTGATGCACCCGGCGCCGGGCCGGACCGTCGGGGTCTACCGCACCGCCGGGGCGCCGGCCGCCCGCGCGCTGTTCCTCTTCCCGTCGCCGGCCGAGGAGCCCGACCATCGGGACCTGCCCGCCCAGCGGGCCGCGCTGGCCCGGGCGTTCAACGGGGCCGGCTGGCGGGTGCCTGAGCTGCTCGCCGCGACCGCCGACGCGCCGGACCTCTACTTCGCGCCCATGAGTCAGGTGCGGATGGACCGCTGGTCCACCGGCCGCATCGCGCTCGTCGGCGACGCCGGCCACGGCCCCTCACCGGCCTCCGGTCAGGGCACCAGCCTCGGGCTGGTCGGGGCGTACGTGCTGGCCGCCTCGCTGGCCGAGGCCGGTGGGGACCCGGTGGCCGGGTTCGCGGGGTACGAGCGGCGGATGCGCCCGTTCGTCACGGCGAACCAGCGGTTGGCCGAGCGCAACCTGGAGGGGATGGTGCTCTCGTCGGCGGCCCGGATCCGGTTCCAGACGCTGATGCTGCGGCTCATGCCGCGCCTGCCCGGCCGGGAGCGGATGATCCGCCGGGTCACCGAGCCGATCCGCCGGGCGGCCACCGCGATCACCCTGCCGGACGCCCCGGCGGCCACCCGCTGACCCGTCAGTCCTTCAGGCGCTCGTCGTACGCGGCGCGCAGCTCGTCCCAGCCGAACTCCTTGGCCTCGGCGCCCCGGATCGGGCCCACCGGGTCGCCGTCGAGCAGGTGGCCGGCGACGTCGAGGCAGAGGTGCCAGCCGGCGGCCATGCTGGCGCCCAGCGCGCGGTCGTCGAAGCGGTGCCGCAGGGTCAGCCGGGTGCCGCCCTCCGTGCCGGCCAGCTCCCAGCGGAGCAGCCCGTCGCCCCAGGTGTATTCCAGCAGGGTGGGGGGCTCGGCGCGCCGTACGGTTTCCGGGGCCGGCCAGCGCCGGTCGCCGTCGACGGTGCTCAGCGTGACCGCCCCGGGGGTGGCCAGGCCGCGGTCGGCGAGGAAGGGCGCCCACTGGGCGAGGCGGTCCGGCTCGGTGAGCGCCGCCCACACCCTGGCCGGCGGGTGCCGCAGGTCACGGACGAGGACCAGGTCCCACCGGTCGCCGGCCGGCGCCCAGCTGACGTCGGCGAGCGGGCCGGGCCGGAAGCTGTCGCGGTCCATGATCACTCCTCACTGTCGAGATGGCGTTCCAGGGCGTCGAGGTGGTCCGTCCACATCCGCCGGTACGGCCCGAGCCAGTCGTCCACGGCGCGCAGCGGGCGGACGTCGATCCGGTAGATCCGCTGCTGGGCGGCCGTGCGGCAGCTGACCAGGCCGGCTTCCCGCAGCACCTTGAGGTGCTTGGAGACAGCGGGTTGACTCATGCCGAGCGCGTCCACGAGGTCGCCGACGCTGCTCTCCGCCCGGCGCAGCCGGTCGAGGATGCGGCGTCGGGTGGGCTCGGCCAGCACGGCGAAGGCATCCCCGGACACGCCTACAATATGCCTCGACACTCATATGCCTGTCAAGGAATACGAGGCACGCAAGCGGCGGGCCCGCCCGCTTTCTATGCTCGGGGCATGGAACTGCGGATCTTCACCGAACCCCAGCAGGGCGCCAGCTACGACCAGCTGCTCGCCGTGGCGCGCCGCGCGGAGGAGACGGGCTTCGGCGCCTTCTTCCGCTCCGACCACTACCTGAAGATGGGCTCGGTGAGCGGCGACCCGGGTCCGACCGACGCCTGGACCACCCTCGCCGGCCTGGCCCGGGACACCACGCGGATCCGGCTCGGCACCCTGATGACCGCGGCCACCTTCCGGCTCCCCGGGCCGCTCGCCATCACCGTCGCACAGATCGACCAGATGAGCGGCGGCCGGGTCGAGCTGGGCATCGGCGCGGGCTGGTTCGCCGAGGAGCACACCGCGTACGGCATTCCGTTCCCGCCGCTGGGCGAGCGGTTCGACCGGCTGGAGGAGCAGCTCGCGGTCATCACCGGGCTCTGGGAGACGCCGGCCGGCTCGACCTTCGACTTCCCCGGCAAGTACTACCCGGTCAGCGATTCCCCGGCGCTGCCCAAGCCGGTCCAGCAGCCGCGCCCGCCGATCCTGCTCGGCGGCACGGGACCGAAGCGGAAGCCCCGCCTCGCCGCCCGGTACGCCGACGAGTTCAACCTGCCGTTCGCCTCGGTCGAGGACTCGGCGGCGCAGTTCCAGCGGGTCCGGGACGCCTGCGCCGAGGCAGGGCGGGACGCGTCCAGCATGACCTGGTCCAACGCCCTGGTGCTCTGCTGCGGGCGGGACGACGCCGAGGTGGCCCGGCGCGCCGCGGCCATCGGCCGGGAGCCCGCGGAACTGCGGGAGAACGGCGCCGCCGGCACGCCCGCCGAGGTCGTCGACAAGCTTGGCCGGTACGCGGAGGTCGGCAGCGAGCGGGTCTACCTCCAGGTGCTCGACCTGGCCGACCTGGACCACCTGGAGCTGGTCGCCGCCGAGGTGATGCGGCAGGTGTGATCCGGACCCGGGCCGGTCCCGCTCAGTGGGCTGGACCGCGGCGCACCGTGTCGAGCCGGCCGTCCCGGTCACTGTCCAGGTACGTCACGTCCGGGACGCCGTCGCCGTCCAGGTCGACCTGCACCATGTCGGCCACCCCGTCGCCGTCGAGGTCGGTCACCACCTCGACCGACCCGTCCAGGTGACGGGTGACGATCGACCGTCCCCCGGCGCCCCGGGGCGGCGGCCCCGGCCGGGGGATCGGGTCGGGCTCGGGCTCCGGGGTCGGCGCCGGCACGGGTGCCGTGGCGTACGCCGCCCCGGCGGGCTCGGGACCCACGCCGGTCGGGTCGATCTCCTCCTCCGACGGGTGCACGTCGCCACGGAGGGTCGGGTCGCGGTAGCTGCTCATGCCCACAGGGTTCCCTACCCGTTGGCGGGGCAACCACGCCTTGCGCGATTGGCGGATGATGCACCCGGACGCCGGTGACCGGAACGGGGGAACGAGATGGAGCTGCACCGCAACCGAGGCGCCCTGCCGCTGGCCCTCGTCTGCGTGGCGGGCGGGGTGATGGTGCTGGCCGTCGCCGGTGACGGGCCGGTGCTGCGGATGCTGGTCGCCCTGGGCGTCGTGGTGGTCGGCGTCGCGGTGCTGGTGGGCGCGCTGCGGCCGTTCCGTTGCGTGCTCGGGCCGGAGGGGCTGGAGGTGCGCCGGCCGGGCCTGCGCGGGACGTACCGCTGGGAGCAGTTCGCGGCGCTCGCCCTCGACGACGCGGGCCGGCTGGTCGGCGTGCCCGGGGCGGGGTTGCCGCCGGGCCTGCGGGTCACCGCCCGGCATCCGCGCGACGGCCGTCCCGCCGTCGAGCTGCTCTATCTCGGCCAGGTGCGGGAGAGCCCCGACGAGGTGACGGCGGCGCTCGTCCGCTTCGCGGGCGACCGGTTCAGCGACGCCCGCACCCGGCCGGCCGGCGCGGACCTCGACTTCGCCATCGGGCTGCGAGGCTACGACGTCCGCGAGGTCGACCGGCTGGTGGAACGGGCCCGGGAGGCGCTCGCCCGGGGCGGGCCGGCGGAGCGGCGGGCCGCCCGGGCGGAGATCGAGCAGGCCCGGGCCGCCGGGCTGCCGGTGGCACTGCGCGGCTATTCCACCACGCAGGTGGAGGCGGCGCTGGACCGGCTCTGCGCCGCCCTCGCCGAGGATGCCAGCACCGATCGGGAGGCCACCGCGTGACCGGCACCAACTGGGCGGGCAATGTCACCTGGTCCGCCCGGGCCCGCCACGAGCCTGCCACCCTGGACGAGCTGCGCCGGCTGGTGGCCGGCGCGGACCGGGTCCGGGCGGTGGGCACCGGACACTCGTTCAACCGGCTCGGCGACACCACCGGCGAGCAGGTCTCGGTGGCCGGGCTGCCGCCCACCGTCGCGCTCGACCGCGACCGGGGCACCGTCACCGTCGCCGCCGGGCTGCGCTACGGCGACCTGGCCACCGCGCTGCACGCCGAGGGGTACGCGCTGGCGAACCTCGCGTCGCTGCCGCACATCTCCGTGGCCGGGGCGGTCGCCACCGCCACCCACGGCTCCGGACCGGCCAACGGCAACCTGGCCACCGCCGTGGCCGCGCTGGAACTGGTCACCGCCGACGGCGACCTGCTCACGGTGGACCGCGCCGACCCACGGTTCGCCGGGATGGTGGTCCACCTCGGCGCGCTGGGCGTGGTCACCCGGCTCACCCTCGACGTGGTGCCCGCTTTCGAGGTGCGGCAGTACGTCCGGCTCGGCCTGCCCCGCGCGGCACTGGACACCGCCCTCGACGCGGCCTACAGCGTGAGCGTCTTCACCGGCTGGCGGTCGTCCCGGTTCGACGAGGTGTGGCTCAAGCAGCGAGCCGACCAGCCGCCGCCCCGGGCGGACTGGCTGGACACCCGCGCGGCCGACACGCCCCACCACCCGGTGCCCGGAATGCCGGCGCAGAACTGCACGGCCCAGTTCGGCGTGCCCGGGCCGTGGCACGAGCGGCTGCCGCACTTCCGGCTCGGCTTCACCCCGAGCAGCGGCGACGAACTCCAGTCCGAGTGGCACCTGGCCCGCTCGGACGCCGCCGCGGCGCTGGCCGCGCTCGACCCGGCCGCCGAGCAGATCGCCGCCGTGCTCCAGGTCTGCGAGCTGCGTACGGTGGCCGCAGACCGGTTGTGGCTCAGCCCGAACTACGAGCGGGACACCCTGGCCGTCCACTTCACCTGGGTCGGCGACCCGGCGGCGGTGGCGCCGGTGCTGGCCGAGGTGGAGGAACGGCTGGCACCGTTCGCCCCGCGCCCGCACTGGGGCAAGCTCTTCGCCCGCGACCCGGCCGCCGCCCATCCGCGCCACGACGACTTCCGCGTTCTGCTGCGCGAGTTCGACCCGGCCGGCAAGTTCCGCACCGCGTTGCTGGACCGTTACTTCCCGCGATACTGACCTACCGGCGGGTCACCCGTAGCGTATGGGCCGACCATCCATGGTGGACGTCGGTGAGGGAGAACGATGGTGCAGGAGCCCTCCGGGCCGGGCGGGCTGGTCCGCGTCGACAACCGGGCGCTGTCCCGGATCAGCGTCGTCGCCCAGTGTCTGGACAACCAGTGGGTCACCCGCGACCTGCTGGAGCACATGGTGAGCCGGCGGCTCTCCTACGCCGAGGTGGAGCGCCGGCGCCGGCAGGACGCGCGGGCCGAGTACCTCCGGTCGATTCTCAACGCCCAGCAGGTCATCGTCAACCGGGCGTACTTCTTCAACAACCCGGTCGTCTACCAGGACTTCGCGGCGCACGGCCCGCAACGCGACGCCGTCCGGGCCCTGCTCGACGAGAGCGTGCTGGTGCCCTTCCTGCTCCGCGAGGGCTCGCCCGCGGACGAGCCGCGGTTCACCGTCGACCGGGTCGGCTGGGACGCCTGGCGGAGCCTGCTCGGCGACCTCGACAGCATCCGGTGCCTCCGGCTGAGCTGGGACGACGCCGAGAACGAGGAGTGCACCCAGCGGCTGATGTTCGAGGAGTTCCACCGCTTCCTGCTGCAGGTGCGCGGCTTCAACCTCGACGCCCTGCGCCGCGACCTCGGCCTCGACGGGGAGAGCATCCCGGCCCTGCGGGAGCGGCTGCGGGAGGTGACCCTGTGGGCCGCGGACACCGACCGGGCCGACCGGGAGGGGTTCTACCGGGAGTTCCTGGTCGAGCCGGGCAGCGACCCCGCGCAGGGCCGCTTCCGGTCGGCGCCGCTGGTGGCGGAGCTCAAGCAGCTCATCGACCTGCGGTACAACACCACCGTCCCCGACGCCGTCGAGCGTTTCGCGCTGATCCCCACCGACTCGCTGCGGCGCACCGCCCTGCAGGAGCGGCCGCCGGTGCGGGCCGCCCGCGCCACCGAGGAGGGCGCCCCGCGGGCCGACCTGGTGCAGCTCGTCGAGCTGCTCCGGACGCTGCGACCCCAGGCCTTCGACCTGGCCCTGTCCCCGCTGCGGATCGACCTGACCGGGCTGGAACTGGCGCACGTGCGGCAGGCGCGGGACACCGACGAGTGGCGCGGCTACCTGGCCGCGCTGGAGTCGCTGCTCGACGACCCGACCGACTTCGTGGCCCGCGGCCAGCTGGTGTACGACCGCTACCTCGCCCTCGCCGGCCGGCTCGCGGAGATCGTCGGCGAGCGGCGACGCAGCCGGATGCGGATCTGGCAGCCGGTCGTCCGGATCACCATCGAGGTCCTCGGCGCCTCCGCCTCGCTCATCTACGACGGCGACCCCCGGCTGGAGGTGATCGGCGACGTGGCCACCGAGGTCGCCTCC
This sequence comes from Micromonospora sp. NPDC005299, assembly GCF_042872345.1. Lineage (NCBI taxonomy): Bacteria > Bacillati > Actinomycetota > Actinomycetes > Micromonosporales > Micromonosporaceae > Micromonospora > Micromonospora sp. NPDC005299. The sequence continues at coordinate 174,512 of NZ_JBIAKG010000008.1, forward strand.
CGCGGCACCGACGCGGTGCTCCGCTTCGCCGTCGTCGGCCGCGACCAGCGCCGTGCCGAGAACGAGCTGGCCACCGGCATCGACGTGATGCGGGTGCGGCTGGAGCGGGCCCGCGAGGACTGGCGGGAACTCGTCGCCCGGCTGCGGGAGGGCGGCTTCCCGGTGGTGGACGGCAACGTCGAGCGCGACTCCGAACCGAACATCGACCGACCCCGGGAGGGCGCATGAGTGAGGCTCCGGACGACCTCCGCTACCGGGAGCTGCGCGACCGGTTGCCGGAACTGTTCGTCAACCCGCCGGGCGCCGCGGTGGAGATCCTGGTCGACCCCGCCGAGGTGGCCGCCGCGGAACGGGCCAAGGTCGAAGCGCTGCGCGCGCGGGGCCTGCCCGAGGAGTGGGGCCGGAGCGGGGTCGCGTACCAGGACGAGTGGCTCACGCTGCTGCGGGACCCGGTCCGGTTTCCCGGGGGCGGGCTCGGCACCTACATCCGCGCCGTCTCGATGGGCGGCACGTACGGGGTCGTGCTCCTGCCGGTGCTCGACGGCGCGGTGGTGCTGATCGAGCACTTCCGGCACGCCACCCGGCGGTGGCACCTGGAGGCGCCGCGCGGGTTCGGCGAGCCCGGCGTGCCGGCCGAGGAGCAGGCGGCCCGGGAACTGCGCGAGGAGATCGGCGCCGAGGTCGTCCGACTGGTCGACCTGGGTGTGCTGCACCCGGACACCGGCACCTCCACCGACGAGGTCCGGCTCTTCCTGGCGGAGGTGGCGGCGGTCGGGGAGCCCGACGCGAGCGAGGGCATCCGGGCCGTCCGGCGCTGCCCGCCGGCCGAGGTCGGCGGGCTCATCCGGGACGGGGTGCTCACCGACTCGTTCACCATCGCGGCCTGGACCCGGGCGCACCTGCGCGGCCTGCTGGGCGAGGGCTAGGAGCGGTTGGCCGTCATCTGCTCGCGCATGCTGCCGCGCTGCACGGCGCGGCTGATGTCGCTGGGTGAGACGATCCCGACCAGCCGCTGGTCGGCCACCACGAGCGCCCGGCCGTCGGCGCACTGGCTGAGCCGGGGGAGCAGGTCGGTGAGCTGCTCGTCCGGGTTGGCGAGCACGAGCTCGTCGGCCTGGCAGGAGACCTCGGCCAGGGTGGTCGCGGCGCGCCGGTCGGCGGGGATGCCGCGAACCCGGTCGAGGGTGACCAGCCCGATCGGCCGGCCCTGGTCGGTCAGCGGCAGCGCCGAGTGCCGGTACGCGAAAAGGTAGTGGTCGACGAAGTCGGCGACGGTCATCTCCCCGGAGGCGGTCTGCGGCTGCGGGGTCATCACCTCGGCGACCCGGATGCCGCGCAGCGCGCTGCCCATCCGGGCCTGGCGCTCCTCCGCGCCGGCGGCGCCGATCAGGAACCAGCCGATGAGTGCCAGCCACAGCCCGCCGACCCCGCTGCCGGCCAGGAACTGCCAGAGCCCCAGCCCGATCAGCAGCGCGCCGAGAACCCAGCCGGCCCGGGCCGCCACCACGGACGCCCTCGTCCGGTCGCCGGTGGCCTTCCACACCGCCGCCCGCAGCAGCCGGCCGCCGTCCAGCGGCGCGGCCGGCAGGACGTTGAAGATCGCCAGCAGCACGTTGATGCCGGCCAGCCAGGACAGCGAGCCGAGCAGCAGGCCGTGCGCGCCGGTCAGGGCGAGCAGCACCGCTATCGCGCCGAAGAAGAGCCCGATGATCAAACTGACCAGCGGTCCCACCCCGGCGATGCGCAGCTCGGCGCCCGGGTCGCGGGCCTCGCCCTTCAGCTCGGACACACCGCCGAAGAGCCAGAGCGTGATCCCCTCGACCTCGATGCCGTTGCGCTTGGCGACCACCGCGTGGGCCACCTCGTGGGCGAGCAGGCCGAGGAAGAAGACCACCGCGGCGGCCAGCCCGGCGGCCACGTACGCCACGCCCGAGTGGCCCGGGTACGCGCGGGGAAATTGGCTGGCGGACAGCGCCCACGCGATCAGCAGGAAGATGACCAGGACGCTCCAGTTGACCCCGACGGGTACCCCCGCGATCCGGCCAAGCCGGAAGCTCGCCCTCATGCCCCCGTCATACCCCTGGGTGGCGGCTCCACACCCGGGCGGACTCGCCCTTGCCGCTGGCCGCCGGCTCAGCGGCGGCCGGGTGCCGTGCTGACCACCGTCGGCGAGTACTCGTTGGCCGCCTCCACGGCCCACTCCAGCGCGAAGTCGGCCTCCTCCTCCCAGCCCGGCTCCCCGCCGACGAAGTGCGACCGGCCGGGGAACTCCCGGTAGCTGGTGATCGCCGTCGAGCCCCGGTAGAGGTTGGCCACGGCGGAGGCCAGGGACGGCGGCACCACATGGTCCTCGCCGCCGGCCGTCACCAGCAGCGGCGCCCGGTCGGACCGCTTGGTGTCCGCCGCCGTCGCCGAGGTCGGGTCCAGGTTGGCGAACGCCCCCTCGAAGAAGACGTGGCCCGCGGCGGGCACCGCGTACCGCTCCCAGGCGGCGTCGGAGTCCTCCGGGCTGATCGTGTTGCCGAAGGTGTACCGGAAGTCCTCGGGGGTGAACGGCACCGCGCGGTGCCGGTTCGCCGGGTTGCGCAGGATGGAGAACCCGGAGCGCAGGGTGCTGAGCGGCAGCTTCAGCACGCCCTTCACCGGCGCGGGGTGCAGGCCGACGACGGCGGCGCCGAGGCCCTGGCCCATGAGCAGTTGGGCGATGAGGCCGCCGAACGAGTGCCCCATGATGATCGGCGGCCGGGGCAGGCCCCGGATGATCGCCGTGTAGTGATCGACGATGGCGGCGACCCGCTGCGCGGCGATCGGCGTCGGGTCCTCCCGGAGCCGCTCGACGTCCTGGTCCATGCCGGGCCACGCGGGGGTGAGCACCCGGAAGCCGCGCGCCGCGTAGCGGTCGACCCAGTGCTCCCAGCTGCGTGAGGTCATCCAGAGCCCGTGGACCAGCACGACGGTGTCGACCCGTGCCGTCGGTGCGCTCATGCCTGACCTCCCGGTGCCGCGACGACTGACGTCGGCGCTGGTTACCCGGCCCGGTCGCCCTCACTCCCGCCGGGGACGTGGGTGGCGAGGCCCTGGATCAGCAGGTCGAGGCCGAAGTCGAAGCGGGTGTCGCCGTCGCCGGCGAGCAGCACGTCCACGTGCTCCCGCACGTGCGGGTACCGCCCCGCCGGCAGGTTCCGGTAGTACGTGCTGAGCTGCTCGCGCATCCGGGCCCACCACGTCGGCTGGTCCTGACCGGCGGCCCGGACCTTCTCGGCGTACAGGGCGCCCTCGTAGGCGTCGCCGGCGATGTAGAGGAAGAGTCGGTCGAGGAACCACGCCGCCTGCTGGGCCGGCACGCCGCCGCTGCGGAGAACGGCGAGCAGCCCGTCGGTGACCCGCAGGGCGTTCGGACCGGTGGGGATGGTGGCCAGGGAGGCCAGCGCCAGGTCGGTGTGCGCGGCGTAGACCCGGTACGCCTGCCGGGCCACCTCGCGGACCTGCTCCGTCCAGCGGCCCGGGTCGGGCTCGGGCACGGTGATGTCCGTGCTGACCCGGTCGACGAGCAGTTCGAGCAGCTCCTCGCGCCCGGAGACGTGGGCGTAGAGGGAGGCTGGTCCGGTGCTCAGCTCCTGGGCCACCCGCCGCATGCTGAGCCCGCCCAGCCCTTCCCGGCTGAGCACGGCGAGGGCGGCGTCGACCACCGCCTGCTGGCTGAGCGGCTGTCGGGGCGCCCGGCTGCGGGGCCGGGTACGCCACGGCGGGGCGGGCTGTTCGCTCACGGACGACCTCCGGCTCAGGGACTCGAACATAGTACTTGCCGCGAACGCAGTTCGTTGATAGAACAGTGTTCGTTAACGAACAGTGTTCGCTCGGAATCGGGGGACTTCATGACCACCCAACTGATCGCGGCGCCACCGGCCAGCGGCCACCGCTGGCGCTGGATCGCCCTCGCGGTGATCCTCGCCGCCGAGGTGATGGACCTTCTCGACGTGCTGGTCACCAACCTCGCCGGTCCGGCGATCCGGGCCGACCTCGGCGGCTCGCCCACCGTCATCCAATGGATCGGCGCCGGCTACACCCTCGCCATGGCCGTCGGCCTGGTCACCGGTGGCCGCCTCGGCGACCTGTACGGCCGGCGGCGGATGTTCCTCGTCGGCGTGCTCGGCTTCACCGCCGCCTCGGCGGCCTGCGCCCTCGCCGGCGGTCCCGGCACGCTGATCGCCGCCCGGGTGGCGCAGGGCCTGCTCGGCGCGCTGCTCCTCCCGCAGGGGCTCGGCCTCATCAAGGAGATGTTCCCGCCGGAGCAGCTTGCCGCCGCCTTCGGCGCGTTCGGCCCGGTGATGGGGATCTCCGCCGTCGGCGGGCCGATCCTGGCCGGCTGGCTGGTCGACGCCGACCTCGGCGGCACCGGCTGGCGGGCCATCTTCCTGATCAACGTCCCGCTCGGCCTGCTCGCCGCCCTCGGCGCGGCCCGCTTCCTGCCGGCCTCCCGCCCCGGCCACGCCACCCGGCTCGACCTGCCCGGCGTCGCGCTCCTCTCGGTCGCGGTGTTCCTGCTGGTCCACCCGCTGGTGCAGGGCCGCGAGCTCGGCTGGCCGGCGTGGAGCTTCGCGATGCTGGCCGGCGCGGTCGTCGTGCTGGCGGTCTTCGCCCGCTACGAGCAGCGCCGGCAGCGGACCGGGCGGGACCCGCTGGTGGTGCCCGCCCTGTTCCGCCGCCGCGCCTTCACCGGCGGGCTCGTCGCGGGGCTGGCCTTCTTCACCGCGCTGGCCGGCTTCTCGCTGGTGTTCAGCCTCTACCTCCAGCTCGGGCTCGGCTGGTCCCCGCTGCGTGCCGGCCTGGCCGGCGTGCCCCAGGCGCTCGGCATGGTGGCCGCCTTCGTCCTCGCCGGCGCCGGCCTGGCCCAGCGGCTCGGCCGGCGGCTCATCCACCTTGGACTCGCGGTGGTGCTGGCCGGCGTCGCCGGGATGCTGCTCACCCTCACCGTGGCCGGCGCGGACGTCACCCCGTGGCGGATGACGCCCGCGCTGCTGGCGGTCGGCTTCGGCATGGGCCTGGTGATGGCGCCCTTCTTCGACATCGTGCTCTCCGGCGTCGAGGAGGCGGAGACCGGCTCGGCCTCCGGCACGCTCACCGCCGTGCAGCAGCTCGGCGGCGCGCTCGGCGTGGCGCTGCTCGGCACCGTCTTCTTCGACGGGCTGACCGAGTCGGTGTCGCACGCCGTGCGGGTCACCCTCCTGGCCGAGCTGGGCCTGCTGCTGGTCACCGTGGCCGGCGCGTTCCTGCTGCCCCGCAGGGCCCGGGCGGGGGCCGGCGGCGGCCACTGACGGCCGGCCTCCTGACAAATGTCACGGTCGGAAGGTGACGCCCGCTCCGGGGACCGGCCCGCCGGTCCCCGGAGCATTTTGTCATGACCGACACCCCACCGGCCGTCGAGCTGGCCGGACTCACCAAGACCTTCGGCCCGGTGACCGCCGTCGACGGGCTCAGCCTCCGGATCGAACCGGGCGAGGTGGTGGCCTTCCTCGGCCCCAACGGCGCCGGCAAGACCACCACCGTGGACATGCTGCTCGGGCTGGCCCGCCCGGACGCCGGCACCGTCCGGCTCTTCGGCGGCACGCCCGGCGACGCCGTCCGGCTCGGCCGGGTCGCCGCCGTGATGCAGACCGGCGGCCTGCTCAAGGACCTCACCGTCGCCGAGACGGTACGGATGACCGGGCACTTCTACGGCCAGTGCCGGCCGGCCTCCGAGGTGCTGGAGCGGGCCGGCATCGCCGACATCGCCGACCGCCCGGTGGGCAAGTGCTCCGGCGGCCAGCAGCAGCGGCTGCGCTTCGCCCTGGCGCTGCTGCCCGACCCCGACCTGATGGTGCTGGACGAGCCGACCACCGGGATGGACGTCGAGGGTCGGCGGGACTTCTGGCAGGCCATCCGGAGCGACGCCCGCTCGGGCCGGACCGTCCTGTTCGCCACCCACTACCTCGACGAGGCCGACGCGTACGCGGACCGGATCGTGCTGGTCCGCCAGGGCCGGGTGGTCGCCGACGGCACCACCGCCGAGATCAAGAACCTGGCCGCCGGCCGGGTGGTGCGCGCCACCCTCCCAGGCGCCGACCAGACCGCGCTCGCGGCGCTGCCCGGCGTGCGGTCGGTCGAGGTGCGCGGCGACGCCGTGCTGGTCCACACCGAGGACTCCGACGTCGTCGCCCGGCACCTGCTGACCCGGACCGACGCCCGGGACCTGGAGATCACCTCACGCAACCTCGAGGACGCCTTCCTCGCCCTGACCGCCGCCGCCTGACCGCGACCACGCCCAATCCCGGAGCCTGAGATGACCGTCACCGCCTCATCCGCCACCACCTCGTCTGACCGGGCCGCGAACCGCCGGCCCCCCGCCCTGGGCGGCTTCTCCGCCGCCGTACTCGGCATCGAGATCCGCCGGGTGCTGCGCAACCGCCGCACGCTGGTGTTCATCCTGATCATGCCGGCGGTGTTCTTCCTGCTGTTCGGCCTGCCGCAGCGCGGGCAGAACCTGGACAACGGCCTGCCGGTGACCGGCTGGATCATGATCAGCCTGGCCGTCTACGCGGCCATGGTCGCCACCACCAGCGCCGGCGCGGCGGTCGCCACCGAGCGGGCGCTGGGCTGGAGCCGGCAGCTACGGCTCACCCCGCTGCGCCCGGCCGCGTACGTGGCCACGAAGGTGGCCACCGCCATGGTGCTCGGCCTGCTCGGCGTGCTGGTCGAGTTCACCGTGGGCGCCGCCTCCGGGGTCCGGATGCCGGCGCACGTCTGGGTGGAGTCCGGCCTGACCGCCTGGATCGGTTCCCTGGTCTTCGCCGCCCTGGGCCTCTTCGTCGGCTACCTGGCCCCGGCCGAGAACGTCATGCAGTTCATGGGCCCGGCGCTGGCCATCCTGGCCATGCTCGGCGGGCTGTTCGTCCCGCTCGACATCCTGCCCCACGCGATGCAGCAGATCGCCAAGTTCACTCCGGTGTACGGCGTCGGCCAGCTCGCCCGGGCGCCCATGACCGGGGACGGGCTGGACTGGGCGGCGGTCGGCAACGTGGCCGCCTGGACCGCCTTCTTCGGCCTCGGCGCGGCCCGGCTGTTCCGCCGCGACACCACCCGCGTCTGACCCGCGCCAACGGGGGCTAGCGTGTTCACGATGCACCTTCCGTGGGACCGGAGCTACCTGGCGACCCGCCACTGGCGGTTCACCGGCTGGCTGCTGGCCGCGGTCTGGCTCTTCTTCCTCAACATTCCGCTGCTCGCGGCCCTGCATCAGCCGGAGGTCTGGCGGCGGGTGGTGGGCGCGGGGACGCTGATCGCCTTCGGTGTCTGCTACGTGCTCGTCTTCCAGTGGGCCCGGGCCCACCGGCTGGAGCACCGGGCCATCCCGCTCGTCCCGGCCTGGGCGGCCCTGGCACTGCTGGTCGGGCTCGGCCTCGCCGGCATACCGGGCACCGGTGGCGACTGGCTGACCACGCTGGTCTTCGTCGCCGCGGCGGCGGTGTTCCTGCTGCCGGGCTGGCAGGCGCTGGTGGTGGTGGCGCTGGCCGCGCTGACCCCACCGGTGACGGCCGCGCTGGTCCCCGGCTGGGAGGCGGAGGGCACCGTGATCTTCGCCGTCCTGCTCGCCTCGTTCGCCATGTTCGGGGTGACCCGGCTGACCCAGCGCAACGCCGAACTCCAGGGCGCCCAGCAGGAGATCCGCCGGCTGGCGGTGGCCGAGGAGCGCGTCCGGACCGCGCGCGACCTGCACGACATCCTCGGGCACTCGCTGACGGTGGTGGCGGTCAAGGCGGAGCTGGCCGGGCGGCTGCTGGAGCTGGATCCGGCCCGGGCGGCCACCGAGGTCGCCGACATCGAGCGGCTCGCCCGGCAGGCCCTCGCCGACGTGCGGGGCACCGTCGGGGCGTACCGCGGGGTGAGCCTGGCGACGGAGCTGGCCGGCGCCCGATCGGCGCTGGCTGCCGCGGGCATCGTCGCGGACCTGCCGGAGTCGGTGCCGTCGCTGCCGGCCGAGCGGGACGAGTTGTTCGGCTGGACGGTCCGCGAGGGGGTGACCAACGTGGTCCGGCACAGCGGCGCCCGGGGCTGCGAGATCCGGGTCGGCCCGGCGGCCGTGGAGATCCGCGACGACGGCCGGGGGACGGCCGGCGAGCCGGAGGCGGCCGGCCACGGTCTGGTGGGACTCCGCGAGCGGGCCCGGCGGCTGGACGCCACGGTCACCGTCGGCCGGCCCCGCGGCGGGCGTGGCTTCCTGCTCCGGGTGAGCCTGGCCGACTCCGAACGGGGGACCACCGGATGACCGCGCCGATCAGGCTGCTGCTCGCCGACGACCAGGCGCTGGTCCGGGGCGCGCTCGCGGCGCTGCTGTCGCTGGAGCCGGACCTGACCGTGGTGGCCGAGGTGGGGCGGGGCGACGAGGTGGTGCCGGAGGCGCTGCGCACCCGGCCCGACGTGGCCCTGCTCGACGTGGAGATGCCCGGCCTGGACGGGGTCGCGGCGGCCGCGGCGCTGCGGGCCGCGCTGCCCGGCTGCCGGGTCCTGGTGGTGACCACCTTCGGCCGGCCCGGCTACCTGCGCCGGGCGATGGAGGCGGGCGCGAACGGCTTCGTGGTCAAGGACACTCCGGCCCGGCAGCTCGCCGACGCGGTCCGCCGGGTGCACGCCGGGCTGCGGGTGGTCGACCCGACGCTCGCCGCGGAGACCCTGGCCACCGGGCCGAGCCCGCTCACCGACCGGGAGACCGAGGTGCTGCGCACCGCCCGGGGCGGCGGCACGGTGGCGGAGCTGGCGGCGACGCTGCACCTCTCCGAGGGGACGGTGCGCAACCACCTCTCCGCGGCGATCGGCAAGACCGGCGCCCGCAACCGGGCCGACGCCGTGCGGGTGGCCGAGGAGAACGGCTGGCTGCTCGGCGACTGACCCGGCTCAGGCGGTGGCCGGCGGGGCGGGGAGCTGGTCCACCACCACGACCGCGGTGCCGGGGCGCAGCGCGGCGAGGAGCTGCCGCTGGCCGCTGCGGGTGAGCCGGATGCAGCCGTTGGTGACGTTCTTGCCGAGCGTGGCGTCGGTGTACCAGCTGTGCAGTCCGATGTGGGCGCCGCGCAGCCCGGTCGGCACCGCGTCGGGGTCGTCGGGGATCGCGCCGAGGGCGAAGATGTCCACCCCGCCGTAGACGTCCTGCGGGGGCGGGGTGCGGCCCAGCACGAAGGTGCGGCCGAGCGGGGTCAACTGGCCGGACATGCCGAGGCTGACTTCCCAGGAGCGCACCGCGCGACCGTCCCGGTACCAGGTGAGCCGGTTCGGGCGGCGTTCCACCACGATCTGGTCGCGCAGCGCGACGGTGCTCCAGCCTCCGGCCGGCAGCCAGGCGACCCGCCGGGTGGCCGAGGGCAGCAGGACGGCGGTCCAGCCCACCCGCCGCTCGACGATCGGCACGGTCAGCTCGACGCCGCTGATGGTGGGGGCGAGGAAGGCCAGCGGCCGGCCGCCCGGCGCGTCGTACGCGGCCACGGTCCGGGTCGGCGTGAGCCCCTCGGTCAGCGGGCGGGTGTCGGCCGGACCGGGGTCGGCGGGGAATCCGCCGGGCGCCGGGTCGTAGGTGACCACCGGCAGGTCGTCCGGTGCGGGCGCGGCGGCCGGCACGGACTCCTCGGGGGACGGGCTCGGCTCGTCGGGGGCGGGCGGCACCGCCGCCGTGGGTGTGCCGGCGACCGGCGCCGGGGCCGGACCGGCGGTGAGGGCCCGCCCGACCAGCAGCGCGGCCGCCAGCAGCACCGGTACGCCGACCGCGGCGAGCAGCCAGCCGAACGTCCAGCGCGAGAACAATCGGTCAAACAGCACAATCAAGACTGTAATCGGGCAGGAGGTCCCCCGGGCCGCGAAACGGCGTGCGGGGGACCTCCGGGTTCCGGCGGGGTGCCGGACGGAAACCTCGGTCAGGACAGCTTCGCGCCGAGGTGGATGGCGACCGCGTCGTGCGCGTTGACGGTCCCGGCGAACCAGCCGTTGGCGTCCACGGTGATCACCGGACCGCTGCACGAGCCGTTGCTGAAGTCGCCGTGGATGACGTCGCAGTAGCGCCCGGCCGGCAGGCCGGTGTAGTAGGAGCGGCCGCTGATCGCGAAGTCCTCGTCGTTGATGGTGAGGTAGCCCCTGCCGGCCCGGCTGAACGCGATGTGCTGGTAGCCGTTGTCGTACCAGTTGGCGACGCCGGCACCCTGGGTGGCGTTGGCGAAGCCGACCATGTTGGCGATCACCCGCCAGCGGTGCTCGCACTCCCAGCCCGAGTAGCAGGTGGTGTTCGACGTCTTGTTGCCGGCGTCCGAGGGCGGGCCCTGGTCCTTGTTGCTGAACGTGTAGCTGGACATCACCGCCGGGGTGCCGTACGGCCAGGCGAGCATGAAGGCGTTCGCGAGGGCGTACTCGCCGCGGTCGCGGTAGGTCAGCACGCCGCCGTCGCGCTGGGTGTCGTGGTTGTCGGTGAAGACCACCGCGGAGCCGCCGGGCAGGTAGCCCCAGGACTCGCCGAAGTTCTTCAGGTACGCCAGCCGCTCGCTGTTGAACATCCGGGCCAGGTCCTTGCCGTACCGGAACTCGTGAACGTCGCCGTTGCCGGTGTACTCGGTCGGCTGGATCGGTTCGCCGGCGCCGTAGATGACCTCCTGCACCAGGTACGCCGAGCGGGACAGCTTCGCCCTGATCGCGGCGATGTCCGCGGCCGGCATGTGCTTGCTCGCGTCCAGCCGGAAGCCGTCAACCCCGAGCGAGAGCAGGTCGTTAAGGTACACGGCGAGCCGGCTGCGCACGTAGTCCGACTCGGTCTTCAGGTCGGCGAGGTTGACCAGTTCGCAGTTCTGCACCTCGTACCGGTCGCCGTAGTTGGCGATGTCGTTGTTGCCGTTGCGGCCGCAGTAGTGGAAGTCCTGCGCCGAGTAGGTGCCGGGGTAGTCGTAGTGGCCGTAGCCGCTGCCGGCCCAGCCGGTGCCGCCGTTGTCCTGACCGGACATGTGGTTGACCACGGCGTCGACGATCACCTTGACGCCGGCGTTGTGGCAGGTGTTAACCATCGCCTGGAACTGGGCGCGGGTGCCCTTGCGGGACTCGATCCGGTAGCTGACCGGCTGGTAGGCCACCCACCACTGGTTGCCCCGGACGTGCTCCTGCGGCGGGGAGACCTGGACGTAGCCGTAGCCCTTCGGGCCGAGGGTGCTGGTGCACTCGCTGGCCACCGAGGTCCAGTTCCACTCGAAGAGCTGGACGATGACCTTCTTGGTGCCCGGGGTGGCCGCGGCGGCCGGGGGAGCCGCCACGGTGGTCGGGACGAGCAGGCTGGCGGCCAGGCCCAGGGTGAGGGCAGCCGCGCGGCATCGACGTCGATGCATCGGGACTCCTGTGGGGGTGCGTGGCGCGGGGGAGGCTCCAGTGCCGACTTCTTGCAAGTTGGCCTGAAATTTTCGGCAAGGTTACAAGCGTGTTGCAAGAACTGTCAACGGATGGAAATGCGTCGTTGCGTCAGGCGCTACACGCGCCCCGGGCCGGGACGGTTCGACGGACCGGCCGAGAAATTCGCCACCGGAGGTGATCCGCCCGTGCCGTCCGTCCGTACTGGAGAGGGGAGCAGGGTCGGCCGGTGGGCGCGCCGCCGCGAGACGATCGAGGAGCAGATGGCCCGGGCACAGCAGAACGAGAAGGCGACGACCGTCCGGACCGCCACCACGAGCCGTGGTGCCCGGACGATGTCGAGATCCGCGATGGTGGCGCTCACCGTGTCCGCGCTCGCCGTCGCGTGGGCCGGCCTCGAACTGGCCGGCGCCGGCGGCGTCATGTACTCCTACGGATTCTTCTTCACCGAGTTCTTCGCCGGGGTGGTCACCCTGGTCTCGCTCAGCCTCACCGTGATGATGGGCCTGCTCGCCACCGACCGGCTGGTGCTGCTCATCCGGCACCGGGTGCTGCTCCAGTCGGCGCACCGGGCCACCGGCGTCCTCGGCGTGGCCGGGCTGGCCTGCCACGTGATCACCAAGGTCGCGATCGGCCGGGCCGGGCCGACCGACGCCCTGGTGCCGTTCGTCGCCGGCCGCGGCCTCTACGTCGGGCTGGGCACCGTGGCCGCGCTGTTGATGGTCGGCGTGCTCTGGACCGGCATCGTCCGGGTCCGGTTCGCCGGTGCGGGTCCGAAGTGGATGTGGCGCGGGCTGCACTCCATGGCGTACGTCTCCTGGCCGTTCGCGCTGCTCCACGGGCTCAACGCCGGTCGGGCGGCGAAGACCTGGGTGGTGCTGAGCTACCTGGCCTGCGTGCTGCTGGTGGTGGTGGCGCTGCTCGTCCGCCTCTCCGTCCACCTCGGCAAGCGCAGCCGGGAGCAGCACCAGGCCGCCGCGCTGAACCAGGCGATGGCCGGCAAGGGGGAGGAGCGAACAGGCCTGCTCGCCGGGCTGACCCGGCGCCGGGCCGCCGGCAAGGAGGAGAGCCGGTCCAGCCGGGGCCGCTGGGCCGAGGCCACCGCCACCTGGACCGCGCCGGCCGGCACCGCCCGGCGCCGCGATCCCGAGCGGTTCGCCGTACCCGTGGTGCCGGAGCCCGGGACGCTGCGCGAACCGGTCCGCGCGGGGGCCAGCCGGCGGCGCTCCGAGGCGCCGGTCTCCCCGGCCCGCCGCCGGGACGCGGAGCCGGCGCCGGCCGCCCGCCGGCGCGAGGAGCGCGAGCCGGCCGTCCGCCGCGAGGAGCGTGAGGCGGTGGCCCGACGCGAGGAGCGTGAGGCGGTGGCCCGGCGCCGCGAGGACGAGCGGACCGGCCGCCGCTACCGGGACGAGGAGGAGCGGACCGCCCGCCGGTCCCGCGCCGACGCCGACGCCCGCTACTCCGCCCCGCCGGAGAGCGAGGGCCGGCACTCGGCCCCGCCGGACACCGGAAGCCGCTACTCCACCCCACCCGACGCCGCCCGCTACTCGGCCCCGCCCCGCCGGACCGACGAGCCGGAGGAGCCGTGGGACAGCCCGCGCCGCTGGGGTGGCCAGCCGGTCTCCGGCGAGCCGATCTCGGCCGGCCCGATCTCGGGCAGCCCGATCTCGTCGGCGCCGCGCAGCGGCAGCGGCCGGCACAGCGTCGAGGAGGACCTGCCGGAGGAGCCGGACTACTGGCGCCCGCCGGCCCGCTACGCCCCCGACGACGCCTTCGTCGACGACACCCCGACCCTGGTCGACCTCGCCTCCCGGCGGGCCCGGAAAGCCTCCGGCGAGAGCCGGTCGAGCCGGCGCAAGCGGGCCAACGCGGATGCGGTGGACGGGGCGTACTGGGCCGGGCTGCGAGGTGAGGCCAAGTGATGCGCACGACCGTGCCGCCGGTGGCCTGCGTCGGCGAGCCCCGGCTCACCGCCGGCTTCGCCGAGTTCGGCCGGCTCGACCTGCTCGCCCACGAGGAGGTGCACGGCCCGATCGGGCCCGTGGAGCCGGCCGCCCTGCTCCGGCTCGCCGAGGCGATCGACCTCAAGGGCAAGGGCGGGGCCGGTTTCCCATTCGCCCGCAAGCTGCGCGCCGTGCTGGAGTCCTGCGAGCGGCAGGACCTGGCCGCCGTGGTGGTGGTCAACGCCAGCGAGGGGGAGCCGGCGAGCTGGAAGGACAAGGTGCTGCTCACCCGGGCCCCGCACCTCATCCTGGACGGCGCCGCGCTGGCCGCGTACGCGCTGGACGCCGAGGAGATCGTGATCGGGGTGGCCGACGACGACGTGGGCCGGCCCTCGCTCACCGAGGCGTTGCAGGAGCGGCGGATGCCGGTGCCGACCACCATCGTCACGGTGCCGCACCGGTTCATCTCCGGCGAGGGCGGCGCCCTGGTCAACGGGATCAACGGGCTGCCGCACATCCCTCCGGGCACCAAGAAGCGGTCCAGCGACTCCGGCGTGAACGGGCTACCCACCCTGCTCTCCAACGCCGAGACGTATGCCCAGCTCGCGGTCGCCGCCCGCATCGGCCCGTACGAGTACGCCGCGCTCGGCACTGACGACGAGCCGGGCACCGTGCTGCTCACCGTCGCCGGGGCGGCCAAGCGGCCGGCCGTGGTGGAGTGTGCGGCCGGCACGCCGCTGCGGGAGATCCTGGAGCTCTGCGAGGTGCCCGAGGGGCCGGGCATCCTGATGGGCGGCTACCACGGCAAGTGGATCACCCCGGAGGCGGCCGACCGGGCCGAGGTGTCCCGCAAGGGGCTCGCGGCGGTCGGCGGCACCCTCGGCGCCGGGATCATCGTGCCGCTGGCCCGGGACACCTGCCCGCTCGGCGAGGCCGCCCAGGTGGTCCGCTACCTGGCCGGCGAGTCCGCCGGGCAGTGCGGCCCGTGCAAGATGGGCCTGCCCGACCTGGCCCGCGCCGTCGACCTGGCGGTCTCCGGCAGCGCGCCGATCGAGGTGGTCCGCGCGGCGGCCGGCGACGTGAAGGGGCGCGGGGCGTGCAGCCACCCCGACGGCACCGCCCGGTTCGCGCTCTCCGCCATGGAGGTGTTCGCCGAGGATCTGCGGCTGCATGCCACCGGCGAGGGCTGCGGCAAGCGGGTCAAGGGCGTCATGGGGCTGCCGGGCGCGCCCGACGCCAACCCCAGGAAGCTCACCCTCGACTGGTCCCGCTGCGACGGGCACGGCCTCTGCGCCCACGTGGTGCCGGACTTCATCCGGCTCGACGGCAACGGTTATCCCGCCTTCCCCGCCACCCCGGTGCCGACCTGGCTGCGGGAGGGCGCGCTCAAGGCGGTCAAGGTCTGTCCCGAACTCGCGCTCCGGCTGGTCAAGGCCGAGTAGCCCAACCCGGAGGGAGACGCGATGCGCCCACGTACCCGCCGCCTGGTCACCGCCGCTGTGCTGGCCGTCACGCTGCCCGGCGCGGCGTCCTGCGCGGTCGGGCCGGAGCGGGCCACCCCGGTCGGCGCGGTGGCTCCGGCCCCGGCCGCGTCCGCGTCGCCGGCCGCCCCGGTGGTCCCGGCCCGGGTGCCGGAGACGCTGTCGTTCACCGCGAAGACCCTCGACGGTACGTCGTTCTCCGCCGCCGCCCTGGCCGGGAAGCCGGTGGTGCTGTGGTTCTGGGCGCCCTGGTGCGCCACCTGCGCCAGCCAGGCGTGGACGGTCGCCGAGATCGCCCCGAAGTACCGGGACACCGTGCCGATCGTCGGCGTCGCCGGCCTGGGCGAGCAGAAGGCCATGAAGGAGTTCGTCAGCGAGTTCGACCTGGCCGGCACCCCGCAGCTCGACGACCGCTCCGGCGTGCTGTGGCGCCGGTTCGAGGTGGTCGAGCAGAGCACCTTCGTGGTCGTGGACTCCGACGGCCGGGTGGTCCACCAGGGCTTCCTGGACGGGGAGTCGCTCACCCGGCAGGTCGACGCGCTGGCCCGGGGATGACCGGCGGGCTGCTGCTCGCGCTGACCGCGGGCATGCTCGCCGCGGTCAACCCGTGCGGCTTCGCCATGCTGCCCGCGTACCTGTCGCTGCTGGTCGCCGGCCCCTCCGACGGTCGCGGCGCGGTGAGTCGCGCGCTCATCGCCACGGCCGGGCTGACCCTCGGGTACGCGCTGGTCTTCGGCGCCTTCGGGCTGGCCGTCGCGCCGCTGGCCGACTGGCTGCGCCCCCGGCTGCCCTGGCTGACCGTGACCCTCGGCGTGCTGCTGGCGCTGGCCGGCTGCTGGCTGCTCGCCGGCCGGCGGCTGCCCGCCCCGCGCCCGTTCGCCCGGGCGCCCCGGCTCACCCGCACCTGGCCGGCCATGGTCCTGTTCGGGGCGGCGTACGCGCTGACCTCGCTGACCTGCTCCATCGCGCCGTTCCTGGCGATCGTGGTGACCAGCCTGCGGGCCGGCTCGGCGCTGCGCGGGCTGGCGCTCTTCGGCGCGTACGCGATCGGGATGGGCCTGGTGGTCGGGGTGGCCGCGCTCGGCGTGGCGCTGCTGCGCGGGCGGTTGGTGGCCCGACTGCGCGGCGCCGGCGCGTGGGTGCCCCGCCTCAGCGGCCTGGTGCTGCTGGTCGCCGGCGGCTACGTCGCCTGGTACGGCTGGTACGAGGTGCGCCTCGCCCGGGGCCGCCACGACGCCTTCGGCGACCCGGTCGTGCTGGCCGCCGCCCGCGTGCAGCAGACCCTCGTCCGGGCGGTGGACACGGCCGGCCCGGCGCTGCTCGCGGCCGCCCTCGTGCTGCTGCTGGCGGCCGGCCTGCGGTGGAGACGACGACGGGGGCCGGACGAGCCGACCCCCGCCGCGCGCCAGGCGGTCAGCGGACCGGGGTGAGCCGGTCCGTGCCGAGCTTGTCGCGGAGCACCTCCGGCACCACGACCGAGCCGTCGGGCTGCTGGAACTGCTCCAGGATGGCCGGGAAGAGGCGGCTGGTGGCCAGCGCCGACCCGTTGAGGGTGTGCACGAAGCGGGTCTGCTTACCGCCCGGCTCCCGGTAGCGGATGGCCGCCCGGCGGGCCTGGTAGTCGCCGCCCCAGGAGACCGACGACACCTCCTTGTACTTGCCGGTGCTCGGCATCCAGACCTCGACGTCGAGGGTCTTCTTCATCGCGGCGCTGGAGTCGCCGGCCGCGAGCAGGCTGGTCTGGAAGTGCAGGCCCAGCTTCTCGACGAGGCCCTCGACGTGGCCGACCATGGCCTCCAGCGCGGCGCCCGCCTGCTCGGGCAGGGTGAACTGGAAGATCTCCACCTTGTTGAACTGGTGGCCGCGCACCGTGCCCCGCTCGTCGGAGTGCGAGCCGGCCGCCTCCCGCCGGTAGCACGGGGTGTAGGCGAACGCCTTCAGCGGCAGCTTCGCGGTCTCCAGGATCTCGTCCTGAAACGCGCCGAGGATCGCCGTCTCCGCGGTGGGCAGCAGGAACTGGCCGCGCGGCGCGGACTGCTTGTCGAGGTGGTAGACGTCGTCGTAGAACTTCGGGAACTGGCCGGCCGCGAAGCCGGCGCTGTCCAACAGCAGGTGCGGCGGGAGCAGGAACTCGTAGCCGGCCTGGATGTTCTGCTCGATCAGCCAGTTGACCAACGCCCACTCCAGCCGGGCGCCGAGACCCGTGTACATCCAGAAGCCGGAGCCGCCGAGCTTCACCCCGCGCTCGTGGTCGACCAGGCCGAGCGCCCGGCTCAGCTCCACGTGGTCCCGGACCTTCTCGACGGCCGGCGGCTCGCCGAAGGTGCGCACCACCCGGTTGGCCTCCTTGCCCCCGGCGACCACGTCGTCGGCGGGCAGGTTGGGCAGCTCGCTCATGGTGGTGCGCAGCCGGGACTGCACCTCGTCCAGCTGGGACTCCAGCTCGGCGAGCTGCTTGCGCTCGGCCTCCGGCGCGACCGGCTCCGGCGTGACGCCGGACCGCTTCGCCTCCGCGTACGCGCGCGCCTCGGCCTTGCGGCGCTGCCGCTCGGCGTCGATCTCCGTGATGAGGGCGCGGCGTTCCTGGTCGAGCCGCTGGATCTCGTCCAGCGCCCGGTTGGCCTCGGCGGGATCCAGACGCTTCGCCAGCGCGGTCGCCACCGCCTCGCGATCCTTCCGGATCAACTCCATGTCGAGCATGCTGCTCGTACGCCTCCGTCCAGGCAGTCAGGTGGGACCACCAGATGCTACCGTCGCGGCCCGTTCCGCCCGCCCCGCACCCGGACGCCCGGTCAGAGGCGTACCGGCATGAGGATGGAGAAGGCGTCCTCGTCGTCGGGGCGGCGCACGGCCAGCGGGCCGATCGGTCCGTCCAGCTCCAGCACGAGCTGGCCCCGGCCGCCGGCGTCCAGGGCGTCGAGCAGGTACTCCCGGTTCACCCCCACCCGCAGGCCGTCCGGGGCGTCGGGCCCGAGCACGCGCAGCCCGCCCCGGTCGTCCAGGCCGAGCACGACCACCTCGTGGTGGACCCCCGCGTACTCGCGGAGCAGCACCGGAGCGCCCTCGGCCGTGAGCGCGCGCCGCAGCGCCCCCACGTCGACCGGGATCCGGTGGGCGGGCGCGCCGCCGACCTGTCCGTGCAGCAGCCGCCGGTAGTCCGGGAAGTCGTACGGGAGCGCGGCGGCGGTCACCGGCCGGCCGGCCACCGTGACCTCGACCCGGTCCGGGGCCACGGTGAGATGCGCGTCCGGGGTGATCCCGGCGCCGGTGTCGAGCAGGGCGCGCAGCTCGTCGACCGCGTCCACCGGCAGCAGCGCGCGGACGGGCGGGCCGTCGACCTTGCCGCCGGCCCGGGCCACGGCCAGTCGATGCCGGTCGGTGGCGACCAGCCGGACGCCGTCCGGCTCGACCTCCAGCAGCACGCCGGAGAGCACCGGCAGTTCCGGGTCGGTGCCGACGGCGAACCGGACGGCGTCCACGGCGGCGGCCAGGTCGGCGCGGGACAGCACGAGTCGGGTGGTGGTCATGGGGTTCTCCTCCGGATCGATCAGGGTGCGGATCCGGGAGAGCTCACGGCGGGCGTCGGCGAGGCCGTCCTCCAGGCGACGCAGGTGCGCGTCCAGCAGCCGGTGCACCACGGCCGGCCGGTGCCGGTGCCGCAGCGCCTCGGCGATCCCGGCCAGCGGCATGCCGACCCGGCGCAGCCCGGCGACGAGGCGGGCCGGGGCCACCTGGTCATCGGTGTACCAGCGGTAGCCGGTCACCGGGTCCACCAGCGCCGGCACCAGCACGCCGGACCGGTCGTAGAACCGCAGCGCGCTCACCGTGAGCCCGCTGGCCCGGGCCAGCTCGCCGATGCTGCGCAGTTCGCTCTCCACGACGCCGGATCCTGGGCCCTCGACCCGGTCGAGGGTCAAGCGTCCAGCACCCGGAACGTGATCCCGGCCCGGACCAGCCGGTCGAGCAGGGCGTCGCCCATCGCGGTCACCGGGGTCACCTGCCCGGCGGTCGGGGGCAGGTCGTCGAGGGCCAGGCAGAGCGCGGACTCGGCGAGCATCTTGGCGGTCTCGTCGTAGCCGGGGTCGCCACCGGCCACCTCGGTGCGTACGGTCCGGCCGCCGCCGGTGCCGACGAACCGGACCCGGAACCAGGACTTCGCCCGCTGGGCGGCGCTCGGGCCCTGGCCGGAGGAGAGCCGGCCGAGCAGCCAGCGCCGGGTCGGTGGCAACTTCACCAGCCCGACCACGCCGGCCAGGCCCACGCCGGCGGCCAGCACGGTGGGCAGCCGCTTCACCGCGGCGAAGTGGCGGTAGCGGAAGTCCGGGCCGTACTCCGGGCGGGCCGCCGCCGACCGGCGGACGACCTGCGGGTCGATGGTGGGCAGCGGCACCGCCCACTGCCCGAACTCCCGGACCCGGCCGACCCGGCCGGGTACCGCCCGGACCCGGCGGCCCTCCGGCCGCGGCTCGACCGCCCGGCGCGCCTTCGCCGCACGGCTCATCTCGCCGGTGCGGGAGAACGCGGTCAGCGCCGAGTGGTACGTGCCGGCCGAGAACCGCCCGCCGGCCCGGACATAACCGTCCACGGTGACCGGTCCGTCGGTGGGCAGCTGCTTGACGGTGAACCAGGCGCCCAGGTCGTGCGGGATCGAGTCGAAGCCGCAGGCGTGCACCAGTCGGGCCCCGGTGCGCACCGCCTCGGCGTGGTGCCGCACGTACATGAGGTCGACGAACTCCGGCTCGCCGGTGATGTCGAGGTAGTCGGTGCCGGCGGCGGCGCAGGCCGCGACCAGCGGCTCGCCGTGGTGGATGTACGGACCGACGGTGCTGGCGACCACCCGGGCGCTCTCCGCCACGGCGCGCAGCGACGCCGGGTCGGTGACGTCGGCGGTGAGCAGCGGCAGCTCGGCCAGGCCCGGCTCGATGGCGGCCAGCCGGTCGCGCACGCCGGCCAGCTTGCCCGGGTTGCGGCCGGCCAGCGCCCAGCGCAGCCCGTCCGGGGCGTGCCGGGCCAGGTACTCGGCGGTGAGGCCGCCGGTGAACCCGGTGGCGCCGAAGAGGACGAGGTCGTACGGGCGGTCGTCGCGCATCCGCCGAGTGTGCCACCCCCGGCCGTTCGGATCACCGGGCGACGACCGCGGAATCCGGCCGTCGGTCCGCTGGACGGGACGCCGAGTGGGCGGCCGCGTCAGCCGGCGGTGGCGGGCCGGTCCAGCCGCGAGCGATCGGCCCGCAGCACCTCGCCGGTCTCCACGAGCTGCTTGGCCTCCCGCAGCACCTGGCGGAGGAACCGGCCGGGATCGTCGCCGAGCAGGTGGGCGGCCAGCCCCGGCAGCGTCGGCCCGCCGGCGAGCAGGCGGGCCGCCAGCTCGGTGCCGCGCCCGCCGGGGGCCGGGCGGGCGGACAGCTCCACCGCGCCGTCGAGCCGGCGCAGCGGTTCCGGCCAGCGCCCGGGCGGCAGCACCTCCTCGGGCCGGCCGGCCACCGTCACCACCTGCCGGCGTCCGGGCCGCGGATCGGCCGTGGGCGGCCCGCGTCGGTGCCGGCGTACCAGGGACCGCCCCGCGCCCGCCACCACGAGGGTGAGCCCGGCGCCGGCCAGCCGTCCCATCCGTGCCACCTGCCCCTCCCGTCGTCGGGGATCACCGGGCGGCCGGATCTGGATGGCCGGCCGCCCGCGTGTCTCCACCCTGCGGTCGGGTCGGGTGACCCGGGTTCGCCCGGAAGGGGTGAACCGGTCCGGTCCGGGTAACCGCTGCCCGCACCGACCGGGGGAGGGGCTGCATGCCGGAGGAGGCTGACCGCGTCGAGGTCGCCGCGACGCCGACCGACGTCACCGGGGCGGACGTGTTCGGCCCGCCCCCGCTCGCCCCGGCCGGCGCCGGTGCGGTGGGGGTCGGCGGAGTGCCGGGCGGAGGCGGGTCGGCGGGCGGCCTCGGGGTGGTGGGCGTGCCGCTGCTGGCGTCCCGGCTGGCGCCGGCCGCGCTGCCCGAGCCGGTGCTGGTCCGGCCCCGGCTGCTGGACCGGCTCGACCAGGGTGCCGCCGGGCCGGTCACCCTGGTCCTCGCGCCCGCCGGCTGGGGCAAGACCACCCTCCTGGCCGGCTGGGCCCGGGCCGTGCGGGCCGAGCCGCCGCCGGCCTGGGTGACGGTGGAGGAGGGCGACACCGGCGAGCGGCTCTGGGCCTACCTGGCGGCGGCGCTGCGGGCGGCCGCCGAGGGGGTCCCGGACGAGGGGCCCCGGCCGCCGGTGCCGGACGGCCCGCCCCGGCCGGACCAGCTCGAACTGCTCGCCGCGGCGCTCGCCGCCCGGGAACGCCCGGTGCTGCTGGTCCTGGACGACCTGCACCGGGTGACCGACCCGGCCGCGCTGACCGGGCTGGAGTTCCTGCTCCGGCACACGGAGGGGCGGCTGCGGCTGGTGGCGGCCGCGCGGACCGACCCGCCGCTGGCCCTGCACCGCTGGCGGCTGGCCGGCGAGCTGACCGAGGTGGGCCCGGGGGAGCTGGCGTTCACCCCCGACGAGGTGGCCGATCTGCTGGTCGCGCACGGGGTGCCGCTGCCGGCCGCGGCGGTGCCCCGCCTGGCCGACCGGACCGGGGGCTGGCCGGCCGGCCTGCGCTTCGCCGCGCTGGCGCTGCGCGCCCAGGCCGACCCGGCCCGCGCGGTCGACGGGTTCGCCGGCGACCAGCCGGACGTCGCCGGGTACCTGCGCGACGAGGTGCTCGCGCCGCTGGACCCGGCCGCCCGGGACGTGCTGCGCCGCAGCGCGGTGGCCGCCGCGGTCTGCGCCGACCTGGCCGACGCGGTGACCGGTCGGCCCGACGCCGGCCAGGTGCTGGCCGACCTGGCGCGGGAGGGCGGCTTCGTCCAGCAGGACGGGGGCAGCCCGCCCTGGTACCGGTGCCACCCGCTCCTGGCCGACCTGCTCCGCGAGGAGCTGGACCGGCTCCCCGCCGACGAGCTGCGCGAGCTGCACGGGCGCGCCGCCGGCTGGTACGCGGGCCACGACCGGCCGGCCGAGGCGCTGCGGCACGCGCTGGCCGGGGGCGAGTGGGACACCGCCACCGAGCTGCTGATCGCCCGCTGGCCCGAGCTGGCGCCGTACGAGCGGGACCGCCCGGCCGCCCCGGCCCCGCCCGAGCCGCCGGTCGAGGCGGTGCGCCGCGATCCCGAGCTGGCGCTGGCTGCCGCGGCCGAACGGGCGTACACCGGGGACGCCGAGGCGGCCGCCGGACGGCTGCGGACGGCCGTCGAGCACGCCCGCGACCTGCCCGCCCCGCGTCGGGACCGGTTCCGGCGGCTGGCCACCGCGGTGGAGCTGACCCTGGCCCGGCTCGCCGGGGACCACGAGGAGGTCCGCCGGGCGGCCGGGCGGTTGCTCGCCACCGCCGCCCCGACCGGGCCGGAGGACGACCCGCGGGCCGGGGCGGCGGAGGACGCCGACGTGCGGGCGGTCGCCGGCACGGCGCTGGGGCTGGTGGCCCTGGCCGAGGGGGAGCTGCCCGAGGCCGCCGGGCACTTTTCCGGGGCGCTGGCGGCGGCGCGGCGGGCGGGCCGGCCGCGTACGGAGCTGGTGTGCGCCAGCCGGTCGGCGCTGCTGGACGCGGCGCACGGCGCGCTCCGGTCCGCCGAACGCACCGCCCGGGAGGCGCTGGCCATGCCGCCCTCCGAGGGCTGGTCGTCGCGGCTGGACTGCGGGTACGCGTACCTCGCGCTGGCTCTGGTGGCGTGGGACCGCGACGAGCCGGCGGAGGCCGCGGCGAACCTGACCCTGGCCGGCCCGGCGACCGCGGAGCCGGGCGGGGCGGCGCTGGCGGCGCTCTGCCGGGCCGGACTGCTGGCTACCGGCGGCGAGCCGGCCGCGGCGCTGCGCGCCCTCGCGGCGGCCCGGGAGACGGCGCCCGGCCCGGAGCTGGTGGCCTGGCTGGTCGCCGACGAGGCCCAGCTGCGCGCCGCCGTCGGGGACCTGGAGGGCGCCCGTGCCCTGCTCGCCGACGCCGGAGCCGGCATGACCGACGTGACCACACCCGACCCGTCGCCGTCCGTCGGCCCAGGTCCGGCGGACCGGCCGGCGGCCGGCGCGGGACCGACCGGCCGGGAGCCGGACGGGGCCCGCGGCGGCGGGCAGGCCGCCCTGGACGTGGCCCTGGCCCGGGTGCGGCTGGGGGGCGGCGACGCGCGCGCGGCCGGCCGGGCGCTGCCCGACTGGACCGGTCCGGACGCGGATGCCTGGCCGCTGCCCGTGCGGCTCGCCGCCGGGCTGCTCGACGCGGTGCTGACCGGCGCGGCCGGCGACGACCGCGGCGCCGGGCGGATCCTGGAGCAGGTGCTGGACCTGGCCGAGCCGGAGGGCTACCGGCGGGTGTTCACCCGCGCCGAGCCGAGGGTCCGCGACCTGCTCGCCGCGCACCTCGACGCCGGCACCGCGCACTGGGCGACGGTGAGCGACCTGGTCCGCGGGGCGGACGAGCGCCGGGCCGACGAGCGCCGGGCCGACGAGTCACCGGGGCGTCCGGCCGGCCCGGAGCGGACCCTGGACGAGCCGCTCACCGAGCGGGAGCTGACCATCCTGCGCTACCTGCAGAGCATCCTGTCCAACGTGGAGATCGCGGGCGAGCTGTCGCTGTCGGTCAACACGGTGAAGACCCACGTGCGCAACATCTACCGCAAGCTCGACGCGACCCGCCGGCGGGAGGCCGTCCGGCGGGCGCGCGAGCTGCGGCTGATCTGACCGGGGTCAGGCGGTCTCGGCGGCGTCCACGGCGGCCAGCAGGTCCGCCAGGTCGTAGCCGCCGTCGTGACGCACCTCGTTGACGAAGAGCGTCGGGGTCCCGTCGACCCCGCTGCGGATGCCGCCGACGAAGTCCTGCCGCACCCGGTCGGCGTGGGCGTGACGCCCCACCTCCGCGCCGACCTCGTCGGGCGGCAGCCCGAGCTGCTCCACACCGAGCGACAGGTGCACCGGGTCGAGCTGGTCCTGGTGCTCGTAGAGCCAGTCGTGCATCTCCCAGAACCGCCCGCGCCGGCCGGCCGCCTCGGCGGTTTCCGCGGCGCTCTCCGCGTACGGGTGGACGTTGGCGATGGGGAAGTGCCGGTAGACCAGCCGGACGGTGTCGGCGCGCTGGCGCAGCACCTCGGCCAGATTGGTGTACGCGGCCCCGCAGAACCGGCACTGGAAGTCGCCGTACTCGACGAGGGTGACCGGCGCGTCGGCCGGCCCGCGGGTGTGGTCCGTCCCGGTCACCGGGAGCCGCAGCCGGGCGGTGGTGACCTGCAGTGGCGTCGTCATCGGGCCATCACCCGCCGATCCGGCGTGGCGTTCGGATCAGTCATGGTTCCCAGCCTCGCCCACGGCCGGGTGAGCCGGGATCACCCGGCCGGGGTGGTCCGCCTCACCGGCCCACGGTTACCCGGTTCTGCACCTCCCGGATGCCGGGCGCGCTCCACACCACCCGCTCGATCTCCTCGCGCTCACCGATCGAGTGGACGAACCCCTCCAGCAGCACCGTGTCGCCGTGCACCCGGACGCTGATCCCCTCCGCCTCGGTGGCGCCGTTGCGGGCCAGCGCGTCCACGATCCGCTCGGCCAGATCGTGCCCGTCGGGGCGGGCGCTCGGCCGCACGGTGATGCCGTTGCTCACCCCGCGTACGCCGGTGAGCCGGGCGACCGAGCGCTCGGCGGCCCGGCGCTGGTACTCCCACTCGACCTCGCCGTGCAGGGTGACCCAGCCGTCGGCGACGGTCACGTCGAGCGCCTCGATCGGCACGAACGCGTCCCACTCCAGGGCGCGACTGGCCGCGGTGGCGATCTCCGGGTCGCTCTTCTCGGCCGAGGTGGCGATCCGGACGGCGAGGTCGTTGGCGACCGCCCGTACCCGGGGCACCCGGTGGGCGGCCCGCTCGGCGGCCCACTTCTTGGCGTAGCTGTCCACCGAGCCGGCCAGCGTCACCACTCCCTCGGTGACGGTCACCCCGATCTCGTTGGGGCGTACCCGGGGCTCCCAGGTCAGTTCGTCGAGGACAGCGGACTGGATCTCCTGGTCGGTGCGGGTGGTCGTCGCGGTGGCCATGCTGGCTCCCTCCCGGGGTCGGTTCGCTGTTCGCCGGGCTCCGTCCGGCACGGAGTCCCGCAACCCCGATCCTGCGCGCGCTCCGGGTGACCCGCCCTCACCCGATGCGGGTGGACGGAGTGAGTGGGAGCGCTTCCACAATCCGCCGGGCGGCGGTTAGGGTGACCGACGGCAACCGTCCGTTGACCACACCGCACACACCACGGTGGCCGCCCCGACGCCGGGGGCGGCCACCGTCGCGTCCGGGCTCAGCCGTCCAGACCGGCGGGGGAGTTGGGGCGGTCGACGTCGACGAACTCGATCTCGTCGACGTCCCGCTCCCGGCTGCCGGCGGCCCGCGCGGCGGTGCCGGCGGCCCAGCCGATCGCCGCGCCGGCCAGCGCCGCGGCGATCAGCAGCGTCCAGGGCAGCGCCGGCCGGCGGCCGGCGAGCGCGTCGAAGGCGAGGCTGGCCCGGCGGCGGGCCTCCTCGGCGGCGGAGCCGACCAGGTCGGTGGCGTCGTCGGCGAGGCCGGAGGAGTTGCGGCGGGCCGACCGGGCGGCGTCCCGCACGCCGCCGCCGGCGGAGCCGGCGGCGGCGAGCAGGTGCTGCCACGCCTGGTCGGCGACCCGCTCCGGCTTGCTGCGGCGGTCCAGCAGGGTGGATCCGAACATGGTGTACCTCCTCGGGGTGCCGAAGTCCGGCGGCCAAATCGGACTCCGGGTGTCATCCGGCGCGTGACGGTTCGCTCACCGGGGCCAGTGCCCGCACCGGAGCCGGCGCAAACCCACCGGGGCGGGCCGGGTCGCGGCCGATCGGCGCGGCACCGGACGAACCACCCGAACGCGCCGGGGGCGGGTGCCACCCGGGCGTGCGCCCGCCCGCTACCCTGGGTCGGCGGATCGGCCGGGCCCCGCTCGGCCGATCGACCGGTGGGGACCCCGCGCCGCGGGGAAAACGGGAGCCCGAAGGTCCGGATTGGGATGCCCAGGTGTGCCCAGTACGCGAATTGCTCATCCCGAGGGGTGGCGACCGAGGCCGTCGGAGGAATACTCTCGGTCGCGGCCCGCGTACTGATGAGGCGCCCGTACGGGCGAGTGGAGGTGCTCGCGTGAGCCTGTCGATCGTGAAGTCGGTGCTGCCGGGTGGTGTGGTCCAGATCGCCCCGCGAGGGGAGATCGACGTCGACACCGCGTACGAGGTGCGGGAAGCGATCGCCGAGGTGCTCGCCAAGGGCCGCCCCTCCCGGATCGAGCTCAACATGCGGCTCGTCACCTTCATCGACTCGGTCGGCATCAGCGCCATGGTCGCCGGCTTCCAGACCTGCGAGGTCAGCGGCGTCAAGCTGGTGGTCACCGAGCCGAGCCGGTTCGTGCACCGGCAGCTCTGGGTGACCGGCCTGCTCGGCCTCTTCGGCGCGCCCGAGCCCTGGTTCGCCGACAGCACCCCCCAGGTGCTTCCCGGCGCCTGACCCGACCCACCCTCGCTGAGCCGCCGGACCCCGCCACCTCGCCGACCGCGGCCAGGGCCTTTCGACCCGTTGCGAGCCCGGCTCCGGTACGGGACGATCGTGCGGACCCACGACGGCGAGGGGGTGCCGCTTGCTCAGCAGCGACAGCTTCAGCTACACCGTGCAGGCCCGGTGCACCAGGGCCCACGCGGTGGCCCTGCTCGGCGACCTGAGCCGGCAGGGCGAGCTGCATCCGCTGATCGTCCGGGTCCGCCAACTGCCGCCCCGCCCGGGGGCGCTGGCCAGCTACGCGATCACCGACCGGCTGGCGCTCGGCCCGCTGCACTTCCCGGTCACCTACCAGGCCGATGTGCTGATCGCCAACGAGGACGAGGTCGTGACCGTGGCCCGGCAGCAGCCGGCCACCACGGTGCGTAACCACACCCGGCTGCGCGACGAGCCCGACGGGGTGGTGCGGATCGACGTGGAGATCACCCTCTCCGCCCCGGCGCCGCTGTTCGGCTACGCCTTCCGGCAGGCCCGGGCGGCCCACCTCGGCCTGGCCAGCCGGCTCGGCGCCACCCTGGAGGGGCGGGCGGCCTGACTCAGCCGCGCCGCCCGGCGGCCACCGGTCGCCGGGCCGCCGGTCGGGCCGGCCGCAGCCGCCCCCACGGCTTGTACGTGGACAGCACCGTCACGACGAGCAGCAGCGTGCTGGAGACGGTCGGTGCGACCACCAGGTCGACACGCAGGTGGTCGTCGGCCGCCCCGGCCAGCTCACCGAGGTGCCGGAGCCGCGGGGTGAGCAGGAGCAGCACGAGCGTGAGCACGACGGTGGTCACGGCGAACTTCACCAGCACCCAGCGCCAGCGCAGCAGCCCCCACGGGGTGAGCAGCGCGCTGGCGAGCCCGACCAGCCAGACGAGCACGCTCAGCGGGGCGAACAGCCAGGTGACCAGCAGCGCGGCCGCCGGGTAGATCACCTCCGGGTCGGCCCCGCGCAGCCCGGCCACGCCGAGGGCCAGCAGCACCAGGTCGGCGCCGAGCCACCCCAGCGAGGTGACCAGGTGCAGGGTGAGCAGGGCCTTGCGCCCGGCTGGGGAGAGTCGAATCATGCCCCCGATGCTCGGCCGTCACGGGCGTCGCGTCGTGGGCCGCGCGGCGACACCCGGCGTACGTCGTGGGGCGTAGGCCGGGTGCCGCCGGGGCGGAGATCAGTACACCGACAGGTGCACGTGGTTGGTGTGGTCGCTGGACGGGTCGCCGTTGCCCCCGCTGTACGCCTTCCAGCCGCTGCTGGGCAGCCAGATCTGCTTGAACCAGATCACGTAGAGCACGGCGAGCGCGTCGGCGTTGCGGATGAAGTAGGCGGCCAGGTTGTTGCCGTACGTCCTGTCGCCGCCGGTGGCCACGCCGCCGAAGCCGTCCTTCTGCGCGGCGAAGTCGCAGGCCCGCCCCTTCGGGTGCTCGCCCGAGCCGCTGGGCCGGTGGCAGGAGACATAGCGGGTGAAGCCGGCCGCCTTGGCCTGCTGGAGCGCGTGCAGCGTACGCGGGGTGATGCAGCCGTCGGCCGGCGTCGGGTCGTTGACGCTGCACGACTCGGGCGGCCAGGAGCCGTCGGCGTTGCGCGGGGCCGGTTTGGCGTTCGCCGAGGAGGTGCCCTGCACGCTGCCGCCACCGCTGCTGGACGCCCGGTCGTTCGCCACCTCCAGGGCGCGTTCGGCCTGCTGCTTGCGCTTGGCCATCACGGCGACCTGCTTGCGCTGCTCCTGGATCTCACCGGTGAGCGCGGCCTGCGTGCGGGTGGCCTCGTCCCGGGTCTCGATCAGGTCGCGCAGCGCCCGGTCCTCGTGCGCGGCCACCTGCTCCAGCGCCGCCGCGCGATCCATGAAGCCCTCCGGGCTGCTGCTGCCGAGCAGCGCCGCGGCCGTGCCCAGCCGCCCGGATCGGTACGCCACGCCGGCGATCTCGCCGACCTTGGCGTCGCGGACGGTCAACTCGGCGTTGACCGTCTTGAGCTGGGTGGTGAGCTGCTGCTGCCGGGTCACCGAGCGGTTCAGCGCAGTACGCGCCTCCAGCCAGCCCTTGCTGGCCGCGTCGAGCTGGGCGCGCAGCGCCGGGGTCCCGCCCTCGTCGTCGCCGGGTGCGGCGGCGAGCAGGCCGGTCGGGGAAGCCGACCACGCCGCCGAGGCGGGGGAGACCGGCGCGGTCACGACGCCGAGGGCGAGCGTCGCGACGAGCAGGGCCGCCAACCGGGCGACCGTCCGTCGTACAGGTGCCACTGGGGGCATTCACGTGTCCTTCCGTCAACCGCCGACCGGGTTAGCTGACGGGTTCGGGACGGAAGATCCCTACCGCTGACGCGGATGCACCCCACGAACGTGGTTCCCCGGCTCGCCCTGCGGGCGATTAGGCGCTGGCCGCCGCAGGCGCCGGTGGGCGCCGCCCGGCGGGGGCCGCGATCGAGCCTACCGGCGCTGTGCCGGGACGGCTCCGCTGGTGGGAGCCGGTGTCCCGGTCAAAACCGGCATAAGTGCACAATAACCACTTGGATTTAAGATTGCCCTAATTACCACTCGACCGCACCGCACGCCCCCGGAGACGCTCCGGGTTCGATCTGCAACGTGGCGTGATCGATCGAGAAGTCCTCGTGCAGGGCGGTCCGGGCGGCCGTCAGCACTTCGCCGACCTCCGCGCCCGGCGTCATGGTCAGGTGTGCCGAGGCCACCTCCATGCCCGAGGTGAGCGTCCAGACGTGCAGGTCGTGCACCTCGGCGACGCCGGGCACCGCGGCCAGCCGGTCGTGCACCGCGGTCACCTGGAGGTGCTCCGGCGCGGCCTGCACCAGGATCCGGACGGCGGCCCGGCCGAGCCGCCAGGTGCGCGGCAGGATGAACAACCCGATCGCCACGGCGACCAGCGGGTCGGCCCACCACCAGTCGGTGAGCGCGATGACCACGGCGGCGCCGATCACGCCGAGCGAGCCGAGCAGGTCGCCCAGCACCTCCAGGTACGCCCCGCGCAGGTTGATGCTCTCCTCGGCGCCGGCGCGCAGCAGCGCGAACGCGGCGATGTTGGCGAGCAGGCCGAGCACCGCCACGGCGAGCATCGGCCCGGCGAGCACCTCCGGCGGCTCACCGAACCGGCGTACCGCCTCGACCAGGACGTAGACGGCCACGGCGCCGAGCAGCACCGCGTTGGCCAGCGCGGCCAGCACCTCCAGCCGGTAGAGCCCGAAGGTGCGCTGCGGGTCGGTGTCGGCGTGCCGCGTGGCGCTGATCGCGGCAAGCGCCATGCCGATGCCGAGGACGTCGGTGAACATGTGCCCGGCGTCGGAGAGCAGCGCCAGCGAGCCGGTGGCGAACGCGGCCACCGCCTCGACCGCCATCAAGGCGGTGAGCAGCGCGAACGCGCCCCAGAGCCGGCCCCGGTGACGCTGGGCGGCGTTGGTCACCGCGCCGCTGTGGTCATGACCTGCGCCCACGCCCACACCCTTCCGTCCACCGTGCCGGCGGGCTCAATCTATGCTCACATCGCTATGTGTGCAAGTGAACGCCGGATGTGGGCCGTCGTCAGCCGACCGGGTCGAGCGTGGTGAGCCGCTGGGTGGCCCGGGAGAGCGCCACGTAGAGGGTGCGGACGCCCGACCCCGGATCGGCCCGGATCTCGCTCGGAGCGACCAGCACCACCCCGTCGTACTCCATGCCCTTGGCCTGGAGGCTGGTCACCACCTGGAGCCGGCCGCCGAGGTCGCCCAGCCAACCGGCCACCTCATCACGGCGCGGCACCGGCGTGATCACGCCCACCGTGCCCTCGACCTCCGCCAGCAGCGCGCGGGCCGCCGCCGTGGTGGCGGCGGGCAGGTCGGCGGCGGGCACCGTCCGCTCGACGGGCGCCACCCCGGTGGAACGGACCGCGGTGGGCAACGCGAGATCCGGGTGTACGCGGTGGATCTCCGCGGCTGCCACGGCGAAGATCTCCGCCGAGTTGCGGTAGTTGGTGGTCAGCTCGTACCGCTGGCGGCGGCGCCGGCCCAGCGCCTGGTCCCGGGCCCGGGCCAGCTCCTGCGGGTCGCCGGTCCAGGCGGTCTGCGCCGGGTCGCCCACCACGGTCCAGGAGGCCAGCCGCCCGCGCCGGCCGATCATCCGCCACTGCATCGGCGAGACGTCCTGCGACTCGTCGACCACCACGTGGGCGTAGTCGCGGTAGTCCTCCGGGCGCTCCCGGGCGGCGGCCCGGGCAGCCCGCTGCCGGTCGGCGAACGTGCTCAGCTCGCGGACGCCGCCGGCCAGTTGGAACGGGTCCCGCTTCGGCCTCGCCCGCTGCACCGGCCGACCGAGCAGCGCGTCCAACTCGTCCAGCAGCGCCACGTCGGCGATGGTCAGCCCCTCGCCGTCCAGGCTCCGGTACGCCTCGGTCAGCAGCCGGATCTCGGCCCCGGACAGGACGCCTCCGGCGTACCGGCGCAGCCGCTCCGGGCGGGCCAGCCAGCCCAGCACGTGGCGTGGGTGCAGCCGCGGCCACCAGGCCTTGAGGAACTCCCGGAACTCCGGCCGCTCGATGATCTCGTCCTCGAACGCGGGCTGCTCCGGCAGCCGGCCGATCCGCAGCCTGCGGGCCTGCGCCCAGAGCGCGGCGAGGACCGCGTCGAAGGCCGCCCGGCGCACCTCGTTGCGGCGCGCGCCGCGGGACAGCGTCCGATCCCGGATCGCGTCCAGCTCGGCCCGCTCCAGCCGCAGCAGCTCACCCCGGTAGAGCAGGCGCAGCTCGCCGGGGGAGTCGGGCACCGCGTCCCGGGCCGCCTGTTCCAGCACCCGGCGCATCCGCAGCGACCCCTTCACGGCCGCCACGTCGGGCGGGTCGGTCCGGGTCGCCGACACGCCGGGGAAGAGGGAGCCCAGCGAGTGCAGGGTGGCCGTCTCCTCGCCGAGGGAGGGGAGCACCGAGGCGATGTACTGGACGAACACGCTCGACGGGCCGACCACCAGGATGCCGCCGCCCGCGTACCGGGCGCGGTCGGAGTAGAGCAGGTACGCGGCCCGGTGCAGGGCCACCGCCGTCTTGCCGGTGCCCGGGCCGCCGGAGACGATCGTGACCCCGCTGCCCGGGGAGCGGATCGCCTCGTCCTGCTCCCGCTGGATGGTGGCGATGATGTCCCGCATGCCGTGGCCGGTGGCCCGGGACAGGGTCGCCAGCAGCGCGCCGTCGCCGACCACCGCCATCTCCGGCGGCGCCGACTCCGGGTCCAGCAGGTCGTCCTCGATCCGGGTGACCTGCTCCGCCGACGACTGGATCGTGCGCCGCCGCACCACGCCCTGCGGCTCGGCCGGGGTGGCCTGGTAGAACGCGGCGGCGGCCGGCGCCCGCCAGTCCACCACCAGGGTCTCGGCGTTCTCCCCGCGCACGCCGAGCCGGCCCACGTGCAGCACCTGCCCGGTACGCAGGTCCAGCCGGCCGAAGACCAGCCCCTCGTGCTCGGCGTCCAGCACGTGCCGGCGCTGCGCGGCGTGGAAGACCATCGCGTCCCGCTCGACCAGCGCGCCGAAGTTGCCGACCCGGGCCAGCCGGTAGCCCTCCCGCTCGGCGTCGGCGGCCGACCGCCGCAGTTCGGCCAGCCGGGCGTACACCCGGTCGAGATGCCGTTGCTCGATGGCGATCTCCCGTTCCAGGGTGGTCTGGTCGCTCAACGCGGGGGCTCCTGTGGTCAGACGGCGGGCTGAATGAGGGTACGGGCCGCCGACCCGGCCCGTGTCGGGGCCATGCCGCTACCCGCTGCCCGCCCGTCCGGGTTGCCCGTTATCCGGGCGTTCCCACCCGCTGCCCGGACGTGCCCGCATCTGTCCCCGAGAGCACCTGGTGCAGCACCCCGGCGACGGCCGCGGTCACCTCGTCGGGGCGTTCCATCATCAGCATGTGACCGGCGCCCGGGCAGACGGTCAGCTCGGTGGTGGGCAGCGCCGCGGCGATCGACTCGGCGCACGGCGGCGGGGTGAGCCGGTCCCGGTCGCCGACCAGCGCGGCGGCCGGCAACCGGCCGAGCGCCGCGAGGGTGTCCAGCCGGTGCTGGGCCCCGATCGAGGCGCGGAACCCGCCGATCGAGCGCAGCGAGGCGTGCGCCACCGCCGAGGTGACCAGCCGGATGTCGGCGGGCTCACAGCGGTCGCCGAAGAGCATCCAGCGGATGCTGGGGCGCAGCGCGCGCAGCAGCGCGTGCGGCGGGCGCCAGGCACCGCAGCGGGCCAGCACCCCGGCGCCGGTGGTCTCGGCGAGCCGGATCAGCCGGGCGATCCGGGGGGAGAGCCCGTAGGCGGTGTGGGTGTGCCCCTCGGCGGTGGTCGAGACGAAGACCAGGCCGGCGACGCGGCCGGCGAAGTGGTCGAGGTGACGGTGGGCGTACTCCATCACGGTCATCCCGCCCATCGAGTGCCCGACCAGCACGATCCGGCCGGACGGGACGAACTGGTCGACGACGGCGGCCAGGTCGTCGCCGAGCTGGGCCAGGGTGGCGGTGCGCAGCGCCATGCAGCTCGACCGGCCGTGCCCGCGGGCGTCGTAGGTGAGCACCCGGACCCGGTCGCCGAACCGGTCGCGCAGGCCGGCGACCTGGTGGTGCCAGCTGCGCCCGTCCAGCGTCCAGCCGTGCAGCAGGATGGCGGTGACCTCGGCGTCGACCGGTCCGGTCGCCGTCACGTGCAGGCGTACGCCGTCGGGAAGCCGCACCTCCAGGTGCTCCGGCATCTTCCACCTCCCCCGGGCCGACCGGTGTCTGCGCACCGGAGTGACCCGGCGGTCACACCGGCGTACCCGTCATGACAGCACGGCAACCGGGGTGGTGAGAAGATTCCCAACCCCGCCTCCCCGCGCCGGATCGGTGACCAGGCTGTAGGGCATGCCGCCCACTCCCGCCGCCCGCACGCCCCGGGCCGCCCTGGCCGAGCTGCTCTCCGGCAACCGGCGCTTCGTCAGCGGGCAGCCGGTGCACGGCCACGACGTCACCGCCGCCGCCGCCGTGGCCTCGGGCGACCAGCAGCCGTACGCCGTGGTGCTGGGCTGCATCGACTCGCGGGTGCCGCTGGAGGCGATCTTCGACCAGACGTTCGGCTCGATCTGCGTGATCCGCACCGGCGCGCACGTGCTCGACCGGGCGGTCTGCGGCTCGATCGAGTACGTGGTGGGGCAGCTCGGCGTGCGGCTGGTGATGGTGCTCGGCCACGAGCGCTGCGGCGCGGTGGGCTCGGCGGTCGACGCGCTGCGCAGCGGGCGCCGCCCGGCCGGCGCGCTCGGCTACGTGGTGGACCGGATCACGCCGGCGGTTCACGAGGTCGGCGCGGACGACCCGGACGCCCACCCCCTCGCCATCCGCCGGCACGTCCGGCGGACGGTGGCCACCCTGCGCGCCGACGACCTGCTGGCCGGCCCGGTGGCGGCCGGGGAGGTGGCCGTGGTCGGCGCCCTCTACGACCTGGCCACCGGCGAGGTGGCGCTGCTGCCCGAGGAGTGAGAAGACAGAACCGCCCGCCGGGGTGACCCCGGCGGGCGGTTCGTGGTGTCGCGGTGAGGGCGCTCAGCCCTCGAAGACGCCGGCCTCGACGAGACGCTTCTCGGTCTTGTCCCAGCCGTGGTCCGGGTGGACGGCGGCCAGCGCGTTGATCTCGGCGCGGACCTTGGCGGCGTGGCCGGCGGCGGCCAGCACCCGGATCTCCTCGACGAAGGCCTCGGAGTCGGTGCGCAGGTGCGCGGTCTTGCCGTTGGTCAGGTTGCGCACGTAGGCGTGCTTGCCGCCGTTCAGCGGGATCAGGTACTTGAACTCGCCCAGCACGCTGAGGGCGCCACCCTGGCCAGCCTGGCCGGCCCGGACTGACGCGCGCGCGGTCTTAGAGGTGTTGCTCGCCACGGAGGTACTCCTTGCAGACGTACGGGAGGACGGAAACCGTCCGGGGGCTGTATGTGCGGTTTGACGCCCGGGGTGAGCGTCAGCCCGCGAAGACGTGCGGCGGCACAGAACCGCCCAGAGAACTGTACACGAGCTCGACGCCTGGCTGGTCGTCGCGCCGTCAGGGAGCACAACCAGGTCAGCCGCCCGGGTATTTCCCGGTCACCGGCACCGGCGAATTTTCCGATTCGCTGGCGCACCATCCGTCACACAGGTCATCATGTGTTTCAGAGGCCACTCGGGTGGACGAGGTCGTAGGGGAAGACGCACCTCGGCTCACCGGGAGGTCACCGTGCCAACGCGTGGCGTCGTATACGTCCACTCGACCCCGCTCGCCGTGTGCTCGCACGTCGAGTGGGCGATCGCGCGCGTCCTCGTCGCGCCGGTCAACCTGCACTGGACGGCCCAGCCCGTCGATCCCGGGGCGCGGCGCGCCGAGTGCGGGTGGACCGGCAGCCCGGGGACGGGCGCGGAGCTGGCTGCTGCCCTCCGGCAGTGGCCCATGATCCGTTTCGAGGTCACCGAGGAGCCCAGTCCGGGGGTCGACGGCGAGCGCTTCATGTACGTCCCGGGGCGCGGCCTGTTCCGGGCCACCGTGGGTGCGGCCGGTGACATCCAACTCGGCGAGGACCGGCTGCGCAGCATCATGGCCACCGCCCGGGCCCCGGAGGCGCTCGCGCACGCCTTGGACAAGGCGCTCGGCACCGCCTGGGACGCCGAGTTGGAGCCCTACCGGTACGCCGGGGACGGCGCGCCCGTGACACTGCTCACCAGGGTGGGCTGACGGAAGGTCAAGTTGCCCCGATACGGTGGGGCGCGTGTCGATTTCCCCGCGCCGCGCCTGCGTCGCGCTCGCCGCACTGACCGCGCTGCTCGTCTCCGGGTGCTCGGGTGAGCCCGAACGGCCCCGACCGACCCCGTCGAGCCCGGCGCCGGCCCCGTCGTCGGCGGCCCCCGCCCCGAGCGGCGCCGACCCGGCCGCCCGGGCGGCCGCCCGGGTGGCGACGCTCTCCGACGAGGATCTCGTCGGCCAGGTGCTGATGCCCTACGCGTACGGCAGTTCGGCGACGAAGGTCTCGCCCGGGTCGGCGGCCGGCAACCGGGCCCTGGCCGGGGTCGACACCCCCGCGGAGATGGTCGCGAAGTACCGCCTCGGCGGCCTGATCCTGGTCGGCTTCAGCGCCGACGACCCCACCTCGGGCAACCAGGCCACCACCAACGTCGACAACCCGAAGCAGGTTCGCGCGCTGACCGACGGCCTGCGCGCGGCCGCCGGCCGCCTGCCCGCCGGCCCCGCTCCCTTCCTGATCGGCACCGACCAGGAGTACGGCGTGGTCACCCGGATCACCGACGGGGTGACCCTGCTGCCCAGCCCGCTCGCCGCCGGCGCCGCCGGCAACCCGGCGCTGACCGAGGCCGCCTGGCGGGCCGCCGGCGCCGAGCTGGCCGCCATGGGCGTCAACCTGGACTTCGCGCCGGTCGCCGACGTGCTGGCCACCCGCAGCACGGTGATCGGCTCCCGCTCCTTCGGCGCCGACCCGAAGACCGCGTCGGCCCAGGTCGCCGGCGCGGTCCGCGGCCTGCAGGCCGAGGGGGTCGGGGCCGCCGTCAAGCACTTCCCCGGGCACGGGCTGACCGCCGCCGACTCGCACACCGACCTGCCGGTGGTCGGGCAGTCCCGCGCCGTGCTGGACCGCACCGCGTTCCCGCCGTTCCACGCCGGGATCGACGCCGGCGCCATGGCGGTGATGTCCGCCCACCTGGACGTCAAGGCGGTCGACCCGGGCACCCCGGCCACCTTCTCCCACAAGCTTCTCACCGACGTGCTCCGCGGCCAGCTCGGCTTCCAGGGCGTGGTGATCACCGACGGGATGAACATGGCGCCGGCCAAGCGGTGGTCGCCGGGGGAGGCCGCGGTCCGCGCGTTGAACGCCGGCAACGACCTCATCCTGATGACCCCGAACGTGGGCCAGGCGTACGACGGGCTGCGCGCCGCGCTCAAGGACGGCTCGCTGCCCCGGACCCGGCTGGTGGAGGCGGTCACCCGGGTGCTGACCATGAAGTTCAAGCTGGCCGACCGGCCGGCGCCGGCGCTGTCGACGCTGGACAGCGCCGCGCACCGCAAGGCCGCCGCCGACCTGGCCGCCGCCGCGGTGACCATGCTGCGCGGCCGGTGCGGCAGCCCGGTGGCCGGCCCGGTCACCGTCACCTCCGCCGCGGGACGGGACCGCACCCGGGCCGCGCTGGCCGAGGCGCTCACCGCCGCGGGGGTGAAGGTGGTGCCGAGCGGCGGCACCGTGGTGCACCTCGTCGGGTACGGCGACGGGAGCAAGGACCTGCGCGCCGACGCCACCGTGACGGTGGCCATGGACACCCCGTACGTGCTGGCCGGGGCGAAGTCACCGACCCTGCTGGCCACCTACTCGTCCACCCGGGCGTCGATGACCGCGCTGGCCGCGGTGCTCGCCGGCAAGGCCCGCCCGACCGGCCGCTCCCCGGTGAAGGTGTCCGGCCTGCCCGCCACCACCTGCGGCACCTGATCGGGGCGGGTGCCGGGCGACCGACCCGGTCCTGACCTGCCCGACTGGTAGCGTCGGCCCGGTCCGCCGCCAGGGAATCCGGGGGGTCGAGTGCCGTGACCGCGCCGCAGCCGGCCCTGTCCGTGGTGGTGCCGATGTTCAACGAGGAGGCCGTCCTCCCGCTGCTGGCCGTCCGGCTGCGCGGCGTGCTCGACGGGCTCGGCGAGGCGTACGAGGTGGTGGCCGTCGACGACGGCAGCACCGACGCCACCCCGGCGGCGCTGGCCGCGCTGCGGGTCGGCTGGCCCGAGCTGCGGGTGCTGCGGCTGCGCCGCAACAGCGGGCACCAGGCGGCCCTGCACGCCGGCCTGCTCCGCGCCCGGGGCGCGTACGTGGTGAGCATCGACGCCGACCTCCAGGACCCGCCCGAGGTGATCGTCGAACTGCTCCGCCGGGCCCGCGCCGACGGCGTGGACGTGGTCTACGCCGTGCGGACCGACCGCAGCCGGGACACCCGGTTCAAGCGGTGGAGCGCCGGCGGCTACTACCGCCTGGTCCGGCGGCTGGTCGGTGAGCAGGTTCCCGCCCAGGCCGGCGACTTCCGGCTGCTCAGCCGGGCCGTCGTGGAGGCGCTGCGGGAGCTGCCCGAGCGCAGCCCGGTGCTCCGGCTGGTGGTGCCCTGGCTCGGCTTCACGAGCGCCGAGGTGACCTACGAGCGGCAGGAACGCGCCGCCGGCCGGACGAAGTACCCGCTGTCCCGGATGGCCGGGCTGGCCGCCGAGAGCGTCACCAGCTTCTCCGCAGCCCCGCTGCGGGTGGCCACCTGGCTGGGCCTGGTCGGGGTGGCGGTCTGCGGGGTGCTGGTGGTGGTGGCCGTGCTGGCCTGGTTCGCCGGAGGCACGGTCAACGGCTGGCCCTCGCTCTACGTGGCGATCCTCTTCCTCGGCGCGGTGCAGCTGCTCTGCCTCGGCCTGCTCGGCGAGTACGTGGCCCGGATCTACACCGCCGTGCAGGGCCGGCCCGCGTATCTGGTGGCCGGCGACAGCGCCGCCGCCGGGCCGGCCCACCCGGACCCCGCCGAGCTGGCCGACAGCCTGCGGTGACCGCCGTCGCCACCGGCGCCGCCCCGGCGGCCGTCGACCCGCGCCGCCGTCCGGCCGCCCTGCGCTGGGCCCCGGCCGTCGCCGGGTACGCCGCCGTGGTCGCCGTGCTGCTCGCCGCCGGCACCCCGCTCGGCGCGGTCGCCCGCTGGACGGCGTACGCGTCGCTGGCCGTGCTGCTCCCCGGGACGCTGGTGTTCCGCGCGCTGCGCCGCCGGCCGCACACCCTGGTCGAGGACCTGGCCATGGGCGCGGCCGTCGGCCTGGTGCTGGAGCTGGTCGCGTGGGCCGGGTTCACCGCGGTCGGGCTGCCCGGCTGGCTGCGGCTCTGGCCGCTCGCCGTGGTGGCGCCGTTCGCCGCCGTGCCCCGGCTGCGCCGGCACTGGCGGGTCCGCCACCCCACCGTCGTCCCGGCCGGTTGGGCCTGGTCGCTGGCGGGGGTGGTGGTCGGCTTCACCCTCTACCTGTACGGCTCGTTCCTCGCCGTCAACCCGGTGCTGCCCACCGACGAGGGGCAGGCCCAGTACCTCGACCTGGCCTTCCAGCTCTCCATCGCCGGGGCGGCCACCCACCAGGTGCCGCCGGAGGTGCCGCAGGTCGCCGGGGAGCCGCTGCACTACCACTGGTTCGGCTTCGCCCACCTGGCCGCCACCAGCCTGGTCAGCGGGGTGGACCTGCCCACGGTGCTGTTCCGGCTCGCCGTGCCCGCGCTCTGCGCGCTCGCCGCCGTGCTGATGGCCGTGGTCGGCTGGCGGATCACCGGCCGGCCGTACGCCGGGGTGGTGGCCGCCGCGCTGCTGTTCACCGTGGGCGAGTTCGGCTTCGAGAACGGCTGGCGGCAGCTCTTCGGCAGCCAGGCCACCTTCATCGTCTGGGGCAGCCCGTCGATGACGTACAGCTGGGTGTTGCTGCTGCCGCTGATCGCCGCGCTCTGTGAGATCGTCGGCCGGGCGCGCGGGGTGACCGTGCCCGCGCTGGGCCGCGGCGCCTGGGCGCTGGCGGTCCTCTTCCTCGCCGCGTCGACCGGCGCGAAGGCCAGTTCACTGCCGGTGGTGCTGGCCGCGCTCGGTGTCACCGCCGCGGTGACCCTGGTGGCCCGCCGGCGGCTGCCCCGGACGGTGCTGGTCGCCGCCGGCCTGGCCCTGGCCGCGCAGGTGTTCGCCACCGCGGTGCTGTTCGCCTTCGAGAGCCACGGCGTGGTCCTGGATCCGTTCTCGGGGCTGCGCCCGTACGTGCCGACCGACCGGCCGGCGGGGGTGACCGCGCTGTACTGGGTGCTGGTCGCGGTGGCGTTCCTGCTCAACCTCCAACTCCGGGTCGCCGGCGCGGCGGCCCTGCTCCGGCTGCGCCGCCGGCGGGTCGAACCGGTGCAGGTGTTCCTGCTCGGCGGCGCGCTCGCCGGCCCGGCGATCTACCTGCTCGTCGGGCATCCCGGCAGCAGCAACCAGTACTTCACCCGGACCGGGTTCGCCTTCGGGGTGCTGGTCTCCGCGTGGGGCTGGGTCGAGGTGGCCGGCCGGGCCGCCCTCTCCGCCCGGGGCCGGTGGCTGCTCGGCGCGGGCACCGCCGGGTTCGCCGTGCTGCTCACCGCGGTGCAGCTCGACTCCGCGACCAGCTCGCCGGCCGTCCCCGCGTACGCCCCGGTGCTGCCGCTGCTCCGCTGGGCGGCCGTGCTGACGGTGCCGGCGGTGCTGGTGGCCCTGTGCTGGCCGGCCCTGGTGGGGCGCTGGCCGGGGCTGGCCGGGCGGGGCGGGCTCGTGCTGCTCACCGCCGTGCTGACCGCCGGTGCGCCGGGGCTGGTGCTGGACGCCGCGGCGACCAGGGTCTACCCGAACGGCGGGGCGTACCCGGTCGTGGCGATGCCCGCCTCCCGGGTCGAGGCGGCCCGCTGGGTGCGGGCGCACAGCGCCCCGGACGACGTGCTCGCCACCAACGCGCACTGCCGGGAGATGGTGGACGGGTGGTGCGACGCCCGGTCGTTCTGGCTCAGCGGCTACGCCGAGCGGTCGGTGCTGGTCGAGGGATGGGCGTTCGCGCCCCGGATGGTCGGGCGGCCGGACGGCCCGTACGCGCCGTTCTGGGACGTCGAGCGGCAACGCGCCAACGACGTGGCCTTCACCGCCCCGACGGCCGCCGGCCTGGCCGCCCTGCGCGACCGGTACGGGGTGCGCTGGCTGGTGGTGGACCGGCAGGTCGGTTCCGAGGCGCCGGCCCTGCGGACGCTGGCCGACCTGCGCTTCGAGAACTCCCGGACGGCCGTCTACCGGCTGCGGTGAAAGGAAGGGCCCCTTGTCAACAGACGTGCGTTGACAAGGGGCC
This sequence comes from Micromonospora sp. NPDC005299, assembly GCF_042872345.1. NCBI lineage: Bacteria > Bacillati > Actinomycetota > Actinomycetes > Micromonosporales > Micromonosporaceae > Micromonospora > Micromonospora sp. NPDC005299. The sequence continues at coordinate 214,710 of NZ_JBIAKG010000008.1, forward strand.
CTTCCTTCGGCGTCAGCTCAGGGGTAGCCGGCGGGCCAGCGCGCCGCCGTCCGCCTCGAACGCGGCCAGCAGCGACGTCGTGGAACCGGCGGTCACCGGCACCACCACGGTCACCGGCGAGCCGGCGGTCAGGGTCACCATGCGGTCGCCCGTGGGCCGGTCACCGTCCCAGCCGTACAGGTACGCGGTGCCGGACCGGTCCGCCCGGAGGGTGACCGAGACACCACCGGTGACCGCACGGAGGTCGGTGAGCCGCAGCGCCTTTGCCGGCAGCCGCGGCACGGCCGCCGGGGCGACCCCGTCCGTCGCCGACTGGGCGATGGTCTGCGGGCTGTGCACGCTGCGCGCGGCGGTGTCCGGGAAGACCGGGACGCTCGGCTGGCGGGCCGCCGGCGCGTACCCGGGCAGGGTGACCAGGCCGTACCGGTACGGGTCGGCCCGTACCCCGGTGAAGGTGGACCAGCCCAGTCGGGACTGGGAGGTGAGGTCCTGGGTGTCCGAGTCGTAGACCAGCACGTTGAAGCCCATCCGGGCCGGGTCGACCGCGTCCGGCAGCACCGCGAACGGGATGCTCGCCTCGATGGTGTAGCCGGTGTACGGCGCGCTGACCTTGCTGACCACGGTCATCCCCGGCGCGGTCGTCGCGCCCGGCCCCTGGCGGTTGTCGGCGTCCCGCTGCCAGCAGGGCGGGTCGCCCTTGGCCGGGTCGTCGGTGACCGGGAAGATGCCCGCCTTGAACACGGTGGAGGTGTCGGCCGAGTTCCCCTTCGGGTCGACGATGATCTCCACGCTGTCGGTGCGGCGCTGCCGCTTGCAGTCCTGCGGCACCACCTTCGTGCCGAGCACGTCGTCGGTGACCTGCACGTAGACCTTCAGGGCGTCATCGGTCCAGGCGATCCGCCCGGTCGCCGACGCGTCCTGCGGCGTGGTGGCCTCGCCCTCCCAGATCCGGGAGAGGTCCAGCTCCGGGCCGGGGTACTCGCCGGGGGCGGCCACCCCGTCCACCACGCGGTCGGTCCCGGCGCGCGGCACCTCGCTGGTCGGGACGAGCTCCAGGGCGCCGGTCTCGACGGTGCTGCCGGCGGCGCTGGTGGTCGTGATGGTGATCCCGTAGTCGCCGTCCGTGCCGCCGGAGTTGGCGGTGGGCAGGGTGGCGTCGGTGTTGGTGACGGTGAAGGTCACCGCGCCGGTCGCACCGGGGGCCAGGTCGGGGTAGCTCTTCGTGGCGGTGTCGGCGGCGAACCCCTTCGGCAGGCCGAGGGCGACCTCGCCGTGCTGCGTGGTCTCGCCGTGGTTGCGCAGGTCCACCCGGACGGTACGGCTCTGTCCGGAGCCGAGGCTGAGCACCGGCTTGATCAGAGTGTCCAGTTGCGGGTAGCCGCTCGCCCCGGCCCAGTCCCGGAAGGTGCCCACCTCGGGCAGCGGCTCCAGAGTGCCCCGCACGTCGGCGACCACCCGGACCGCCCGGTCGGTACGCCCGGCGCCCCGGGCGGTGGTCAGGGTCGCGCCGACCAGCCGCTGCTGGTTGGTGTCGGCGTCGGCCGGCACGGTGACGGTGAAGGTGGCGGTCCGCTCCCCGCCCGCCGGCACCGCGCCGCGCAGGGCGCCGGAGCCGGTGGCGGTCCAGCCCTGCGGCAGCCGCAACGCGAGCCGGGGCGAGGGCAGGGCCCGGTCCCGGGGGGCCCGGACGTGGGCGGTGACCTCGACGGTCTCGCCGGGGGCGAGGTCGAACCGGTCGGTGGTCAGGTACAGCTCGGTGCCCCGGGGCAGCCCTCCGGCAGCGGCTGGCAGCACCGAACCGCGCAGGATCGCCTCCGGCGAGGTGTCCGCCGGGTCGTACGGGACCCGGCTGTCGACCAGGGTGTAGAAGTCGCAGCGGACCTTCGCCGGGTCGGTGGGGGCGGCGGCGGTGCCGGCCCAGCCCTGGGTGGCGTAGTCGCGGCGGGCGTCCACCTCGATCTCCGCCCAGGTCTTCCCAGTGCTGCTCGGGGTGCCCTCCCAGATGCCGAAGACCTGGTCGGTCGGCACCGTCGGGACGAAGTTCGTCGCGCACGCCGGGCCGGCCGTCGAGGTGCCGGTGCCACCCGTACGCAGGAACTTCGCCGGCCGGAAGGGCTGCAGGCCCTCCTTCGAGAGCTGCTCGGGGAAGGCGGTCGGGTCGGCGGCGGCGTAGAAGGCCTCGGCGGCGAACCGGGCGGCCTGCTGGTGGTTGCCGTGGTTGCCCGGGGTCGGCGACGGGTTCATCGTCATCACGATCTCCGGGCGGGTCTGCCGGATCACGCGCACGATCTGGGCGAGGGTGTCGTCGTGCCCCCAGATCCGCTCGGAGAGCGGCGCGGAGGCGGTGTACCAGAAGTCGACCCGGTCCAGGTTGTACAGGTTCTCCACCCCGGCCTTGCCGATCGCGGTGCGCTCCTCACGCTCGCGGATGATGCCGAGGGGCGGGCCTTCCTCGAGGCCGACGGCGTTGCCGCCGCCCTCGCCCCGGGTGATGGTCACGACGCCGGCCTTCGCGCCGTAACGCTCCTTCCACTGGCCCAGGGTCGCGAGGCTGCCCGCCTCGTCGTCCGGGTGGGCGCTGACGAAGAGCACATCGAGGTCGACGCCGTCGGCGGGGCGGTTCGGCGCGGGGGCGGCGAGGGCCGGGCCCGGGACCCCGGAGAGGGCCAGGGCGAGTGCCGTGGGGAGCAGGAACGCCTTGAGTCGCATGCGGATCCTTCCGGCTGTGGCGAGGTCCGGGCAGCGGTCATCGCCGTCGGACGCGGGTGTCGCGTCGACGTGGTGGTCGCGTTCGGACGGTGGTGGGTGAGCGACGGGACGGCGGGCGCCGGACGGCGCCCGGGGTCACCGGGTACGCAGCGGCACGGGGTCGCCGTACACACTGGAAGGCCTTCGCCCGGTGACGCTAGGGACCGGCGCGGCGGCCCGTCAATGCCGTGCAAGATCTTTCTTAATTTGCGAAAGAAACTAAGTCGCCACCAAGAGCGCTTGTGATCGTGATCCTCGCCGGGAGAGCACTGTCCCCTGGTGACCGGATTCCTGAACATTTCCGCAGCTCATAACCGCCTTGTCGCGCGGCCGAGACGCTTTCGTTACTTGACTAGATAGTTCGTTCGCCGTAGGAAGGAAGTGTGACTGACGTGGTGACGCCACCGACGAGCCCGGTGAGCCGGGAGCGGTCGAAGGAGATCAAGCGGCTCTCCGTGATCTCCGCCGCCCGCCAAGTGCGGGTGCTCTCCCGTGCCGAGTTGACCGAGCTCACCGGGCTGAGCCCGGCCACGCTCACCCCGCTGGTCCGCGACCTCATCGCCGAGGGCTACCTGATCGAACGCGGACCCGGTGCGTCCCGGGCCGGACGGCCGCGGGCCATGCTGGAGTTCAACCCCCGCGCCGAACTGGTCGCCGCCGTCTCGCTGGAGCCGTCCCGGATCAGCTACGAGATCGCCGACAGCGATGGCGCCGTGGTCGCCCACCGGACGGTCCGGCTCACCGGCGACATCGTCGAGCTGATCTGCAAGGCGGTGCCCGAGCTGGCCGGCGACGGACTGCCGGCGCTGCGCGGGGTGGCCATCGCCGCACCCGGCGTCTCCTCCGGTGGCGCGGTCCGGCTCGCCCCGTCGGTCGGCCTGGTCGAGGGACAGCCGATAGGGGAGTCGGTCCAGCGGCGGCTCGGCGTGCCGGTGGTGGTGGACAACGACGTGAACCTGATGGCCGCCGGCGAGCTCGCCGCCGGTGCCGGCGCGGACGTCGCCGACCTTCTCCTGCTGCACGTGGCCGACGGCATCGGTGCCGGCCTGGTGCTGGACGGACAGGTCCGCCGAGGCGCCGGCGGGGCTGCCGGCGAGGTCGGCTTCCTGCCGCTCGATCCGGCCGACCGGGGGCACGACGGGGTCGGCCCGTTCGAGGCCCGCTGGTCGGAGAGCGCCATCGCCGAGCGGGTGGTGGCCCTGGCCCCGGGCCGCCGTCCCGAGTCGCCCGTCCGGGCGCTGGTGGACCTGGCCGCCGCCGACGACCGGGCCGCCGCCTACCTGGACGAGGTCCTCGCTGCCTGGTCCCGGCTCATCGTCTCCTGCGCCTGCGTGGTCGATCCCGGCCGGGTCCTGCTCAGCGGGGCCGCCGCCGAGCTGGACGACGCCGCCGTGGACCGGCTCCAGGCCCTGGTCTCGGCCGCGGCGCCGAGCCCGACCGAGGTACGCCGGGCGGTCCTCGGCGACCGGGCGGTGCTGCACGGCGCCGTCAGCTTCGCGCTCTCCGCTGCCGCGGCGGGACTGTCCACCCTGCTGCCGGCCCCCTGACCTCTCCCTTCAGAACAACGCAGTTCCCCCCACACCCCTCGGAGGTACCACATGAGACGTCGACTTCTTCTCGCCGGAGCGCTCGCCACCGTCCTCGCCGCCGGCACTGCCTGCGGTGGCGGTGGTTCGAACGACGACGCCGCCGGCGGCACCGAGAAGCTGACGATCTACACGGCCCGCGACAAGAAGGTCGCCGATTTCGCCGTCGACAAGTTCACCGCCAAGTACCCCGAGTACAAGGGCAAGGTCGAGGTGCTCAACCTCGGGGCGCAGGAGATCCTGGAGCGGGTCCGGGCCGAGAAGGCCAACCCGCAGGCGGACGTCTGGTGGGGTGGCACCCAGCAGGGCCTGGCCGCCGGGGCCACCGAGGACCTGCTCGCCTCCTGGCAGCCGTCCTTCGCCGGCAAGATGGACGCCAAGTACAAGGACTCCGAGGGTCGCTGGTTCGGTGAGATCCTGCTGCCCGAGGTCATCATGTACAACAACAAGGCCCTCACCCCGGAGCAGGCCCCGAAGGACTGGGACGACCTGCTGAACCCGGAGTGGAAGGACAAGATCATCATCCGTGACGTGGCGGCCTCCGGCACGATGCGGTCGATCTACGCCTCGATGATCCAGCGGCAGTCGCCGGACGGCAGCAACCCGCAGCCCGGCTACGACTGGCTGAAGAAGCTCGACGCCAACACCGGCGCCTACGCGGCCAACCCGACCGACCTCTACCTCAAGATGTCCCGCCAGCAGGGCGTCCTCAGCGCGTGGAACCTGCAGGACATCCTGCTCCAGGCCAACCAGTCCAACATGCCCTTCGGGTACGTGATGCCGGCCTCCGGCGCCCCGGTCCTGGTCGACGGCCTGGCCGCGGTCAAGGGCGGCAACACCACCGGCGCGCAGAAGTTCATCGAGTTCCTGTTCGACGACTCGCTCCGCGCCGACCTGGCCAAGGACTACTACCAGATCCCGGCCGTGGACATCGCCCAGAAGCCGGAGTGGCTGAACCAGCTCAACCTCAAGCCGCTGGACGTCAACTGGGACGTGGTCGGCAAGAACGAGACCGAGTGGATCAACCACTGGAACAGCCAGATCAAGAACAAGGGCTGACCTCCGGGGTGCCGGGTGTTGGACCGCACCCGGCACCCGCCGCTCGTACGCACCGCCAGACCGGGTCTGGCCCCACCCACCACCGGTCGGACCCGGTACCGGATGCAAGGAGAGACATCATGATCGATGTCACGCTGGAGTCGGTGAGCAAGCGCTTCACGCGCGCCGGCGACACCGCGGCCGTCGACGACGTCGACATCAGGATCGCCGCCGGGGAGTTCTTCACCCTGCTCGGCCCGAGCGGCTGCGGCAAGACCACGACCTTGCGCATGGTCGCCGGCTTCTACTTCCCCACCTCCGGCCGGATCCGCTTCGGCCAGGAGGACGTCACCCACCGGCCACCGAACAAGCGCGACACCGGCATGGTGTTCCAGAACTACGCGCTCTTCCCGCACATGTCCGTGGCGCAGAACGTCGCGTACGGCCTGAAAATCCGCAAGGTCGGCCGGGCCGAGTCGAAGCGGCGGGTCGAGGAGGCGCTGGGCCAGGTGCACCTGGCCGGCTACGGCGAGCGCCGGATCGACCAGCTCTCCGGTGGCCAGCAGCAGCGTGTCGCGCTGGCCCGGGCCCTGGTCATCCGGCCTCGCACCCTGCTGCTCGACGAGCCGCTGTCGAACCTCGACGCAAAGCTGCGCGAGGAGACCCGGGTCGAGATCCGCCGGATCCAGAAGGAGAGCGGCACCACCGCCATCTACGTCACGCACGACCAGGCCGAGGCGATGGCGATGTCCGACCGGATCGCCGTCATGGAGTCCGGGCGGGTCCAGCAGATCGGCGCGCCGCAGGAGATCTACCACCGACCGGCGAACGCGTTCGTGGCCCGGTTCATCGGCCGAAGCAACGTGCTCAGCCTGCCGGTGGCCGCCGCCGGCCCGGAGACCGTCACCGTGGCGCTGCCCGGCGGCGAGCAGGTGGCCGTGGCGGCGCCTGCCGACCACGGGCTGCGCGCGAGCGACACCGCATTGGTCTCCGTCCGGCCCGAGCACATCGGGCTCACCTCGGCCACCGAGGCCGGCGCGCTCACCGGCCGGGTGACCGAGCTGGAGTTCACCGGCATGTCCACCAACCTTCTGGTGGACGTGGCCGGCGAGCCGGTGCAGGTCACCGCCGTCGACGTGCCGGCCGGGCTGGCCGCGGGCGACCAGGTCGGGCTGCGCCTGCAGCGGGAGCGGATGTGGGTGGTGCGGCCATGAGCACCATTCCGGCCACGCCCGCCGCGGCCACCGTCCCGCCGGTCACCGGGGATCCGACGCCACCCCGGGCCCGCCGGTCCGCCCGGCTCGCCGGCGGCGCCAACTCCCGCTGGTTCCCCTACCTGCTGGTCTTCCCGCTGGCCCTGATCCTCTTCGGGTACGTGGTGCAGCCAATGTTCGCCACCTTCGCGGAGAGCGTCGGGGCGGACGGCCTGGCGAACTACCGCGTCTTCCTCAGCGGCGACGGGGTGGCCCGCTCCTCGCTGGTCACCTCGCTGGTGATCTCCGCGGCCAGCGTGGTGCTCTGCGGCATCGTCGGGGTGGCGATGGCGTTCCTGCTCAAGCGCTTCTCGTTTCCGGGCCGCCGGCTGATCGAGGCCATCATCCTGGTGCCGGCGGCGCTGCCGCCGCTGATCGGGGCGATCTCGTTCCAACTGCTCTACAGCGAGACCGGCATCCTGCCGCGCGGCCTTCAGCACCTGTTCGGCACGGAGAACCCGGTGCTGCCGTTCAGCGGTATCGCGGGGGTGCTGGTGGTGCACACCTTCACCATGTATCCGTTCTTCTACCTGGCGGCCTCGGCCGCGCTGGTCGGCATGGACCCGTCGGTCGAGGAGGCCGCGTACAACCTGGGTGCCGGCCGGGTCCGGGTCTGGCGCACCGTGCTGCTGCCGATGCTCACCCCCGCGCTGGTCTCCGCCTCGCTGCTGGTGTTCATGACGTCGCTGGCGTCGTACACCGCCCCGCTGCTGTTCGGGGTCGACCAGACGATGACCATGCAGATCTACATCAACCGCACCAACGGCGACCTGCCGATGGCCTCCACGTACGCCGCCGTGCTGGGCGTGGTGTCGGTGCTCTTCCTGCTCGGCATGCGCTGGTACGAGGGACGGCGCAGTTACCGCTCCCAGTCCAAGGGCGTCGCCTCCCACCGCCGGGAGATCACCAACCCGTTCGGCCGCTGGCTCGCACTGCTCGCCTCGGTGCTCGCCACCGTGGTGCTGCTCGCCCCGGTGGGCACGATCGCCCTGGTGGCGTTCTCCCAGGACGGCTCGTGGACGACCGAGGTGATCCCTTCGGCCTACACCACGCAGAACTTCGTCACGATCTTCTCCGACCCCGAGGCGTACCGGCCGATCGTCAACTCGCTGAACATGAGCCTGATCGCCACGGTCGGCTGCGTGGTGTTCGGCGTCCTCATCGCGTACGCGGTCCGCCGGCTGGACTTCCGTGGCCGCGGTCTGCTCGACGTGGCGGTCATGCTGGCCTGGGCGTTGCCCGGCACGGTGGTGGCGATCAACCTGATCTCGGCATTCAGCACCGGCAACGCGTTCAGCCTCGGCCAGGTGCTGATCGGCACCTTCTGGATCATGCCGCTGGCGTACTTCGTGCGGTTCCTTCCCCTGGTGTTCCGCTCCAGCTCGGCGACGCTGGCCCAGCTCGACCCGTCGCTCGAGGAGGCCGCCCGCAATCTCGGCGCGTCCTGGTGGCGAGCGTTCGGCACGGTCACCCTGCGACTGATGCTGCCGGGCGTGCTGGCCGGCGCGCTGCTCGCCTTCGTGCACGGCGTCGGTGAGTTCGTCGCCTCGGTGCTCATCTACACCTCGGAGACCGCGCCGATCTCCGTCGAGATCAACAACCGGATGTACTCGTTCGAGGTAGGCACCGCCGCCGCGTACGGCATGCTCCAGATCGCCCTGATCTTCGTGGTGATGGTGGTCTCCGGGCGGCTGGAGGGCGGCCGGAAGGCCAGCCGGGAGGCGGCGCAGTGGACGGCATGACGGACCGCTGGCCGGCGGGCGGCGGGCTGCTCCCCGCCGCCCGGATCCCCGGCGGAGAACTCGCCGCGGTGGCCGCGGCGGCGGACTTCGCGGTGCTCCCGGTGGGCGCGGTCGAGTGGCACGGCCCGCACCTGCCGCTCGGCACCGACCTGATCCTCGCCGAGGGCTTCGCCGGGGAGAGCGCGGCGACCGGTCCGGGGCCACGCGGCGTGCTCTTCCCCGCCGTCGCGTACGCCGCCTGCCCGGGGCAGACCCGGCCCTGGCCGGGGACGGTCGCGATCCGGCCGGAGATCGCGGTCGGCTACCTCGCCGACGTGATCGAGGGCATCGTCACCGCGGGCTTCCCCCGGCTGCTGGTCGTCAACGGCCACGACGCCAACATGTCCACGGTTCGGGCCGCGATGGAATGGGTCTCCGGCCGGTGCACTGCCAGCCTGCTGCTGGTCAACTGGTTCCAGCTGGTCACCCCTGCCGAGACGGCGGAGCTCTACGGTGCGCCGCCGGCCCGCGGGCACGGCGGGGCGTACGAGACCTCCGGGGTTTTGGGCTTCGACCCGGGCGCGGTACGCCTCGACGCCGCCACCGACCTGCCGCCGAAGCCCAAGCTGCCGGTGGCCCATCCGTACGTGTTGGTCGAGTCCCGCCCCGATCCCTGGCAGGGCTGGTCGGGACACATCTCGCTGGCCAGCGAGGAGGCCGGCCGGACGGTGCGGGCGCTCGCCGCCGAGCGACTGCGGGAGACAGTTGCCGCCTGGCTGGCCGCCCCACCGCCGTCCCCGCCCACCGCCGACCCGCTGTCGACCGAGGGAGAGTCATGACCGTCGACCGAGGACTGGACGTCGTCGACTTCCACCTGCACTTCCGGATCGGTGCCGACGAGACGGTCCACGCCTGCGAGCAGGCCGCCGGCATGCATCCGGGCGGCGAGCACGAGCGGGCGGTACGGGCCGCCGGTTCGGCCCCGTACGCCCGGCAGTGGCGCCGGGCGTGGGGCTTCGCCGACCCGGAGCCGCCCGCCGAGCGCTGGCAGGACGAGGCCGACCGCTGGGCCGACGAGCTGCGCGCGACGGGCGTCCGCAAGGCCGTCTTCGTCACCGGCGGCGGCAACGACACCCTCGCCGACGTGGTCGACCGCCACCCGGACCTGCTGCTCGGCTTCGCCCACCACGACCCGTACGGCCCGGACGCCGCGGGCGAGCTGGACCGCGCGGTGACCGAGCGCGGCCTGCGCGGGCTGAAGCTGTTCGCCCCGCTGCTGCGCGGGCCGCTGGACCACGAGGACCTCGACCCCCTCTGGGGCGCGGCCCAGCGCCTCGGCGTGCCCGTCCTGATCCACATCGGGCACTACGGCAGCGCCGGTGGCCTCAGCACCGGCCGGTACGGCGGCCCGGACGAGCTGGCCCGGATGGCTCGCCGCTTCCCGGAGCTGGCCGTGGTGGTGCCGCACTTCGGCGTGCAGCACGTGCAGGAACTCTTCTTCGCCGCCTGGGGCTGCCCCAACATCCACGTCGACACGTCCGGCTCGAACCAGTGGGTGCGCTGGATGCCCTACAAGCTGACGCTGGAGGACCTCTTCCGCCGCTGCTACGAGACGATCGGCCCGCACCGGCTCGTCTTCGGCAGCGACTCGTCCTGGTTCCCGCGCGGCTACGTCACCCGCTACCTCGACGACCAGCTCCGGGTCTGCCGCGAGCTGGGGATGCCCGACGACCACCTGCGCGCGATCTTCGCCGGCAACGCCGAACGACTGCTCGGCCTGACCGACTGACCGGCCGAACCCGCAGGGCCGCCCAACGGGGCGCCCGCGGACTGGAAGGAACCCCGATGAGCACACCCGCGCTGACCACCTACCAGCGGCACCACCTGGCGCCCACGTACGACCACCATGTGGGTCACCTCTACCCGGCGATGGTGCGGGCCAGCCAGGCGCACGTCGTGATGCTGACCGAGCAGGGGTTGATCCCCGCCGAGCGGGGCGCGCGCCTGCTGCGCGGGCTGGCCGAGCTGCGCGCCGACAGCACCGCGGCGCCGGCGTACGACGGCACCTTCGAGGACACCTACTACCTGCTGGAGAAGCGGCTGGCCGCGGCGTGCGGCATCCCGACGTCCGAGCTGGACGTGCAGATGGCCCGCAGCCGCAACGATCTGGACGCCGGGGTGTTCCGGATGCTGTTGCGCGACCAGCTCCTCGGTGTGCTGGACCGGGTGCTCGCCACCGGGCGGACCGCGCTGGACAGCGCCGACCGGTACGCGGACGTGGTGATCACCGGCTACACCCACCGCCGACCGGCTCAGCCCACCACCATCGGGCACGCCCTCGCCGGGTACGCGGAGGCGCTCGCCGGCGAGGCGACCGCCTACGCCGACCTGATCGACCAGCTCAACGTATCGCCGCTGGGCTCCTGCGCGTTCGCCGGCACCGACCTGGAGATCTCCCCGGCCCGGGTGGCGGAGCTGCTCGGCTTCGCCGGCCTGGTGACCAACTCCTACGAGGCCGTCGCCGGCGCCGACCACCTGGTCCGCGTCGGCGCCCTCAACGCACAGGCGCTGGCCACCGGGGCGCGGCTTGCCCGCACCCTGATGGACTGGCTGAGTTGGAACTGGGTCACCACCCCGGGCGACTTCACCCAGGGCAGCAGCATCATGCCGCAGAAGCGCAACCCGGTCGTGCTGGAGCACCTGGTGTCCTACGCCGGTCAGGCCGCCGCGGACGCGGCCTCCGTGCTCAACAACGTGGGCGCCGCCTGGTGGGAGGACTCCAACAACGCCACCACCGACGTGCAGGTCCGGCTCTGGGAGAGCAACGACCGGGCGGAGCGGTTCTTCGCCCTGGTCGGCGGCTTTCTCGCGGAGATCGCGCCGCTGTCCCCGCCGAGCCGGGAGGAGATCGTGGCCTCCGGCGCCACCACCACGGCGGCGGCCGACGCGCTGACCCGGCACGGCGTGCCGTTCCGGGCCGCCCACTCGGTGGTCGGCCGGCTGGTCCGTGCCGGCGCGCCGGACACCTGGACCGCCGATGGCGTCCGGGCCGCCGCCGACGGGCTCACCGGCCCGCTCGACGACGCCGCGGTTGACGACCTCATCGCCGCCGCGGTCCGTCCCGACCTGGTCCTGAACCGGGCCCAGGCGGACGGCCCCGGGGCGGCCGCGGTCCGCTCCCAGGTGGACACGCTCCGCGTCGCCTTCGCCGGTGTCGCCGACCGGCTGGCCGCGGTACGCGATCGCCTCGGCCGGGCCGAAACGGCGCTCGACGCCGTCGCCGCCGAGCTGGTGGCCCGGTGACCGTGCGGCTCTCGGGGCCTCCCGTGTCCGGCACCCGCGTCGACGGGCTGCTGCTCGGCATCGACTTCGGCGGCACCAAGATGGCCGTCGGAGTGGCGGACGCGCACGGGCGGCTCCTGGCACACCGGCGGGTCCCCACGTATGCCGACCGAGGCGCACCGCAGGCCCTGGAACGGGCGCTGGACCTCGCTGGGGAGCTGCTCGCCGGGGTCGGCGGGCCGCTGGCCGCCGCCGGCGTGGCGTCGCCCGGCGTGGTTCGTCCGGACGGTATCGACCTGGCCCCCAACGTGCCGGGCTGGGAGCGGCTGCGGCTGGCCGACGCGGTCCGGGACGCGCTCGACGTCACCCGCGTGGCGGTGGACAACGACCTGAACGCGGCCGCCCTGGCCGAGCTGCGGCTGGGCGCGTTGCGCGACGCCGACCCCGGCCTCGTCGTGGGGATCGGCACCGGCGTGGCGGCGGCCGTGACGGTCGGAGGCGCGGTCGTGGCCGGACACCGCGGTGCGGCCGGCGAGATCGGGTACGCCGTGGCCGGCGGCCCCTGGCCGGGCACCATGCTGGAGCTGGACTTCTCCGGCCGGGCCCTGGACCGGCTCGCCGAGGAGTTCGGGTTGCCGGACGGAGCGGCCGGGCTCGCCGCTGCGGCGGAGCGCCCCGGGCGGGCCCGCGACGCGCTGGCCGCCCGCGTCGACGAGGTGGCCCGTCACCTGGTCACCTGCTGCCTCCTGCTGGATCCGCAGCGGGTGGTGCTGGTGGGTGGCGTGGTCCGCAACGCGTTGATTCGCGGGCTGTTGGTCGACCGGCTCACCGAGGTGCTGCCGCACCGGCCCGACGTGGTGCTGTCCCGGTTCGCCGACGACGCCGCGCTGCTCGGCGCGCTCACCTTGGCCCGCGAGGCGGTGCCCGCGCCCCGCTGACCGCCCGCCGGTGTGTCCGCGGTGGGCGTCCGGGTCGCCCCGAACGCGTGCAGCCCGCCGGCCCGTCGGAACGTCAGGCGGGACGGTGGGCGCGCAGCATCAGCGAGACCCCGGGCAGTGCCCGCACCGGCAGGTGGCGTTCGGCCGTGACGACCGTGCGCAGCCCCAGGTTGACCAGCGGGTGCGGCGCGTCCAGGTCGCTGCCGGTGGAGCGGCGCCGCCGCCAGGCCGCGACCGGGCGGAGCAGCACGTTCCAGCTCCACAACTCGTCGATCACCAGACCGGCCTTCTCCACCACGGCCCGCAGCCCGGCGCGGTCGTAGCGGCGGACGTGCCCGACCGCCACGTCGTGCGCCGACCAGAGTCGCATGTCGGCCGGCACCGCGATCAGGGCCGTCCCGCCGGGGCGCAGCACGCGCCGGATCTCGGCCGCGGCGAGGTGGTCCTCGTCGACGTGCTCCAGGATGTCGAAGGCGACCACCAGGCCCAGGCCGGCCGAGGGGACCGGCAGGTGCCGGGCGTCGGCCCGGATCACGTCCAGGCCCCGCTCCCGGGCCACCCCGGCGCCCTCGGCGCTGTATTCCAGGGCGACCGGCCGCCAGCCGTGCGCCCGCAGCACCCGGGTGTTCCCGCCGCCGGCCGCGCCGATGTCCAGCGCCCGCCCCGGGCGGGTGCCCACCGCCGCCAACCGGCGCAGCGCCCGGCGCAGCAGGACGCGCCGCTCCCGGTACCACCAGTGGGTGTCCTCCAGCGCGGCGAGCTTGCGGATCTCGGTCGCTTCCACGGGTGGGGCTCCTCGACGGCTCGGCGATCCTCACCGTAACGGCCGCGGCGGGCCGGGACCGGGCCGGCGGCAAATCCGGGTGCGGCCGGGCGCGGGTGCTGGCAGGGTGGCGCCGATGGGAGAGCGCCCGCAGGGTTTCCGCTATGTCGAACGGGCCGACGGCTCGGTGGTGATCACCCACCACGGTCGGCCCGCCGGCACGCTGCGTGGCGGGCGCGCCGCGCAGTTCCTCGCCGAGGTCGGCGACGACCCGCAACTGGTGATGGCCCGGTGGACCGGCAACTACCGGCGGGGCAACGAGCGGACCGCCCGGCAGCATCCCCGCAACCGGGGCTGAGACGCGCTCGGGGCCCGCGTCCGGTGCGGACGCGGGCCCCGAGCGGGTAGGCCGTGCTCAGACCCGGGTGAAGACCAGGGCCACGTTGTGCCCGCCGAAGCCGAACGCGTTGTTCAGCGCCGCGGGGATCTCCAGGTGGCGCGCCTTGTGCGCGGCCACCTCCAGCGTGAGGCCCTCGTCCGGGTCGTCCAGGTTGATCGTCGGCGGCACGACACCGTCCCGGATGGCCAGGATGGTGGCGATCGACTCCAGCGCACCGGCCGCGCCGAGCAGGTGCCCGGTCATCGACTTGGTGGCCGACAGCAGCACGTGGTCGCCCACCGCCTTGTGCAGCGCGCCGATCTCCAGCATGTCGCCGACCGGGGTCGAGGTGGCGTGCGCGTTCACGTGCCGGATGTCCGTCTTCGCGACGTCCGCGTCCGCGACCGCCTTGGCGATGGCCCGGATGGCGCCCTCGCCCTCGGCGTGCGGCTGCACGATGTCGTACGCGTCCGAGGTGATCCCGGCGCCGGCCAGGCGCGCGTAGACCCGGGCGCCGCGGGCGGCGGCGTGGTCGGCGCGCTCCAGGACCACCACGCCCGCGCCCTCACCGAGGACGAAGCCGTCGCGGCCCTTGTCCCAGGGGCGGGACGCCTTCTCCGGCTCGTCGTTGCGGGTCGACATGGCCCGCATCGAGGCGAAGCCGGCGATCGGCAGCGGGTGGATGACCGCCTCGGTGCCGCCGGCCACCACCACGTCGGCCCGGCCGGAGCGGATGATGTCCAGCCCCAGCGCGATCGCCTCCGCGCCGGTCGCGCAGGCGCTGGCCACCGAGTGCACGCCGGCCTTGGCGCCGAGTTCCAGCCCGACCCAGGCGGCCGGACCGTTCGGCATCAGCATCGGCACCGTGTGCGGGGAGACCCGCCGCGGACCGGACGCCTCCAGGATGTCGTCCTGGGCGAGCAGGGTGGTGGCGCCGCCGATGCCGGAGCCGACGCTGACCGCCAGCCGCTCCGGGTCGAGCCCGGAGTCGGCCAGGCCGGCGTCCGCCCAGGCCTGCTGCGCCGCCACGATGGCGATCGCCTCGGACCGGTCCAGCCGACGCAGCTTGACCCGGTCCAGCACCGTCGACGGTTCGACGGCGAGCTGCGCGGCGATCCGGACGGGCAGCTGCGCGGCCCACTCCTGGGTGAGCGCACTCACCCCGGAGCGGCCGGCGAGCATGGCGTCCCAGGTCGACGCGACGTCCCCGCCGAGCGGGGTCGTCGCGCCGAGCCCGGTGACGACGACGTCGGGACGACTCATGATCAGGACTGCGCCGCGATGTAGCTGACGGCGTCACCCACGGTCTTGAGGTTCTGCACCTCGTTGTCCGGGATCTTGACGCCGAACTTCTCCTCGGCCGCCACCACGACCTCCACCATGGAGAGCGAGTCGACGTCGAGGTCGTCGGTGAAGGACTTCCCCTCGGCCACGTCGTCCGGGTTCACCCCGGCAACCTCTTCGAGGATCTCGGCGAGGCCGGCGGTGATCTCGTCACGGGTCATTGCGGTTGGTTCCTCTCATCGGGGGTTCACTCGACGGCCGGCGACGCCGGTCGTCATACCTCGGCGCTCGCGCGCGAGGGGGTCTTCAGGGGCAGCGGACGACCTGGCCGGCGTAGGTCAGGCCGCCGCCGAAGCCGAACAGCAGCACCGGGGCGCCGGAGGGCACCTCGCGCCGCTCGACCATCTTCGACAGGGCCAGCGGCACGCTCGCCGCCGAGGTGTTGCCCGACTCGACGATGTCCTTCGCGATGATCGCGTTCGGGATGTCGAGCCGCTTGACGATGCCGTCGATGATCCGGGCGTTGGCCTGGTGCGGCACGAACGCGGCCAACTCCGACGGGTCCACCCCGGCCTTCGCGCAGGCCTGGAGCGCGAGCGGGGCCAGCGCGGTGGTGGCCCAGCGGAAGACCGCCTGCCCCTCCTGCGCGATGTACGGCCGCCAGCCCTCGATCCGGACCGCGTCGCTCTTCTCCGGCACCGAACCCCACACCACCGGGCCCACCCCGGCCGGCTCGCCCTCGGCGGTCGCGGTGACCACGGCCGCGCCGGCGCCGTCGCCGAAGATGATGCAGGTCGAGCGGTCGGTCCAGTCGGTGAAGTCGGAGAGCTTCTCGGCGCCGATGACGATCGCGTTGCGCGCCGCACCGGCCCGGATGGCGTGGTCCACCGTGCCCAGCGCGTACGCGAAGCCGGAGCAGGCGGTGTTGATGTCGTACGCGCCCGGGGCGCTGATGCCCAGCTTGGCCGCGACGCGGCAGGCCACGTTCGGGCTGCGGTCCACGGAGGTGCAGGTGGCGACCACGACGAGGTCGATGTCGGCGGCGGTGAGGCCCGAGTTGGCCAGCGCCTTGCCGGCGGCGGCGGTGGCCATGTCGGCCACCGTCTCGTCCCCGGCGATCCGGCGGGTGACGATGCCGACCCGGTCCCGGATCCACTCGTCGTTGGTGTCGACCATCTGGGCGAGGTCGTCGTTGGTGACCACGCGGGAGGGCTGGTAGTGCCCCATCGCGACGATCCTGCTGCCGGCCATCAGTGATTACCTTCCGTTCGCGACTGCGGGACCCGCAGGATCGGCTCGTTTCTCGCGCTCACGCCTGCTGCCCGCCGTGGTGCCGGGCGACCAGGTCCCGCGCGGCGGGCAGGTCGTCGGGGGTGTTGAGGGTGACGATCTCGGGCGCCCCTTCACCCTTGAGCTCCCGCTTGACGAGGCCCGCCAGGGTGCCCGCCGGCGGCAGCTCGATGACGCCGGTGACGCCGAGGTCGGCCAGCGTGCGCATGCACAGGTCCCAGCGGACCGGGGCGGTCACCTGGCGGACCAGCCGCTGCACCAGCTCCCCGCCGTGCTCGACCGGGGCGCCGTCCAGGTTGGAGAGCAGGATCCGGGCCGGGTCGGCGGGGGTGATGCCGGCGGCCACCTCGGCCAGCGCGGCCTCGGCCGGGGCCATGTACGGCGTGTGGAAGGCGCCGGCCACCTTGAGCATGATGACCCGGGCCCGGGCGGGCGGTTCGGCGGCGAGCTTCTCCAGCCCGGCCACCGCGCCGGCGGCGACGATCTGGCCGGCGCCGTTGCGGTTGGCCGGGTGCAGCCCGTGTGCCGCCAGGGCGGCGAGCACCTCGTCCGGGTCGCCGCCGAGCACGGCGGCCATCCCGGTCGGTTCCAGCGCGCAGGCGGCGGCCATCTCCCGGCCGCGTACGCCGGCCAGGCTCACGGCCGCCTCGGCGGGCAGCACCCCGGCCAGGGCCGCGGCGCCCAGCTCGCCGACGCTGTGGCCGGCGACCAGCCCGACGTCCTGCATCGGCAGGTGCTCGGCGGCGAGCAGCGCGGCGGCGACGAGCAGCGGCTGGGTGCGGGCGGTGTCCTTGATCTCGTCCGCGTCCGCCCGGGTGCCCAGGTGGAGCAGGTCGACCCCGGCCAGCGCCGACCAGGAGCTCAGGCGCGCCGCCGCGCCGGGCAGGTCGAGCCAGGGGGTCAGGAAACCGGGCTTCTGCGAACCCTGTCCGGGTGAGAGTACGGCGAGCACGTCTACGACTCTGACGGATACTCGCGGGTCGCGCTGTAACGCACGGCACCAAACCGCACTAGAAGCTTTGGAGGATACCTACAAAGATCGGCGCCGATCATCACCCGTCTGCGGCGTTTTGCCGGCCGCTGGGGGCAATGTCTGGCTCGGGACCGGTGCGACGCCCGGTACCACCGGGTCCAGCCGACCCACCGTGAGCGCCACCTGCAGGGTGAACGCGTCGCGCGGCGTGAGCGGCGAGAAGCCGGCCACCTCGGCGACCCGCTTGAGCCGGTACCGCACCGTGTTCGGGTGCACGAAGAGCGCCCGCGCCGCGCTCTCCAGCGTGCCGCCGGCGGCGAAGAAGGCGTCCAGCGTCTCCAGCAACTCGCCGCCGGCGCGGGCGAGTGGGGCGTACACGTCGTGGCGCAGCCGGCGGCGGGCCTCGGCGTCCCCGGCCAGGGCCCGCTCGGGCAGCAGGTCGGCGGCGGAGACCGGGCGGGGCGCGGTCGGCCAGGCCGGCGCGGCCCGGAAGCCGGCCAGCGCGGCGCGCGCCGAGTCGGTCGCCTCGTCCAGGCTGGGCACGGCCGGGCCGACCACCACCGGGCCCTCCCCGAACGCGGTGAGCAGCTTCTCGGTGGCCGCCACCGGGTCGGCCGCCCCGCCCAGCACGATGACCAGCCGGTCGCCGTGCACGCCGCCGATCACCTCGACCCCGATCCGGCGGGCCTGCCGGTAGACGGTGTGCAGCACGGCGGCCACCTCACCGCCCGGGGAGCGGCCCACCGCCACCGCCACCGGCGGCGCATCCGACCAGCCCAGCGCCGCCGCCCGGCTGGCCAGCACGTCCGGGGAGTCGCCGCGCAGCAGCGCGTCCACCAGCAACGCCTGCAACCGGGCGTCCCAGGAGCCGCGGGTTTCGGCGGCGCGGGCGTAGACCCGGGCGGCGGCGAAGGCGATCTCCCGGGAGAAGCGCAGCACCGCCTCCCGCAGCAGCTGCTCCTCGCCCTTCACGGCGAGGTGCGACACCTGCTCCTCGACCACCTCGATGGTCACCTTGATCAGCGCCACGGTCTGCTGGAGGGTGATCGAGCGCGCGAGGGCCTGCGGCGCCGCGGCGAAGACCTCGTCCGACACCTCCTGCGTGCTGTCGGTCGCGCCACCGCCCTGGTGCAGCCACTGCACCAGCGACCGGACACCGGCCTGGGCGACCAGCATGACCCAGGAGCGCTGGTCGGCCGGCAGCTCCCGGAACCAGGGCAGCGTCTCGTCCATCCGCGCCACGCTGGCGGTCGACAGCGCGCCCGCCGCCCGCTCGATGCGGCGCAGCGTCGCCGACAGTTCGGTCCCGCCCGGTTCGCTCACCGCACCAGCCTGACACGCCCTGACCAGCGGCTCCACTCCGAGGCCCGCCCGGCGGCCGGGCGCCGACGGCGGCCGGTGACAATGATCTCCCGTGACCGACACCCCGCGCGCCCTCGCCCGCGACATCGACGCCACCTGCCGGCTCACCGGACGCTTCGTGCTCCGCTCCGGCCGGATCGCCGACGAGTACTTCGACAAGTACCGCTTCGAGGCCGACCCGGTGCTGCTGGACCGGGTCGCCGCCGGCCTGGCCGGGCTGGTCCCGCCCGGCACCGAGGTGCTGGCCGGCCTGGAGCTGGGCGGCATCCCGGTCGTCACCGCGCTGGCCCGGCACGTCGGGCTGCCCTGCGCGTTCGTCCGCAAGACCGCCAAGGCGTACGGGACCGCCCGGCTGGCGGAGGGCGCGGACGTCGCCGGGCGGCGGGTGCTGGTGGTCGAGGACGTGGTGACCTCGGGCGGCCAGGTGGTGATCTCCACCGGCCAGCTCCGCGAGTTGGGCGCCACCGTCGCGCACGCGGTCTGCGTGATCGACCGGGGCGAGGGCGGCGCGGAGGCGCTCGCCGGGCACGGCATCGCGCTGCGCGCTCTGCTCACCCGCGCCGACCTGGACGCCGCCCGCCGGCCCTGACCCGGTCCCCGGACGATCTCCACGGGTACGCGCCGAACACCTCGTCGGGTCCGGCCAGTACGGTGTCAGGGCACGTCGGGGTGACGACCGCCCGACGGGCGAAGGCGAACGTGAGGAGACCGGGATGGCGCATGGGGAGGCCGAGCACGGCTGCGCCCAGGGCGAGCCCTGCCGGCCGGGCCACCACGACCAGCCGGCGCCCGCCAAGCACCCGCGCCGGACGGGCCTGACCCATCCGGAGCCGGCCGCCGGCTGGGTGCCGGAGCGCGCCGACGACGAGCCGCCGGTGCCCCGCCAGCGGGCCGCCGAGCCGGTGCCCCCGGCCGGGCCCGACGCGGAGCCGGCTCAGGCCTGCCGCAGCGACCTGCCCGGGTGGGCGGGCGCCCACCGGCACGGCCCGGTCCGGCCGCGCAGCCGCACGGTCCGCCGGGAGAGACCCCCGCGCCGCTGGTGCTGACCCCGCGGCCGCCGTCCGGCGGCTAGCGTGGGCTGGGTGAAGGCGATCGCGATCGACGCGTACGGCCCGGTCGACCGACTCACCCTGCGCGAGTTGCCCACCCCGCCGGTGGGTCCGGACACGGTCCTGGTCCGGGTGCGGACCGCCGGCGTGAACCCGGTCGACGGGAAGATCCGGGAGGGACACCTGGCCGCCGCGATGCCGAGCCACTTCCCGCTGGTGCCCGGCTGGGACGCCGCCGGGGTGGTCGAGGCGGTCGGGCCGGCGGTGGCCGGGTTCGCCGTCGGTGACGAGGTGATCGGCTACGTCCGGCGCGACGACGTGCAGCACGGCACGTACGCGGAGCTGGTTCCGGCCCCGGAGCGGTGCCTGGCCGACAAGCCGGTGCAGGCGTCCTGGGCCGAGGCTGGTGGGCTGCCGCTGGCCGGGCTCACCGCCTACCAGGCGTTGCAGCTGGCGCGCACCGGCGCGGGTGACACGGTGCTGGTGCACGGCGCGTCCGGCGGGGTGGGGCACCTGGCGGTGCAGCTGGCCCGGGCGCTCGGCGCGGGCCGGGTGATCGGCACGGCGGGCGAGGCCAACCACGACTTCGTCCGGTCACTGGGCGCCGAGCCGGTCAGCTACGGCGACGGCCTGCTGGACCGGGTCCGCGCGGTCGCGCCCGACGGGGTGGACGTGGCGCTGGACCTGTTCGGCGGTGACGCGCTGGACGTCTCCGCCGAGCTGCTCGCCCGGCCGGCGCGGCTGATCTCCACGGCCGACCCGGAGCACGTCACCCGGCTCGGCGGCAGCTACGTCTTCGTGAAGCCGTCCACGGCCGACCTGAGCGTGCTGGCGGGGCTGGTCGACGCCGGCCGGCTCGCCGTGCACGTGGCCCGGACGTTCCCGCTGGCCGAGGCGGCCGAGGCGCAGCGCCTGGTGGCGGCGGGACACGTCCGGGGCAAGGTAGTGCTGGAGGTCTGAGCCCTGGGCTCAGCGGGTGCGGCGGCGCACCAGCAGCGCGATGCCGGCCAGCCCGGCCGTGATGACCACCATCACCCCGACGTTGAGCAGCAGCAGCCGCTGGAGTTCGCCCAGCGCGGCGTCGATGTCCTGCACCGGGTCGAGCGCCTCCTCCGGGATGACCCGCTCGCCGCCACCGATGCCGCCGCTGAGCGTGTCGAACTGCCGCTCCAGCGGCACCCCCGCGGTGCGCAGCGTCTCGGACATGTTGAGCCGGCCGAAGAACCAGCCGGCCCGGGTCTTGCTCAGGTCGGGCTGCTTGGCCGGCCGGTAGACCCGCGGTCCGCCCTTGGCGAGCGGGTAGAGGTCGTAGGTCTTCATGGGCGTGCCCGCGACGAGCAGCACGATCGTGTACTTCGGACCGAGGTCCTTGGCCGCCGGGCCGCGCTGCTGGCCGCTGGCGCCCAGCCACTTGACCTGGTCGACGACCATGTTCACCTCGGCGGGCCGGGTGTCGGCGCGCAGTTGCAGCGGCTGGTCGAGCCGGTGGCCGGTGATGTCCACTCCGGCCGGTGCGAGCTTGGGCTTGGGCGCCGCCTGTGCCGGGGCCGCGCCGACGAGGGCCAGCGAGCACGCCGTTGCCACCACCATCCCGGCCACGGCTGCCAGCAGCCGCCTCACCTTTCGGACCATCGCCGCCTCCTCGCCCCGTTCGATGGGTGGCTTCCGCTACAGGTCGCGCTGGATCGGCCGAGGGGTGGCCGCCGGGCGCGTACCGGCGTCCACCTCAAAGACTCCGCAGAACGGCGCTGGGTTGCACTCGCTGGAAGAGTATTTGGAACTATGTGCGATCTGGGACCGACCAAACAGAGCGGCCGATGATCAGCGGCCGGATCGTACCCGGATGGAGGAGTTCATGGGGGGCAGGGTCGCTCGCGGGGCGCGGGGCTGGTTGCTGGTGCTCGGGGTGGTGGCCGGGGTGTCGGTGCTGCTGCCGGCCACGCCGGCGGCCGCGCACAACTCGCTGACCGGCAGCGATCCGAAGAACGGGGCGCGGGTGGCCACCGCGCCAAAGCGGGTCGGGCTGACGTTCCTCGCCTCGCCGGCGCCCGCCACGACGACGATCACCATCACCGGGCCGGACAACGTGCCGGCCGCCGGTGGCGCGCCGACCTTCGCCGGCAAGCGGGTGAGCGTGCCGTTCAGCCCGGGCGCGGCCGGCCTCTACATCGTGGCCTACCGGGTCGGCTCGGCCGACGGCCATCCGATCAGCGGGGAGATCCGCTTCACCCTCACCACCGGGACGGCCGCCGCGCCGCCGTCGGCCACCGCCACCCCGACCAGCGCCGCCCCGACCACCGCCGCCCCCAGCACCCCACCGACGACCGCCGCGGCGAGCCCCACGGCCGCCGCCGACGAGGCGGACGACGACGGGGGTACGGGCTGGCTGTGGGCGGTCGGCGCCGCCGTGGTGCTGGTCGCGCTGGGCGGCGGCCTGCTGCTGCGCCGCCGGTCCACCCGGGGCTGACCCGCGTACGCGAAAGGGGCCCGCCGGACGACCGGCGGGCCCCTGGCGATTCCGGGGTCAGAACAGGCGCACCCGGGCGGCCCGCAGCCGGGTCAGGGTGCGGTCGCGGCCGAGCACCTCCAGCGACTCGAACAGCGGCAGGCCGACGGTCCGGCCGGTGACCGCGACGCGGACCGGGGCCTGCGCCTTGCCCAGCTTCAGGCCGCGCTCCGCGCCGACCGCCTCCAGGGTGGACTTCAGCGACTCGGCATCCCAGGTCGCCAGCCCCTCGAACGCGGCGATCGCCGCGTCCAGCAGGTCGGCCGCGCCCTCCTTCATGGCCTTGGCCCAGGCCGCCTCGTCGATGAGCGGGTCGGCCAGGAAGAGGAAGTCGACGTTCGGCACGATCTCGCTGAGCACCGCGATGCGGGTCTGCGCCAGCGGCGCCACCGCGGCGAACGCGGCGGGGTCGAACTCCGCCGGCTGCCAGGGCGGCGGGGCGATCGTGTCGGTGCCGGTCAGCCAGGGCTGGCAGGCGGCCACGAACTCCTCGACCGGCAGCGCCCGGATGTAGTCGCCGTTGAACGCGCGCAGCTTCTTCTCGTCGAAGAACGCCGGGGAGGGGTTCACCTCCTCGAGGCGGTACTCCTCCTCGATCACCGACCAGGGCACGATCTCCCGGTCGCCGGAGGGGGCCCAGCCGAGCAGCATCAGGTAGTTGCGCATCGCCTCGGCGAGGTAGCCCTCGTCCCGGAACGCCTCCAGGGCGACCTTGTCCCGCCGCTTGGACAGCTTCTGCCGCTTCTCGTTGACCACCACGGGCACGTGCGCCCAGATCGGCGGCTTGACCCCGAGCGCGTCCCAGAGCAACTGCTGCTTCGGCGTGTTGGGCAGGTGCTCCTCGGCCCGGATCACGTGGGTGATCCCCATGGTCATGTCGTCGACGACGTTGGCGAGCAGGAAGACCGGCGAGCCGTCGCCGCGGGCGATGACGAAGTCCTCGATCAGCTTGTTCTCGAAGGTCGGCTCGCCGCGGATCAGGTCGACCACCACGGTCTCGCCCTCGTCGGGGGTGCGGAAGCGCAGCGCCCGGCCCTCGCCCGGCGGCAGGCCGCGGTCGCGGCAGAAGCCGTCGTAGCCCTGGTACTGCGAACCGGTGCGTGCCTGCACGTCCTCACGGGTGCAGTCGCAGTAGTACGCCCGGCCGCCCTCGTGCAGCCGCTGCGCGGCGGCCCGGTGCTCACCCGCGTACGAGGACTGGAAGTACGGGCCCTCGTAGCTGCCCCGCGCGATGCCGATCCAGTCGAGCGCGGAGAGGATGCCCTCGGTCCACTCGGGCTTGTTGCGGGCTGCGTCGGTGTCCTCGATGCGGAGCACGAACACCCCGCCCTGCTGCTTGGCGTAGATCCAGTTCTGCAGGGCCGAGCGGGCGCCGCCGACGTGGAACATTCCGGTCGGGGAGGGGGCGAAGCGTACACGTACCGTCACGTCCCCCAGCCTACGGCGGGCCGCGACCGCATTCCGGCAGGGGGCCGGTTCAGGGCACCGCCTTGATCTTGAGCACGAGGACGCTGCCGACCAGGGTGACCGCCGCGGTGACCGCGTACAGGGTGGGGTAACCGCCCAGGTGGACCACGATCGGGGCGCTGAGCGCCGGGCCGAGCACCTGCGGCGCCGAGTTGGC
This sequence comes from Micromonospora sp. NPDC005299, assembly GCF_042872345.1. Lineage (NCBI taxonomy): Bacteria > Bacillati > Actinomycetota > Actinomycetes > Micromonosporales > Micromonosporaceae > Micromonospora > Micromonospora sp. NPDC005299. The sequence continues at coordinate 238,506 of NZ_JBIAKG010000008.1, forward strand.
GATGTTGATCACGCCGAGGTCCTTGGCCCGGTCGGTGGCGGTCGGCAGCACCTGGGTGATCAGCGCGGCGTCCACCGCCAGGTAGACCCCGTAGCCGGCGCCGAGCAGCAGCGCGGCGACGATCGCCATGGGCCAGGTCGGAGCCATCGCGAGCAGCACGGCCGCCACCGCCATGATCAGCCCGGAGACGATCACGAAGACCTTGCGCCGGCCCGAGCGGTCCGAGAGCCGCCCGGCCACCACGGCGGTGAGCATCATGCCGAGCGTGTAGAGCAGGATCAGCACCAGCAGGGAGCCCTCGGGGTCGGCAACCCGCACGCCGTCGGTGAGGAAGTAGAGCAGGTAGAGCGTGCCCAGCGCGTTGCCGGTCTGCACCAGGAACCGGGTGAACCAGGCCCAGGCGAAGTCGGGGTGCCGGCGCGGGCTGATCCACATCGAGGCGAGCAGCGACCGCGGCCGCAGCGGCGACCGGTGCTCGCGGGGCAGCGGGTCGTCCTGGGTGAGCAGCGCGAACGGCAGGGACAGCAGCAGCACCGCGAGCGCGATGGCGGCGTACCCGGCGGCGTTGCCGGTGACCACGGCGGTGACCAGCACCGCGCCGACCACCAGGCCGAGCGCCTGCGGGATGCCCACCCAGCCGGAGACGCCGCCGCGCTGCGCCACCGGCACCCGGTCCGGGATGGCGGCGGTGAGGCTGGCCAGCATGGCGTTGAAGCAGACCTGGGCGGCGACCCAGGCGACTGCCACCCCGGCGATGCTGTCCTGCCGGGCCAGCAGCACCAGGGCGAGCGCGCCGATCACCGCGCCGGTCGCGGTCCAGACGTGCCGGCGGCCGAGGTGCCGGTTCGCCAGGCGCAGCGAGGTCCGGTCGGACAGCGCCCCGGCGAGCGGGTTCGCCAGCACGGCGGCGAGCGCGCCGAGGCCGGTGACCACCGCCAGCATGGCCTCCTTGTCGCCCGGCGCGATCCGCTCGACCTGCTGCGGCAGCAGCACCTGGATCGGGGTGAAGAAGGCCATCCAGACACCCAGGTTGGCCGCGAAGATCAGCGCGATCCAGCTCCGCCGCACCGGCACGGTGGGCTCGGCGAGCGCCGCCGGCAGCGAGGCCGGCGTCGGGTTGACGGTGGTCATCGCCGGACCAGGTCCCGGAACCAGGCGTACGACGACTTCGGGGTGCGCCGCTGGGTGGTGTAGTCGACGTGCACCAGGCCGAACCGCTTGGTGAAGCCCTCGGCCCACTCCCAGTTGTCCAGCAGCGACCAGACGAAGTACCCGGTCACCGGCACGCCGGCGGCCATCGCTTCGCGCAGCGCCCGCAGGTGCCCGTCCAGGTACGCGATCCGGTCCGGGTCGGCCACCCGGCCGTCGGCGTCCCGCACGTCGTCGTACGCGCAGCCGCTCTCGGTGATCTGGATCGGCGGCAGCGCGTCGCCGTACCGGTGGTGGAGTTCGAGGAGCAGCTCGCGCAGCCCGTCCGGAGCCACGGGCCAGTCGAAGGCGGTACGCGGGTAACCCTCCAGCGGCACCATCTCGAACGGCAGCGGCGAGTCCTCGTCGGCGGGGGCGCGGATGCCGGTCGGGTTGTAGTAGTTGACCCCGAGCACGTCGATCGGGGCGGCGATCACGTCGAGGTCCCCGGCGCGGACGACGGCCGGGTCGAAGCCCGGCTCCTCGGGGTAGCCGCGGCCGAGCAGCGGGTCGGTGAAGAGCCGGTTGTGCAGCGCGTCGTACGCCGCCCCGGCGGCCCGGTCGGCGTCGGTCTCCCCGGCCAGCCGCACCGGGGAGTAGTTGTTCGCGATGGCCACCGGGCTGGTGCTGCGGGCGCGCAGCGCGGAGACCGCGAGGCCGTGGCCGAGGAGCTGGTGGTGGGCCACCGGGAAGGCGTCGAAGAGCAGCAGCCGGCCGGGGGCGTGCGCGCCCGTGCCGTGCCCGAGGCTCATGTGGACGAACGGCTCGTTGAGGGTGATCCAGAGCTTCACCCGGTCGCCGAGGCGGGCGGCGACCAGGTCGGCGTACTCGGCGAAGCGGTGGGCGGTGTCCCGGTTCAGCCAGCCGCCGGCGTCCTCCAGCGCCTGCGGCAGGTCCCAGTGGAAGAGCGTGGCGACCGGGTCCACGCCGGCGGCGAGCAGCGCGTCGACCAGCCGGTCGTAGAAATCCAGCCCGGCCGTGTTGGCCGGGCCCGTGCCGGTGGGCTGCACCCGGGGCCAGGCGATGGAGAACCGGTACGCCGACACCCCCAGCCCGGCCAGCAGCCCGACGTCCTCGGCGTACCGGTGGTAGTGGTCGCACGCCTCGTCGCCGGTGCTGCCGTCGACGATCCGGCCGGGGGAGTGGGCGAAGGTGTCCCAGATGGACGGCCCCCGGCCGTCGGCGGTGACCGCCCCCTCGATCTGGTACGCGGACGTGGACACCCCCCACCGGAAGCCGGCGGGGAACTCGGGCATCGGCGCGCTCGTCATTCGCCCTCCCAGAAACGCGAAGCGTGCTCGCGACTCTAGGGCCCGGGCGGTCGCCGCGCCATAGGCCCGCAAAGGCAGGCAGGGCAAGGGCTTTCGGCGTGTCTTTTCCGAACCCGTCCACTTAAGTCCGATTTACACATAGAGTGCCGAATATCGCGGATGTGTTTTAAGTGGGGGAAAGATAGACATGATCCTCGTGGAGCGCAGTGCGCACGTGGTGGCGCCGGTGGAAGCGGTCTGGGACGTCGTGCAGCGGGCCGAGCAGTTGCCGGCCTGGCTGGCGGGGGTCCGCGCGGCCGAGGTCCTCTCGGGGGAGGGGTTCGGCCGGCGACAACGGGTCCAGGCCGGGCGGGGCGCGGCGCACGAGGCCGAGGTGATCGCCTACCAGGAGCCGACCCTGATCGGTTGGCGCGAACGGGCCAGGGGCGCCGGGGCCCGGGCCGAGGCGCGCACCGAGATCTACGTACAGCTCACCCCGGACGAGGAGGAGGGCGGGACGGTCGTGCGGCTCATCGTCGTACGGTGGCCCGCCGGGCCGGTCAAGGCCGCCCTGCTCCGGCTCGGCCTGCGCCGGGTCGGCGCCGATCTGGAGGACTCGCTGGCCCGGCTGACCGACCTGGCCGCCGTCGGCTGACCGAGCCTGTCCCGGCGTCGCCCGCGATGGTGATGGTCCGGCGTCCCCGCCAGGGACGCCGGACCATCGTCGCCTCCGCCGTGGTGCCCCGCACATGACGAAGGGCCCGGCGCGGGTGCGCCGGGCCCTTCGTGCGGGACAGGTCAGCTGTCGCCGCCGGTCTCTCCGACCGGGGCGGCGTTGACGTCGTCCAGCGCGTACTTCTTGGCGGCCTCGGCCGGCACGTGGGCCGGCACCGCGCCGCGCAGGGCGAGCTGGCGCAGCGTCGCGACGGCCACCGACTCGGCGTCCACGTGGAAGTGGCGCCGCAGCGCGTGCCGGGTGTCCGACATGCCGAAGCCGTCGGTGCCGAGCGAGGTGTAGTCGCCGGGCACCCAGCGGGCGATCAGGTCCGGCACCGCCCGCATCCAGTCGCTCACCGCGACCTTCGGCCCGTCGGCGTCGGCCAGCTTCCGCTGGATGTACGGCACCCGCTGCTCGCCGCCCGGGTTGAGCAGGTTGTGCTCCTCGCACTCCACCGCGTCCCGGCGCAGCTCCGTCCAGGAGGTCACCGACCAGACGTCGGCGGCCACACCCCAGTCCTCGGCGAGCAACTGCTGGGCCTTGAGCGCCCACTGCATGCCGGTGCCGGAGGCCAGGACGTTCGCCTTCGGCGCGTCCCCGTCGACCTGCGGGGCCGGCGAGTAGCGGTAGATGCCCTTGACGATGCCCTCGACGTCCACGCCCTGCGGCTCGGCCGGCTGGAAGATCGGCTCGTTGTAGACGGTGAGGTAGTAGAAGACGTTCTCCTGCGCCTCGCCGTACATCCGGTGCAGGCCGCTCTCCAGGATGTGCGCCATCTCGAAGGCGAACGCCGGGTCGTAGGCGACCACGGCCGGGTTGGTGGCGGCGATCAGGTGCGAGTGGCCGTCCTCGTGCTGGAGGCCCTCACCGTTGAGCGTGGTCCGGCCCGCCGTCGCGCCGAGCAGGAAGCCCCGCGCCATCTGGTCGGCCGCCGCCCAGAGCCCGTCGCCGGTCCGCTGGAACCCGAACATCGAGTAGAAGATGTACATCGGGATCATCGGCTCGCCGTGGGTGGCGTAGGACGTGCCCGCCGCGGTGAACGAGGCGACCGAGCCGGCCTCGTTGATCCCCTCGTGCAGGATCTGGCCGGTGGTGGCCTCCTTGTACGACAGGAACAGCTCCCGGTCCACCGAGGTGTACCGCTGGCCGTGCGGCGAGTAGATCTTCGCCGTCGGGAAGAGGGAGTCCATGCCGAAGGTGCGGGCCTCGTCCGGGATGATCGGCACCCAGCGCTTGCCGAACTCCTTGTCCTTCATCACGTCCTTGAGCAGGCGGACGAAGGCCATGGTGGTGGCCACCTTCTGCTTGCCCGAGCCCCGCTTGACGTCGGCGAACCGCTCGGGGCCCGGGATCTGCAGCGTCTTGTGACTGGTCCGCCGGGAGGGCAGGTACCCGCCGAGCTGCTTGCGCCGCTCGTGCAGGTACTCCATCTCGTCGGACTTCTCGCCCGGGTGGAAGTACGGCGGGAGGTAGGGGTTCTCCTCCAGCTGCTTGTCCGGGATGTCCAGGTAGAGCCGGTCGCGGAAGAGCTTCAGGTCCTCCAGCGTCAGCTTCTTCATCTGGTGGGTGGCGTTGCGGGCCTCGAAGTGCGAGCCCAGCGTCCAGCCCTTGATGGTCTTGGCCAGGATCACCGTCGGCTGGCCGGTGTGCTCCATCGCCGCCTTGTAGGCCGCGTAGAGCTTCCGGTAGTCGTGGCCGCCCCGCTTGAGGTTCCAGATCTCGTCGTCGCTCAGGTGCTCGACCATCTTGCGGGTGCGCGGGTCGCGCCCGAAGAAGTGCTCCCGGACGTACGCCCCGGACTCCGCCTTGTAGGTCTGGTAGTCACCGTCGGGCGTGGTGTTCATGAGGTTGACCAGCGCGCCGTCGGTGTCCGCCGCGAGCAGTGGGTCCCACTCCCGGCCCCAGACCACCTTGATGACGTTCCAGCCGGCGCCCCGGAAGAACGCCTCCAGCTCCTGCATGACCTTGCCGTTGCCGCGGACCGGGCCGTCCAGCCGCTGCAGGTTGCAGTTGATCACGAAGGTGAGGTTGTCCAGCTCCTCGCGGGCGGCCACGCCGATCGCGCCGAGCGACTCCACCTCGTCCATCTCGCCGTCGCCCAGGAACGCCCAGACGTGCTGCTGGGAGGTGTCCTTGATGCCCCGGTGGTGCAGGTAGCGGTTGAACCGGGCCTGGTAGATGGCGTTGAGCGGGCCGAGGCCCATCGACACCGTGGGGAACTCCCAGAAGTCCGGCATCAGCCGCGGGTGCGGGTACGACGGCAGCGCGCCACCCGGGTGCGACAGCTCCTGCCGGAAGCCGTCGAGCTGGTCGGCGCTGAGCCGGCCCTCCATGAACGCCCGGGCGTACATGCCGGGGGAGGCGTGGCCCTGGTAGAAGATGTGGTCGCCGCCGCCCGGGTGGTCCTTGCCCCGGAAGAAGTGGTTGAAGCCCACCTCGTAGAGGGACGCGGAGCTGGCGAAGGTGGAGATGTGGCCACCCACGCCGATCTCCGGCCGCTGCGCCCGGTGCACCAGCATGGCGGCGTTCCACCGGATGTAGGCCCGCAGCCGCCGCTCGATGTGCTCGTCACCCGGGAACCACGGCTCGCGCTCCGGCGGGATGGTGTTGATGTAGTCGGTGGTGGTCAGGGACGGCACCCCGACCTGGCGCTCGCGGGCCCGCTCCAGCAGGCTCAGCATGACGTAGCGGGCGCGCTTGGTTCCGCGCTCGTCGATGACACCGTCAAGCGACTCGACCCATTCGCTGGTTTCGTCAGGGTCGATGTCCGGAAGCTGGCTCGGCAGACCAGCGGTGATCACCGGGCGCTTGCGTTCCGTAGCCACAGGCGTTCCCTCGGTTCTGTGTGGGATAGGTCTCTAGCGCCATCCTGCCCCCTGGTGGCGCTCGTCGTCACGTCTCCCTCCCCCAGACGCGACGCTGAACACAGGTACTCGTCGGTAACTTTGTGCGATCGTCGGCTGCGCTGGGGCCGGCCGGCGACACCGGCGGCGGTCGCCGACCGACTGCGGCAGAATGCGCCCTATGCGCAGTGAGGTGATCACCGTCCGGACCGGGTCCCGGCCGACCGTCCGCGACATCACCAGCGAGGCCGAGCGGTTCGTCGCCGGCCAGGGGGACGGCCTGCTGCACGTCTTCGTGCCGCACGCCACCGCCGGCCTGGCGATCATCGAGACCGGCTCGGGCTCGGACGACGACCTGCTGGGCGCGCTCGACGACCTGCTCCCCACCGACGACCGCTGGCGGCACCGGCACGGCTCGCCCGGGCATGGCCGGGACCACGTGCTGCCCGCCTTCGTCCCCCCGTACGCCACCCTGCCGGTGCTCGGTGGGCGGCTCCAGCTCGGCACCTGGCAGTCGCTCTGCCTGGTCGACACCAACGGCGACAACCCCGACCGGAAGGTCCGCTTCTCCTTCCTGCCCGGCTGAACCCCGCGCGCCGGCGTCAGCCCAGCAGCCGGCGTAGCCGGCCGGGGGTGTGGCCCAACTGGGCGCGGACCGTGCGGGTCAGGTGGGCCTGGTCGGCGAAGCCCAGCTCGGCGGCGAGCCCGGCGAGGCTGTCCGCGCCCTCCTCCAGCCGGTCGAGGAGGCGCCCGACCCGCAGCCGGTTGCGGTAGCGGGTCAGCGGCACCCCGACGCGGGCCTGGAACTCCCGGCTGAGCCGGTAGGGCGAGACCCCGAGCGCCCGCGCCAGCGGCAGCAGCCCGGCGGACTCGGGCGCGCCGTCGTGCAGGGCGGCCCGGGCCCGCTCGACCAGCCGCCGGTCCCGCCCGCTCCCGCCCGCCGCCGGCCCGGTCGCCGCGCCGACCAGCCGGACCAGCCGCTCGGCCGCCGCGTGGTCGGGGTCGGCCACGGACCGCAGCAGCAGCCGGTGGGCCAGGTCCACCCGGGCGTCGACGTGCGCCACGGCCGGCACCGGCCGGTCCGCGAACAGCTCCCGCCACAGCCGCTCGGACAGGTGCACGGAGGTGCAGTCGTCCCCGCCCGCCGGGTGGGCGAAGCGCTCCTCCTCACCCGGCACGGTCAGGTAGGCCACGGTCGGCTCGACGAACTCGGCGCCGCCGCGCCCGGCCCGGCGGAAGCCGCCCCGCCGCGTCAGCACGAGGCCGTAGGCGGTGGCCGGCTCGGGCGCGGACCAGCCGGTGTGGTCGTCCCGGCACCGCACCACGCTGATCCGGAAGTCGGGGTGCGCCAGCAGCGGTGTGGCGGTACGCATGCCGGTCAGGGTAGGCCGACCGGCTGACACGACCGTCCCGCAAGGATCGACAAGACCGCCGGCCGGCCGGGCGGGCAGGGTGGCGGCCGTGACCGAGTCGACCCGCCGGACCGCCGCCCTGCTCACCGTCCTGCTCACCGGGCAGGCGATGGCCTCCATGGACACCTCGATCGCCGCGGTGGCCGCGCCCGCGATCCGCGCCGACCTGGCCGGACCGCCGGCCGTGCAGCAGCTCGTGCTGGCCGGCTACACCCTCACCTTCGCCGTGCTGGTGGTGGGCGGGGCCCGGCTCGGCGCCCGGCACGGCTACCCGCGGGTCTTCCTGCTCGGCCTGGCCGGGTTCACCCTCGCCTCGCTGGCCTGCGGCCTCGCCCCGGGGCCGGCCGCGCTCGTGTTGGCCCGGGTGACCCAGGGCGCGGCCGGCGCGCTGATGGTGCCGCAGGTGCTGTCGCTGATCCAGGCGGCGGTCCCGGCGGCGGCCCGGGCGCGGGCGATCGGGGCGTACGCGATGGTGCTGGCCCTCGGTGTGGCCGCCGGCCAGGTCGTCGGCGGGCTGCTGGTGACCCTCGACCTGGGCGGCCTGACCTGGCGGGCCGCGTTCCTGGTGAACGTGCCGGTCGGCGTGGTGCTCCAGCTCGTCGGGCGGCGGGTGTTCGCCGGCCTGCCGGCCGACCCGCCCCGGCGCGAGCCGCTGGACCTGCCGGGCGTGCTGCTCCTCGCCGCCGCGATGCTCACCCTGGTGCTGCCGCTGGTGCTCGGCGGGGACCTGGGCTGGCCCGGATGGGTCCGGGTCGCCGCGGTCGCCGCCGGCGCCGCCGGGCTGCGGCTCTTCCTCGGGTACGAGGTCCGGCGCGCCCGTCGCGACGCGGCCCCGCTGCTGGACGTGACGGTGCTGCGTCACCCGGGGGTGGCGGCCGGGCTGCTCGCCTGCTGCGTGGTGATGGGCTGCTACGCCGGTTTCCTGTTCGTGCTCACCTTGCGGCTCCCGGACGGGCTGGGCTTCACCGCCCTGGCGGCGGGACTGGCCTTCCTCCCGTACGCCGCGGGTTTCGCCCTGTGCGGCCTGGCGGTGGCGCGGCTGCCGGAGCGGGCCCGGGCGGTGCTGCCGGTCGCCGGCCCGCCGGTGCTGGCGGCGGTGGTGGTGGCGGTGGCCGGGCTCGCCGCCGCGGGCTGGCCGTGGCCGGCGGGGAGCGCGCTGCTGGTGGCCGGCGGGGCGGCGCACGCGGCCGCGTTCAGCCCGCTGGTCACCCGGCTCACCGGCGTCGTGCCGGCCGGCGCGGCCGCGGCGCTCTCCGCGGTCGTCTCCACCGGCACGCTGCTCGCGGCCGTGCTCGGGGTGACCCTGGTCGGCGGCCTGCATCTCACCCTGACCGCGACCGGCCGGCACGGCCCGGCGCTCACCCTGCCCCCGGCGCTCCTGACCGCCGTGCTGCTGCTGGCCGGCGCCGTCGCCGCCCGGCGGGCCAGCCGGCCGGCGCCGGACACCCGGCCCGTCGCGGGAGGTCCCGAGGTCGTCGGCTCACGGCCGTGACCCGGAACCACCCGGCCCCGGTCAGTACGATGTGCGACATGGCGCAATCCACCGTCCCCGACCGCTCCGGCCTGGCCGGGGACGCCGTGCGCCGGATCATGCACATCGCCTCGGCCATGCGGCACTACCAGGACGAGGAGATCGCCGCTCTGGGGCTCACCCCGGCCGCCGCCCGCGCCCTGCACGAGTTGGACCCCGACCGCCCGCTGCCCGCCCGGGACCTCGCCGAGCAGTTGCGCTGCGACCGCTCCAACGTCACCGGGCTGGTCGACAAGCTGGAGCAGGCGGGGCTGGTGGAGCGGCGGGTCGACCCGACCGACCGGCGGCAGAAGACGCTGGTGGTGACCGCGGAGGGCCGGCGGGTCCGGGACCGGGTCCGGTTGGTGATGTCCGACTCCCGACTCCTCGGCGGGCTCACCACGGCAGAGCTGGCCACCCTGCGTGAGCTGGTCTGGAAGGTCTCCGACGGCGGCTGCCCGGAGCAGTGCGGCGAGGCCTGACCCCGGCCCGGCGGAACGTGTCCGACTGGGCGAGGTGCCCTTCGGTCGGTAATGCTGTCCGACGTGACCACCCCGCAAGATCTCGACGACCGGTTCCGGGCGGCCCTGACCGCGCTCGGCGCCCCCGCCGGGCGACGTGACCTGGGTGAACCGCTGCCCGGTGACGCGCCGCTGACCGGAGCGCAGGCGCTGGCGCTGTTCGACGCCCAGCTGACCAGCCGGCTGCTCGACCTCGCCGGGCGCTGGCTGCGTAGCTTCGGCGAGGGGTACTACACGATCGGCTCCGCCGGCCACGAGGGCAACGCCGCCGTGGCGGCCGCGCTGCGGCCGACCGATCCCGCCCTGCTCCACTACCGCTCCGGGGCCTTCTACTGCCTGCGTGCCGCCCAGGCGGCGGGCGGCTTCCCGACCGGCGAGTCGGTGCCGGACGCCGACGGGCCGGAGCCGACGGGGGCCACCCCGACGGCGCGGATCCCGGACCCGCGTACCCCGGCCGACCGCGGTGTGGACGCGGACCCCGCGGTGCCGGACGGGTCGCCGGAGGCGGAGGCGGCGCCACCGGACGGCCCGGTGACTCCCCGTACGTCCGCGGCGGCCGGTGACGGGGCCGAGGCGGCGAGCCCGCCGGGCGGGTCCTCGGCGGCCGACGGCGGGGCCGAGGCGGCGGAGCTGCCGGCCGGGGCCGGGGTGGCCGTGCACACCGACGGCGCCGCGACGGCCGGCGTACCCGAACTGCCCCTGCCCGACCCCGACGACGCCTACGCGGAAGCGGCCCGCGACGTGCTGCGCGGGATGGTCGCCTCCGCCGCGGAGCCGATCGCCGGGGGCCGGCACAAGGTCTTCGGCCGGGCCGACCTCGCGGTCGTCCCGACCACCTCCACCATCGCCTCGCACCTGCCGCGGGCGGTCGGCCTGGGCCTGGCCCTGGAGCGGCTGCGCCGCGGCGGCCGGCGGGACGACGGGGATTCCGACGCGGCGCCCTGGCCGTCGGACGCCATCGTGGTCTGCTCGTTCGGCGACGCCTCGGTCAACCACGCCACCGCGACGGCGGCGTTCAACACCGCCGGCTGGTACGACCACACCGGGCTGCGCATCCCGGTCCTCTTCGTCTGCGAGGACAACGGGCTCGGCATCAGCGTGCGCTCACCGCAGGGCTGGGTGGCCGCGACCCTGCGGGCCAGGCCGGGGATCCGCTACTTCGCCGCCGACGGCACCGACGTGGCCGAGGCGTACCGGGTGGCGGGGGAGGCGGCGGCCTGGGTGCGCCGGCACCGGCGGCCGGCCGTGCTGCACCTGAGCACCGTGCGGCTGATGGGGCACGCCGGCGCGGACGCGGAGACCGCGTACCGGAGCCCGGCCGAGATCGCGGCGGACCTGGCGCGGGACCCGCTGCTGGCGACCGCCCGGCGGCTGGTCGAGGCCGGCTACGCGACCGTCGAGGAGCTGCTGGCCCGGTACGACGAGCGCGGCTGGCAGATCCGCCGGCTCGCCGAGGAGGTGCTGGACGAGCCGAAGCTCACCTCCCCGGTCGACGTGGTGGCCGAGCTGGCCCCGCGCCGGCCGGTCCGCATCTCCCGGGCGGTCGCCGACGCGGCGACCCGGGCGGCCGGCCCGGCCGCCGGCGCCCGGGCCGAGGCGTTCGGCGGGCGGCCGCCGGAGCTGGCCGGGCCGCTCACGCTGGCGCAGAGCATCAACGCGGCCCTGGCCGACGGGATGCTCGACCACCCCGGGGTGGCCGTCTTCGGCGAGGACGTGGCCGCCAAGGGCGGGGTGTACGGGGTGACCAAGGGGCTGCGGGACAAGTTCGGGGCGGCGCGGGTGTTCGACACCCTGCTCGACGAGACCTCGATCCTCGGGCTCGCGCTGGGCGCCGGGGTGGCCGGGATGCTGCCGGTGCCGGAGATCCAGTACCTGGCGTACCTGCACAACGCCGAGGACCAGCTGCGGGGCGAGGCGGCGACCATGCGGTTCTTCTCCCGCGGGGCGTTCCGCAACCCGATGGTGGTGCGGGTCGCCGGGCTGGCGTACCAGGAGGGGTTCGGCGGGCACTTCCACAACGACAACTCGGTGGCCGTGCTCCGCGACGTGCCGGGGCTGGTCATCGCGGTGCCGGCCCGCCCGGACGACGCCGCGCCGATGTTGCGTACCTGCCTGGCCGCCGCCGCCGTGGACGGCGCCGTCAGCGTCTTCCTGGAGCCGATCGCGCTGTACCACACCCGCGACCTCTACACCGAGGGCGACGGCGAGTGGCTGGCCGAGTACGCCGAGCCGGGCGCCTGGGCCGCCCGCCACGTGCCGATCGGCCGCGCCCGCGTGTACGGGGTCGGCTCCGCCGAGGACCTCACCATCATCACCTTCGGTAACGGCGTCCGGATGTCGCTGCGGGCGGCGGCCACCCTGGCCGACGAGGGGGTCGGCAGCCGGGTGGTGGACCTGCGCTGGCTGGCCCCGCTGCCGGTGGCGGACATCATCCGGGAGGCCTCGGCCACCGGCCGGGTGCTGGTGGTGGACGAGACTCGCCGGTCGGGCGGTGTGGGCGAGGGCGTGATCGCGGCGCTGGTCGACGCCGGCTACGTCGGCACGGCGCGCCGGGTGGCCGGACTTGACTCGTTTGTACCATTAGGTCCGGCGGCGCGTCAGGTTCTGGTCTCCGAGGAAGCCATTACCGAGGGTGCCCGTACGCTGCTGGCACGGTAAATTCCGTTCCACCCGGTGCGCCACTTGCGCAGGGAGCCACAACTGTGTGGACTGGGCGCGACGGCGTCGGACGACGCCACGAGCAGGGATGAGATGAGGAGGCACGCGACAGTGAGCGCGACCGCTGGTCAGGCCGCCGACGGGGTACGCAGCCTGGCGGACCGGTTCGGGATCGAGCCGGGGATGGTCGTCATGGAGATGGGCTACGACGACGACGTCGACCAGGATCTCCGGGACGCCCTGACCGACCGCTGTGGAGATCTGGTCGACGAGGACACCGACGAGGTGGTCGACTCGGTTCTCGTCTGGTACCGCGACGGCGACGGCGACCTCTTCGAGCTCCTCGTCGACGCCCTCGGCCCGCTGGCCGACAACGGCGTGGTCTGGCTCCTGACGCCCAAGGCCGGCCGGGACGGCCACGTCGAGCCGAGCGAGGTCGCGGAGAGCGCGCAGACCGCCGGCCTCCAGCAGACCTCCACCATCAACGCGGGCCGCGACTGGAGTGGCGCCCGCCTCGTGCTCCGGCGAGGGTCGAAGGGCAAGAAGTAGGCCGGGCTCCGCTCCCGGCGGCCGGTGTCGCCGGGTGTGGCAGGCTGATCATCTCCAGACCCGATCCGAGGGAGTTCCCATGCCCATCGAGGTTGGCGCCGAGGCGCCGGACTTCGTACTCAAGGACCAGAACAACCAGGAGGTCCGGCTCGCCGACTTCCGCGGCCGGCGCACCGTGCTGCTGGTCTTCTACCCGCTCGCCTTCACCGGCATCTGCCAGGGCGAGCTGTGCGAGGTGCGGGACAACCTCAACGAGTACGTCAACGACGACGTCCAGGTGCTGACGGTCAGCGTCGACTCGGTCTACGCCCACAAGATCTGGGCCGACCGGGAGGGCTATCAGTTCCCGCTGCTGGCCGACTTCTGGCCGCACGGCGCGGTCGCCCAGGCGTACGGCGTCTTCAACGACGTCGCGGGCATCGCCAACCGGGGCACCTTCGTCATCGACAAGGCCGGTGTGGTCCGGTTCGCCGAGATGAACATGCCCGGCGAGGCGCGGGACCAGCAGGGCTGGCGCAAGGCCCTCGCCGAGGCCGTCGCCGCCTGATCCCACCCGGGCCCGTCGTTCGACCGGGTCGGAGCAGGTAAGCTTGCCGCTCCGGCCCGCCGTACGGGGCGTTCCGGGCGCGTAGCTCAGTGGGAGAGCACTCGCCTTACAAGCGAGGGGTCGCAGGTTCGAAACCTGCCGCGCCCACCACCACCTGAACAGGCAAAATCCGCCCGCGCCTGCGCAACTTGCCGGGGCGGGCGGAGTGCCTGACATCCAAGCCTGACATCAGTCGCTGGGGTTGAACGCCTCATCAGGCGAACGCCCACCAACGCCGCGTCGTCGGGACGGCTGAGCCGAGAACCTGGCGTGCCATGCAGGTACACCACGGGCACCCCGGCCTCGATCTGGCCTCCGGCTTGAATGCGGGCCTTCATCGCGCCGCGTCGGGCCACGCGCAAGGCCCGAATCATCTCGACCTGAGCGTCGCGGGTCTTCGGGGTGCCGCTGGCGCGGCCGGAGAGCACGGCTCGGGCGGCAGCCTCAGCGTCGATGGTGTCGGTCTTGCCGATACGGCGGTGGAGCGGTCCGGGCGGTCGACCTCGACAACAGGTAGGCCGTACTCGCCCAAGAACCGCAGCAACCCGGGGCCGTGACTGCCGGTGCCTTCCATGCCGACCGCCAGGACCGTGCCAAAGGACTCCGCCGAGGTCGCCAGCTGCGCGTAGCCGCGGATCGTCGTCGGAAAGCTTCTCGTCCCCAACAGCCTGCCGGCCTGATCCAGCACCGCCGCTACGTGCACGTCCTTGTGGCTGTCGACCCCTACCGTCACGGCCAGGTCCTCGTTCACTGCGCCTCCTATCTGCTACGTCACAGCTCGACCGCTGAGCACGAGGAGAACGCTGGACAAAACGGGGATGAGGGACGAACCCAAGCTCCTGCTCAGGTCACCACGCCGGCCCGTGCACGCGCCGAGAACGGTGTCCCCGCCTGCCGGGTCGCCGGGTCAACTTCAGGGCACGGAGCCGGTTCAAACTCGGGTCAGGCCCGGCCGGCGGCACACCTCACCAGAATGTCTAGTCCCACCTGATGCTTGACGAATCCGTCCCAGTACATGCACGACAGTCGGCCTTGGTTCCTCGGTCGTCCTGGTTACTGTCGGTGACATCTGAGTGCCTGCGGGCGCACTCAAACTCTGGCAGAGAACGAACCATTGCCGCCAAGACGCCATGCACGAGGGGAAGGCCGCCCAGCTCGCTGATCCCGACCCATGCGATGTCGTCATGCTCGTCAGGTGCACGGTTGGTGGGAGAGCCAACCCAGTCTCCAATTTGCCAGACGCCCACGTGAAGGGCGTCCTCACCACTGCCGGCATGCAAGACGCCCAACCGTGAAGCGGACTCCGCCACAATGTGAACACCGAGCTCCTCGTGCATCTCACGCGCGAGGGCTTGTAGTTCCGACTCACCCGCTTCGACTTGCCCCCCGGGCAGATCCCAGACATCTGGGTATGCCCGTTTGGTCGGCCTGCGGTGTACTAGCAGGACCGCGCCGTTTTCAACGAGTGCGCCTGTGACGACGACATGCATGACGGGATTAGAGCAGAGGGATAGGACAAGCTCGCTCCAGCCAAAGGGGACGCCCAGACGTCCGGATCTGCCGTGATCTGATCGCTACGGGGCGTGGCGGCCCGTCGCCGGCGGATCGGCCATGCCGCGACGCGCGCCCGTGTCGCGGACCGTGAAGGCTTCCGCGGCTGTGGCGGAGCCATACCTTGGGCCGCTAGTCGTTGACGTGGTCCTGAGGGGCTTGCGGGGTTGGGACAAGCTACACAGGGACCCTTGGGACGTGCAGCATCAGGACGTACCCATCACTTAAGAGTCAGGTGACCGAGGCGTGGTGGACTTTGACCTGACATCGGCGGATGTGATCCACATGTTGGAGTGGGAAACCGCCGATCGGCGTCCTGTTGTTGACAGACTTCGACGTCAGGCTCCCGTTCGTGCCCTTGCTAAGGCGCTCAGAGTTGCTGAACGTCCTTTGACGCGCCAGTTGCTGTGCGACCTGCTTGGTTTCCGTGCCGCGAGGTCGGCTCTGCCCGAGTTGCTGGAGGCCCTTGAGGATGACAACCGGGCCGTCCGCTGCTCCGCTGGTGACGCAATTACCAAGGCCCTGGGATGTGGCGGGATGCAGCCCCCTCCAGGTCGTCTCATTCGACGCATCCTCCCGGCGCTCTTGACCTCCTGGGAGAGGGAGCCCACGCCTCAAGTGCGCAGTGTTCTCGCCACCGCGCTTGGTGTCGCGGGTGACACCTCGGTTCAACCACTGCTTCGGGCTGCGCTTGGCGATCCTCATGAGCAGGTTCGTCTTGCTGCAGAATGGTCGCTTGGGCGGTTAGGCGAAGCGTATTCCAACCGAGTTTGGCGTGATCAAGGGCGGCCAGGCGGATCAGGACAGGTCTAGGCCGTAAAAGCGGGAGCTGGTGCGGCGTGAGCGCGGCCCGGAGGGATGTAACCCCGGTACTCAGACGATGCCTCGTCTGACCGGCGGAAACCTATGTTCCGCCTTTGCCTTGCAGGCGTCCATGACTCGCACTCCGAGCCGCGCACAAAGGATATGCCGGTGAGACGAAGCGTGCGGCGAGCGTGTGCGCCGACGCCGCCTCGGGGGGCGACTGGAGACGCGGCAGATCCGCTCGGGGCGCAGACGGGGCACAAGACACCGTCAAACCACGTTGCCCAGGTCGAACAGGACCGCGTCGAAACGCATGGTGTCGATGCTCATGAGGCCCCGATGCTAGCCAGTCGGTGCGCCGCCGTTTGGACGCCTGCCGGAACCACGGACCCGCCAGAGCCGACCCGTCGGAGACCAGCCCGCTCCGGTCCAGCTTGGCGAGGAAGGGACATGCCCGCCTGGGACGATGGATGGGTGAACATCACCCGACTCGTTACCTCGGAGGATGCGCCGGCCTTGGCCGAGTTGCTCCGTGCCAACCGTGAGTTTCTGGCGCCGTGGGACCCGATCCGGAGCGAGGACTACTTCACGGCAGACGGCCAGCACGCCGTCATCGAAGCCGATCTCCAACAGTACGAGCAGGGATCGAAGCTGCCCCACGTCATCCTCGACGACTCCGGTCGCGTGATCGGCCGCATCACGCTCAGCGGCATTGTGCGCGGCCCGTTTCAGTCGTGCGCCATGGGCTACTGGGTAAGCGCCAGCGACAACGGCCGCGGGTTCGCGACCAAGGCGGTGTCCGAGATCGTGCGGGTGGCCTTCGAGGAGTTGGGGCTGCATCGGGTGCAGGCAGAGACCCTGCTGCACAACGTCAGATCGCAGCGGGTGCTGGAACGCAACGGGTTCGTGCGGTTCGGCATGGCGCCGGAGTACCTCAACATCGCCGGCCGGTGGCAGGACCACGCCATGTACCAGGTGGTGAAGCCGTCCCCGGCAACCGGCTGACCATCACCGCGCACCGCCCTGCCTGAAGCGTTGACCGCTACCGGCCGGCGGCCGACCTGGCCTGCGCTAGCGCGGGGCGAGGCCGGTGCGACCGTCCAGGAGCTCGCGCGCGGCGTCGAGATGGCCGAGATGCCGGGCGGTCTCTTCGATCATGTGGAGAACGATCCCGCGCAGATCGGCGACCTCGTCGTCCGGGTCACTGCCGTGCCGCCCGACCGGCTTCGCGTCCAGCGGCGTGGTGGCCAGCAGGGCATTGCCTCGTTCGCACTGCTCCCGATAGAAGGCGAACACCTCCGCAACGGGATGCGCCGAGGTCATCAGCTCCTCGTCGTCATCGGGCCAGGGCACATCGGCCGCGGTTCCCCGGAACACCCTCTGGAACCAGTGGCGCTCGGCGTAACCCAGATGCTTGATCAGCCCGAGCGGCGTCCACCCCGAGGGCAGGACCGAGGTCCGCAACTGCTCGTCGGTGAGCCCGTCGAGGATCGCCAGCGCACTGGTCCGCTGGGCGTCGAGGAAATGCTGCAGAGCAACAGCTTCCGCGGTCATCGTGCTGGTGGGAGCCATGGTCAACCTCTCGGGCGACGCGGCCCGTCGCCGTACGGCTGGGGACTATTCCAGATCTGAGGTACGCGGAAGACCCCGCCTGCGCGGACCACCTCATCGAGCCGGCGGAACCACGCAGATGTCGGAACCTGCCGCGCCCACCCCATGCCCACCAGCGCCGGACGGTGGGCCTTCGTGGCTTCAGCGGTCGTGGCGCGGCGGCTAGGGTGACCGCGTGGAGGAACGCCTGCTTCTCAGCTCGTCGTTCGGCGCGGCGGCGGCCGCATACGCCGAGCACCGCCCGGACTACGCGCAGGCCGCGGTGCGCTGGGCGCTTGAGCCTGCGCCCGGCCTACGGGTGCTCGACCTCGGCGCCGGAACCGGCAAGCTGACCGCCACGCTGGTCGCGCTGGGTGCCGAGGTTGTCGCGGTCGAACCAGACCCGGCGATGCTGGCCGAGCTGCGCCGCGCGCTGCCGGCCGTCCGTGCTTTGCCGGGTAGCGCCGAGGCGATCCCGCTGCCGGACGCGTCCGTCGATGCCGTGCTGGCCGGCAATGCCCTGCACTGGTTTGACATGGCCGTCGCGGGACCGGAGATAGCCAGAGTCCTCGCGCCCGGGGGCATCCTGGCCGGCCTGTGGAACGTCATGGACAACCGGGTCGACTGGGTTGCCGGGCTCGAGCGGGTCAGCGGGAGGGCGGCCATCGGCCCGCGTGACACGCTGAGCAGTTGGCGCGCCGCGACGGCAGACATGTGCTTTCCGAGCAGTGGCCTGGTCGCCCGGTTCGGCTCACCGGAGCAGGCCGAGTTCCCGCACGGGCAGGGCCGCATCGCCGATTCCCTCGTCGCGACACTCGCCACTCGGGCGGGGATGCTGGTCATGCCGGAACCGGACCGAGAGGCCGCGCTCGGCCGGATCCGCGCGTTCCTCGCGAGGAGGCCCGAAACCGCCCACGGCGAGTTCACCCTCCCGATGCTGACCGGCGTGCTACGCGTCCGGCGGTGACGCCTCCGAGAATGGTCAGGCGATGCCGCCGTCGCTGTGCAGGAGTTGACCGTTGATCCAGCCTCCGTCGGGTGAGCACAGGAACGCGACGAGGTTCGCGCAGTCCTGCGGGCGCCCGAGGCGTCCGAGCGGTGTGGACCGTAGGACGGCGGCCCTGATCTCAGCGGTCATCCAGCCGGTATCGGTGGGACCCGGATCGATGGCGTTGGCGGTCACGCCGAGGTGGGCCAGTTCTCGGGCAGCGGCCAGGGTGATCCGGTCGAGAGCGCCTTTGCTGGCTCCGTAGGGAAGGTTCCCGACGGTGGCGTCACTGGTCAGGCTGACGATGCGTCCGGTGCCATGAGCCCCTTGGAACCGTTGGGCGTACTCGCGGATCAGGAGCCAGCTCGCCCGGGTGTTGACCGCGAAGTGACGGTCGAAGCTCTCGACGGTGGTGTCGAGCAGGCCCGACTTGACGCTCTCGCAGTGGGCGAGGACCAGCGCGCGGACCGGGCCCAGCTCTCGCTCCACGGTCTCGAAGATGCCAGCCGTGGCGTGAGGATCACTGAGGTCCACCTCGATCGCGGCGGTCTCTGCCCCATGCTCGCCGGCTTGGTTGCCGAGTTGCGTCACGGCCTCGGGATCGGCTCCCCAGGGCATCCGCTCGTCGTACGGGGTCCAGTAGGTGAACCCGACATCCCAGCCGGTCTCAGCCAGCTTCAGCACCACGGACGCAGCGATGCCGGCGCTGCGGCCGGCACCGGTCACCAGGGCGACGGGCCGGTGCTGTCGATCCTTGCCATCCATGAGGGCCATCCGTGGTCGCAGCTCGCTGACGCACCATCCTTGCTGCCCACGCAGAGGCCGTCACCGGAATTACCCCGGCTCACCGGCCGGCGAGGAAGAGCAAACCGGCCCCGACCAGGCCGGCCTCGACGAGTCGGACGAAGAGGCGGTCACTGATCCGGTTGACGGTTCGTCTGCCTGCCCATGCTCCCGCGAGGGTGGCGGGGGTGAGTGCTGTGCCGAGCAGGAGGACGTGGGGGTTGAGCAGGGAGCCGGCTCCGTACGCGATGAGCTTGGTGAGGTGCATGGTCAGGGCGCAGGCCGCTTCGGTGCCGATGTACGCGTCGCGGACCAGCCCGTAGGCGAGGAAGAACGGTGCGGTGAGCGGGCCGACGGAGCCGAGCAGGGCGGAGCCGAGCCCGGAGGCGGCTCCGACCCCGACGAACGCGCGGGCTGACGGTTTGCGCGGCTGAGGGTTGAGCCGTCGCCACGCGACCACGACGAGGAGGAAGACGCCCAGGAGGCGCTTGAGCGGGGCCAGCGGTGCGGTGGCGAGCAGCAGGCCGCCGGCGAGGGCGAACGGGGCCGCGCCGAGTGCGAATCGGCCGATGATCGGCCATCTGAGGTCATGCCGGTTCAGCCAGACCCGGCTGCCGTTGCTGGACAGTTGGGCGAGGGTGAGCACGGGCACGGCGGCGCGGAGGCCGAACAGGGCGGTGAACACCGGCAGCAGCAGCACCCCGCCCCCGAAGCCCGCCACGGCGGACAGCCACGCCAGCAGGAACGCGGCCGCTGATGCCACGCCGATGGTCGCCGCCAGGTCGAGGGTCATCTCGCTTCCTCGGTGCAGCTCGTGTCGGCGTCCGGCCGGGATTCTCCTGACCCTAGCCGGGACCGGACGGCCGGATCGAGCGGGCAACCGTCATGGGGCGGCCGGTCGACGGGAAGCCCGTACCGGGGTACCGGATGCAAGTCCCGTGCGCGGGCCGGGGTGGGGCCGCCCGTGCGGGTGAGGTTCCGTCCGTGCATGTCGCATCCGGTCGGGCGTCGCTAGTCGGGGGGTGACGGCGGCTCGGGTGGGCCTCGGCGGGTGCGGACCGTGTCGGTGAGGGCGACCCCGAAGAGGACCGCGGCGGCGCCCACGGCAGCCGCCAGCGGCGGCGCCAGGAGCATCGGGGGCGCCAGTGCGAGCAGCACGAGGATTCCGATGGGTCGATCCCGGGACACCCGGGCGAAGACGGCGTACTCGAAGGCGGCGCGACCGGCCAGAAACAGCGTGGGTCCGCCGAGGATGACGGCGACCCAGGCGGGTCGGGTGTGCCCGAGTGGATGGGCGATCACGAGTTCGTCGCCCACCGCGGTGGCGACGATGCCGGCGAGCATGACGAGATGGGCGATCGCCGCCAGCCGGGCGAGGGAATCCGGCCGGTGGGCCCCGCTCGCCGAGCGCGTCCGGCAGCGCGACCACCATCACCAGGCTGCCGAGCATGGTGCCGGTGACCACCAGCTGTATCGACATCTGTTGCGGGTCGTACAGGTTGGTGGTCCACGCGGTGATGCTCCAGACCCACGGGGTGGCCAACAGCAGCACCAGCGTGCGGAAGGCGCCCGTCCAGGTGAGGTTCTGCGACAGCTCGTGCGAGAGCTGGACGAGCACGACGACGAACACCAGGTCGAAGAACAGCTCCAGGAAGTTGGCCCGGTGCGGTCACTCGGGCATGCGCAACAGCTTGACGCCGCTCGCCGTCCTCATCGGGTGGCCTGCACGGCGCTCTAGCCGAAGGTGTACACGTACGCCTCGGCGCCGGGCTCGAGGAACGTGATCTCCAGGGTCCGGTCCCGGACCGCGTCCCGCTGGCGGACGAGCTGGTACAGCCGGCCCTCCCGGAGCAGGCCGTTGCCGTCCTCGTCGACGTCGTCGCCGTGTGCCGAGCCCGGAGCCGCGCCGTCGAGGAGCAGGCGGAAGGGGATCGGGTCCCGCGTTCCGGGCGACAGCACGAGATGCGCGTCGCGCGCGTGGAACCGGAAGCCGAGGGTGCCGACGGGCCGGTCGAGCACGACGTTCTCCGAGCCGATGGTCCACTCGCCGCCGAGCGCCCAGTGGTCGGCGGGCAGGCTCTCGGGGAGCTCGTACGCGTGGGTGGCGTCGTACGTGGCGTCGTCCGGTGACGCGAACCGCTCGGCGCGCGCGTAGCCGAGATACGTCTCGGGCGTACGCAGGTGGTCCCAGTCGGCGTCGGCCTCCACCCCGAGCCCCTTCACGGGGACGGGGTCGCGTTCGACGCCGAGCAGCCGCTGGATGACGCGTTCCGACCGCTCGTAGCGGCCCTCGCCGAAGTGGTGGTCGCGGATCACGCCGTCCGCGTCGACGAAGTAGAGCGCTGGCCAGTAGTGGTTGTCGAACGCGGTCCAGACCCCGTAGTCGTTGTCGACCGCCACCGGGTAGTCGATTCCCCGCGCCTCCACCGCCCGGCGCACCCCGTCGATGTCGTGCTCGAACGCGAACTCCGGCGCGTGCACGCCGAGGACGACGAGACCGTCGTCCCGGTAGGCCTGTGACCACGCCCGGACGTACGGCTCCTGGCGCAGCCAGTTGATGCACGTGAGCGTCCAGAAGTTCACGAGGACGGGGCGGCCGCGCAGCTCGGCGGGATCGAGTGGCCCAGAGTTGAGCCACTCGGTCGCCCTGTCGAGCGAGGGCAGGCGCAGCCGTTCGGACACGGCCATCTAGCGCAGCGACCGGAAGCTGGCGCGAATTTCTTCGCACAGGAGTTGCGGCTGCTCCCAGGCCGCGAAGTGCCCACCCTTGTCGAGCTTGTTGTAGTGGATGAGGTTGGGGTACGCCTGTTCGGCCCAGCTCCGCGGCGCCTGGTAGAGCTCGTCCGGGAAGACGCTGACGGCGGCCGGGACGGAGACGTCCTTGGCGCCGAGGAAGGAGAACTTGTTCTCCCAGTAGAGGCGCGCGGAGGAGACGCCCGTGTTGGTCAGCCAGGTGAGCGTGATGTTGTCGAGGATGTCGTCGCGCGTGAGGCCGCCGGGTTGCCCGGCAAAGGCCCGGCAGATCAGCTCCAGGCTGGCCGCGTCGTGGTCGCACATGAAGGTCGCCAGCGCGACGGGCGAGTCCGCGAGTCCGATCAGCGTCTCGGGGCGCGTCGCCATCAGCAGGGCGTAGGCGGAATGCTTCCAGAAGAAGTCCTGCTGCTCGCAGGCCCGCCTCTCCTCCTCGGAGAGATTGGCCGGGAGCTTGGAGAGCGCGCCGTTGATTCCGGTGATGTCGCACTGGACCAGCGCGTCGATCTCGAACGGAACCGTGCTCGGCATGTTGGTGTGGATGCCGGCCAGTTCCGGCGGCGCCTGCACACCCATGAGGTTGGTGATCAACGCGCCCCAGTCGCCGCCCTGCGCGACGAACCGGTTGTAGCCGAGGCGCTTCATCAGCTCGGTCCAGGCGCTCGCGATGTGTTCCGGCCCCCAGCCGGGTTCCGTCGGCTTGCCCGAGAAGCCGTAGCCGGGCATCGACGGGATCACCAGGTGGAAGGCGTCCGACGCGGACGCGCCGTGCGCTGTGGGATCGGTGAGCGGCCCGATGATCTTCAGCTGCTCGATGATCGAGCCGGGCCAGCCGTGCGTGACGATGAGCGGCATCGCGTCCTCGTGCTTGGATCGCACGTGGATGAAGTGGATGTCCAACCCGTCGATCTCGGTGATGAAGTTCGGAAGGTCGTTCAGTCTCGCCTCGACCTTGCGCCAGTCGTACTCCTTCTCCCAGTAGCGGGCCAGCGCCTGGCTCGTCTCGAGCGGCACGCCCTGCGACTGGTCGTTGACAAGTTGCTTCTCGGGCCATCGGGTGGCCGCGATGCGCTGCCGCAGCGACTGGAGATCCGCCTCGGGGATCTCCACTGTGAACGGCCGGATGTCGGTGGCGCGGGCGAGCGTCTGGGTCTTGACGGCCACGTGGGCCTCCTTCTCCTCGGACCTGTCGTGGGCAGCCGTGCGATCAACTCTGGTTCTCTCCCCGGCGGGGAAGCTTCCAGTCGGGCCGGGGGAAGTGGCAGGTGTAACCGCCCGGGTGCTTCTCCAGGTAGTCCTGATGCTCGGGCTCGGCCTCCCAGAAGGGGCCGGCCGGCGTGACCTCGGTGACCACCTTGCCCGGCCACAGGCCGGAGGCGTCCACGTCGGCGATGGTGTCCTCAGCGACCTGCCGCTGCTGGTCGTTGCAGTAGAAGATGGCGGACCGGTAGCTGGTGCCGACGTCGCCGCCCTGACGGTTCTTCGTCGTCGGGTCGTGGACCTGGAAGAAGAACTCGAGAAGATCCCGGTACGAGAGCTTGCCGGGGTCGTAGGAGATCTCGATCGCCTCGGCGTGGCCCTCGTGGTTGTAGTACGTCGCGTTCGGCACGTCCCCGCCGGTGTATCCGACCCGGGTGGAGACCACGCCGGGGCGTTTCCGGATGAGGTCCTGCATTCCCCAGAAGCAGCCGCCCGCCAGGATCGCCTTCTCAGTCGTGTCGGTCATCGCTTCGCCCCCCGTCCGGGTGCTCGAACAGTGCGCGGTACTCGCCGTACCCTTCCCGTTCCAGGTCCTCGCGCGGGATGAACCGGAGCGCGGCGGAGTTCATGCAGTAACGCAACCCGCCGGTCGCCAGCGGGCCGTCGTCGAACACGTGCCCGAGGTGACTGTCGCCGTGCGCCGACCGGACCTCGGTGCGGACCATGCCGAGGGTGGAGTCCCGCACCTCGACCACGTTTTTCGGCTCGATCGGTTTGGTGAAGGAGGGCCAGCCGGTGCCGCTGTCGTATTTGTCGGCGGACGCGAACAGTGGCTCGCCGGACACGACATCGACGTAGATGCCCTGCTCCTTGCTGTTCCAGTACGGGTTGTCGAAGGCCGGCTCGGTTCCGCCCTCCTGGGTGACCCGGTGCTGCTCGGGCGACAACCGGGAAACTGCCTCCGGGTTTTTCCGGTACTCGTGCGACACCGTCGTTCCTCTCGGCTGGGGTCGTCGGCAAGGAAGGCCGGTTCAACGGGCTGCACACGCAGCGCGAGTGGCTACCCGGCCTGCCGTCGGCTAACCCCGCGCGCGGTCCGGAGGTGTCACCGTCTCCGCCGGGCCTCGGCCTCGACGTCGAGCATCTCGTTCAACGCCAGCGCGGTGTTGATCAGCGCGAGGTGGCTGAAGGCCTGCGGATAGTTGCCGATCTGCTCACCGGTCAGGGCGATCTCCTCGGCGTAGAGGCCGAGGTGGTTGCTGAAGGTGAACATCTTCTCGAAAGTGAGTCGGGCGTCGTCGAGGCGACCGGAGCGGGCCAGCGCCTCGACGTACCAGAAGGTGCACATGTTGAAGGTGCCCTCGTGGCCCGGGAGCCCGTCGGGGGAGTTGACCGGGTCGTACCGGTGGACCAGGCTGTCGGAAACCAGCTCCCGCTCGATGGCCTCGAGGGTGCGGCACCACATCGGATCCGAGGGCGTCACGAAGCCGACGGCGGGCATGGACAGCAGCGCGGCGTCCAGGACGTTCTCGCCGTAGGCCTGGACGAAGGATCCACGGCCCCGGTGATAGCCGCGCGCCATCACCTGGTCGTAGATCAGGTTGCGCTGGCTGGTCCAGCAGCCGACGTCCCCGGGGCGGCCGTGCCGATTGGCGAGCCGGATGGCCCGGTCCAGGGCCACCCAGGACATCACCCGGCCGAAGGTGTAGTCCCTGGGGTGGTGCCGGCTCTCCCAGATGCCGGCGTCCGGCTGGTCCCAGTTGTGGCACAGCCAGTCGACGAGCCGGACGGTGCTCCTCCACACCTGGTGGGAGACCCGGATGCCCTGTTCGTCGGCGACGTGCATGGCGTAGAGCGCCTCGCCGTGGATGTCGAGCTGGAGCTGGTCGGCGGCGCCGTTGCCGATCCGGACGGGCCGGGAGCCGCGGTATCCCTCCAGGTGGTCGAGCACCTCCTCGTGCAGGTCGGACGAGCCGTCGACCCGGTACATGATCTTCAGTGGGGCCTGGTGGTCGCCGGCCTCGCGGATCCGCTCGTCGAGCCAGTCCATGTAGCGGCTGACCTCCTCCGTGAAGCCGAGGCCGAGCAGCGCGTGCACGGAGAAGGACGTGTCCCGGATCCAGGTGTAGCGGTAGTCCCAGTTGCGCGTGCCGCCGACCAGTTCGGGCAGGGCGGCCGTCGGCGCGGCGATCATCGCCCCGGTGGGCGCGTACGTCATCAGCTTCAACGTGATGGCCGACCGCTCGACCATCTCCCGCCACCGGCCGGTGTACCGGGAGCGCTCGACCCACCGTCGCCAGTAGTCCCGGGTCCACTCGAACATCCCCTGCACCTCTTCGAGCGGGACGGCCCGGGGTGCCAGGTCGGAGTTCGTCTCCAGGACCACCCCGCCGGTGTCGCCCTGGTTCAGGGTGCCGAACCCGATCAGGTCGCCGTCCTCCAGGTGCATGTCCTCCTTGGCGATGAGCTGGCGGACCGGTTGCACCGGGTTGAAGCTGAGCGACGCGGACGCGCCGCGGAAGGTGTACCCGTTGCGGTGTCGCTCCAGTTGGGGGCGCTCGCGGCCGTAGTCGAACCGGGGCCGGCACTCCAGCCGGAACCGCATGCTGCCCCGGACCATGGTGACCATGCGCACCAGGCGGTGCACGTCGGTGACCCGCTCGCCGGTCACGGGCATGAAGTCCTGGACCTCGGCCACCCCGTCGGCGCTGATGAACCGCGTGATCAGGATCGGGGTGCCGGGCAGGTAGAGCTGCTTGGTGACGTAGGTGGTCTCGTGGGGGGCGATGCGGAAGTAGCCGCCGCGTTCCTTGTCGAGCAGGCCGGCGAAGATGCTGGGCGAGTCGAAGCGCGGCGCGCAGAACCAGTCGATCGTCCCGTCGCAGGTCACCAGGGCGGCGGTCTGAAGATCACCGATGAGCCCGTGATCCTCGATCGGCGGATACTCGTCCACGTCGCCCCCCGGTATCGACTGCACCCTCCCGCAGTAACCTAAAGGGCAATTTTGGGCATGTAAGTCGTATTCGTGAACGCCACCCCTCCGCGCTCAGCCGCGCTGCCGGGCGCGCCGCGCCTCGACCGCCCGTCGGGTCTCCTCACCGACCAGGTCGCCGTTGATCGCGGCGGCCGCCAGGGCGCCCGCCGCCGCTGCCGCACCGACCTGCGCGGCCGGGTCGGTCACGTTGCCCGCGACCCACACCCCGGGCACCTCGGTACGCCCCGTCGGGTCGGCGGGAACGTGCTCGCCGACCCCGGCGGGATGCGCCACCGCCCGCAACCCGAGCGCCGCCAGGAACCCGGCCCGGGCCACCATCCGGGGGCCGGCCGCCAGCACCTCGCGCGCGACCAGCCGGCCGTCGCGCAGGCGTACCCCGACCAGCCGGTCCTCCACGACCTCCACCGACGCGACCTCGCCCTCGACCACGGCGACGCCCCGGGCGGCCAACTGTTCGGCCTGCTCGTCGGTGAGCGGCGGCGCGGTGTGTTGGAGGAAGACGACGTCCCCGCTCCACTGGCGGAACAGCAGCGCCTGGTGCACCGACAGCGGCCCGGTGGCCAGCACCCCGATCGGCCGGTCGCGCACCTCCCACCCGTGGCAGTACGGGCAGTGCACCACGTCCCGGCCCCACCGGTCGCGTAGTCCGGGCAGCTCGGGCAGCTCGTCGACCAGGCCGGTGGCCACCAGCAGCCGGTCGGCCCGGACCCGGTGGCCGTCGGCCAGCGCCACCGTGAACCCCTCCCCGTCGCGGGTCACCGTGTCGACCTCGCCGCCCAGCAGGTGCCCGCCGTACCGGCGTACCTCGTCCCGGCCGCGCGCCAGCAGTTCGGCCGGGGGCATGCCGTCGCGGGCCAGCAGCCCGTGCACCCCCTCGGCCGGGGCGTTGCGCGGGCTGCCCCCGTCGATCACCAGGACCGACCGGCGCGCCCGGGCCAGCATCAGCGCCCCGCTCAACCCGGCGGCGCCGCCACCGATCACCACCACCTCGTAACCTTCGGTCATTCTGACCACCTCCTGCGGCAACGATGCGGCGGTGGTGCCGGACCCGCAAACTTTGTTGCTGATCTGGCAAACTTGGGGGATGGAGGACGACCTCGACCGGGCGCTCGACGCGGTGGGCCCCCGGCTGCGCGCGCTGCGCCGCGAGCGCGAAACCACCCTGGCCGACCTGTCGGCCGCCACCGGCATCTCGGTGAGCACCCTGTCCCGGCTGGAGTCCGGCAGCCGCCGCCCCACCCTGGAACTGCTGCTGCCACTGGCCCGGGCCCACGGCGTGACGCTCGACGAGTTGGTCGGCGCCCCGCCCACCGGCGACCCGCGCATCCACCTGCGACCGGTCACCCGGCACGGCATGACCATGCTGCCGCTCACCCGGCGGGCCGGCGGCATCCAGGCGTACAAGCTGGTCATCCCGGGCGCCGGGCGGCCCGCCGAGCCCACCCCGCAGACCCACGAGGGGTACGAGTGGGTCTACGTGCTCAACGGCCGGCTGCGGCTGGTGCTCGGCGAGCACGACCTGGTGCTGGCGCCCGGGGAGGCGGCCGAGTTCGACACCCGGGTGCCGCACTGGTTTGGCCCCGCCGACGGCCAGGCGGTCGAGTTCCTCAGCCTCTTCGGCGCCCAGGGCGAACGCGCCCACCTCCGAGCCCGCCCGCGCAACGCCTGATCGCCCCGCCGCCTGGAGACCTTGGTACGAAGTGGCCCCCATAGGGGCCGTTCCCTACCAAGATCTCCCCGGGTCGGTAGCGTGCGGCGACACTGCCAGGGGAGGGGAACGGGGACGTGGGAGCGAAGACGGCACTGCTGGCGTACGCGGACGGGGACATCGCCACGGCGTTGCGTGGCGCCGCCGCCGGTGACCGGGAGGAGGCCGAGGCACTGGTCCGGCGGGTGCACCCGGGGCACCTCGTCGACGGCGTCGCCGACGAGTGCCTGTGGGACGCTGTCTACCCGCCGGACGACGTGACGTACGTCGTCGCGCTGCCCGGGGTGGACCTGCTCTGCGACCGGCGGCTGGCCTTCGACCCGCCGTCCGCGTTGCCCGCGCGCCTGGTCGAGGCGGGTGCGAGGCGGCGGATCGTGCTGCACGGCATGCACTCGGTCAGCGACTGGCTGGGGTTCGCGGTGTGGGAGGACGGGGTCCTGGTCCGATCGCTGAACGTGGGGCAGGGAGGCGTTGGTGAGGACATCGGCGAGCCCTTCCCGTTCGAACTGCCGTACTGGGCGGGGGAGCACCCGGTGCCGGGCTGGGACCGGCTGCCGTTCCACCCGTTGGAGCTGGGTGAGGCGGCGCTGCGCGCGCTCTTCGGCTTCGTCATGGAGGGCCATAACCGGCCGGACGACGTGGACGCCGACGCGGTCCGGCTGCACGGGTTCCGGGTGACCGACCCGACCGGTCGGGAGCGGGCCGCGCGCGACGAGCTGTACGCCATGGCGCGCCGAATGGTGCTCCACCGCTGCGGCCAGGACTCCGCGGAGCGCTGATCCCCGCCAGCCCGATATCGGTTGCCCCGAAGCGGGCCGCCCGGATTGGCTGGGGGAGTGACCGGCGTCGACACGTACTTCATCTGCGCGGTGCCTCGGACGGGCAGCTCGCTGCTCTGCGGCCTGCTGGCCTCGACCGGCGTGGCCGGCCGGCCGGAGGCGTACTTCCGGGTGCCGGACGAGCCGCTCTGGGCCCGCCGGTGGGGCCTGCCGGCTGGGACGTGGCGCTACGGCGACTACGTCCGCGCGGCCCTGACGGCCGGCCGGACCGGCAACGGCGTGTTCGGGGCGAAGGTCATGTGGGGCACGCTGGACCGGCTGGTCGAGGGGCTGGCCGCCGAGCACCCGGAGCTGGCCGGTGAGGACGACGCCCTGCTGCGCCGGGCGTTCGGCCGGACGGCGTTCGTGCACCTGCGCCGCGCCGACGTGCTCGCGCAGGCCGTCTCCTGGCTGCGCGCCGAGCAGACCGGCCGGTGGACCGAAACCGACCCGGACGCGGTCGACGCGTCCGGCCTGCCGACCGGTGAGCCGCGCTACGACCCGCACGGCATCGACGATCTGCTGCGCACCATCACGGAGCACCAGGGGGCCTGGGACGCCTGGTTCGCCCGGCACGGGATCACCCCGCACCGGGTGTGTTACGAGGACCTGGCGGCGGACCCGGCCGGGGTGACCCGGGGCGTACTCGACGCTCTCGGGCTGCCGTCGGCGGCCGTGCCGGTCCGGCCCCGGCACGTGCGGCAGGCCGACGCGCTCAACGCCGACTGGATCGCCCGGCACCGGTCCCGGACGTGACCTTGCCCACCTCCGCGCCGGGCTCCCGTGTAGGGGCAGGTCATCTGGCGTTACCCGGCGGTTAAGGTGGGCCTCGCGAAGTCGCTTCCCCGGACCCGGGGCGCGGCTTCGTAGTGCTTCACGGGATCCGTGGAGCCCAGCCGTCCCGACGTTCTCCGGGCCAACCGCACCGGGACGGCTGCACCCCCACCGCCCGGCCGGCGCGACCGGCTGGGCCAACCCGGAACGGAGTAAGGCCGCGCCATGAGCGTGTCTACGCAGGATCCTGCTGCCCCAGTCGAGCCGGCGGAACCCGCCGGGCAGAGCCGCCTCGACCGCTTCTTCGAGATCACCCGGCGGGGCTCGACCGTCAGGCGCGAGGTGCTCGCCGGGCTCACCACCTTCGCCACGATGGCGTACATCGTCGTGCTCAACCCGCTGATCATCGGCACCGCGCCGGACAAGGACGGCAATCTGCTCGGCATCGCGCCGGTCGCCGGGGTCACCGCCCTGGTCGCGGCGGTCATGACGATCATGATGGGCGTCGTCGGCCGGGTGCCGTTCGCGGTGGCCACCGGCCTCGGGCTGAACGCCTTCGTGGCGTACGCCGTCGCGTCCCAGATGAGCTGGGCCGAGGCCATGGGCCTGGTCGTGGTCGAGGGTCTGATCATCACTGTGCTGGTGTTGACCGGCTTCCGGAAGGCCGTCTTCCGGGCCATCCCGGCCGAGTTGAAGGCGGCCATCGCGGCCGGCATCGGCCTGTTCATCGCGCTGATCGGCTTCGTCGACGGCGGTCTGGTCCGGGCCGGCACCGGCGTGCCGCTGCAGCTCGGTTCGGGCAGCAACGGCACGCTGCACGGCTGGCCGACGGTCGTCTTCCTGGTCGGCCTGCTGGTCACCGGCATCCTGGTCGCCCGCAAGGTGAAGGCCGGCGTCCTGATCGGCATCGTCGCCACCACGGCGGTCGCGGTCGTCGTCAACGCGTTCGCCAAGCCCGGCGCGGCTCTCGTGGACGGCAAGCCCAACCCGGACGGGTGGCGGCTCAACGTGCCGACCCTGCCGGACCCGCTGTTCCAGACGCCCGACCTGCACCTGGTCGGCAACGTGTCGTTCGGCGCGTTCGCCCACGTCGGCCTGGTGACCGCGCTGCTGCTGGTCTTCACCCTGGTGCTGGCCGACTTCTTCGACGTCATGGGCACCACGGTCGGCCTGGCCAAGCAGGCCAACCTGACCACCGAGGACGGCACCGACATGCCGCGCCTCGGCAAGGTGCTCTTCGTCGACGGCGTCGCCGCGGTCGCCGGCGGCGCCGGCAGCGCGTCGTCGGCCACCACGTACGTCGAGTCGTCCTCGGGCATCGCGGACGGCGGGCGGACCGGCCTGACCAGCGTGGTCACCGGCGTGCTCTTCCTCGGTGCGCTGCTGCTCACCCCGCTGGTGTCGCTGGTGCCGAGCGAGGCCGCCGGTCCGGCGCTGGTGGTGGTCGGCGCGCTGATGATCCGCCAGGTCAAGGACATCGACTTCACCGACGTGGGCGTCGCCGTCCCGGCGTTCCTGACCATGACGCTCATGCCGTTCACCTACTCGATCACCAACGGCATCGGCGCCGGCTTCGTGAGCTGGGTGGCGATCCGGGTGGCCCAGGGCAAGGCCCGGCAGATCCATCCGCTGATGTGGGCGGTGGCCGCCGCGTTCGTGGTCTACTTCGGCATCAACCTGGTCAAGGCCGTCACCGGCGTCAGCTGACCGGTCGTGCGCCGCGCCCCCGTTGCCCGTTGGCCCGAGGCAACGGGGGCGTGGCGTATCCGGATCTTGGGTTAGAGTGCCGGGGCGCGGACACGCGACCGTCGTGGGCGCAGGGGGATGAGGCCATGGATCGCCATGAGCTTCCCCTGCCATGCCTTTTTCCGGGTCGCGCGCGCTGATCGACCGCGACCCGGGTCACTCCACGACCTTGGAGAATCGCGTTGTCCAATCTTGACCTGACCACCGACCGTCTCGTGCTCCGCCCCTGGCCCGCCGAGGAGGCCGCCGCCGTCGTCGCCGGCGAGCGGCGCCCGCACTGGGCGCCGGACTTCCCGGCCGACGGCGAACGGGTGATCGCCGGAATCATCGCCGGCCACCCAGACCGGCCGCACGGCCACCGGCTCATCATCGAGCGGGAGACCGGCCTCACCGTGGGCGGCATCGGGCTGAAGTGGCCGCCCACCGACGGTGCGATCGAGTTCGGCTACGGCGTCGTCGAGTCCCGGCGCTGCCGGGGCTACGTCACCGAGGCGGTCCGCGCCCTGGTGGCCCATGCCCGCACCCTGCCCGGGGTGACGCAGGTGTTCGCCACCGTCGACCCGGCCAACGTGGCGTCCGTGCGGGTGCTGGAGAAGGCCGGCCTGCGCCGGGACGGCACCGTCGACAGTGACGAGGGGCTGCTGCACCGGTACGTCGCCGAGTAACCCGGAACCGACCGGGCCGGCGGCGGGGCGACCCGCCGCCGGCCCGGTCGTCGTTGAACGGGCGTGAGCTACGCGGACGTCAACGGGGTGCGGCTCTGGTACGAGATCCACGGCACCGGCCGGCCACTGGTCCTGCTGCACGGCGGGTACGGGTCGACGGAGATGTTCGCCCCGATCCTGCCCGACCTCGCCGCGCGCCGGCAGGTCGTCGCGGTCGACCTCCAGGGCCACGGCCGCACCGCCGACGTGGACCGGCCGCTGCGCTACGAGTCGATGGCCGACGACATCGCCGCCCTGCTGCGGCACCTCGACCTGCCGCCGGCCGACGTGCTGGGCTACTCGCTCGGCGGCGGGGTGGCCCTGCGCGCCGCGATCCAGCACCCGGCCCTGGTCCGCCGCCTGGTGCTGGTCTCCACGCCCTTCCGGCGGCAGGGCTGGTACCCGGAGGTGTTGACCGCGATGGCCGCCCAGGACGAGCGGGTCGCCGAGCAGATGCGCGGCGCTCCGCCGCACCAGCTCTACGAGCGCGTCGCGCCCCGCCCCCAGGACTGGCCGACGCTCTGGGCGAAGACCGGTGACCTGCTGCGCCGCGAGTACGACTGGTCGGCCGAGGTGGCCGCCGTGCCGATGCCGGTGCTGCTGGTCTTCGCCGACGCCGACTCGATCCCGGTCCGCCACGTGGCCGAGTTCTTCGGGCTGCTCGGCGGCGGCCACCGGGACGCCGGCGGAGACGGCACCGGCCGGCCGGCGTCCCGGCTGGCCGTGCTGCCCGGGCTGACCCACTACGACATCGTCGGCTCACCCGCCCTGCCCGCGGCGGTGCTGCCCTTCCTCACCCACGCGGTGCGCGCCCCCGAGTGATCCGGCGCGCACGCCTCCGCCGGAGCAGCCGCCGGGCCAGCAGGCCGCCGACCACCAGCGCCACGGCCCCGGCCGCCCACCAGAACCGGCCACCCGGTCCCGCCGGTGGATCCGCCGCCCGGACCCGGCCGGCGTGCACCACCGCGTCCGCCACGTCGATGGCGAGCACCTGGTCCGGGGCGGTGAGCAGCGTGGTCGGCGCGGCGGCCCCCGGCGCCAGGCCCAGCACCCGGACCGTCCGCACGTTCCCGTACACGGTCCGCTGGTCCATCTCCAGCGGACCCTCGGCGGAGGTCGGGGAGTTCGGTTCGGGCCGGTACGCCACCACCACCGCGGTCCCGTCCGCCTGCCAGCCGAGCAGCCGGATCGTGGTGACCCCCGCGACGGCGGGCAGCGCCGGCACGCCGAGGTCCTTCCCGGTCGTGTCGACCCGCCGCAGCCGCCACCGGTCGCTGCCCGGATCGTGGCTGACCAGCGCCAGCGTCCCGTCCGGCAGCCAGGCCCCCTTGCCGGCCAGCCCGCTCTCCGGCGGCAGCGAGAACGCGGTGATGCTCTGCCCCTCCACGCCGGCCACGAGCACCTTGTCACCGACCTGGTAGGCCAGCCGGGACCCGTCGGCCGTGAACGCGACCGGGGCGCCGAACACCGGCAGTTGCTCGGTCTCGAGCAGGCGTACCGCGCGGCCGGTGTCGAGCCGCACCAGGCTGAGCGTGTTGGCGTAGGCGCTGCCCTCCGGGTTGGTCGGCGTGGTGTCCCGGACCACCAGCGCGGTCCCGTCCGGCGTCCAGCCGGCCGGCTCGGTCAGCGTGCTGCCCTGCCTGGGGCTGGGCAGCCGCCGGACCGTCCCGTCCACCAGATCGACCAGGTCGATCCCGGGGTGCTCGGACGAGCCGGCCGGCACGGCGATCCGCCGCCCGTCGGGGGAGAGCAGCACCTGCTCACCGGCCGGCGCCTCGTGGCCGACCTTCCAGGTCCGGTAGCGGTCCGCGTCGGCGCCGACGATGCCGACGGTGCCGTCCTCGTCGAGCAGCCCGGTGAGCCCGCGCGCCTGCCCGCTGAACACGACCGACGCCGGCCCGAGCCGGGGCCGGTCGGTCGCGCGCAGCGTGCCGAACCCCGGCAACCCGATCCGGTCGGGCAGCGCGGGACCGTCCACGCCCGCCGGCGCGATCGCCGGCCGCTCGCCACCGCGTACCGCCAGCGGCACGAGCGCCGCCAGCACCAGCACCGCCGCGACCGCCGCCGCCATCCGCCAGCGGGTGCGCCGCGCGGTCCGCACCGCCCGGTCGTGCACCGGGTACGCGGGCACCTCGGCCGCCGCCTCCCGCAGGGCCTCCCGCAGCCGTACGCTCATCGCCCGCTCCTCTCCGGCGTCGGCTCCCACAGGTCGGGGACGAGGACGCGGAGCCGGCGCACGGCGTCGTGCCCGTGCCGCTTCACCGTGCCCACCGAGCAGCCGAGCACCTCGGCCACCTGCGCCTCGGTCAGGTCCTCGTAGTAGCGGAGCACCACCACGGCCCGCTGCCGGGCGGTGAGCCGGCGCAGCGCGGCCACCACGCTGAGCCGCAGCGCGGTGTCCTCGCTGTGGTCGCCGGCGCCCCGCTCGACCGGCGTCGCGTCCAGCCGTTCCGCGATCCGCCGCCGGCGCCACCACGAGACCTGCTGGTGGTACATGACCCGGCGCACGTACGCCTCCGGGTCCCCGTCGCGGATCCGCCGCCAGTGCCGGTACGTCCGGGCCAGCGCGCTCTGCAACAGGTCCTCGGCGTGCTGGTGGTCGCCGGTCAGCAGGTACGCGGTCCGCGACAGCGCGGGCGACCGCTGCACCACGAACTCGTGGAACGTCTCCGACATGCCCACCCCCTCGCCTCTACGAACGCCGCCCACCCGGCCGATGGTTGAGGCGGTCATTCGACCACGCCCCGCCGGTACGGCCCCCACGCCACGAACCGCTCGAACAGCTCGCGCGGCGTGGGCCCGTCGTGCGGGTTGAGCCGGAACAGGTCGTGGGTCGCCTCGTGGTAGAGCCCGGACAGGTAGACGGCCAGGTCGACCGGCTGATCGGCGTACTCGACCTTGAGCAGCAGCCGGGCCTGGGCGCACGGCCACGGCGACCCGCAGGCCCGGCAGAGCCAGAGCGGGCGCAGCGGCAGGTGCGGCGGCCGGTCCGGCGGATAGGCGCGCGGCCGGTCCGGATGCGGCCCGAGCCGGGGTACGGGAAGCTTCGCGCCGCTCATCACGACCTTCCTTGTCACGGGATCCGGGGTGGGGCCGCCCCCGACATCGGGGGACTCGGGGGCGGCCCCGGTGGCGGGCCGGACGGGAGGCGGCCCACCGGTGACAGTCTGTTGAGGACGGCACTACCCTCGGAAGGGTTTCGGTCGCTCTGGGTGCTCGCTGAGCAGGGCCGGAGCCGGGCGCGGGAGAGCGTGGGAAGCCGTGCGCGGAACTGGGTGGAGACAGGGGAGAGCATGGGCGGGTCATGGTGGGACTTCATTGCCGGTGAGCTGCGCCAGGCCCGCCTCCAGGCCGGACTGAGCCAGGAGGATCTGGCCAAAACTGATCAATTACTCGGCGTCCCATGTGTCCGGCGCGGAGACGGGGCAGCGCGCGCCGAAGGCTGACTATCTGGCCGCGATGGACCAGGCGCTGAGCACGGGCGGAATGTTCGGCCGACTGCTCCGCCACGCCTCGCTCGTCCAGGGAGCCCCACCATGGATGCGCCCATGGATCGACGACGAACGGGCGGCCAACCTGTTTCGCTGGTACGAGCCGGCCTACGTTCCGGGCATCCTCCAAACCGAGGCATACGCACGGATGACGCTGGCGGACAGCATGCTGAGTGCCGAGAAGATCGAGCAGCGGGTCGGTTCCCGGCTCGGACGGCAGGCGATCCTCACCCGGGAGGAGGACCCGTGCCCGCTCGTCGCCGTCCTCGACGTCATGGTGCTCCGTCGCCCCCTCCGGGGGCACGCGACGCTCATGGGTCAGCAACTCGCCCATCTGGTGAAGATGGCCGAGCTGCCACACGTGCAGATCCTGGTGGTGCCGGAGGAAGCCGGGCTCTACCCTGCGTTGCAGGGCGGCTTCATCCTCGCCAGCCTGAGCGATGGCTCGGTGGTCGCGTATCTCGACCAGCAGATCCGCGCGCAGGTGATGCACCGGACCGAGGACATTGCCAGCTTGCATCGGCACTGGGAGGCGGTCCGGGGAGAAGCCCTGTCCCGCCGACAGTCCCTCGACCTCATCAAGGAGGTGGCGCGATCATGGATCTGACCGGTGCCCGGTGGCGTAAGTCGACCCGCTCGGGATCGAACGGTGGCGCCTGCGTCGAGGTGGCCGACAATCTGCCCGGCGTGGTCGGCGTGCGGGACAGCAAGGACCCGGCCGGTGCCGTGCTCACCTTCACTCCGCGGACCTGGCGCGCCTTCGTGGCCTTCGCGAAGCGGGCCTGACGCCGCCCCGGATTCTCAGCCCAGCCGGCGGGCGAGCCAGGGGAGCAGCGCGTCGCCCTGCAACCGCTGGAACGCCCGGACCGTGGGGATGCCGGGCGGGGGCGGCTGGCGGGCGCCGTCCAGGAAGAAGCCGGTGAACCCGGCCAGCACCCCGGTCAGGTCGGCCGGGTCCACCTCGGTGGCGAGCGGCAGGGCGGCCAGCAGCGGCCCCGGGTCGTGAGCGCCGTACACCTGCACGTTGACCAGGACCAGCAGGCTGTCCAGCCAGGCCGGCCCGCGGCACGCCCACGGCCAGTCGACCACGGTGACCGTGCCGTCCGGGCCGATCAGCAGGTTGTCGGCCCGGATGTCGAGATGGCAGAGGGTGTCGCCGGTCAGCGCGGCCAGCCCCCGGTCGGCGGCCGCGCACAGCTCGGGCAGCCGGGCCCGGGCCCACGGGTCAAGGTCGGCGGTCGGGTCGTCGGCGAGCCGCCGCCAGCCGCCGAAGTCGTACCCGAGTTGCTCGGTCGCGGTGGTGACCACCGCGGCGGGGGCCGGGGTGAGCACCGCGGCCATCGCCTCCAGGGTGGACAGCACGGCGGCCAGCTCGCCGGCGTCCCACGGAGTGACCGGGTGGCGGCCCTCGACGTCGGTGAAGACCAGCGCGATCCAGTCGCCGTCGTCGTGGCTGCCGAGCAGCCGGGGCGCCGGCGCGGCCGGCGGCAGCGCGGCGGCGATCCGCGCCTCCGCCCGGTGCAGCGTGGGGCTGCGGTCGTTCTGGGCCGGACTGACCGCCTTGACGAAGGCCCGCCCGCCACCGGCGGTGCGCACCCGGTCGGCGGTGCCGGGGGAGAAGCCGCCGTGCTGCGACTCCGCCGCCACCACCCGGTCGCCGAGGATCTCCTCGACCGCGGCGCGGACCGGCCCGGGCAGGTCGGCCCAGCGGATCCGGCTCTTCGTCAGGCTGGTCACCGCCCCACCGTGCGCGACGCCGCCCGGCCGCGGCAACCGATTACCGCGCCCCGGCGGTGTAGCGGAGCACCACCACGCCGGTGTCGAACGACCGGGCCCCGGCCAGGGTGAACCGGGTCGGCGTG
Organism: Micromonospora sp. NPDC005299; assembly: GCF_042872345.1. NCBI lineage: Bacteria > Bacillati > Actinomycetota > Actinomycetes > Micromonosporales > Micromonosporaceae > Micromonospora > Micromonospora sp. NPDC005299. Next base: position 275,506 of record NZ_JBIAKG010000008.1, read on the forward strand.
AATCCCCGGTCGGCCAGCGGGATGCCGCTGCCGGCCACGACCGGGTTGAGCTTGACCACCAGCTCGTCGACCTCGTCGAGGAGTTGCCCGGCGAGCTGCCCACCGCCGCAGAGCCAGATGTCGCTGCCGGGCTGCTCCTTCAGCTCGCGGACGAAGGCCACGGGGTCGCCGGCGACGATCTCGACCTGCGGGTCGTCCGACGGGGGCAGCGAGCGGCTGAAGACGTACTGCTTGAGGTGCGCGTAGGGGCTGGCGACGCCGAGCTTCAGCGCCGGGTCGTAGGTGGCCCGGCCCATGAGCACGGCGTCGAAGCGGCCGGCCGGCGGCGAGGCGATGCCGAGCTGGGCGTGGGCGAACGTGGGGAAGGTCTGGGGCCACTCGGCGGTCAGGTGGGCCGCCACGTCGGGCTCCAGCGGGAAGAAGTCGTAGGACCCGTCGGGGGCGGCGATGAAGCCGTCGAGGGTGCTGGCGACGTAGTACACGAGCTTGCGCAAACCGACTCCGATGTCCGGGATCAACCACGACGGCTGTCGTGGTCGGATGAGAATGTACAACACCTGTCGTGGTTATTGCTAGGGTGCTGCCATGGCCAGGAATCCGGAACGCCGTACCCTGCTCGCCGACGCCGGGTTGCGGGTCCTCGCCGCCGCCGGGGCGCGGGGGCTGACCCACCGGGCGGTGGACGCCGAGGCGGGCGTGCCCACCGGCACCGCCTCCAACTACTTCCCGTCCCGGGCGGCGCTGCTCGCCGCGCTGGCCGAACGGATCTTCGACCGGATGGCGCCCGACCCGGCGGTGCTGGCCGACCTCGGCGGGCGCGAGCCCTCGCTCGCGCTGGTCACCGACTACCTGCGCTACATCGTCGAGCGCACCACCCGCGAGCCCGACCTCATCCGGGCCCTGTTCGAACTGCGGCTGGAGGCCTCCCGCCGGCCCGAGCTGCGGGCCGCGCTCGGCGACGTGCTGCGCCGGGGGTACGCCGACGACGTCGCCTTCCACGTCGCGGCCGGGCTGCCCGGCGGCGCCTTCGAGATCGCCCTGCTGCACTATGCGGTCGACGGGCTCCTGCTCGACCTGCTCACCACCTCGATCGACGCCGGGTTCGACGTCGACCAGGTGGTCTCCGCCCTGGTCTCCCGTCTGGTCGGCGAGGCCGGGCGCCGGAGCTGAGCCGAGTCCGGGCAGGCTGCCGCAGGGTCCCGGGCCGACGGCCGACCGGCGAGGAGTCCGAGCTACCCGGCGTCGCGGGAGGACCCGGCGGTCTGGGACCCGGCCGAGGGCCCGCGCAGGTGCCGGACCCGCTCGTCGTCCCGGCGCAGCGCCGCACCGAGGGCCCGTAGACCCATGTAGAGGGGCATCGAAGCGCCGGCCGCCACGTCCTCCGGCAGGCAGTCCAGGGAGTCCGGGTCACGGCGGAGCCGTTCCAGGTCTATCTGGCAGTCGACGGTCAGGCGCTGGACGTACGGCGTCTCCACCAGCCGCACGTCGGTGTCGTGGAGATCGTCCGAGGAGACGGCGAGCATGGTCAGGCCCACGTACTCCGGCTTGGCGCCCCGGTTGAGCCACCGGAAGTAACCCAGCACCGAGGTCCGGCCGAGCTGGTGCGGGGCGAGATGGCTCTCCTCCATCAGCTCCCGGCGCATGGCGGCGGCCAGGAACTCGACGAAGGATTCCTCCGGGGGTCGGTCGTGCACATCGGTCAGATCCACCGAGCCCGAGCCCGCCGGCGCGGCGAGCCCACCGCCGCTCACCGTGGCCTTGGGCTGCTGCCAGCACAGCACGAGCTTCCGGTCAGTGGTCACCGCGAGCGTGGACACCCCGATGACGTTCGCCAGCCTGCTCTCGGAGAGTGTCAACAGCCGCCCGTCCTCCGCGTAGGGCAGCCGGCTGCCGTCCAGGTGGACCGTGCCGGTCCGGCGGTCCACCACCCGCCACCCGAAGAGGTAGTTGGAGCAGATCAGGGAGTAGTAGTCGGTGCCGCTCAACCGGACCTTGCCGGTCCGAAGCAGTTGCGGCGTCAATTCGTCGTTCTGGCGGATCAGCCGCCCGTTGAACATCGTGCCGCGGCGGACCCGGGCGGCCAGGATCGCTCCGGTGTGGGCGGCCACCCGCTTCGGCAACACGTGGCGGTCGGCCGTCCAGAAATAGCCCGCGGGGGCGTCGTGCAGGGCCTCGTCCACGTCGGGCCGGCACCACGCCACCTCGCTCCGGTCGGTGGGAAGCCGGACCAGGCCGGCCGGGGCCACCACGGGCGGTGTGGGTGTCGTTCGGCTCCGCACGAGCGCCACGCTGCCCCGGCGCAGGGCCGCCCATTCCGGTGCCAGCAGGATCACGGACAGCAGCACCCCGGCCAACCCGGCCAGCAACGCCGGCACCGATCCGAGCGGAGTCGACACCAGCCCCAGCAGGCCGAGCAGGAAACTGACCAGGGCCGCGTACCAGGTCCACCGGTTCCGGGCCAGCGCGAGCCGCAACTGCCACCGACTGCGGACACCCACCAGCAGCAACCAGAGTCGCGCGTTACGCAGCTTGGGGGCTGACAGCCTTGCCATCTCGCCCTCCTGTCCCGCCGCGAACCCTCCACCGCGGGCGCAAACGCTAGCGGAGAACTTCCCGACCGGCTGTCCGGTTTCGGCAGGGGCCGCCGCAGGCATGTACCCCAGCCCGCGGGGAACGCGGGCCGGGACGCACCTGGGGAGGAGCGACGATGACGGATGGCGCCGGACTGACCATCGGTGTGCTCGGCTCGTACGGCGGTCGCAACCTCGGCGACGAAGCAATCCTCACCGGCCTCCTGGCCGACCTGCGGCAGCAGGAGCCGAACGCCCGGATCATCGTCTTCTCCCGGAACCCGGCGCACACCGCACTGGAGCACCCGGACGTGGAGGCGGTGCCCTGGGAGGGCGTCAGCCGGGTCGACTCGGCGGCGGTCCTGGCCCAACTCGACCTGCTCGTGCTCGGCGGCGGCGGGATCCTTTACGACAAGGAGGCCCGGCGCTACCTGCGGGTGGTCCGGGTGGCCCAGGAGCGCGGCCTGCCGCTGCTCACCTACGCGGTCGGGGTGGGCCCCCTCGGCGACGCGGTGGACAGCGTGATGGTGCGGGAGACCCTGGGCCAGGCCACCGAGGTGACCGTGCGCGACCAGGAGTCCCGGATGGTGCTGGAGGAGGCCGGGCTGCTGAACCCCATCACCGTCACCGCCGACCCGGCGTTCCTGCTCACGCCGGAGGAGTTCCCGGAGAGCTGGCTTCGCGAGGAGGGCGTGCCGGCCGGCAAGCAGCTGGTCGGGCTGAGCGTCCGCGAACCGGGCCGGGCGGCGGAACGCCTCGACGTCGACGGCTACCACCGCCTGCTCGCCCAGATCAGTGACTTCCTGGTGCACCGGATCGACGCGTACGTGCTCTTCGTGCCGATGGAACGCGACGACATCCGGCACTCGCACGGCGTGATGTCGCACATGATCGCCGCCGAGCGGGGCCGGATCCTGCACAACGACTACTCGCCCCGGCAGGTGCTCGGCCTCATGAAGCACTTCGACCTCGCGGTCGGCATGCGCCTGCATTTCCTGATCTTCGCGGCCATGATGGGCACCCCGTTCCTGCCCCTGCCGTACGCCGGAAAGGTCTTCGACCTGGCCCAGCGGCTCGGGGTGCCGGCGCTGCGCGGCGTGGAGCGTGAGGTGGAGGGCCCGCTGCTGGCCGAGGTGGACCGGTTGTGGGACGAGCGCGACGCGCGGGCCGACGAGACCGCCCGGCGGGTGGCCGCCGTGTGCGAGCAGGCGCGGGGCACCTCCCAGGTCACCCGTGGTGTGCTGGAGAGCATCCGGTCGCGGACGCAGACCAGGGTCACGGCCTGAGCGACGTCAGGCCGCCGGCCCCCGAAACGTGTAGACCCACCCGCGGTCGTGCTGGTCGTCCGACTGCAGCTCGTAGATCTGGGCGTGCGCCAGTCCCTCCGGCCCGACGTGGTGGTGGGTCAGCGGCGGGCGTCCGTTGCTGTCCAGCTCGACGGTGACGGTCTCGCCGTCGGCCGTGCCGCCCATCAGGGGGATCTGCACCGTGGATGCCATGCGCCCATCCTGCCCCGGGGATCGCCGCTGCGCAGCGGGATGCGGGGGCAGCGGGCCGCCGGTCCCGGCGATTAGGGTCCGGGGATGGCGGAACCAACGATCGACCCCACCCTCGGTCCGGTCCTCGCCCGCACGGGCGACGAACGGGCCATCCTCGAATCGTTTCTCGACTTCCACCGGGACACGGTGCTGCGCAAGGCACGCGGCCTCTCCGACGCCGAGGCCGCCCGCCGCCTGGTGCCCTCCCGCACCACCCTCGCCGGGCTGCTCAAACACCTCGCCCTGGTGGAGCGGAACTGGCTGCCCTGTCTGTTCGCCCCCGAGCCCGGCGACGTCTACCTCACCAGCGAGGCGGAGGCCGAGGCCAGCTTCACGCTCGACCCGGGCGAGACCGTCGACGGGCTGGCCGCCGCCTACCGGGCCGCCTGCGCCCGCTCCCGGGCCGTCGCCGCCCGGTTCGACCTCGACCACGTGGTGCCGCACCCGCAGCTCGGCGAGGTGTCGCTGCGCTGGGTGCTGGTGCACCTCGTCGAGGAGACCGCCCGGCACGCCGGGCACGCCGACATCCTGCGGGAGCTGACCGACGGCGAGACGGGGGCGATCTGACCGGGCTCAGTCCCGGGGCAGCAGGCCGGCCGGATACTCCATGCCGTCGTGGGTGCAGGCGGCCGCGGCCACCCGGGCGGCGTAGCGGGCCGCGTCGAGCGGGGTGGCGCCGCGCAGCCGGGCGGCGATCAGGCCGGCGGCGAACGCGTCGCCCGCGCCGTTGGTGTCGACCACGGCCGCCGGCGGGGTGGTGGCCGGCACGTGGACCGGCGGCGTGTCCGGGCCGTGCAGGGTCGCGCCGGCCGCGCCACCGGTCACCAGCACCGTCCGCCGCGCCAGCCCGGCCGCCACCTTCCCGACCCGGTCGCCCAGCCGGACGTCGCTGACGAAGACCAGGTCGGCCGCGTCGGCGAAGGGCCGGTGGTAGTCGTTCTCGCCGTCCCAGTCGTGCAGGTCGGTGGAGAGAGACACACCGGCGCCGAGGGCGGCCCGCAGGGTGGGCAGGACGGCCCGGGCCCAGTCCATGATCGACACGTGCACGTGTGCCGCCCCGCGTACCAGCCCGGCCAGCTGCGCCTCGGCGAACGGCGCCGGGCCGGACCACGGGCGCGGGTCGTAGAGGGACATCCGGCGGCCGGCCGGGTCGACCATGTTCACCGAGCGGCGGGTGCCGGCCGGCGCGTCGGCCAGCACGGCACGTACCGAGGTGCGGGCCAGCGCCGCCCGGACCACGTCACCGGCCGGGTCGGCGCCGAGCACGTCGACCAGCGCCACCCGCAGGCCGAGGGCGTGCGCGGCCAGCGCCACCCCGGCCCCCGTGTTGCCGACCCGCAGCTCGATCGGGGGCACCGCCAGCGAGTCGGCGGCCGGCAGCGGCAGGGCGGGCACCTGGGCGCGGATGTCCACGCCCAACCCGCCGATCACGAGCAGATCGACCATGGCGCCGACAGTAGTCCGCACCGGCCGCCTATCCTGGCCCCGGGCGTCGTCGAGGGGGAGTGCGTGCGGGTCATCCACGGGTTGTGGCTGTCCGGCCGTGGGCTGGCCGTCTGGGCCGAGGACAGCACCCTGCCGGCCCGCGCGCCCCGCCGGTCGGGCCGCGCCCCGCGCGAGCGGCCGCACCCCTTCGCCGCCGACCACGCCGCCCTGGCCGCGGCGCTCGGCGGCCCGCCGGGCGTGCCGGCCTCCGTGCTGCTCGACCTGCCCACCCGGGCCAGCTCGCCGCTGGACTCACCCGAGCTGGTCCGGACCACCGTCGGGGAACCGGTCCGCGGCCCGGTCACCCGCGCCGGCTGGCGCGCCCCCGCCCTGGTGTACGCCCCGGACGCCGCGTTCGCCCTGCTCCGGGCGCTCGAACCGGGGGAGGCGGTGGCCGGGGCGAGCCTGCGCCACCTGGCCGAGCTGGCCGACTTCGCCGCCGACCTGGTGACCCGCGGCCGGGTGCTGCCCGGGGTCTCGGACGCAGCCCCCGACACCACCGCCTCCGGCCCGGACGAGCGGCGATCCGGGCCAGGCACGGCCCCGGCCGAGGACGCGATCCGTGCCGAGGACGGCCGGCGGGGCCTGCGCGCGGTCGACGACTCGGACGTGGTGACCGCGTGGGCCCTCTGGCGTCCGCTGCTCACCGGCACGGACGCGGCCTGGGCCCGCTCGCTGGCCCTCGCCCTGCCCCCGGCCGCCCGCGCCGCCCGCGAGTGGCGCCCGGTCGCGGGGGGAGCCGTGATCGCGGTGGGCGGGGCCGAGCCGGGGGAGCTGGTGGCCGAGGTGCTGGATGCGCTGGTCGACGCCGCCGCCCGGGCCGCTCTCGCCGACACCCGGCTGCCCCGGGGCATGCGCCCGGGCGGGCCCGTGCCGCCCTGGCTGGCCGCGCTCACCGGCCCGGAGCGTGCCTTCGCCGCCGAGCCGGCCGCCCTGGACACCCTGCGGGCCGAGCTGGACGCCTGGCAGCGCGACGCCGCCGGCGGCCCGGTGCGGGCCGCGTTCCGCCTGGTCGAGCCGGCCGCCGACCCGGTGGCCGAACTGGTCGAGGGCGACGTCTGGCGGGTCGAGTTCGGCCTGCACCCGACCGACGAGCCGGGGCTCGTGGTCGACGCGGCGCACATCTGGCAGCGGCCGGCGCCTGCGCTCGCCGCCCGTGGCGTCGACCCGCAGGAGACCCTGCTGGCCGAGCTGGGCCGGGCCAGCCGGCTCTGGCCCGAGCTGGACGCCGCACTGCGCACCGCCGCCCCGGAGGGGATGGAGCTGGACGCCGACGGCGCGCACCGGTTCCTCCGGGAGGGGGCGCCGGTGCTGCACGGGGCGGGCTTCGGGGTGCTGCTGCCCTCCTGGTGGCGGCGCTCCTCCTCCCGTCTCGGCGCGCGGCTGCGGGCGCGCAGTCGGACCGCGCCCGGCACGGTGGCCGTCGCCGCCGGGGGGCTCGGGATGGACGCCCTGGTCGACTACCGCTGGGAGGTGGCCCTCGGCGACCAGCCGCTGACCGCCGAGGAGCTGGCCTCCCTGGCCGAGCTGAAGTCGCCGCTGGTCCGGCTGCGCGGCCGCTGGGTCGAGCTGGACCCGCAGCGGCTCGAAGCCGGGCTGCGGCTGCTCCGCTCCTCGGGCGAGCTGACCGTGGCCGACCTGCTGCGGATGGGGCTGGCCGGGGCCGACCGGCCCGGCGAGCTGCCGGTGCTGGAGGTGGCCGCCGACGGCGCGCTGGGCGAGCTGCTGGCCGGGGAGGCGGAGCGGCGGCTCACCCCGGCCGACCCGCCGCCCGGGTTCGTCGGGACGCTGCGGCCGTACCAGCGGCGGGGGCTGGCCTGGCTGGCCTTCCTCCAGTCCCTCGGGCTGGGCGGGATCCTCGCCGACGACATGGGGCTGGGCAAGACCGTGCAGCTGCTCGCGCTGCTCGCCGGGGACCCGCCGGCGGCCGGGCCCACGCTGCTGGTCTGTCCGATGTCGCTGGTCGGCAACTGGCAGCGGGAGGCGGCGACGTTCGCCCCGGAGCTGCGGATCCACGTGCACCACGGCGCCGAACGGGCCCGCGGCGAGGCGTTCGCCGCCGCCGTGCACGCCGCCGACCTGGTGCTGACCACCTACTCGGTGGCCGCGCGGGACGCGTACGAGCTGGCCGGGATCGACTGGCACCGGGTGGTGGTGGACGAGGCGCAGGCGATCAAGAACGCCTCCACCCGGCAGGCCGAGGCGGTGCGGTCGCTGCCCGCGCGGCACCGGGTCGCGGTCACCGGCACGCCGGTGGAGAACCGGCTCGCCGACCTCTGGTCCATCATGCAGTTCGCCAACCCGGGCCTGCTCGGACCGGCCGCCACCTTCAAGAAGACGTTCGCCGAGCCGATCGAGCGGCACGGCGACGCCGAGGTGGCCGAGCGGTTGCGCCGGATCACCGGCCCGTTCGTGCTCCGCCGGCTCAAGACCGACCCGTCGATCATCACCGACCTGCCCGAGAAGCTGGAGATGGAGGTGGTCTGCAACCTCACCGCCGAGCAGGCGGCGCTCTACCGGGCGGTGGTCGACGACATGATGGCGAAGATCGAGTCCAGCGACGGCATCGAACGCCGCGGGCTGGTGCTGGCCACCATGACCCGGCTCAAGCAGGTCTGCAACCACCCCGCCCAGCTGCTGCACGACGGCTCCGCCCTGCCCGGGCGCTCCGGCAAGCTGGAACGGCTGGAGGAGATCGTCGACGAGGTGCTGGCGGCGGGGGAGAAGGCCCTGCTCTTCACCCAGTACGCCGAGTTCGGCGGGATGCTGCGCGGCCACCTGTCGGCGCGTACTGGTCGGGAGGTGCTGCTCCTGCACGGCGGGGTGGGCAAGGCGGAGAGGGACGCCATGGTGACCCGCTTCCAGTCCGCCGCGGGCCCGCCGCTCTTCGTGCTCTCCCTCAAGGCCGGCGGCACCGGGCTCACCCTGACCGCGGCGAACCACGTGGTGCACGTGGACCGCTGGTGGAACCCGGCCGTCGAGGACCAGGCCACCGACCGGGCGTTCCGGATCGGCCAGCGCCGCCGGGTGCAGGTCCGCAAGTTCGTCTGCGCCGGCACGGTGGAGGAGAAGGTCGCCGCCATGATCGCCGACAAGCGGAGCCTGGCCCAGCGGGTGGTGGGCAGCGGCGAGCAGTGGGTCACCGAGCTGTCCACCGACACCCTGCGCGAGCTGTTCGCGCTGGAGTCCGGGGCGGTGGTCGAGTGACCACACCGGACGGAGGATCGCGCTTCGCCGAGTTCGGGCCGCCCCGGCGGGTGGAGGGCGGGCTGAAGGCGCGCAGCACGAAGGGCGCGATCGGGCGCTCCTGGTGGTCCCGCCGCTTCCTGGAGGTGCTGGAGTCCTTCGCGCTCGGCACCCGGCTCACCCGGGGCCGGGCGTACGCGCGCCGGGGGCAGGTGCTCCGGCTGGACGTCGCCCCCGGGCTGGTCACCGCCACCGTGCAGGGGTCCCGGCCGGATCCCTACCCGGTGCGGATCGGGCTGGCCACGTACCCGGACGGGGTGTGGGAGCGGATCGAGGCGGAGCTGGCCGGGCAGGCGTTCTTCAGCGCCCGGCTGCTCGCCGGTGACCTGCCGGCGGAGCTGGAGGAACTGTTCGCCGCGGCGGGCGCGCCGCTCTTCCCGGCCACCGTCGGCGAGCTGGGCCAGCACTGCGGCTGCCCCGACTTCGCGGTGCCGTGCAAGCACCTCGCGGCGACCTTCTACCTGCTCGCGGAGGCGTTCGACGCCGATCCGTTCCAGCTCCTGCACTGGCGTGGGCGGTCCCGGGGCGAGCTGCTCGACCGGCTGCGTACGCTGCGCGGCGCCGCCACCCCCGGCGGCGCACCGGCCGGCCCGGCGACGGCCCCGGACGGGCCGGTCGCGCCGGCGGACGCGGACTCCGTGCCGGCGCCGCCCGTGGCCGGCGCGGGACGGGTGCTGGTGGGGCTGCCGGCGATCCCGCCGGACGACGAGGTCGACCGGTTCTGGGTGTCCCCGGTGGCGTTGCCGGACCGGCCGCCCACCCTGGCCACCGGACCGGAGCTGCTGCTGCGCCAGCTCGGCCCGCCGGGGGCCGCGATCGGCGGCCCGGGCCTCGTCGAGCGGCTCCGCCGGGCGTACCGGGAGTTCGGTCGCGGTGAGGCCGGGTCGGGCGACCCGGGCTGACCGTCGCCGGCGGCGCCGCGGTCATAGCCAGCGTCGGCGGAACCGCCACATGAGGCCGGCGTTGGCGACCAGCACCACGGCGCAGATCGCGCCGGCCAGCCGCCCGGCCAGTACGGTCATCGCCGGCAGCGAGGCCCACAGCACGATCGTCAACAGCATCAGGTACCGGCCTCGGCGGCCCCGGGCCCGGTGGTCGAGCCGGGCGAAGAACTGCGGGTCACTTTCCCGCAGCTGGCGGGTGATCTGTTCGAACCTGCGCTGATCCTCTTTGCTGAGCATGGCGGTGCCTTCCCCTCACGGCTTCAGCGGTTCGGCGGCATACCCGAAACGGAGGCGGGTCACGCGCTGCTCCCACCGCTACTTTCGGCGGGGTCGGACAGGCTCGGACGCACCGGTCGGCGACCTCAGCACAGGCTTATCCGTGCCTTAAGTTTCCCTCAGCGGTTGAACGCCTCCTGCAGCGTCGCGACGGGCGGAAACGTCACGTCCGGGCGGGGACCGCCCGGGTCGGCCCTGCTCCGGACGCCGCGGGGCCGGGACGTTCGCACCAGCCGCCGGGCAGGCGGCCTGAGCACCGTCTTAAGTGCCCTCACGGTCGCCGTCGGCGTGCCTTGAGCACCCGGAGGCGCGTGGCTACTTTCCCGTAGCAACTCCTCCGGCAACCGTCGCCGCCCCTCCGCCCACCCCCTGGGTGGCAGGCGTGCCGGCGCTCGAAGAAAACGGGAAGCTACATGGCCGACCTGAACGTGCCACCGCGTCGACCCCGGGACGACCGCGGCTGGGACGGATACCAGCACCCCCATCCGGACGGGTACCGCGACAACGCCATGCCGTACGCCGGTCCCGGCGGCTACGCCACGCAGGCGCCTCCGGCGGCCGGCCCGCAGTGGGTCGGGCCCGACGGCTTCGCCGGTGGCTACCCCCAGCAGCCCGGCGGGTACGCCCCGCCGCCCGGTCCGGGACTGCCCAACCTGGACGACGACGGCGAGCCGCGCCGCGGCCGGCGGCGGGCCCTCGCCGCGCTCGGCGGCGCCGCGGTGGTCGCCGGTGGCGCCGCCCTCCTGTCGCCGCAGATCCGGGGTCTGTTCTCCGACGCCCCGGTGGCCGGCGACGCGACCGGCACGGTGGTCACCGACGGCACCGCCGCCCGCCCGAGCGGCCAGCAGCCCAGCACGGTGCGCACCTACACGGAGCAGAACGAGAGCTACATGGGCTCCCGGGCCGGCGCGGCGCTCAAGCGCAACGCCCCGTCCGGTGGCCGCGTCTTCGCCAGCCCGGCGGCCGCCGCGGCGGCCACGCAGGTGACCGTCAAGACGGTGCTCGCCAAGGACCCGATCCGCCACCTGGCCAGCCGGACCACGTTCGGCGCGACGCCGAAGGTGCTCGCCGACATCAAGCGGCTCGGCATCGACGACTGGCTGCGCCAGCAGCTCCAGCCGGAGAAGATCGTGCCGACGAAGGCCGAGTTGAAGCTGGCCGAGCTGCCCACCCTCAAACTGACCCCGACCCAGCTGCGCGACCAGCGGGACCAGCTCAACGAGCGGGGCGCCCAGCCGGAGCGGGAGACGGTGGACGCCACCATCGCCCGGCAGATCTGGTCGGACCGCCAGCTCTTCGAAGTGATGGTCGACTTCTGGAACGACTTCCTGCACGTGGCCGCCGACTTCGACGGCGGCGAGATCTACCGCAACTCCTTCGACCAGGACGTCATCCGCAAGCACGCGCTGGGCAGCTACCCCGAGATGCTGGTGGCCGCCAACAAGCATCCGGCGCTGCTCATCTACCTGAACCAGACCGACTCGCGCAAGGACGCGGTCAACGAGAACCTGGCTCGGGAGAACCTGGAGCTCTACTCGGTCGGCGTCGACGGCGGCTACACCGAGAAGGACGTCCGCCAGGCCGCCATGCTGCAGACCGGGCGGGGTGTCGCCGACGGCAGGTACCGGTTCTTCCCGGAGCGGCACTACCTCGGCAAGGTGAAGATCCTCGGGTTCAGCCACGCGAACAACTCGGCCGACCCGAAGGTCGCCGACAAGGTGATCGACCAGTACATCACCTACATCGCGCTGCACGCGTCGACCGCGCGGTACGTGGCAAGCAGCCTCGCCACCCGGTTCGTCTCGGACACCCCGCCGAAGTCCCTGGTCGACCGGCTGGCCAAGGCGTACACGACCAACAAGGGGCAGATCCGGCCGGTGCTGGCCACGCTGTTCAGCTCCTCGGAGTTCTGGGCCTCGGTCGGGCAGAAGGTCCGCCGCCCGATGGAGTACCTGGTCGCCACCTACCGGTCGCTGGGCGTCGGGCCGGAGGCGTCCGCGGGCTTCGACGGCGACAAGCGGCGCACCCCGTTCGCCCAGGGGCTGCGGCAGATCCAGGACAAGCTGCGCGAGCTGGGCCAGTACCCGATGGGCAAGCCCACCCCGGACGGCTACGCCGACGTCTACGTGGCCTGGACCTCCGCCGGCACCATGGTCGACGGCTGGAACGAGGCCGGCGACCTGATCGCCGCCTACCGCAAGCAGTTCACCTATGTCCGGCCGGAGAAGCTGGTGGCGAAGCCGCCGGCGGCCGCCGGGGCGTACGTGGACGCGCTGGCCCAGCGGCTCGTGCACCAGAAGCTGAGCGCCAAGGAGAAGGCCCTCGTGCTCGGCGTCGCCGGGGTGTCGGCCGGCACCAAGGTCGACGCCACCTTCAACGGGGCCATCGCCGCGGTCGCGCGGACGATCCTCGCGTCCCCCCAGCACCACCTCCGGTGAGGCATTCGATGGAGATGACCGTGAACCCGTACCCCCTGCACCCCGAATGCCCCGACCTGCGGCGGCTGGCCGACAACCCGGCCGAGGCGCTGCTGCGCGCGGAGGCGGACATCGTCGCGGCCGAGAACGCCGCCGAGGCGGACCGGTACCGCCGGCTGGAGGAGCTGGAGGAGGCCCAGCAGGACGGCCGGGGCGTCACCCGGCGTACCTTCGTGGCCGGCGCCGCGGCCACCGCGACCGCCCTGGCCACCGCTCAGTTCGTCACCACCTCGGCGTCCTTCGCGGCGACGAAGACCGGCACCCTGATCCACGTCTTCCTCTACGGCGGGCTGGACGGGCTGAGCCTGGTCGCCCCGGCCGACGACCCGGTGCTCAGCAAGACCCGCCCCGACCTGCTGCTCGGCAACGACTCGCTGGCCCTCGGCCGTGGCTTCAAGCTGACCAGCGCGTTCGCCCCACTGGAGCAGTGGCTCAAGGCCGGCCAGCTCGGCTTCGTGCCGGCGGTCTCCGACCCGCGGCTGTCCCGCAGCCACTTCCAGGCCGCCGACGCCTGCAACCTGGGCGGCCTGCCCGGTGAGACCGGCGGCCGGGGCTGGCTGGACAGCCTGGTCGACACCCTCGGCAAGGGCACCGCCTTCCGCAGCGTCGGCATCGGCAGCACGCTGCCGCGCTCGCTGGTCGGCGTGAACGGCGCGATCTCCCTCAACAACGTCGGGGAGCTGCGGCTCAACGGCGACGACCGGTACCGCGCCGCGACCGAGAAGGCGATCCGTGGCCTCTTCACCGGGATCAACCACCCGGTGGAGGAGGCGGTGATCGAGGGCATGGGTGCGCTGACCACCGCGCAGAAGCTCGCCGCGAAGCCGTACGCGGCCGCCGCCGGGGTGAAGTACGAGGGCGTCGGGTACGCCTTCCAGCAGCTCGCCCAGCTCATCAAGGGCGGGGCGAACGTCCGGGTGGCGACGGTCGGCATGGGCGGCTACGACACCCACGAGAACCAGGGCACCCGCGAGGGCGGCCAGCTCTGGCGCCGGCTCAACGAGCTGGCCAACGCGATGGCGGCGTTCTTCACCGACCTCGGCGACCGGGCCGCCGACGTGACGGTCATGGTGTCCAGCGAGTTCGGCCGGCGGGTCGCCTCGAACCAGGGCGGCACCGACCACGGGCACGGCGGGGTGGTCACCATCCTGTCCGGGCGCAAGCTCGCCGGCTCGCTCCTCGGCACCTGGAACGGGTTGAACGATCTGGACAGCGGAGACGTACCCGAGTACAACAACATGTTCAACGTCTACGGGTCGGTCGCGCAGGGACGGTTCGGACTCACGACCGCGCAGGTGGACAAGGTCTTCCCCCGGCAGAAGTACACCCCCGTGAAGCTGTACGCGTGACGTATCAGGACACCTGGGCCGTCGGCCGCCGCAGCGGGGCATCCGCCCCGTACGGCGGTCGTCCGGCTGCCCCCGTACCCCCGGGTCGGCCGCGTCGCGGGCCCGGTGGGCGGCGGGCCCTGGCCGCCGCCTTCTGGCTCGGCCTGGTCGCCGCGGTCCTGCCCTGGTGGCTCGCCACCCCGCCCGGCTCGCTGGCGGACACCACCCACGTGCTCACCGCGGCCGGCCGGATCACCGGCCTGGTCGCCGGCTACCTGCTGCTGGTCCAGGTGCTGATGATGAGCCGGCTCGGCGTGCTGGAGCGCTGGCTGGGCGGCGAGCGGCTGTCCCGGGTGCACCGGGACCTCGGCGCCACCCTGCTGGTGGCGGTCCTCGCCCACCTGGCGCTGCTGGTGGTCGGCTACGCCCGGCTGGAGCGCAACTCGATCCTCGGCCAGGTCGGCGCCCTGCTGACCCACTACGAGGACATGGTCTCCGCCTTCGTGGCGACCGGCATCATGGTGGCGGTCGGCTGCACCGCGATCCGGGGCGTCCGCCGGCGGCTGCCCTACGAACTCTGGTACCACCTGCACCTGACCAGCTACCTCGCCCTGCTGCTCGGCTACGGGCACCAGTTCAGCAACGGCGCCCAGCTCTACGAGCCGGGCCCGGTGCGCACCGGCTGGATCGCCGCGTACCTGCTGGTGGTGGCCGCGCTGGTGTGGGGGCGGCTGATCGCGCCGCTGCGCTTCAACCTGCGGCACCGGCTGCGCGTCGCCGACGTGGTGGCGGAGAGCCCGGACACCGTCTCGATCTACCTGACCGGGCACCGGCTCAACCAGATCGACCTGCTCGGCGGCCAGTACTTCCGCTGGCGCTTCCTCAGCCCCGGCTGCTGGTGGCAGTCGCACCCGTTCTCGCTCTCCGCGGCCGGCAACGGCCGCTGGCTGCGGCTCACCGTGAAGGTCGTCGGCCGGCACACCGCCGACCTGCGGGATCTCACCCCGGGCACCCGGGTCTGGGCGGAGGGGCCGTCCGGCACCTTCACGGCGGCGCACCGGACCCGGGAACGGGCCCTGTTGATCGCCGGCGGCAGCGGCATCGGCCCGCTGCGGGCCATGCTGGAGGAGCTGCCGCCCGGGGCGGCCCTGATCTACCGCGCCCGCACCCCGGCCGACGTGCTGCTGCACAACGAGCTGGACTGGCTCGCCCAGGCCCGGCACACCTCGGTCTGGTACGTGGTCGGCTCCCGCGACGACCCCGGCCCCCGTCAGGTGATGAGCCCGGAGGGGCTGCGCCGGCTGGTGCCCGATCTGACCCGACGCGACGTCTACCTGTGCGGCCCGGGCGGCCTGGTCGAGGAGGCCGTGCGGGTGCTGCGCCGGGCCGGGGTGCCGCGCCGGCAGATCCACCTCGCCACCTTCGAGCTGTAGAGAGGCCCCGCCCATGCGTCGCGCGCTCCTCGCGATCACCGGCCTGGCCGCCGGCACCACCGCGCTGGTGGTGCTCAAGGGCGCCCCCGGAACCGGCCAGGCCGCCCAGGACCGGCCGGTCGCCGAGGCCCCGGTCGCCCCCGGCGGCTCGGCGGCACCCGAGCCGACCCCGGGCGGCGGCACCCCCTCGACCCGGCCGAGCGCGTCGGCGAAGCCGACTGCCAGGGCGACCGCCAGCCGCACCCCCGGCAGCCGCGGCGGCACCACCGCCCGGGCCACCACCGCCGCGCCGCGGACCACCACGAGGGCGCCGAAGGTCACCACCCGCACCGTCACCGGCCCGACGGTCGCCTACCGCTACGGCTCCCTGCGGGTGCAGATCACCCTGAGCGGCAGCCGGATCGTCGACGCCACCGGCCTCGACATGCCGGTCGGCGGGCAGGAGGGCCTGCGCGCCGACGACGTGCAGGCCCGCTACAGCGGCAGCTCGGGCGAGGTGGTCGCCAAGCAGAGCGCCAACCTGAACACCGTCTCGGGGGCCACCTACACCAGCACCGCCTACAAGCAGTCGCTCCAGGCCGCGCTGGACAAGGCGTGAGCGTGGCCGCCGCGGCCCGGCCCGGCCTGCGCCGGGTCGAGCAGATCATGGGTACGGCGATCAGCCTCGACCTGGCCGACGACCTGCCCGCCGCCACCCTGCACGAGCTGGTCGAGCGCACCTTCGCCTGGCTGCGCGAGGTGGACGCGCGGTTCAGCACCTACCGGGCGGACAGCGAGGTGTGCCGCCTGGACCGGGGCGAGCTGCCGCTGGCCGAGGCGTCGGCCGACCTGCGGACGGTGCTGGAGCGCTGCGCCGACCTGTGGACCGGCACCGACGGCTTCTTCGACGCGTACGCCACCGGGCGGCTGGACCCGTCGGGCTACGTCAAGGGCTGGGCGGCGCAGGTGGCCTCGGACCGGCTGGTCGAGGCCGGCGCCCCGAACCACTGCCTGAACGCCGGCGGCGACGTCCGGGTACGCGGCCACGCGGCCACCGGCGGCCCGTGGCGGATCGGTGTCCGGCACCCCTGGGACCCGGCCGCCACCTGCCTCGTGCTGACCGGCACCGACCTGGCGGTCGCCACCTCCGGGGTCTACGAGCGCGGCCACCACGTCGTCGACCCGCGCCGGGGCGCCCCGGCCGTCGGCCTGCGCTCGGTCACCGTGGTCGGCCCCGACCTCGGCGTCGCCGACGCCTACGCCACCGCCGCCGTCGCCATGGGCGAGCCCGGCATCGGCTGGCTGGACCGCCTGCCCGCCCCCTGGCGACACGCCGTGGTGACGGACGACGCCCGCCTCCTGCACTCCCGCACCCTCCCGATGAGCACCTGACGGGGCGCGACGGGGGGTCAGCGGAGCGGGCGGTGGGTGGTGGCGGGGCGGGAGCCGCGGGGGCGCGAGCCGCGGGGCCGGGTGCCCCACGGGCGGGTGAAGGCCCAGCGGTACGGGCGGCGCCGGTGCCGCGGTGGCTCGGTGCCGCCGCTGTGGCGGGCCGCGTCGTCCTCGGACATCCTCCACCCCCGCTCCGGCGCTCCTGCGCCCCTCAGCAGGCACAACGAGTGCGACGCCGGTGAGGTCGCTGCCCGGGGGCGGCCGGTCAGCAGCCGCGCCGGGGGAGGGGGAGCTGGCCGGGGAGCAGTTCGGGGGCGAGCGTGATCCCGGCCGCCCGTAACGCCGCGATGAGCGCGTTCTGCACCAGGTAGGAGTCGGGCAGCCGCCAGCGGGCCTGCTCGGGGGCGACCGCCCAGCGGACCGTCCCCTCGGGGAGCCGGGTCGGCGGCGCCGGGATCCACGAGCCGGGACCGTGCCGGACCACGTGGAAGCAGTGCTCCAGCTCCGGGCGCAGCGGGTCGCCGGGGCGCACCAGGAACATCCAGCGGCCGGTGGGGGTGACCAGCACCGGCCCGCGTACGCCGAAGCCGGCCGGATGGGTGGCGACCGTGTCGAGGACCCGCCGGCCCAGGTGGGCCGCGACCTCCAGCACGTCGAACGCGCGCCCGGTGGGCAGCAGCACCCCGTGCGGGCGGCTGCGCCACCAGGTGGCCACCCGGGCCGGGTCGGCGCTCGCCGCGTGCTCCCAGTTCTCCAGGGCGGGATGGCAGCCGACCGTGGGGCAGCCCGCCCGGCCGCAGACGAAGCGGCTGTTGGCCAGGCAGGCGCCGGGGGTCACCGCCCAGCCGTGCGCGGCGTACCGGACGGCGACCCGGCGCAGCCGGACCCGTTCCAGCGGCGACAGGTGAGCCACGCGCGGTCCGACATTCCCCCACATGTGTCCCATCCCCTCTCGCCCGCCCCCGAACTGTCCACACACCACACGTCGAACGCCGTCACTGCCGTAACCCACGCTCGTTGAGCTGACGAACGGCTGATGCAACTTGCACGAAAACTACGAGAACTGGCTGTACGGCCGACGTACAGACTGTGCGACCAGCGAAAACCTGAGAACCGACGGCCGTTGCGCAGGTCGACCGGGGGAGATCAGCCGGACGCGGGCAGGGGGAGGGATGGGGAGATGGACGAGCTACCCATAGGCCGGCGGGTGGCGTACTGGCGGAGCCGGCGCAAGATGTCCCAACAGGTCTTCGCCGACCGGCTCGGAAAGTCCAAGAGCTGGGTGGACAAGGTGGAGCGCGGCGTCCGGCGGCTGGACAAGTTCTCCGTGCTCTACGAGATCGCCGACATCCTCCAGGTCGACGTGCAACTGCTCCTCGGCAAGGACCCGGAGCGGCGTACCGACGCCCTCAACTGCATCGACCAGGTCGAGGTCGAGGAGATCCGGGCCGCGCTGGAGCGCTACGACTCGATGAGCGCGTACTTCGACGCGGCGCCCTACCCCCCGCCGCTGACCGACATGCGCAAGGCGGTCAACCACGCCTGGCTCACCTACCAGTACGGCCGCTACGGGATGCTCACCCGGGCCCTGCCCAAGCTGCTGCGCGACGCCCAGGCCGCCGACGCCGGCTACCGCGGCGACCAGGCCCGGGAGGCCGCCCACCTGCTCGGGCAGGTCTACCAGATCGCCTCCTCGGTGCTGCGCAAGCTCGGCGAGTGCGACCTGTCCTGGCTGGCCGCCGACCGCTCGATGGCGGTCGCCCAGCGGGCCGACGACCCCCTGCTCGCCGGCATCGCCACCACCCGGGTCTGCAATGCCCTCGTCGCGATGGGCCGCCCCCGCCCGGCGCTCGAACTCAACGTGCGGATCGCCAACCGGCTGGCCCCCGGCGGCGAGAACGACGTCCGGCCGGAACGCCTCTCCGTCTACGGCATGCTGCTCCTCCAGGGCGCGATGGCCGCCGCCCGGATCGGCGACTCGGCGACCGTGGACGACCTGCTGACCGGGGCGGCCGAGGCGGCCACCCTGCTCGGCGGGGACCACAACCACTACTGGACCTCGTTCGGCCCGACCAACCTGGAACTGCACCGGGCGGCCGCCGCCGTCGAGCTGGGTGACGGCGGCCGGGCGGTGGAGACCCACCACCGCCTGGCCGAACCCGCGTTCAACGCGCTGCTGCCCGAGCGGCGCGCGCACCACCTGCTGGACATCGCCCGCGGCTTCGCCCAGATCGGCGACGTCGCGAACGCCGGGGAGATGCTGCTTCGCGGCGACCGGCTCGCGCCCTCCGAGATCCGCTGCCGGCCCATCGCCCACGAGGTGATGTCGGACGTGCTCCGTCGCACACGGGGTGCGCCGCCTCCGCCGATCGCGGAGTTGGCTGAGCACATGGGAGTCGGAGTATGAGTGAGCGCAGCGAGCGAATCATCGGGCACAGTGCGGTCCCGCCTCATGCCGGCGCCGACCGCAGGGGAGGCGGCGGCTTGAGCGCGGGCCTGGTCGGATGAGCGGTCCGCACACCAGCAACGGGCACCGTCGGGTGCTCTACGTCATCGCCTGCGGTTCGCCGCTGGCCCGTCACGTCGGCCGGCTGGTCGACCTCGCCCAGCAGGACGGCTGGCAGGTCTGCGTGGTGACCACGCCGGACGGCGCGAAGTTCGTCGACCGGACGGCGTTGGCCCGGCAGACCGGTCACCCGGTCCGCACCCACTACAAGAACCCGGGCGATCCGGACGTGCTGCCCCCGGCGGACGCCATGCTGGTCTGCCCGGCCACGGTCAACACCGTC
Source organism: Micromonospora sp. NPDC005299 (assembly GCF_042872345.1). Lineage (NCBI taxonomy): Bacteria > Bacillati > Actinomycetota > Actinomycetes > Micromonosporales > Micromonosporaceae > Micromonospora > Micromonospora sp. NPDC005299. Next base: position 294,963 of record NZ_JBIAKG010000008.1, read on the forward strand.
AACAAGTGGGCGGTCGGCATCGCCGACACCCTCGCCCTCGGCCTGCTGATCGAGGGGCAGGGGATGGGGGTGCCGATCGCGGCCGTGCCGTACACCAACGTGGCGATGGCCGCGCACCCGGCGTTCCGGGCCAGCCTGGCCCGGCTGCGCGAGTGGGGGGTCCGGGTGGTCTTCGGCGACCAGGAGGTGCCGCTGCACCCGCCGGGCACCGGTGAGCGGCACCTGGACGCCTTCCCGTGGGCAGCCGGCCTGGCCGCCCTGCGCGCCACGCCACGCCCGGTCGCCCCGGTCGGCTGAGGTGCGAGCAGGGGCCCCTTGTTGACGCATTCCGTGGTAACAAGGGGCCCCTCCTCACCGCCATCGGGCCTGTGGGTCGCCCGACGCCGGTAAGCTGGCCGGCCGTGAGCACAACCGGATCGCCGCCCACGGTCGCCGACGTGGTGGCCGCGCTGGACCGCCGCTACCCGCCCGCCTGGGCCGAGGAGTGGGACCGGGTCGGCCTGGTGCTCGGCGAGCCCGGCGCCCCGGTTCGGCGGGTCGCCTGCGTGGTCGACGTGGTCCCGGAGACGGTGGCCGAGGCGCTCGCCGCCGGGGCCGACATGATCGTCGCGCACCACCCGCTGCTGCTGCGCGGGGTCTCCTCGGTGGCCGCCACCACGTACAAGGGGCGGATCGTGCACCGATTGATCAAGGCCGACGTGGCGCTGTACGTGGCCCACACCAACGCCGACGTGGCCGACCCCGGGGTGTCCGACGCCCTGGCCGCCCGGTTCGGGCTGACCGGGCTGCGCCCGCTGCACGCGCCCCGCCCCGGCTCGCCCGCCGCCGGCCCCGGCCGGGGCATCGGCCGGATCGGCGAGCTGCCCACCCCGCTCACCCTGGCCGAGCTGACCCGGCACGCCGCCGCCGTGCTCCCCGTCACCGCCTGGGGAGTTCGCGCCGCCGGGGATCCCGGGCGTATGGTTCGTACCCTCGCCGTCAGCGGCGGCTCGGGGGACAGCTTCCTCGTCGAGGCGACCGCGGCCGGGGTGGACGCGTTCCTCACCGCCGACCTGCGCCACCACCCCGCCGGAGAGCACCTCGCCGCCGGCGGGCCGGCCCTGCTGGACGCCGCCCACTGGGCGACCGAGCGACCCTGGCTGGACGACCTGGCCGCCCACCTGCGGGACGAGTTGGGCGTCGAGACCGTGGTGTCCGACCTGGACACCGACCCGTGGACCGTGCACGCCGCCGCGCCCCGACCGGACGACAAGGAGCCCCGACCGTGAAGGCTGACCCGAAGGTGCAGCGCCGCCTGCTCGACCTGCAGGCGATCGACACCGCGCTCGCCCAGCTCGCTCACCGCCGCCGGACGCTGCCGGAGCGGGCCGAGCTGGAGGCCCTGGCGCGCGAACTCTCCGCGCTGGAGGACGAGCGGGTCCGCGCCCAGGTGGCCGTGGACGACCTGGACCGGGACATCGCCCGGCTGGAGAAGGACGTCGACCAGGTCCGGGCCCGCAAGAGCAAGGACGAGGACCGGCTGGCCGCGGGCAGCGGCCCGGCCCGTGAGCTGGAGGCGCTCCAGCACGAGCTGACCTCGTTGAACCGCCGGCAGAGCGACCTGGAGGACGCCGAGCTGGAGCTGATGGAGCAGCGGGAGACCGCGCAGGGCGTGCTGGACGGCATCGAGCGGCGGATCGCCGAGGCCCGGGACCGGCGCGTCGCGGCCGAGCAGCGCCGCGACGACAGCCTCGCCGGGATCGCCAAGGAGGAGGAGTTCAAGCGCGGCGCCCGCCAGCCGCTGGCCGGCGACCTGCCAGCCGATCTGGTCGCCCTCTACGAGCGGATCCGCACGGACACCGGCCTCGGCGCGGCGCTGCTCACCGGCGCCCGCTGCGGGGGCTGCCGCCTGGAGCTGTCCGGCGCCGACCTGGCCCGGATCCGCAAGGCCGACCCGGACGACGTGGTCCGCTGCGAGGAGTGCCGGCGGATCATGGTCCGGACCAACGAGTCGGGGCTGTAGCCGTCGTGGCGGTGCGCGCGGTCGTGGTGGAGGCCGACGGCGGTTCCCGGGGCAACCCCGGGCCGGCCGGCTACGGCGCGGTGGTCCGGGACCCGGCGACCGGCGAGGTGCTGGCCGAGCGCGCCGAGGCGATCGGCACGGCCACCAACAACGTGGCCGAGTACCGGGGCCTGATCGCCGGGCTGGAGGCCGCCGCCGAGCTGGGCGCGGCCGAGGTCGAGGCCCGGATGGACTCCAAGCTGGTGGTCGAGCAGATGTGCGGCCGCTGGCAGATCAAGAACCCCGGGCTGCGGCCGCTCGCCGCGCAGGCCGCCGGGCTGGTCGGCCGGTTCGCCAGCGTGCGGTTCAGCTGGGTGCCCCGGGAACGCAACAAGCACGCCGACGCGCTGGCGAACGCGGCGATGGACGCGGCGGCCGGCCTGGCCCCGACCGGGACCGCGACCGCCCGGGCCACCGGCACCGACCCGGCCACCACACCGGCCTCCTGGGAGCCGCGCCCGACCGAGGAGGCCACCCGGCTGATCCTGGTCCGGCACGGCGAGACCGAGCGGACCGTGCAGAAGCGCTACTCGGGGCGCGGTGACGTGCCGCTGACCGACCGGGGGCGGGCCCAGGCCCGGGCCACGGCCGCCCGGGTGGCCGCCCTCGCGCCGTCGGTCGCGGCCGTGGTCAGCTCCCCGCTGTCCCGGTGCATGGCCACCGCCGAGGCGGTCGCCGCGCTGGTCGGCAACCCGCCGGTACGCCCCGACGACGACCTGATCGAGTGCGACTTCGGGGTCTGGGAGGGGTGCACCTTCGCCGAGGTGCGCGACGGCTGGGCCGGAGAACTGGACGCCTGGCTCGCCTCCACGAGGGTCGCCCCGCCGGAGGGCGAGTCGTTCGCCGCGGTCGCCGAGCGGACCGGCCGGGCGGTCGACCGGCTGCGGAAGGCGTACCCGGGGGAGAGGGTCGTGGTGGTCTCCCACGTCTCGCCGATCAAGCTGGTGCTGCGCGACGCCCTCGCGGCCGGTGACGCGTTCCTGCACCGGCTCTACCTGGACACCGCGGGCGTCTCGGTGCTCGACCTCTACCCGGACGGCGGCGTCGCGGTCCGCTCGGTCAACGACACCGCCCACCTGGCCGACCTCTGAGTCGAACGGCAGCTCCCGCTCGGCGCGTCTAACGCCGCGCCGCGACCTGGAGCCGCCGGCCGTTCGGCGCACGCGGGCGGCCGCTCGGCGCATCGCCGTCCTCCGGTAGAACGTGACCGCGCTCACAGGGTCGTAGCCTCCGGCCGTCACATGGCAAGTTACGACTTCCCGGAGGTGTGTCCCATGGCAGCACCAGAGCCGGAGGCGCCGACAACGGCGCGATCCAGGGCGAAGGACCACAGCCCCTGGAACTGGTTGCTCTTCATACCGATCGTGGTGCCGCTGATCCCGGCCTTCTTCAACGCCGACTCGCCCCGGCTGTTCGGCTTTCCGCGTTTCTACTGGCTGCAACTGGCCTGGATCATCCTCGGCGTGGCCACCACCACGCTGGTCTACCAGATGACCAAGAAGCGGGGTGACCGGTGATGCGCGACCACCTGACCGAGATCATCGTCTTCACGTTCCTCTTCCTGCTGGTCAGCGCGATGGGCTTCGTGGCGTCCCGCTGGCGGGCGCCGCGAGACATGGCCCACCTTGACGAGTGGGGGCTGGGCGGCCGCAACTTTGGCGGCTGGATCACCTGGTTCCTGCTCGGCGGTGACCTCTACACCGCGTACACCTTCGTGGCGGTGCCGGCGCTGGTGTTCGGCGCGGGGGCGATGGGCTTCTTCGCCGTGCCGTACACGATCGTCATCTACCCGATGGTCTTCCTGGTGCTCTGCCGGCTGTGGTCGGTGTCGCACCGGCACGGCTACGTCACCCCGGCCGACTTCGTCCGCAACCGGTTCGACTCGCCGATCCTGGCGCTGCTGGTCGCCATCACCGGCATCGTCGCCACCATGCCGTACATCGCGCTGCAGCTGGTCGGCATCGAGTCGGTACTCAAGACGATGGGGGTGACCGGTGACAACGCCCTCGCGCGGCACCTGCCGATCATCATCGCGTTCGCGATCCTGGCGGCCTACACCTACCAGTCCGGGTTGCGCGCGCCGGCGCTGATCGCCTTCGTCAAGGACTCGCTGATCTACATCGTGATCCTGGTGGCGGTCATCTACCTGCCGTACAAGCTGGGCGGTTGGGGCGAGATCTTCAACGCGGCCGACGCCAAGTTCAAGGCGTCACCCGCTCCCGGGGACGGGATCCTGCTCAACGCCAACAACCAGCTCCAGTACGTCACCCTGGCGTTCGGCTCGGCGCTGGCGCTCTTCCTCTACCCGCACAACATCACCGGCGTGCTGGCCAGCCGGAACCGGGACGTGATCAAGCGGAACATGTCCGCGCTGCCGGCGTACAGCCTGCTGCTCGGGCTGATCGCGCTGCTCGGCTACATGGCCATTGCGGCCGGGGTGAAGCCGCTGCCGGGCGCCAAGGCGGGCAGCGTGGACAGCAACACCGTGGTGCCGCTGCTGTTCGACCAGCAGTTCCCGAACTGGTTCGCGGGCGTCGCGTACGCGGCGATCGGCATCGGCGCGCTGGTGCCGGCGGCGATCATGTCGATCGCGGCGGCGAACCTGTTCACCCGCAACATCTACAAGGAGTACCTGAAGCGGGACGCCAGCCCGGCGCAGGAGGCGCAGGTCTCGAAGGTGACCTCGCTGCTGGTCAAGGTGGGCGCGCTGGCGTTCATCATCTTCCTCGACCCGCAGTTCTCCATCGACCTCCAGCTCATCGGCGGCGTGATCATCCTCCAGACGCTGCCGGCGGTGGCGCTGGGCCTCTACACCCGCTGGTTCCACCGCGGCGCGCTGATCGCCGGCTGGGTGGCCGGCATGGGGCTCGGCATGTGGATGCTCTACCAGATCGGGAACCCGGCGACCGGGAAGAAGCACTTCGCCGGCTCGGCCTTCCCGCTCTCCGAGTTCGGCTTCGACACCACGAAGACGATCTACGTGGGCATCGTGGCGGTGCTGGTCAACCTGGCGGTGGCCGCGCTGGTCACCCTGGTGCTGCGGGCCGCGAAGGTGGCCGACGGGGTGGACGGCACCACCCCGGACGACTACTTCGCCGACGAGGGCGACCCGCGGGTCACCCCCGGCCCGGAGCGCGACGCGGACGCCGCCCGGGAGCCCGTGGCCTGAGCCGTCCGGAGGCCCCGGTCGCCACGACGGCGGCCGGGGCCTCGCCGTGCGCTCAGCGGCGGCGGGTGCGCGTTTCGAGGGCCTCGTTGAGTCGGTGCAGCAGGTCCGCGAGGCTCTCCCGGTCGTCGGGGGACCAGGCGGCCAGGATGTCGCCGTAGAGCCGGGTGCGGGCCGCCCGCACCGCGGCCATCCGCTGGAGGCCGGCCGGGGTGGGGGAGATCACCGTGCCGCGCCCGTCGGCCGGATCCGGGGTACGTGCGATCAGCCCGTCCCGCTGCATCGCCGAGACCTGGCGGGTGACCGTGGAGCCGTCCAGGTTCAGCTTGCTGGCCAGCGCGGAGACGTTCTGCGGGCCGGCGCCGGCCAGGTGCCGCAGGATCACGTAGGCCGCCCGGTCCAGCACCCGGTGCTCGGCCGTGCCGCTGGCCCGGCGGGTCGCCTCCCCGAGTCGCATGAGCAGCGCGACCTCGGTCTCGATCCGGCCGAGTGTGACATCTTCCGCGTGGGCGTCGTCCCTCATAGCTGTATGATACAACCGATTTACCTGTAAGATACAGCTATCTGTCTGGAGGCGCGGAGTGGATCGGCGATCCGAACCCAACCGCAGTGCCATCTACGCCACCACGCTGGTGGCCTTCCTCGCCATCGCCGGCATCGCCGTGGTGGACCCGATCCTGCCCGCCATCGGCGAGGCGATCGGGGTCACCGCCTGGCAGGTCGAGCTGCTCTTCACCGCGTACATCGCGGTGATGGCGGTCGGCATGATCCCGGCGACCCTGGCCAGCGGGAAGTTCGGCTTCAAGCCGGTGCTGATCACCGGCGTCTCGGTGGTCGGCCTGGCCGCCATCCTCGCGTCGTTCAGCAACGACATCGTGCAGCTCTCCGTGCTGCGCGGCGTCTGGGGCCTGGGCAACGCGATGTTCTTCGCCACCGCCATGGTGGTGCTGGTCAACCTCGCCAACGACCGGGAGTGGGTGGTCGGTCTCTTCGAGACCGCGCTCGGTCTCGGCTTCGCCGTCGGCCCGCTGATCGGCGGCCTGCTCGGCGAGGTGTCCTGGCGGCTGCCCTTCTTCGTCTGCGGCGTGTTCATGGTGCTGGCGCTGGCCGTCGCCTCGCGGAAGCTCCGCGAACCGGCCAACAAGCAGGCCCCGGTACGCCTCGGCGCGATCTTCTCCACCTACCGCAAGCCGGCGTTCGTCACCCTCTGCGTGGTCACCGCCGCCTACAACTTCGTCTTCTTCGTGGTGCTCGGCTACACGCCGCTCTACCTGCACCTCGACGTCATCCCGCTGGGCCTGGCCTTCACCGGCTGGGGTCTCGGCCTGGCCGCCGGCATCCTGCTCGTCGGCCACCGGCTGGCGCACCGGATCGGCGCGGTGCAGACCGTCGGCGTCGCCATCGCCGGCCTGCTGGTCTGCATGGTCCTCTTCGCCATCTCCACCGGCACCGCCATGTCGCTGGTGGTCCTGGTCCTCGCCGGCCTGTTCATGGGCCTGGCCAACGCCAACCTCACCGACCTCGCCCTGGGCCTCGGCTCCAGCGACCGGCGGGTCGCCACCGGCGCGTTCAACCTGGTCCGCTGGGGCGCCGCCGCACCGGCCCCGATCATCTCCGGCAAGCTCGCCGAGCACGGGCTCGCCCTGCCGTTCTGGGTCGGGTTCGGCGTCCTCGCCGTCGGCGTGCTGGTCTACCTCGCCTTCGCGCACGTGATGGCCGCCGGCTACGGCGAGCGGGTGCTCTGGTCCCGGTGGAACTCCGCCGCCCGGCGCAACGAGCACGCCCCGGAGGAGCCGGTCGGCGAGGCGTACTGACGTGAGGTGGGGCCCCTTGCTGACTCCTGGGGTACGGGAAAGGGGCCCCTCCCCCTCGGTCGGTCAGCCCAGGGCGCGGTAGAGCAGGTAGAGGCCGATCACCGTGCCGAAGACCACGATGAGGGTCCGCAGGACCACCGGCGGGAGCCGGCGGACCAGCCGGGCGCCCACGTACCCGCCGACCAGTGTGGCCGGCGCGACCACCGCGACCGCGGCCCAGTCGACCGGGCCGAAGAGCGCGAACACCACCAGCGTGGTCAGCCCCACCACAGCCGAGAGCAGGTTCTTGATGGCCGACACCCGGGCCAGCGTGGCGTCCAGCACCAGGGCCAGGCCCGCCACCAGCATCACCCCGAGCGCCGCGCCGAAGTAGCCGCCGTACACCGTGCCCAGCGCGACCATGGCCTGCACGGTGACGGTGCGTCGGCGCGGGCTGAGGTCGGCCGGATGGCCGACCAGCCGGCGCAGCGGGTCCTGGAAGGCCAGCACGGCGGTGGCGCCCAGCACCAGGAACGGCACCACCAGTTCGAACGCGCGCGCCGGGGTGGCCAGCAGCAGCACGCAACCGACGACCGTGCCCGCCGCGGCCGTGGGCAGCAGCGGCCAGATTGCCCGCCTGCCGGGCAGGTCCGCCCGGCTGCCCGCCACGCTGGCCACGTAGCCGGGGAAGACCGACACCGAATTGGTGACGTTGGCGGGCACCGGGGGCAGGCCGATCGCGATCAGGGCCGGGAAGGTGATCAGGGAGCCGCCCCCGGCCACCGCGTTCACCGTGCCCGCGGCGAGGCCGGCGGCGACCAGCAGCGCGACGTCGGAGAGGTCCATGATCCCGCAGGCTAGCCCGCCCGACACGCCCGCGCAGGACCGGCCTCACCGCGGCCCCGACCCGCGGCGCCGGGGTGGTGGGGTGGAAATGGGTGGGGCGGCGCCGTCGTTAGGATGAGGGCGCGACGGACGAGTCGACCGGGCGGTCGCGTCGGCGGGCTGCGGCCCGTCGCCGAGGAACGTCCGGACTCCACAGGGCAGGGTGGTTGCTAACGGCAACCCGGGGTGACCCGCGGGACAGTGCCACAGAAAACAGACCGCCGGCCCGACACGGGACGGTAAGGGTGAAACGGTGGGGTAAGAGCCCACCAGCATCCCGGGTGACCGGGATGGCTCGGTAAACCCCACCCGGAGCAAGGCCAAGAAAGGGTCGTCACCGCAAGATGACGGTCCGCGCAGACGCTTGAGGGCGGCCCGCCCGATGTCTGCGGGTAGGCCGCTGGAGCCTGCCGGCGACGGTAGGCCGAGATGGATGGCCGCCGCCGGCCGCCCTTCGGGGCGTGTCGGTGACAGAATCCGGCGTACAGGTCGACTCGTCCGTCGCCCTACGGCGCCGGATGTCCGGTTCCAAGCAGCACGTGGGACGGTCGTCTCATGCGCCGCCGGAAGCGGAACTTGCCGGGGCGCAACTAGGATCGTGGGGTGGTTCGGGCGGAGGTCATGCGGGACGACGAGCAGTGGTTGCGCCGCATCGAGGCGGTGACCGACGCGACGCTGTCCCGACTCGACGTCGCCGACCTCTTCGACGAGCTGCTCGACCGGGTGCGTGAGCTGCTGCGGGTCGACACGGCCGCGATCCTCCTGCTCGACGTCCGCGCCCAGCAACTGGTGGCCACCGCCGCGCGGGGGCTGGAGGAGGAGGTCCGGCAGGGCTTCCGGGTCTCCGTCGGCCGCGGCTTCGCCGGGCAGATCGCGCTCACCCGGCAGCCGGTGATCATCCCGACCGTCACCTCCGACAACGTCGTCAACCCGGTGCTGCTAAAAACCGGGGTGCGGTCCCTCCTGGGCGTGCCGATCATGTCCCGGGGCGACCTCGTCGGCGTGCTGCACGTGGGCACGCTGTCGCCCCGACAGTTCACTCTCGACGACGTCCACCTGCTCGAACTGGTCGCCGACCGGGTCAGCCTGGCCGGCAACGCCCGGGCGAACACCCTCGACCAGGCCGCCGCCCTGGCCCTGCAACGGAGCCTGATCCCCGCCGAACTGCCCCGCCTGCCCCACCTGGAACTGGCCGGCCGGTACGTCCCGGGCCACGCCTCCGGCGTCGGCGGCGACTGGTACGACGTCTTCACCCTGCCGTCCGGCTGGCTGGGCGTGGTCGTCGGCGACGTCGCCGGGCACGGGCTCCAGTCCGCCGTGGTGATGGGCCGGGTCCGCAGTGCGCTGCGCGCCTACGCGCTGGTCACCGACGACCCGGCGGAGGCGCTCACCCTGCTCGACCGGAAGGTGGTCCACTTCGAGGCCGGCAGCCTGACCACCGCGCTGTACGTGATGATCTCCCCCGACCGGGCGACCCTGCGCGTCTCCGTGGCCGGCCATCCGCTTCCGGTGCTGGCCGGGCCCGGCCATCCGAACACCCTGCTCGACGCGCACATCGATCCGCCGCTCGGCGCCGGCCGCGGGAATCGGGCGCGGCGCACGACGACCGTCGATTTCCCGCCCGGCTCGGTCCTGGTCGCCTACACCGACGGGCTCGTCGAGCGTCGGGGGGAGCTGTTCGACGCGGGCGTGGCCCGGCTGACCGCGGCCGTCCCGCTGGCTCCCGTCGACATCGTGACCGCCACCGTCATGGCCACCCTGGACACCGAGCATCCCGCCGACGACATCGCCCTGCTGGCCGTCCGCCGCCTGCCCCGGTAGCCCCGCGTCAGCCCGCCGGCCAGTTCCGCAGCAGGGCGTCGAGCGCATCAAGCGTCCGGGACCAGGTGGCATCGGTCGTACGCGGCGTGTGGCGGAAGCCGCCGGCCCGCTCCAGCGACACGTAGCCGTGGAAGGTGCTGTGCAGCAGGCGTACCGCGTCGGTCTGGTCGGGCTCGGCGAGCCGGTAACCGCGCAGGATCGCCCGGGTCATCTCGGCGTGCCGCCGTGCCGCGCTCGCCTCGGCCGTCTCCCGGTCGAGTTGCAGCTGCGCCGCGGCGTACCGGCCGGGATGCTGGAGGGCGTAGTCGCGGTAGGCGTCGGCGAAGGCGACCAGCGCGTCCTTGCCCGCCCGGCCGGCGAGCGCGTCGGCGGCCCGGTCGGCCATCTCCGCCAGAGCCAGCATCGCCACCCGGACCCGCAGCTCCTGGGCGTTCCTGAGGTGGAAGTAGAGGCTCGCGTCCTTCACCCCGAACCGGCGGGCGAGCGCCGAGACGGTGACGTTCTCGAAGCCGACCTCGTCGGCCATCTCCGCCGCCGCGAGGGTCAGGCGTTCGACCGTCAACCCCGTACGGGCCATGTGTCCCACCCCACGTCTAGATTCTCTAGCCTATTACCTAGGAGGTCTAGACTAGCGCCTATGACACCCCTGTCCGAGCCCGCCATCCGGGCCTCCTTCGTCAATTGCACCAAGGGCGAGGCGACGCGCCTCGCCCTGCCCCGGGACCTTGCCGAGCGCTCCTGGGCGGACCTCGACTTCCTGGGCTGGCGCGACCCCGCCGGGGCGGAGCGTGCCTACCTGGTGGCCGAGTCCGGCGCCGGGCTGCTCGGGGTGGCCCTGCGGGTGGCGTCCCAGGCCGGGCGGGCGCGGCGCAGCATGTGCTCGCTCTGCCTGACCACGCACATCGGGGACGGTGTCTCGCTGATGACCGCCCGGAAGGCCGGCCCGGCCGGCCGGGCCGGAAACTCGGTCGGCAGCTACCTCTGCGCCGACCTGGCCTGCTCCCTCTACCTGCGAGGGAAGAAGAACGCCGGCCGGCGCCTCGACGAGTCCATCACGCTGGCCGAGAAGATCGACCGGACCACCGCCAACCTGGCCGCCTTCCTCCAGCAGGTCCTCGCATAGGCCCTGGGGGGCCGGCGGCTGGAGAGGCGACTGCGCGGTCGAGCCGGCTCGATGCCGCACCCTATGTAGAGTAGCGATATAGTGCTGTCATGCGGTTGACGATCCCGGTGGCGAAGGTGCTGTCCGCGCTCCTCGCCGATCCCGAGGCCCCGCGCTACGGGCTCGACCTGATGAAGCTCACCGGCCTGCCCAGCGGCACCCTCTATCCCGTCCTGCACCGGCTCCGGGCGGCCGGCTGGCTCGCCGCCGACTGGGAGGCGGTCGACGCGGCCGCCGCCGGCCGGCCCGCCCGCCGCTACTACCGGCTCACCGGCGAGGGGGTGCGTGCCGCCCGGCTGGCGCTGGCCGAACTGCGCGCCCTCGCCCCGGAGGGCGGGACGTCCCGCGGCGGCGCCGAGCCGACCGGAGCCCCGGCGTGGTGAACCGGCGACTGGCCGGCGTGCTGCTGCGCGCGGCGGCGCGGCGCTGGCCGACGGAGCTGCGCGCCGAGCTGATCCGGGAGTGGGACGCCGAGCTGCACGTCCTGGCCGGGCGCGGGGAGCGGTGGCGGATGCTGCGCTTCGCGGCCAGCCTCGCCGCCAGCCGGGCCGGCGCGCCGGTGGTCGACCGCACCGTGCTGCACCGGCGGCTGCGGCGCACCGCCGGGGTGCTGCTGCTCGCCCCGCCGGCGTGCGTCGCGGTCGTCGTGGTCGCGGCCGTGGTGATGAACCTGGCGTACGCGGCGCTCGACTTCCGCGTCGCCTGGGCGACCGCGGTGCAGTTGCCGCTCTGGTCCGGCCTCACCGCCGGGACGGGCGCGCTGCTCGCCCTCGCCGTCACCCGGGCCGCGCGGCGGACCGTACGCACCGGGCCGCTGGCCACCGCGCTCGGCGTCGTGCTGCCGATCGCGCTGACCGTGACGGTGCTGCTCGCCGCGTTCGCCGGCCGGAGCGAGCAGGGCCTGCCGGTGACCGTACCGGGGTTCCTGCTCTGGCTCGCCGTGCTGGTGCCGGTCCTCTGGGGTGCGGGGATCCTCGCCCGCCGGGGGCGGACCCGGCTGGCCTGGGTCGTCGGGCTGCTCGGCGCGCTGGTCGCGGCCGACGCCGCGGTCGTCCTGGCGGTGGTCTCCACCATCCCGGCGACCCCCGTCGCGCCGGTCGCCGAGGGCCTGCCCCCGGACACGGTGGACCGGATCTCCGCCCCGCTGTGGCTGCTCACCTGCTGGACCGACTCGTCGTTCGGGCTGCCCCGCCCCACCGCCTGGGAACGGTTCCTCATCACCGACCTGGTGCTCGTCGAGCCCGTCTTCTACCTGGCCTGCACCCCGTACGCGGTGGCCTACACCGTCGCCGCCGCCCGGCCGGCGCCGGCCGCCGAACCCGTGCCGGAGCCCGTGTCGACACCCACCTGACGCCGCCGGCCGGCCCGCCGTGCGACGGGCCGGCGCGGGGCGGGGTCAGCCCGCCCAGGCCACGATCCGGCCGGCCCGCTCGTAGTGCCGGGCCAGCTCCGCGTCGATCCGCTCGGCCCGGGCCTCGGTGAGCACCACGGCGGGGTCCTGCCAGGACCGCGCGGTGAGCACCCGGTGGCGCAGGCCGGCCGGGGGATGGGTGGCGAACAGCGACATCTCCTCCCGGACGGAGAGCTGGCGCACCAGCGGCAGCCGGTCGGCCCCCGCGGCCAGCGCCGGTCAGCGGGGGCAGGGCAGCCGTTCCAGCGGGGCGGGGGCGGCCCCGGGGCGCACCGACTGGGCGAAACAGGCGGCGGCCTCGGCCCGCTGCCAGCCGAACACGGACGCGGCGGTCTTCGCCACGCGTACCCGGAAGACCAGCCGGACCTCGGCGGCGCCCGCCGCCGCGGTGAGGACCTCGACGCCGTCCACGGTGTCGGCGGCGAGCCGCAGGTCGGCCTCCCGCGCCGCCGGCTCGGCCAGCAGGACCGTCCGGGTGCGTTGGGCGGTGGCCGTCACCTCCCGGTCGGCCCGGCGTTCCAGCCGTTGCTGGGACCGGTCGCGCAGCAGCGGGACCCCCAGCGTCAGCCCGACCGCCACGAGCCCCGCCAGCGCCGTGCCGGCCAGCAGCCCGCGTCGCCGGCGTGCCGACCGTCCTCCCCCGAACCGCACCCCGGGATTGTGCGCCCTCGACCCGGCCGCCGGCTGCCCCGTCTTTCGCCGTCTCGGCCCGGGACCGCCCTGACCAGGTCTATTGTGGAGGACATCGGCGACTATTTACGGCGTTCCGGTGGCGTCCGGGCGGTTCGCGGTGCACAGTGATCGCATGAGCGACGACGGACGTGGTGGCGGGCACTACTACTGGTGCACCCGCCACCACCGGGTCGAGACCGATGCCGACGTGTGTCCCGCGAAGCACGTTCTCGGACCGTACGCCTCAGCCGCCGACGCGGAGAACGCCCTGCAGCAGGTGCGGGAGCGCAACGACGCGTGGGAAGCCGAGGACGCCCGTTGGGCCGGGGAGGACAGGTAGACGGCGCGGGACGGCCCGCGTCGAGGTGATCCGTGCTCCGCGAGGGCGAGAGCACGTCCCCAGGAAAGGGAACCGAGATGGCCGAAGCACAGCAGGCCACCCGCCCGGCCGCGAAACGGACGACCGCGAAGAGGACCACCGCGGGCAGGACGACGACGGCCACCAAGGCGTCCCCGAACGCCTCCGGCGCCGGCGCCGGCCGGGTGCCGGCGAAGAAGGCCGCCGCGAAGAAGGCGACCGCCCGGAAGGCCGTGTCGGCGGCACGGAAGGCGCCCGCGAAGAAGGCGCCGGCCACGAAGACCACCGCCAAGAAGGCGCCGGCCAAGAAGGCCACCGCGAAGAAGACCACCGCGACGAAGACCACCGCGGCGAAGAAGGCCCCGGCCAAGAAGACGACGACGGCGGCGAAGAAGACCACCGCGGCGAGGAAGACGACGACCGCGGCGAAGCGAACGACGACGACCGCGGCGAAGCGGACCACGGTGGCGACGAAGGCCCCGGCCAAGAAGGCCCCGGCCGCGAAGAAGACCACCGCCGCCAAGAAGGCGCCGGCCAAGAAGACCACCGCCTCGACGCGTCCCACGGCACGCAAGACGGCGGCGAAGAAGGCGCCTGCCAAGAAGGCCACCACCGCGAAGAAGACCACCGCGGCGAAGAAGGCGCCGGCCAAGAAGACGACGGCCGCCAGGAAGACCACCGCGCGCAAGGCGCCGGCCCGCAAGGCCACCGCCTGACGGCGGGCGCCGGCCGCTGACCGGCAGTTCGGCGCGTACGACGCCACGCCGCGGTCCGGAGCCGGCGCCGGGTGAGCGGATCACGCGGGGCGCTGTCAGGATTGACCCCGTGGTGATCCGACGCGTACTGGCGCCCCGCATCGACTTCGGCGCGCTGCGCCGCGAGCTGGGACTTCCCGAAGACTTTCCAGCCGCGGCGCAGCGCGAGGCCGACGCGGCCGCCGCCGCGCCGCTGCCGGCCGTCGCCGACCGGACCGACGTCCCGTTCGTCACCGTCGACCCGGCGACCTCGCGCGACCTCGACCAGGCCATGCACCTCGCCCGCCGTCCCGGTGGCGGGTTCCGCGTCCGGTACGCGATCGCCGACGTGTTCACCCACGTCCGACCCGGCGGGGCGCTCGAGGCGGAGACCTGGCGCCGGGGGCAGACCGTCTACCTGCCCGACGGCAACGTGCCGCTGCACCCGCATACGCTCAGCGAGGGGGCGGCGAGCCTGCTGCCCGACGCCGACCGGGCGGCGGTGCTGTGGACCATCGACCTCGACGCCGACGGCGGCACGGTCGCCGTCACCCTGGAACGGGCCCTGGTGCGCAGCCGGGCCAAGCTCGACTACTCCGGGGTGCAGCGCGACGCCGACGCCGGCCGGCTGCCCGAGCCGATCGCCCTGCTGCCGGAGATCGGCGCCCTGCTCACCGCCCGCGGGCTGCGCCGGGGGGCGATCAACCTGCCGCTGCCCGAGCAGGACGTCGAGCCGGACGGTGACGGCTGGCGGCTGGTGCTCCGCGGGCCCGGCCCCATGGAGGAGCACAACGCGCAGATCTCCCTGCTGACCGGGATGGCCGCCGCCGACCTCATGCTGGCCGGCCGGGTCGGCCTGCTGCGCACGATGCCGCCGCCCCGTCCGGAGGCGGTCGACCGGTTGCGGCTGGCCGCCGGGCCGCTCGGCGTGCCCTGGCCGGCCGGCGCCACGGTCGGCGCGGTGCTCGCCGGGCTGGACGCCTCGCAGCCCCGGGCGGCGGCCTTCGTCGACCAGGCCGCCGAGCTGATGCGCGGTGCGGCGTACACGGCGTTCGACGGGCAGGTGCCCGAGCAGCCGGAGCACGGCGGGGTGGCCGCCGCGTACGCCCACGTGACCGCGCCGCTGCGCCGGCTCGCGGACCGGTACGCCACCGAGGTCTGCCTGGCCCTGCACGAGGGCCGGGAGGTGCCCGAGCATGTCCGCGCCGCGCTGCCGAAGCTGCCCGAGGTGATGGCGACCACCGACCGGACCGCGTCCGCGGCCACCCGGGGCGCGGTGGAGCTGGCCGAGGCGGTGCTGCTGGCGCACCGGGTCGGGGAGACCTTCGAGGCGGCGGTGCTGGACGTCGACGAGCCGCGGTCGGCGGGCAACGGCCGTGCGGGGCGCCCGCCGGGCGGCACCGTCGCCCTGGACGAGCCGCCGGTGCGCGCCCGCTGCACCGGCGACCTGCCGCTCGGCGAGCGCGTCCGGGTCCGCCTGACCGTCGCCGACCCGGTGCAGCGCAAGGTCGTCTTCGAGAAGGCGTGAGGCGGCGGAGCGCGGGGTTTGTCACAGCGCCCGGCCGCGCCGCCGTGCGGTGACCTTTGCGAGGATGACCCGTATGGCTTACGACGCGACCACGCTGCCCGACGTCTCCGGGCTGACCGTCGGCATCATCGGTGGCACCGGCGACCAGGGGCGGGGTCTCGCCTACCGGTTCGCCCGGGCCGGGCAGACCGTGCTGATCGGCTCCCGTGCCGCCGACCGGGCCGCCCAGGCCGCCGCCGAGATCGCCGCCCTGCCCGGCGTGCCGGCCGGCGCCACCGTCTCCGGCGCGGACAACGACGAGGTCGCCCGCCGCAGCGACGTGGTGATCATCGCGGTGCCGTGGGACGGGCACGCCGCCGTGGTCGGTGCGCTGGCCGCCCCGCTCGCCGGCAAGATCGTCATCGACTGCGTCAACCCGCTCGGCTTCGACAAGCAGGGCCCGTACGCGTTGACCGTGGCCGAGGGCAGCGCCGTGCAGCAGGCCGCCGGGCTGCTGCCCGACTCCCGCGTCTGCGCCGCCTTCAACCACGTGAGCGCCCCGCTGCTGGCGGACCCGGAGGTCGACCGGATCGACCTGGACGTGCTGATCTGCACCGAGGACCGGGACCTGGTCGGCGTGGTCGCCGCGCTCGCCGCCCGGATCCCCGGGATGCGGGGCATCTACGCCGGCCGGCTGCGCAACGCGCACCAGGTCGAGGCGTTCACCGCCAACCTGATCGCGATCAACAAGCGCTACAAGGCGCACGCCGGCATCCGCGTCACCGACCTGTGACGTCGTACCCGTGCGGCACCATCGCCGCATGGAGTGGCAACTGGTGATCGACTGTCGGGAGCCGTCGCGGCTCGTCGCGTTCTGGGCGGAGGCGCTGCGCTACCGCCCGCAGCCGCCGCCCGACGGGCAGCCGACCTGGCGGGACTGGTATCTCTCGGTCGGCATCCCGGCCGAGGAACTCGGCGACGGCGACTGCCTCGACCGGCTGGAGGATCCGACCGGCGCCGGCCCGCGGATCTGGTTCCAGCCGGTCCCCGAGTCGAAGGTGGTCAAGAACCGGCTGCACATCGACCTGAAGGTCGGTGGCGGGCGTGCGGTGCCGCTGGCCGAGCGGCGCTCCCGCGTCGATGCCGAGGTGGCCCGGCTGACCGCCCTGGGCGCCCGCGTGCTCGGGGGGATGAACGACCCCGACGACGGCTACTACTCGATGCAGCTGGCCGACCCCGAGGGCAACGAGTTCTGCGTGGTCTGACCCGTGCGGGCGGCGCGGCCCGGGAGCCGCGCCGCCCGGCGTGCGGTCAGAAGGTGTGCTCGGCGGCGGGGAACTGGCCGCCGCGCACCTCCTCGGCGTAGCGGCGGGTGGCGTCGGTCAGCGCGCCGGCCAGGTCGGCGTAGCGCTTCACGAAGCGCGGCGCCTTGCCGGTGCGCAGCCCGGCCATGTCCTGCCAGACCAGCACCTGCCCGTCGGTGTCCGGGCCGGCGCCGATGCCCACCGTGGGGATGGGCAGCTCGGCGGTGATCCGCTTCGCCACCTCGCCCGGCACCATCTCCAGCACCACGGCGAAGGCGCCCGCCTCGGCCACCGCACGGGCGTCGGCGATCACCTCCTCGGCGGTGTCGCCGCGGCCCTGCACCCGGTAGCCGCCCAGCGTGTGCTCGCTCTGCGGGGTGAAGCCGATGTGCGCCATCACCGGGATGCCGGCCCCGACGATCGCCTCGATCTGGGCGGCGCAGCGCCGGCCGCCCTCCAGCTTCACCGCGTGGCAGCCGCCCTCCTTCATGAACCGCACCGCGGTCCGCAGCGCCTGCGTCGGCCCCTCCTCGTAGGAGCCGAAGGGCAGGTCACCGACGATCAGCGACTGCCGGGTCGCCCGCACCACCGCGCGGACCAGGGGAAGCAGCTCCTCGGCGGTCACCGGCAGGGTGGTCTCGTAACCGAAGACGTTGTTCGCCGCCGAGTCGCCGACCAGCAGCACCGGGATCCCCGCCTGGTCGAAGATCGAGGCGGTGTACTGGTCGTACGAGGTGAGCATCGCCCAGCGCTCGCCGCGCTCCTTGGCGGCGATCAGGTCGCGGGTGCGGACCCGTCGGGTGGCCGGCCCGCCGTAGAGGGCGGTCACCTCGGTCGGGGTGGACTCCACCATGACTCTCTCCTTCCTCGAGGCCGCGTTCGCGGTCCCCGGGTTCCGCCGCGATCGTCGCACCGGGGCACCGGCCGGGGGCAGGGCGGAGTGGAGGATTTCACTCCCGGCGGCCGCGGCGCCGCCCGCGGGGTCAGCCGTCCTCGCGCCAGCGGTTGGTGACCGGCAGCCGCCGGTCCCGGCCGAACGCCTTCATGGAGATCTTGGTGCCGGGGGCGGACTGCCGGCGCTTGTACTCGGCGGTATCCACCATCCGCAGCACCCGGTCGACGACCGCCGGGTCGTGGCCGGATGCGACCAGGCCCTCCCGACCCAGGTCGCCGTCGACGTAGCCGATCAGGATCGGGTCGAGCACGTCGTATTCCGGCAGGCTGTCGCTGTCGAGCTGGCCGGGGCTCAGCTCGGCCGACGGCGGCTTGCCGATCGAGTTCTCCGGGATCGGCGGCGTCTCGCCGCGCCGCTCGGCATCGGCGTTGCGCCACTTGGCCAGCCGCCAGATCAGCGTCTTCCAGACGTCCTTGATCGGGTTGTAGCCGCCCACCGAGTCGCCGTACAGGGTGGAGTAGCCCACCGCCAGCTCGCTCTTGTTGCCGGTGGTGAGGACCAGATGGCCCTCCTGGTTCGACAGCGCCATGAGGATCACGCCGCGGACCCGGGCCTGGAGGTTCTCCACGGCCACGCCGGAGAGCGACATGTTGGCCAGGAAGGTGTCCACCATGGGCTGGATCGGCTCGATCCGGAAGTCGAGGCCGGTGCGCTTGGCCAGCTCCTCTGCGTCGGCCCGCGAGTGCTCGGAGGAGTGCTGGCTGGGCAGCGACACCCCGACCACCCGCTTCGCGCCGAGCGCGTCGACGGCCAGCGCCGCCGCCAGCGCCGAGTCGATGCCGCCGGACAGGCCGAGCACCACCGAGGGGAACCGGTTCTTGTTGACGTAGTCGCGCAGGCCCAGCACCAGCGCCTGCCAGACCTCCGCCTCGTCGGCGACCGGCGCGAAGATCCCGCCGACCGCGACCTCGCCCAGGGGCGGCGGCGGGAGCGTGTCGCTGACCTTGGCGCGGACGATCCGCATGCCGTCGGCGAGCTCCTCGCCGTTGACCGGCTCCCTGGCCGTAGGCAGCTCCACGTCGTGCACCAGCAGGTGCTCGACGAACTGGGGCGCCCGGGCGAGCAGCGTGCCGTTCGCGTCGACGATCATCGAGTCACCGTCGTAGACCAGCTCGTCCTGGCCGCCGACCATGTTCACGTACGCGATGGTGGCGCCCGCCTCGGCCGCCCGGCGGCGGACCAGCGGCAGCCGGATGTCGTCCTTGTTCAGCTCGTAGGGCGAGCCGTTGATGTTGAGCACCAGCCCGACGCCCGCGTGCCGGGCCACCGCGAACGGGCCGCCGGCCTGCCAGAGGTCCTCGCAGATGGTCAGCGCGACGTCCACGCCGCCGATCCGGACCACGGTCAGCGCGTCGCCGGAGACGAAGTAGCGGTCCTCGTCGAACACGCCGTAGTTGGGCAGGTGGTGCTTGAAGTAGGTGGCCGCCACCGCCCCGCCGTGCAGCAGCGCGGCCGCGTTGCGGGCTCCCTTGCCGGGCTCGGCGTCGGCGCTGACCTGCGGCGGGCCGTCCGCGTCCAGGTAGCCGACCAGGACCGGCAGGTCACCGAGGCCGTCGGCGGCCAGGTCGGCGGCGAGCCGGTGCAGCGCGGCCCGCGAGGCGGCGACGAAGGACCGGCGGAAGACCAGGTCCTCGACCGGGTAGCCGGTCAGCATCAGCTCCGGGAAGAGGGCGAGCTGGGCACCGGCGTCGGCGGCCTTGCGGGCCCAGGCACGGACCATGTCGGCGTTGCCGGCGATGTCGCCGACCGTCGGGTCGACCTGGCACAGGGCGAGACGCAGGGTGGGCATGACCTCATCTTGCCCCAGCCGGAGGGCCCGAATCCGACCGGACGCGGGAGACGGCGGGGGCGTAACGTCGGCGTAACGAGCCCGGTGGAGACTGGGCGGTCAGGCCCGGCCGGCCCGACCGGTGCGGACGTACGTGTCACGAGGGGTGGAAGTGGACCGTCAGCAGGAGTTCGTCCTCCGTACGCTGGAAGAGCGGGACATCCGGTTCGTCCGGCTGTGGTTCACCGACGTGCTCGGCACGCTCAAGAGCGTGTCGGTGGCCCCCGCGGAGCTGGAGGCGGCCTTCGAGGAGGGCATCGGCTTCGACGGCTCGGCCATCGAGGGCTTCGCCCGCGTCTTCGAGTCGGACATGGTGGCGATGCCCGATCCGACCACCTTCCAGGTCTTCCCCTTCGAGGGTGGCGTCAGCGGCGAGAGCGCCCGGATGTTCTGCGACATCCTGCTCCCCGACGGCAGCCCGTCCTGGGCCGACCCGCGGCACGTGCTGCGCCGGGCGCTCTCCCGGGCGGCCGAGAAGGGCTTCACCTTCTACACCCACCCGGAGATCGAGTTCTTCCTGCTGGAGAACGGCCCGCAGGACGGCTCGCTGCCGATCCCGGTGGACACCGGCGGCTACTTCGAGCACACCACCCACGCGGTGGCCCGCGACTTCCGCCGCCAGGCGGTGCTGGCGCTGGAGCGGATCGGCATCTCGGTGGAGTTCAGCCACCACGAGGTGGCCCCCGGCCAGCAGGAGATCGACCTGCGCTACGCCGACGCGCTCACCACCGCCGACAACATCATGACCTTCCGGCACGTGGTGAAGGAGGTCGCCCTCTCCACCGGGGTGCAGGCCAGCTTCATGCCGAAGCCCTTCACCGACCAGCCGGGCAGCGGCATGCACACCCACCTGTCGCTGTTCGAGGGGGAGCGCAACGCGTTCCACGACGCCGGCGACCCGATGAAGCTCTCCAAGGTGGCCAAGTCGTTCATCGCCGGGCTGCTCACCCACGCCCGGGAATACACCGCCGTCACCAACCAGTGGGTCAACTCCTACAAGCGGCTCTTCCCGCAGGCGCTGCCGGACCGGATCACCGAGAGCCCGGCGTACGTCTGCTGGGGTCACCTGAACCGGTCCGCGCTGGTCCGGGTGCCCGCCTACGGCAAGCCGAACTCGGCCCGGGTCGAGGTCCGCTCGCTGGACTCGGCGACCAACCCCTACCTGGCCTTCGCGGTCATGCTCGGCGCCGGCCTCAAGGGCATCGAGGAGGGCTACGAGCTGCCGCCGGGCGCCGAGGACGACGTCTGGTCGCTGAGCACCGCCGAGCGTCGCGCCATGGGCTACCAGGCGCTGCCGGAGAACCTGGCCGAGGCGATCGACGTGATGGCCGGCTCCGAGCTGGTCGCCGAGGTGCTCGGCGAGCACGTCTTCGACTTCTTCCTGCGCAACAAGCGGGCCGAGTGGGAGCAGTACCGCCGCGAGGTCACCCCCTACGAGCGGCAGCGTTACCTGTCGCTCTAGATCACGGTGGTGCGGTGCCGCTATCGTCTGCGGCACCGCCCCCGGCACGGCGCCGGGCGGCGCGGAGCCCGGGGAGGCGTTCGGTGCTGGAGGAGCTGCTCAGCGGGGCCTGGCAGAGCATCGTGTTCGGGGTCGTCGGGGTGGCGCTGATGGCCGCCGGCTTCCTGCTGGTCGACCTGCTCACCCCGGGGAAGCTGCGGGAGCTGATCTGGGTGCGCCGCAACGGCAACGCGGCGCTGCTGCTCGCCGCCAACCAGCTCGGCATCGCCGGCATCGTCTTCACCGCGGTCCTCACGAGCTACAGCTCCTTCGGCAAGGGGCTGGCCTCCACGGTGGTCTTCGGCCTGGTCGGCCTGCTCGTGATGGCGCTGGCGTTCTTCGTGCTCGACCTGCTCACCCCCGGCCGGCTCGGCGAGATCATCTGCGCCGACGAGCCGCACCCGGCGGCCCGGGTCAGCGCCGCCACCCACTTCGGCGCCGCGCTGATCGTCTGCGCCTGCATCGCCTGAGCGTGTCGTACCGGGGGCATAGCCTCGGGGCGTGAACCGCACCGACCGTCTCTACGCCCTGGTGGAGGAGCTGCGGGCGGTGTCACCGCGGCCGCGAAGCGCCCGGTGGCTGGCCGGGCGCTTCGAGGTCAGCACCCGCACCATCGAGCGGGACATCACCGCGTTGCAGGGCGCCGGGGTGCCGATCTGGGCCGAGCCGGGCCGCACCGGGGGCTACGTGGTCGACCGCGCGCGCACCCTGCCCCCGGTCAACCTGACCCCGGGCGAGGCCGTGGCGATGGCCGTCGCGCTGCACCGGCTGGGCGGCACGCCGTTCGCCCCGGCCGCCGGCGCCGCGCTGCGCAAGCTGGTCGCGGTGATGCCACCCGCCGACGCCGCCGAGGCGCACCGCCTCGCCGGCCGGGTGCACCTGATCGGCGGCGGGCCGGCCGCGCCCGTCCCGGCCGCCGTCGCCGACGCGGTCACCGCCCGCCGCGTGCTCCGCCTGACGTACGCGGACCGCGCCGGCGCGACCTCGGCACGGGACGTGGAGCCGCTGGCCTACCTGGGCAACCCGACGCACTGGTACCTGGTGGCCTGGTGCCGGCTGCGCGACGGGCTGCGCTGCTTCCGCACCGACCGGATCGTCGCGGTGCGCCCGCTGGCCGAGCCGGTGACCCGGGAGCTGCGCCCCGACGACCTGGACATTCCGGAGCGGGTCGTTCGCCCGCTCAGTCTTGTCTGATAGACGACAGTGCGCGGCGTGCCGCCGGGGCATGCTGGCGGGTCAGCTGTCTCCGGGGGGAGGACCGCGTGCCGGATACGCTCAGCTACGCCGACGCCGTACGCCTGCTCGGCGGGGAGAAGAGCAGGTTCGTCGACTGGTTCGACCAACTGACGTCGGCAGTGCCGGTGCCTCCTCTGCTCGGCATCTTCGACGCCAAGGGATTCGTCCGGCTGGGGCACGAACTGGTGCGCACGGTGTCCGAGCAGAGGTCCGGGCTGTCCCGGTACGGGCGGACACAGCGCCTCCAGGCGGCGCATGCCGTCATTGCCGTCACCGCGTTCTTCGAGGCGCTCGCTCAGGTCGACCTACCGTTCACGGTCGCGGAAATCGCCGTCGACAAGGGGGAGCAGCTCGCACTCGCCGGAGCCGGGCCGGTGACCGGGACGACGTTGACCGAGGCGTTTTTCCGCACCGCCGCGCCGTTGCCGGGCGCGCACCTGCCCTACTCGGACCTGTCCGCTGCCCTCAGCACGTACTACGACGACCTGGCCAACCGGCTGCTCCGGTTCTTCGAGGGGCTCGCGGTCTGGGAGAAGGCGGACCAGCACCGACGGGACACGGCCGAGTCGGCGCTGCTGGTCGTCTCCCCGGTGGCTGTCGTCCGGCACCGGGAGCTGCTCACGCAGCTGGCTCAGGACTTTCCGGAGGTCGGCTTCTGGCTGGGGCTGCAGGAGCACGAGGCGACCCGGCAGGAGGTCCGGTCGCTCTCGGTCGGGTTGGCGGAGATGCGCCAGGTGCTGAGCGGCATCTCCACGGGTCACTCGCCCGACCAGCGGCGGGCGGGACTCGCCGCCGCGCACGCCGCCGAGCTGCGGCGACCGATCCTCCCGTCCGGGGAGGTGCCGGCGGGGTTGCAGGTTCCGACCCTGGGTGAGGCGTACGTGCCACCGCTGTGCCGGATCGTGAAGCTGTCGCCCTCCGCACGGCCGACCGACGAGACCTGGTGGAGTCGGTACCCGCTCCGGGACGACCTGTGGCAATCGCTGGTGGTGCACCTGACGTCGGCGGAAGCGTTGACGGCGCCGCTTCTCGTGTTCGGCCAACCAGGATCGGGCAAGTCCGTGCTGACCCGCGTCCTCGCCGCCCAGTTGCCGGCCGCCGACTTCCTGGTGATCCGAGTCGAGCTGCGCGCCGTGCACGCCGCGAGTGACCTTCAGGATCAAATCGAACAGGCCGTGCGTAACGCCACCGGAGAAGGGCTCACCTGGCCCGAATTGGTGCGCTCGGCCGGCGATGCGATGCCGGTCGTGCTGCTCGACGGCTTCGACGAACTGCTTCAGGCCACCGGCACCAGCCAGAGCGACTACCTGCGACGGGTGGCCGCTTTCCAGCGCCGCGAGGCGGATCAGGGGCGCTCCGTCGCGGTGCTGGTCACCACCCGGTCCAGCGTTGCCGACCGTGCCCTGCCGCCACCCGGCACGGTCGTCCTACGGCTGGAACCGTTCGAC
Organism: Micromonospora sp. NPDC005299; assembly: GCF_042872345.1. NCBI lineage: Bacteria > Bacillati > Actinomycetota > Actinomycetes > Micromonosporales > Micromonosporaceae > Micromonospora > Micromonospora sp. NPDC005299. The sequence continues at coordinate 318,785 of NZ_JBIAKG010000008.1, forward strand.
GAGACGCGCATTGACACCTGGGTCGACACCTGGAACCGGACCAACAGCTTCTCTTTCGACACGCTCGGCGTGAGCCCGTTGAACTCCCACGCCGTCCGGGCACACCGGGATCTCGCGGAACAACCACTGTTGCTGCTGATGCTCGCGCTCTACGCCGCAGACGGGCACGACCTACGGAATGTCGGTGGGCTGGGACGAGGCGACCTGTACGAGAAACTGCTGACGAGCTTTGCCCGGCGGGAGGTCGCCAAACAGGACTCGTGGCTGCCGGAGGGCGAGGTTGCCAGGGCGACGGAGGACGAACTCCGCCGGCTGTCGGTGGTCGCCTTCGGCATGTTCAACCGTGGTGCCCAGTGGTTGACCGAGGACGATCTTGAGGCCGATCTGCACGCCCTGCCGTTCCTGGGGCACCGGCCACCACCGGCGGCACCGGAGGGCGGGGGCATGCGGGGGGCGCTGCGTCCTTCCGAGATCGTGCTGGGCCGCTTCTTCTTCGTGCACCGGTCGGAGGCGGTGCTTGGCAGAGGGCTGGCACGAAGCTACGAGTTCCTCCACGCGACCTTCGGAGAGTTCCTGATCGCCCGGACAGTCACGCTGGTGCTTCAGGAACTGGTGGAACGCGAGGCAGCGAGCCTGCTGGGCGAGGCGTCCGTCGATGACGACCGACTGCACGCCTTGCTGTCCTTCGCGGTGCTGACCAGTCGGGCGCCGGTCGTCACCTTCGTGGCCGAACGGCTGGCAGCGTGGACGCCGGACCGCCGCTCCGCCGTCGTGAGCATTCTGTTGCGCCTGTTCCGGAGCGCGTCGGACCCGCGCCCGACGGGACGCCACCAGTCCTACCAGCCACGGCCGAAGACCGTACCGGCGCGATGCGCGGTGTACTCGGCGAACCTGCTGGTGCTGGCTCTGTGCGTAACCGACCTGCGGTGTGCCGCCCTGTACGTGGACGGCGCGGCGGCGACGTACCGCTGGCGACGGCAGGCGCTGCAGTGGCGTGCGCAGCTCCCGGAGGGGGAGTACCTGAGCCTGCTGGCGGTGGTGCGGCCGATGCGGACGTGGGCCGAGGGAAGCCCGGAGTTGCTGCTGTCGATCCGGCGCGACGACGAGCCGGACGAGGTGCCCGGCGACCCTCGCTGGCAGTTCGGCGGAAGCATCGACGAACCCTCCGTGGCCGATGCCGGTTCCTGGTACGGGACGACCGACACGGATGTGGAACTGCTGCAACGCACCGCCTACTTCGAGTGCGATCCGAACGTCGAGGCGGTGCTGCACGCGCTGGAACCGCTCGGCCTCCGCTCCTCCGACCGGGCGCCCGTCCGGACCACACTCCGGCCCGACATGGTGGACGGGTTCTACGCCTTCCCGGACGGGGACCGCTCGGAGGCCCGCCTGCTGCTCGACGTGGCCCTCCTGCCGCTGTCGACGGTCACCGCCAGCGAGCGTGAGGGGATCTACGAACGGCTGCTCGCCACGTTCGGCCTCGAGGAGAACCCTGCCGAACGGGCGGTGGCCGCCTTCGTGCTGGAGCGCATGGCCGTCGACGGCGGCCTGGCGCCGGGCTTCGTGGCCGACGCGCTCCGTCACCTGGAGGGGTTGTCGCTGACCGGGGAATCCCGCGCTCCCGCCTCCCGCTGCCTGCTCGGGTTCCTCGGCCGGGACGATCAGGCGGACCTTCGGTTCGTCTCGTTCGCCGCCGACCTGGTGCTGGCCGCCCGTGGGGCCGCCGCGGGCCGTGGCCGCCCCGCCGACTGGCTGGACGAGGCCAGCGCCGAGGTGCTGGTGCGCCTGCATGAGCTCGAGCTCCGTCGTGAACCGATTTCGGCCGCGGAGGCGGAGAGCTTCCGGCAGCGGTGTGGTCGCCGCCGACCCGACCTGGTCGAACGTCTGCGACCGCTCGCGGACGCCGACTGGGTGGGGTGATCCGGAAACACCGACAGGACGGTGTCGCGGACGGGGGCGAGGCTTGCTTCGTGACGCCGGCCGACCGTGCCGGCGCGGAGCAGGAGGAAACATGTCCAGCACGCCCGTGACCTGGTTCGAGATCGGCTCCGACCGTCCGGAGGAGGCCGAGCGCTTCTACGCCGACCTGTTCGGCTGGACGTTCGAGGAGCAGGGCGGCCCGGGTGCGTCGTACCGGCAGACGACCGCCGGCGGCGAGCACGGGATCGGGGGCGCCATCCGGGCCGTCGACGGCGACTCGCCGAACTACGCGATCTTCTATGCCGAGGTCGCCGACGTGGCGGAGACCTGCCGGCGGGCCGAGGCGGCCGGCGGCAAGGTGCTGGTGCCGCCGCGGACCACGCCGAGCGGCCTGAGCCTCGCCCAGCTGCTCGACCCGTCGGGCAACCGCGTCGGCGTCTTCACCCCGCCCGCCGAGGGGTGAGCGCTCCGGGTGCGTCTGATGCCGCCGGAGCGACACCAGACGCACCCGAATCCAGGACGGTCGGCCCGGTGGCCCCGCCGCGGAGCGGGTTCCGGCTGCGGAGGGAGGTGCGGCCGGTGCGGAGACGGCGGGGCCACCCGGGTCACCTGCCCCAGCGGCCGTCCCCGCCGCGGTGGCCGTGACCGCCCGGGCCCGGGAAGACGCCGGCCTCGGCGGCCTTCAGCATCGCGTCGGCCTGCTCCTGGGTGAGCTTGCCGTCCTTGACGGCCTGGTCCAGCCGGTCCTTCAGCGCGGCCTGCCGGTCCTCGGTCGACGGCCGCTCGGGCCGGTCGGCCTGGCGCTGCTCGCGCAGCTTCTCCAGCGCCGCGGTGACCTTGTCGGTCGGGACGCCCAGTTCCTTGGCGAGCGCCTCGGCGAAGTCGGCCTGCCGATCGGTCCGCTGCTGCTGCTGGTCGGTGCTCGTGCTGGCGCTCGGGCTCGGGCTCTTGTCGTCGGCGAGCGCCACCGTCGGGGCGGCGATCCCGACGCCGAGCACGCCGGCGGCGGCCAGGCCGGCCAGCAGGTGTTTCCTCGACATCCTGCGGATCATGCGATTCTCCTGTTCGGTGGTGGTGCGATGACGTCACCGACAGTGACCGGCGGAGCTGGGTGCAACCCGTGGCGAACCTGTCAGCGCGCTGGCAATCGCCCCGGCGAACGGGGACAAACCAGTTGCGACGGGCTGCGCCCGCCGGGAGGGTGGGCCGGTCACCGAGGGAAGGCGAGGCCGCATGACGAACCCCTCCATCCGGGAGATCGCGCTCGCGGAACCAGGCTCGGGACCGTACGGGATCACCGCCGGCCCGGACGGCGCGCTCTGGCTGACGCTGGCCGGGACGGGCGGCGTCGCCCGGGTAGGGCCCGACGGTGAGGTGCGGACGTACCTCGCGGACCCGGCGGAGAGCCGCCCGCTGATCATCACCACCGGCCCGGACGGCGCGCTCTGGTACACCCGCTCCGGCGACCACCGGCTGGGCCGGATCACCGTCGCCGGGAAGACCAGCTCCGTCGCGCTCCCGCCGGGGACCGCGCCGTGCGGCCTGGCCGTCGGCCCGGACGGCGCCCTCTGGTACGCCGGGATGGGCGACGACACCGTCGGCCGGGTCACCGTCGACGGGGCGGTCACCACGTTCCCGCTGCCGGTCGCGAAGGGCTTCCCGTCGATGCTGGCCGCCGGGCCGGACGGCGCGCTCTGGCTCACCCTCAACCAGGCGAACGCGATCGCCCGGGTCGCCCTGGACGGTCAGGTGACCCTGCACGCCCTGCCCACGGAGGCCGCCGGACCGGTCGGCATCACCCTGGGCGGCGACGGCGCGCTCTGGTTCGTCGAGATCGCCGCCGGCCAGCTCGGCCGGATCACCCCGGACGGCCGGATCGACGAGTTCCCGCTGCCCGACCGCGCCGCCCGCCCGCACGCCATCGTGGCCGACCCGGCCGGCGGCTGCTGGTTCACCGAGTGGGCCGCGAACCGGATCGGCCACATCGACAAGGCCGGCCGCATCACCGCGCACGACCTCCCCACCCCGTCCTCGGAACCCCACGGCCTGACGGTGACCCCCGACGGCACGGTCTGGATCGCCCTGGAAACCGGCGCCGTCGCCCACCTCACCTCCTGACCCCCTGACGCGGGAAGCTGCCGGCGGTCAGTGGACGGCGGAGGTGACCGCCAGGGTGCCGGTGGTGGCGTCGAGGACCGTGGGGGTGCCGACCGGGACCGTCAACTGGTCGGGGCCGTGGCCGATGGGGAGGCCGCCGAGGACGGGGACGCCGAGGTCGCCGAGGCGCTCGGTGAGCACGTCCGTGATCGTGGTGTCCCAGCCGTCGGCGCACTCGGTGAACTGGCCCACCGCCACCCCGGCGATCCCGTCCAGGGCACCGCAGCGGCGCAGGTGGGTGAGCATCCGGTCGACCTTGTACGGCGGCTCCTGCACCTCCTCGACCAGCAGCACCGCCCCGGTCAGGTCGGGCATGTCGGGGGTGCCGATCGACGCGGTGATCAGGCACAGGTTGCCGCCGAGCAGCCGCCCCTCCGCCCGCCCGGGCACCCGGACCGCGTACGTCTCCTCCTCCTTGACCGCCTCGATCGTCACCGGTTCGGTGGTCATCAGCGCGGCGTGCAGCGACTCGGCCGAGCGGAGCGGGGTGCGGTCGTCCCGCCACGCCGCGCCGGGGCCGTGCACCCCGGCCAGCCGGGCGCCCCGCCAGAGCGCGAACTGCAGCGCCGTGATGTCGGAGAAGCCTGCCACCACCTTCGGGTCGCGGCGGACCGCCGCCATGTCGATCAGGTCCGCGACCCGCTGTGCGCCGTAGCCGCCCCGGGTGCAGATCACCCCGCGGATCTCCGGGTCGGCGAAGGCGGCGTTCAGGTCGGCGGCCCGCAGCTCGTCGGCGCCGGCCAGGTAGCCCTGGCGGGCGTACGCGTGCGGCGCGGGCACGGGGCGCAGCCCCCAGCCGGTGAGCAGCTCGATGCCGCGGGCCACCCGCTCCGGGCGGGTCGGGCCGGAGGGCGAGACCAGCATCACGTGGTCGCCGGGGCGCAGGACCGGAGGGCGCACGCAGTCGTCGGTGGGCACGACGGGAGCCTAGTGCGGCCGAGCCGGACCGGCCGTCGTCGGGCGTACCGGATAGCCTCGACGTCGTGGCGACCGCGCTGGTGATCGAGAACGACCCGACCGACGACCTCCGCCGCCTGGGGGAGTGGCTCACCGAGGGGGGCCTGGACCTGTGGGTCCTGCGCCCGCACGCCGGTGACGAGCTACCCGCCGACCTCGACGGCTACGTCGCGCTGGTGGTGCTCGGCGGCGAGCAGCAGGCATATCCGTCAGCCGACGGGAGTCCCGGCGCGCCCTGGTTCCCGGCGCTGGAGGGGCTGCTGCGCAAGGCGGTCCGGCAGCGGATCCCCACCCTCGGGGTCTGCCTCGGCGGGCAGCTGCTGGCCACCGCCCACGCGGGGCAGGTCGAGCGCAGCCCGTCCGGGCCCGAGGTCGGGCCCGCGGTGGTGGGCAAGCGGGACGCCGCCGAGACCGACCCGCTCTTCCGGTACGTGCCGCTGATGCCGGACGTGCTCCAGTGGCACACCGACGAGATCACCGAGCTGCCGCACGGGGCCACCCTGCTGGCCGCCTCGACCCGCTACCCGCACCAGGCGTTCCGCCTCGGCGACCGGGCCTGGGGGCTCCAGTTCCACATCGAGTGCGACACGGCGATGATCGCCGACTGGGCGCGGGACTCGGAGCTGCTGACCGAGCTGGGCTACGACCCGGAGCTGGTGGTGGCCGCCTGCGACCGGATGATGGCCGACGTGGAGGAGGTCTGGCAGCCGTTCGCCATCCGGTTCGCCGCCCTCGCGCTGGGCGAGCTGGACGACGTCACCATCCGTCCCACCCTGCCGCTGCTCGGGCATTGAGATGACCCGACCGGCCCGGGGGCGCCTGGCCCGCTACGGCTTCGCCGAGGGCGACGGCGGGGCGCGCGCCGCCGACCTGCTCGGTCCGGACGGCCTCGGGTTGTGGCGCGTCGAGGAGCAGGAACCGGCCGACGAGGCGGCGGGCGAGCTGCTCGCCGCGCTGTCCCAGGCCGCCGACCCCGACCTGGCGCTGCGCCAGCTGCACCGCGTCGTCGAGGCGGAACGGCGCACCGGGGAGAAGCCGGCGGTGCTGGACGCGCTCGCCGCCGACCCCGGGCTGCGCCGCCGCCTGGTCGCGGTCCTCGGCGCCTCCTCGGCGCTCGGCGACCATCTGGTGGCCAACCCCGACCAGTGGCCCGTGCTGGCCACCGAGGCGGACGGGCTGGCACCTTCCGCCGACGGCCGGCTCGACCTGGCCGCCGCCGCCCGGCTGACCGCCGCCACCGGCCCGGTCCCCGCGCTGCGGCAGGCGTACCGGTTGGCGCTGCTGCGGATCGCGGCGGCCGACCTGACCGGCGGGCGTGGCCTGGAACAGACCATGGCGGCGCTCTCCGGGCTCGCCGACGCCACCCTGGCCGCCGCCTACGACATCGCCGTCGACGAGCTGCCGGAGGGGACGTCCCGGCCCCGGCTGGCCGTGGTGGCGATGGGCAAGTGCGGGGGCGACGAGCTCAACTACGTCTCCGACGTGGACGTCATCTTCGTCGCCGCCACCGACGACGACCTGGGGGCCGCGACCCTGGTCGCCACCCGGCTGATCCACATCTGCGGGCTGGTCGCCTGGCCGGTCGACGCCGCGCTGCGCCCCGAGGGCAACCGGGGGCCGCTGGTCCGCACCCTCGCCAGCCACCTGGCCTACTACCGCCGCTGGGCCCGCACCTGGGAGTTCCAGGCGCTGCTCAAGGCCCGGCCGGCGGCCGGCGACCTGGCGCTGGCCCGCGAGTGGATCGACGCGCTCGCCCCGCTGGTCTGGACCGCCGCCGAGCGGCCGGAGGCCGTCGAGGACGTCCGGGCGATGCGCCGGAAGATCATCGACCACATCCCGCCGAAGGAGCTGGAACGCGAGATCAAGCGCGGCCCGGGCGGGCTGCGCGACATCGAGTTCGCCGTCCAGCTGCTCCAGCTCGTGCACGGCCGGGTCGACGAGTCGCTGCGGGCGCCGGGCACCATCCCCGCGCTGCGCGCCCTGGTCGCCGGCGGCTACGTGGGCCGCGCCGACGGGGAGGCGCTGCTGCGCGGCTACCGCTTCCTGCGCGGCGTCGAGCACCGCCTCCAGCTCCAGAACCTGCGCCGCACCCACACCGTGCCGGCCGAGCCGGCCGCGCTGCGCTGGCTGGCCGCCGCGCTCGGCTACGCCGCCACCCCGGGCCGCAGCGCCGTCGAGGAGTTCCGCGCCGAGTGGGTCACCCACGCCACCGAGGTACGCCGGCTGCACGCCAAACTGCTCTACCGGCCGCTGCTGGAGTCGGTCGCCCGGGTGCCGGCCGAGGGGCTGCGGCTCACCCCGGAGGCGGCCCGGCACCGGCTGGAGATCCTCGGCTTCGCCGACCCGGCCGGAGCGCTGCGGCACCTTCAGGCGCTCACCGGCGGGGTGAGCCGCACCGCCGCCATCCAGCGCACCCTGCTGCCGGTGCTGCTCAGCGAGTTCGCCGACGCGCCCGAACCGGACCGTGGGCTGCTCAACTATCGGCAGGTCTCCGACAAGCTCGGCAGCACCCCCTGGTACCTGCGGCTGCTGCGCGACTCCGGCCCGGTGGCCCGCCGGCTGGCCCGGGTGCTCTCCTCCTCCCGGTACGCCGCCGACCTGCTGGCCCGCGAGCCCGAGGCGCTGCGGCTGCTGGCCGAGGACACCGAGCTGACCCCACGCCCGCGTGAGGTGCTCGGCGAGGGCTTCACCGCCGCCGCGGCGCGGCACGACGACCCGGTCGAGGCCACCCGCGCCGTCCGCGCGCTGCGCCGCCGCGAGCTGGTCCGGCTTGCCTGCGCCGACGTGCTCAGCCGGGCCGGTGCGCTCGCCCCGCTCACCCCGCGGTCGGCCGACGGCGGCGGGCGGGTGCCCACCCTGGCGGACGTCAGCGCGGTCGGGGCCGCCCTCTCCGACGTCGCCGACGCCACCCTGGCCGCCGCGCTGCGCACCGCCCGGGCCGCCCAGCCGGGGCCGCCCGGCCTGCGCTTCGCCGTGATCGGCATGGGCCGGCTCGGCGGGCGCGAGTCGAACTACCTCTCCGACGCCGACGTGCTCTTCGTGTACGACCCGCCGCCGGGCGGGGACGAGCGCGCCGCGGCTGCCGCCGCCCACGCCGTCGCCGAGGAGCTGCGCCGGCTGCTCTCCGCGCCCGCCCCCGACCCGCCCCTCGGGGTCGACGCCGACCTGCGCCCGGAGGGCCGGCAGGGCCCGCTGGTGCGCAGCCTCGCCGCGTACGCCCAGTACTACGCCCGCTGGTCCAAGGTGTGGGAGGCCCAGGCGCTGCTGCGGGCCCGGTTCGTCTGCGGCGACGCCGACCTGGGCGCCCAGTTCGAGGCGATGGTCGACCCGGTGCGCTACCCGGCCGAGGGCCTGACCCGCGAGCAGGTGGTGGAGATCCGCCGGATCAAGGCCAGGGTGGAGGCCGAGCGCCTGCCCCGGGGTGCCGACCCGGCCACCCACACCAAGCTGGGGCGGGGCGGGCTCGCCGATGTGGAGTGGGCGGTGCAGCTGCTCCAGCTCCGGCACGCCGGCCGCCTGCCCGCGCTGCGCGGCACGAGCACCCTCGCCGCGCTCACCGCGGCCCGGGACGCCGGCCTGGTCGATCCCGAGGACGCGGCCGAGATGGCGGCCGGCTGGACGCTCGCCGCCCAGGTCCGCAACGCGCTGATGCTGGTCCGCGGCCGGGCCGGTGACCAGCTGCCCCGGCACGGGGTGGAGCTGGCGGGCGTGGTGCGGCTGCTCGGCGGGGACGACCCGGGCGAGTTCCTCGACGAATACCTGCGCACCGGCCGCCGCGCCCGGACCGCCATGGAACGCGTGCTCGACGCCCCGGCCTGACCCACCGGCCCCGGCCCGCGAGGGGTGCTGCCGCCGCTTCTCGGCCGCTGCGCGTCGGCCGGCGCGGCCGGGCCGGGAGGGGTGAGTTGGGTGGTCCCGCGGGCCTACCGAGCTGATGCCGCGAACGACTCAACCGGCCGTCACCCGGGATCGCCCGCAGGCTCTGAGGCTCCGGCAGCCGTGAGTCGGCGGCGACATCAGCTCGAAAGGCGCTCTCCGGTGCCCGGCCGGGTCGCCCGCTTCCTCGCCGACGCCTACAAACTTGATGACGCAGGTGGATCACTCGCTCCGCCGGGTGCCGGGCGGCACTGAGTCGTCCACGTCATCAAGTTCGTAGCGGCTCACACCCCCCAGCCCGGTTCCGCCGAGGGTGTGCGTGCCGGCGCGGGGCACGGTCCCGGTCGTCCACGTCATCACCGTCGTAGCGCTCAGGGCCCCCGCCCGGTCAGCCGCCGAGGGTGTACGTGCCGGCGTGCGGGACCGTCACGGTCGTCCACTCGCCGGAGGGGGCGAGAGTGGCCCCGCCGGAGACGGACAGCCAGCGGTCGTGGCGTACCCGCAGGGGCACCGGGCCGGGGCCGGGGGCGCGGAAGGTCACCGTGGCGGCGTCCTGGCGGACCAGCTCGCCGGGCGCGCCGACCAGCGGGGTCGGGTCGGCCACCGCGTAGAGCCGCCAGTGCGGGTCCGACCACACCTCGGTGAGGTACGGCAGGCCGGCCCGGACCAGGTCGGCCTCGGGCCGCCCCACCCAGGACAGCTCGACGTCGGGCACGGCGACGTACTGCACCGCGTTCTCGGCCAGCCAGGCGCGGTAGGTGTCCGTGGTCAGCGGGACCCCGGTGCCGGGCGCGCCGGGAACGGTGGTGAAGAAGAGCGGGTTGCGGGCGATGTCGGCCTGGCGCAGCCAGCCCCGCGCCAGCGGCACCTCGCCGAGGTGGGCGGCCTCCCAGTAGTTGCGGGTCGGCGGCACCTCCACCCGCCCGGTGAGTCCGCGCCGGTCCAGCTCCGCCCGCAGCGGCGCGAAGTACGCCGGGTCGGCCGTGGGGTCGTCCTTGCTGGCCAGGTCGGCGACGACCACCGGCGGCTGCCACGCGCAGACCGCCGCCAGCAGCGCGGCCAGCGCCACCGCCGCTGCCGTCCGCCGTCGCCGTGCCGGGGCCGCCGGAGCCGCGCGTCCAGCCGTCCTCGCCGGGTCGTGCGGCCTCGGCTCGCCCGCCGGGCCGGCGGGCTCGCGTCCGGTCCGCCGGTCGGTCAGGCGGCGGGGGAGCGTTGCGGCGGCGGCGAGCACGGGCAGCGCGAACATCACCACCAGGCGAGTGGCGTTCAGCCCGACCGGGGTGTGCAGCAGCGCCGCAGCCAGCACCCCGGCCGCCGACAGCAGCGCCCCGATCCGCACCGGCCGGTAAGACACCAGCGCCGCCACCAGCAGGCTGGTCACCACGGCGTGCCGGGTGTCCGTGTGGCTGATGTTCATCCAGCCGCCCTCGCCGAAGAGCAGCCCGGTCACGGCGAGAGGCACGCCGGCGGGCACGGCGAGCAGCAGGCCGTCGGCGTACCGGCGGGTGAGCAGCAGCGCGACCCCGGCCAGGCCCACGAAGAGCCCGGCCACCGGGCTGGCCGCCGAGGCGAGCAGGGCGGCCAGGCCGGCCAGCACGGCGCGCCACCACCGGGCGCGGCCGGCGCCCCCGGCGGGCAGGGTCAGGGCGAGCAGCGCGGCCAGGCCGAAGGCGACCCCGAGGGCGTACGTGACCCGGCCGGAGACCAGGTTGCCGGCGATGGTGAGCACCCCGACGAGGCTGCCCAGGAGCGGCCGGGGCACCCGGGTCCGGACCAGCAGGGCGGCGAACGCCGTGGCCGAGGCGAGCAGGGTGAGCGCGCCGGTGAAACGGACCCCGAGCAGGGCCATCAGCGGCGGCGAGATCAGGCTGTAGCCCCACGGGTGGACCCCGGCGTACCAGCGCAGGTCGACCAGGGCGGGCCCGTGTGCGGCGAAGAAGCCGGCCCGGGCCACCTGGGCGGACAGGTCCGAGCCGGTGGCCGGCAGGGTGAGATACAGCACGGCGAGGACCAGCGCGGACGCGGCGGACACCGCCACCACACGACCGCCCCGCATGCCCACCTCCTGATCGCGACCCACCGTACTGGCAGCATGTCCGGCGTGCCTCACCACCTCTCGCGCTGGATCGGCCTGGCGGGCTCGGTGCTGCTCGCCGTGGCCGCCTACCTCGGCGGCGCGCTGCCGCACGGAGATCTGCGCCCCACCCCGGTCAGCATCTGGCAGGGCCCGAACGGGCCACTGATCATCGGTCTCTGGCTGGTCGGCACCGCCCTGCTGGCCGGGGCCTGGTGGTCGCTGCGCGACCGGGCGCCGTCGACCCGCTGGGTGCTCGTCACGGTCGCCCTCTGGCTGCTGCCGATGCTGTTCACCCCACCGCTGGGCAGCCGGGACGCGTACGCCTACGCCTGCCAGGGTGCCAGCTACTCGGCCGGGATCAACCCGTACGAGCAGGGCGTTTCGGCGCTGCCCTGCCCCTGGCTGGACACCATCTCCTACATCTGGCGGGACACCCCGGCCCCGTACGGGCCGCTCTTCGTGGTGCTCTCCGGGGCCGTGGTGTCGGTGGCCGGGTCGCTGGCCGGCAGCGTGGCGCTGTTCCGGCTGCTCGCGGTCGCCGGGGTGGGACTGACCGCCTGGGCCCTGCCGGTGCTGGCCCGCCGCTGCGGGGTGCCGCCGCAGCGGGCGCTCTGGCTGGCGCTGGCCTGCCCCCTGGTCCCCGTGCACCTGGTCTCCGGGGCGCACAACGACGCGCTCATGGTGGGCCTGCTCATCGCCGGGCTGGCCGTGGTGGCGGCCCGGCCGGGCCGGCCGCTGCCGCTGCTCGCCGGTGGGCTGCTGCTCGGCCTGGCCGCCGCCGTCAAGGTCACCGCGCTGGTCGTGGTGCCGTTCGCCGCGCTGGCCGCGATCGTCGGGCCGTACCGGATCCGGGCGCTGGTCCGCGACGGCGCGTGGGTGGTCGGCGCGGCCGTGGCCACCGTGGTGGCCGTGACCCTCGCCGCGGGCCTCGACTTCGGCTTCATCAGCGGGCTGGAACAGGGCGGGCTGGTGGTGGCCTGGACCTCGCCGCCCACCGCGGTCGGGCAGACCGCCGGGTACGTCGCGGCGATCTTCGGCGCGCACATCGACGCCCTCCCGGTCACCCGGGGGATCGCCGTGGTGGCCCTGGTGGCGGTGCTCGTGTGGCTCTGGTTCCGGGCGCTGCGCCGCGGGGATCCGTTCTGGCACGCCGGCCTGGCGCTGACCGCGACGGTCGCGCTCTCGCCGCTGTTCCACCCCTGGTACTGGATGTGGCCGCTCGCCGTGCTCGCCGCCACCGCCCGCCGGACCGGCTGGTTCTCGCTGGTGGCGCTGGTGTCGGCGTTCCTGGTCCTGGCCGACGGCACCGGCCTGCCCCGGTGGACCAAGATGCCGGGCGCGCCCCTGATGACGCTGTTGGTGATCGTGGTGGTGGTGCGGTTGGTACGTTCGGCTCGGGCGGCCCGCCGGCCGGTCCCCGCCGACCGAGGAGCCGACTGAGAGAGGTGCCGGTGAGCGAGCCCGGCCCGCTGCCCGACGGACCGGTCCGGCCGGTGGCCGCGGCGATCGCCCGGTACGCCGGACTCGCCGGTGCGGTGCTGCTGACCCTCGCCGGCTGGCTCGGCGGCGCGCTGCCCGACGCCCCCGCCGTGAGCAGCCTCGGCGACGTCTGGCGCGCCCCGCACGGGCCGGCGGTGCTCGGCTGCTGGCTGGTCGGCACGGTGCTGCTGGTCGGGGGCTGGTGGTCGCTGCGCTGGGGCGCACCGTCGGGCCGGTGGGCGTACCTGACCGCCGGGCTCTGGCTGCTCCCGCTGCTGGCCGCGCCGCCGCTGGGCAGCCGGGACGTCTACTCGTACGCCTGCCAGGGCTGGTCCTGGACGCACGGCGTCGATCCGTACCGGGTGGGAGTGGTGGCCGCCGGCTGCCCGTGGGCGGAGAGCGTGTCGCCGATCTGGCGGGACACCCCGGCCCCGTACGGGCCGTTCTTCGTGCTGCTCGCCGGCCTGGCCGTGCTGCTCGGGGGCGGCCTGGTCGGCGCGATCGTGGTGCTGCGCGTGGTGGCCCTGGCCGGGGTGCTGCTGGCGGCGCTCTGCCTGCCCGGGCTGGCCCGGGCCGTCGGGGTGCCGACCCGGCGGGCGGCCTGGCTGGCGCTGGCCTGCCCGCTGGTCGGGGTGCACCTGGTGGCCGGCGCGCACAACGACGCGGTGGGCCTCGGGCTGCTGCTGTTCGGCCTGCTGGTACTGGTCCGCCGGCCCGGCCGGCCGCGGGCGCTGGTCGTCGCCGGGGTGCTACTCGGGCTGGCGGTGGCGGTGAAGGCGGTCGCCGTGGTGGTGCTGCCGTTCGCGGCGCTGGCCGCCGTGCTGGGCCGCTACACGTGGCGCGTGCTGCTGCGCGACGGCGGTTGGCTGGCCGGGGGAGTGCTGACCACGCTGGTGATCACCAGCCTGGCCGCCGGCCTGGGCCTGGGCTGGGTACGCGGCCTGGCCCACAGCGGCGACTCCGAGCAGTGGACGTCCCCACCGACCGCGGTCGGCCTGGTGGTCGACTACGCGGGCGCCCTGGCCGGCCGGGACCCGCGGGCCGTGCCGGTGGTGCGGACGGTCGCGCTCGCCGTGCTCGCCGTGCTGCTGGTGGTGCTCTGGTGGCGGGCCTGGACGGCGCTGCGCCGGCTGGGCGACGTCCGGCAGCCGGAGGCCCGGCTGGCCGCCGCTCGGCCCCGGGTGGCCCTGGCCGGAGCCGGCCTGGCGCTGGCCGCCACCGTGCTGCTCGCCCCGGTCTTCCACCCCTGGTACGCGACCTGGCCGTTGGCGCTGCTCGCGGTGGCGACGGCCGCCGTGGCCCGGACGGTGTGGTTCGTGGCGCCCTGCGCGGTGGCCTCGCTGCTCGCCCTGCCCGACGGCACCAACCTGGCCCGGTTCACCAAGGCGCCGGGCGCGATCGTGATGACCGCGCTGGTGGTGGCGGTCGTGGTGGCTGCCGTGCGGGCCCGCCGCGCCCGCTGAATTCCCCGAAGGAAAGCTCTGCGTCGGCCGGTGCACAGTTGATGCCAATTCCGGCCACTATGCCCGAATTAACCTTACGATGAGGTCTCTTTATGGAGGTGAAGGGCCATGCCGACGTATGTCGCGTTGCTGAACTGGACCGATCAGGGGATCCGAGGCTACAAGGAAACCGCGAAGCGCGCCGAGGCCTTCGCCGCAGCGACCCAGAATGTCGGGGCGAATCTCCTGAACATTTACTGGACCGTCGGTCCGTACGACCTCGTGGCCGTCGTCGAGGCGCCCGACGAGGAAACCGCCGCGGCGGCGCTCCTGCAGCTCGGCGGGGCGGGCAACGTCCGTACCACGACCCTGCGGGCCTTCGGTCGAGAGGAGATGGATGGCATCATCGCCAAAACCACTGGCTGAAGGCCCGGATTCACGCTGCGGACGTACACGCACCTGATGCCCTCGGCGGCGGACCGAGCACGACGGGCCATCGATCGCTCCTACGCGGCGGCGATCGACGGCCCGTCGAATGTACCCAGGTTGTACCCAGGGGGCGCGCAGGGCGCACAATCCCTGGTCAGAGGGTTGTCAGCTCAGCAGTCGAAGTACATGGCGAACTCGTGCGGGGTGGGGCGCAGGCGGACCGGGTCGACCTCGTTGGCCCGTTTCCAGGACACCCAGGTCGAGATCAGGTCGGGGGTGAACACGCCGCCGTCGAGCAGGTAGTCGTGGTCGGCTTCGAGGGCGTCGAGGACGGCGGGCAGCGAGCCGGGGACCTGCTTGAC
>NZ_JBIAKG010000009.1:0-50889 GCF_042872345.1 Micromonospora sp. NPDC005299
CGGCAAGGGGGTGCGGAGGTGCCGCAGAAAGGGGAAAGTCTTTTGGGGTGCCCGGCGATCAGGGGGTGACCTGCTCGGGCGGACCGGGGATGTAACCATCGGCGGCGGGCGGTGATTCCCTCGACCTGACCCGATGGTGTCCCGGGGATGTAACCACCGGCGCCGGGGAGGCATTCCCTGGCTGGACCCGGTGCGGACCGGTGGTGCACGGTCCGGGGGATGTAACGACCGGGGCTGGGAGGTCATTCCCTCCGGCCGACCCGGGCGCGGTGGACCGGTGGTGCGTGGTCCGAGGGTGTAACGACCGGCGGGGCCGGGTCATTCCGGCCGGCGCTGCCTCGCTCGGGCGGGCTGCTGCGCGGTCTGCCATGTACAACGACCCCACCCCCGGCATGATTCCGCCGTGACGGTGACACCGACCACGCGCCGAAACCGGACACCGGGCAGGAACTGGTCACCACAAACCGGACAAACGCCCCAGGTCACGCAAGGCGACGGTGCGGATCTTGGACAGTTGTCGTGCGCAGGGAACGGCAATGCTCCAGGATTCGCAGCCGGAACGGCGGCGTGAACCCGGCGAGGTCGGCGGCCGACGTTCCCGTACGTTGATCAAGAGGTTTGCGTCGCGATCCAACCGAATCCCGACGCAAACTTCTTGATCAACACCAGCGGGCCGAGGCTTCGGGCAGTGATGAACGGTCGTCGGGGGCATAACGGACATCTCGCCGGACCGCGTCACGGGCGCTCGGACGGGGCGTCGGTGCGTGGAACGCCCTGGGTGTTTCGGCAGCCGCAAGACACCCATACCGTTCCACGGAAGCCCCAGTCGGAGGCGGGAGCTGGGCGGCGGTACTCGGGCGACAAGCGGCGTAGGGACGCGACCTGCCGAATGGCAAGCTCTCGGGTGCCGGCCCGGTCAGGCGCTCGGGGTCCGCTGGGCACCTTCGTCGAGGGCGGCCAGGATCGCCTCGGCGGTCCGCTTGCCCACCCCCGGCACCTCGGTAATCTCCTCCACCGTCGCCGCGCTGAGCCGCTTCAGCGAGCCGAAGTGCCGCAGCAGGGCCTTGCGACGTACCTCGCCGAGGCCGGGGACGTTGTCGAGCGCCGACTCGGTCATCCGCTTGGAGCGTCGCTGGCGGTGGAAGGTGATGGCGAAGCGGTGCGCCTCGTCGCGTACCCGCTGGAGCAGGTAGAGCGCCTCGGAGGTGCGCGGCAGGATGACCGGGAACTCGTCGTCGGGCAGCCAGACCTCCTCCAGGCGCTTGGCCAGTCCGCAGAGCGCCACGTCGTCGATGCCCAGCTCGGCGAGGGCCTGCGCGGCGGCCGCGACCTGTGGCGGGCCGCCGTCGACGACGACCAGCTGCGGCGGGTACGCGAACCGGCGCGGCCGCCCGGTCGTCGGGTCGATGCCGGGCCGGTCCGGGTCGCCGGCGGTCTCGTCGCCGATCTCCCCGGTTTCGGCGCGGGCGTCGAGGTAGCGGGCGAAGCGCCGGCGCAGCACCTCGGACATGGCGGAGAGGTCGTCGGTGGCGCCCCGCACGATGAACCGGCGGTACTCGCTCTTGCGGGGCAGGCCGTCCTCGAAGACGACCATGCTGGCCACGACGTCGGTGCCCTGGATCTGCGAGACGTCGAAGCACTCGATGCGCAGCGGGGAGGTGCGCATGCCGAGCGCGTCGGCGATCTCGTCGAGGGCCTGGCTGCGGGTGGTCAGGTCACCGGCCCGCTTGAGCTTGTGCCGGGCGAGCGCGTCCTTGGCGTTGCGCTCGACGGTCTCCAGCAGCGACCGCTTGTCGCCGCGCTGCGGCACCCGCAGCGACACCCGGCTGCCCCGCCGGGTGGAGAGCCAGTCGGCGAGCGCGTCGACGTCGCCGGGCAGCTCGGGGACGAGCAGCTCGCGGGGAACGTCGGCCTCGCCCTGCTCGCCGCCGTAGACCTGGGTGCAGAAGTGGTGCACCAGGTCGCCGGTGGTCAGCTCCTCGGTCTTCTCCACCACCCAGCCGCGCTGGCCGCGGACCCGGCCGTCGCGGACGTGGAAGACCTGGACCGCGGCCTCCAGCGGGTCGTCGGCGAAGGCCACCACGTCGGCGTCGGTGCCGTCGCCGAGCACCACGGTCTGCTTCTCCATGGCCCGGCGCAGCGCCGCCACGTCGTCGCGCAGCCGGGCGGCCCGCTCGAACTCGAGCTGCTCGCTGGCCTCCAGCATCTCCTTCTCGAGCCGGCGGACCATGGTGTCGGTGCGGCCCGCCATGAAGTCGCAGAAGCCGTTGACGATGTCCCGGTGCCCCTCGGCGGTGACGCTGCCGACGCAGGGCGCGGAGCACTTGCCGATGTAGCCGAGCAGGCAGGGCCGGCCGACCTGGCCGGCCCGCTTGAACACGCCGGAGGAGCAGGTCCGCGCCGGGAAGACCCGGAGCAGCAGGTCCAGCGTCTCGCGGATGGCCCAGGCGTGCGAGTACGGCCCGAAGTAGCGCACCCCCTTGCGCTTGGCGCCGCGCATCACCTGCAGGCGCGGATATTCCTCGTCGAGGGTCACCGCCAGGTAGGGATAGGACTTGTCGTCGCGGTAGCGGACGTTGAACCTCGGGTCGTACTGCTTGATCCAGGTGTATTCCTGCTGGAGCGCCTCGACCTCGGTGGCGACCGTGATCCAGTCCACCGACTCGGCGGTGAAGACCATCTGCCGGGTGCGCTGGTGCAGGTTGACCGGGTCGGCGAAGTAGGAGTTGAGCCGACTGCGCAGGCTGCGCGCCTTGCCGACATAGATCACCCGGCCGGTGCCGTCGCGGAAGCGGTAGACCCCTGGCGACTCCGGGATGGTGCCGGGTGCGGGACGGTAGGTCGAGGGGTCAGCCACGCGCCAAGCCTAGTCCGCACCCCCGACAACCGGCCGTCACCGCGCGTCCCCCGGCCGGCGGGCGGCGGGCGGGGGACGCGCCGGGACGATTCAGGCCAGGCTGATCTGCTCGCCGGTGACCTTGATGGTCTTCGGCGCGAGCGGCTTGGTCGCCGGGCCCTGCTTCACCGAGCCGTCGGTGATCGAGAACCGGCTGTTGTGGCAGGTGCAGTTGATGGTGCCGCCGTCGACGTTCGACACCGGGCAGCCCTGGTGGGTGCAGATCGGGTCGAAGGCCTTGAACTGGCCGGCCTCGGGCTGGGTGATCACGACGCCCTTGCTGGCGAAGACCGCCCCGCCACCGACGGGGATGTCGGTGGTGCGGGCGAGCGGACCGGTGCTGTCCCGGTCGCCGCCCTCGGCGCCGCCGGCGCCGGTGGCGCCCGGGCCGCCGCTGGTCGGGGCGGGGGCGCCCGCGCCCGATTCGTCGTCGCCGCCGCAGCCGGCCAGCACCACAGCCGCGCCGACCGCGCCGGCGCCCGCGAGCAGGGCTCGGCGCGTCTGCGTACCCGACCCGGTCAGCACCTGATCATCACTCATGTCCGGCCTTCCTCTCTGCTGTCGCCACCCGTCATGATCCGTGGCCGCACTTCGGAACACGGACCAGGGTGCCGCACGGTTCATACTCACGCGTCACCAAACGGATATCTGAGCAGACATCGGGCGGACCGGTAGCCCCCGGCCCGCCCGTCGTACGCCTCGTTTCAGCGCGCCCCGGCCGGCACCTTGCGGGTGCGTGGCTTCGCGGCGCCGCCGTTGGCCTTGGCCGCCCGGGTGGTGGCCGCCTTGGCGCCCTTGGCCGTGCCGTCGAGCTTGAGGATCGGCCGCAGGAACTGGCCGGTGTGGCTCTCCGGCACCTCGGCGACCTCCTCCGGCGTGCCGGTGGCCAGAACGGTGCCGCCGCGGTGCCCGCCCTCCGGGCCCATGTCGATGATCCAGTCGGCGGACTTGATCACATCGAGGTTGTGCTCGATGGTGATCACGGTGTTGCCCTTCTCGACCAGGCCCTCCAGCACCATGAGCAGCTTGCGGATGTCCTCGAAGTGCAGGCCGGTGGTGGGCTCGTCGAGCACGTAGACCGTGCGGCCGGTGGAGCGCTTCTGCAACTCGGAGGCGAGCTTGACGCGCTGCGCCTCGCCGCCGGAGAGGGTCGGCGCGGGCTGGCCGAGACGCACGTAGCCGAGGCCGACGTCGACCAGGGTCTTGAGGTGCCGGTGGATGGCCGGGATGGCGGAGAAGAACTCGGCCGCCTCCTCGATCGGCATGTCCAGGACCTCGGCGACCGTCCGGCCCTTGTAGTGCACCTCCAGGGTCTCCCGGTTGTAGCGGGCGCCCTTGCAGACCTCGCAGGGGACGTAGACGTCCGGGAGGAAGTTCATCTCGATCTTGATGGTGCCGTCACCGGAGCACGCCTCGCAGCGCCCGCCCTTGACGTTGAACGAGAACCGGCCCGGGCCGTAGCCCCGGACCTTGGCCTCGGTGGTCTCGGCGAAGAGCTTGCGGATGTGGTCCCAGACCCCGGTGTAGGTGGCCGGGTTGGAGCGCGGGGTGCGGCCGATCGGTGACTGGTCGACGCCGACGACCTTGTCGACGTGCTCCAGCCCGGTGATCCGGGTGTGCCGGCCGGGGACCAGCCGGGCGCCGTTGATCTGGTTGGCCAGCACCGCGTGCAGGATGTCGTTGACCAGCGTCGACTTGCCGGAGCCGCTGACCCCGGTGACCGCGATGAGCTGGCCGAGCGGGAAGCCCACGGTGAGGTTGCGCAGGTTGTGCTCGCGCGCCCCGTGCACCACCAGCTCGCGCCCCGGGGTCTGCGGCCGGCGGATGACCGGCGTCGGGATCGACCGGCGCCCCGACAGGTACGCCCCGGTGACCGACTCCTCGTTCTCCAGCAGGGCCGGCACCGACCCGCTGTGCACGATCTTGCCGCCGTGCTCGCCGGCGCCCGGGCCGATGTCGACGATCCAGTCGGCGACCCGGATGGTGTCCTCGTCGTGCTCGACCACGATCAGCGTGTTGCCCAGCCCGCGCAGCCGCAGCAGGGTCTCGATCAGCCGGTGGTTGTCTCGCTGGTGCAGGCCGATGGAGGGCTCGTCCAGCACGTAGAGCACGCCGACCAGGCCGGAGCCGATCTGGGTGGCGAGCCGGATGCGCTGCGCCT
This sequence comes from Micromonospora sp. NPDC005299, assembly GCF_042872345.1. Lineage (NCBI taxonomy): Bacteria > Bacillati > Actinomycetota > Actinomycetes > Micromonosporales > Micromonosporaceae > Micromonospora > Micromonospora sp. NPDC005299. Next base: position 5,058 of record NZ_JBIAKG010000009.1, read on the forward strand.
CGCCGCCGGAGAGGGTGCCGGCCGGGCGGTCCAGCGAGAGGTAGTCGAGCCCGACGTCGAGCAGGAACTTCAGCCGGGCGTTGATCTCCTTGAGCACCCGCTCGGCGATCATCTTCTGCCGGTCGGTCAGCTCGATGCCGGCGAGCAGGTCGGCGGCCTCGCCGACGGAGAGGTTGCAGACCTCGGCGATGCTCTTGCCGGCCAGGGTGACCGCGAGCACCTCGGGCTTGAGCCGGGTGCCGCCGCAGGCCGCGCAGGGCACGTCGCGCATGTAGCCCTCGTACTTGTCCCGCGACCACTCCGACTCGGTGTCGGTGTGCCGGCGCTCGATCCACTGCATCACACCCTCGAAGCCGGTGTAGTAGGAGCGCTCGCGGCCGTACTTGTTGCGGTAGCGGACGTGCACCTGGTCGTCGGAGCCGTGCAGGATCGTCTTCTGCGCCCGGGACGGCAGCGCCCGCCACGGGGTGTCGACATCGAAGTGCTGGGCCTCGCCGAGCGCCTCCAGCAGGCGCAGGAAATATTCGAGGTTGTGCCCGGTCGCCCAGGGCTGGATGGCGCCCTCGCGCAGGGTGCGCTCCGGGTCCGGGATCACCAGCTCCGGGTCGACCTCCTTCTTGGTGCCCAGGCCGGTGCACTCCGGGCAGGCGCCGTAGGGCGCGTTGAAGGAGAAGACCCGGGGCTCCAGGTCCTCGATCGCCAGGGGGTGGTCGTTGGGGCAGGCCAGGTGCTCGGAGTAGCGGCGCTCCCGACCCGGGTCGTCCTCGGCCAGGTCGACGAAGTCGAGCAGCACCAGGCCGCCGGAGAGGCCGAGCGCCGCCTCGACCGAGTCGGTCAGCCGCTGCTTGGCGCTGGGCTTGACGCTGAGCCGGTCGATGACCACCTCGATGGTGTGCTTCTCCTGCTTCTTGAGCTTCGGCGGCTCGGTGAGCGGGTGCACCACGCCGTCGACCCGGGCCCGGGCGTAGCCCTTGGCCTGGAGCTCGGCGAAGAGGTCGACGTATTCGCCCTTGCGGCCGCGCACCACCGGGGCGAGCACCATGAACCGGGTGCCCTCGGCCATGGCCAGCACCCGGTCGACGATCTGCTGCGGGCTCTGCTTGGAGATGCGCTCGCCGCAGATCGGGCAGTGCGGCTCGCCGATGCGGGCGAAGAGCAGGCGGAGGTAGTCGTAGACCTCGGTGATGGTGCCGACGGTGGAGCGCGGGTTGCGCGAGGTGGACTTCTGGTCGATGGAGACCGCGGGGCTGAGGCCCTCGATGAAGTCGACGTCGGGCTTGTCCATCTGGCCGAGGAACTGCCGGGCGTACGACGAGAGCGACTCGACGTAGCGGCGCTGGCCCTCGGCGAAGATGGTGTCGAACGCCAGGCTCGACTTGCCCGAACCGGAGAGCCCGGTGAAGACGATCAGGGCGTCCCGGGGCAGGTCGAGACTGACGTCACGCAGGTTGTGCTCGCGCGCGCCACGGATGATCAGTCGGTCGGCCACGGTGCGTGTGCTCCCGGAAGAAGATTGTGAGGCGGATCTGTCCGCCCGACGCGGGGTCTGAGCGGTTTTCTAGGCGCAGCGAAGACGCCTCGGCAACTCTAGCCCCGAGGTATGACAACTTCGTCGCGCGGACATTCCCCCAGCTCAGCGCGGTCGGGCGGACACCGACGCGGCCCGCCCGACCGCCCCGGCACGGTCTAGAGTCCCCCGGGTCCGGGCGGGGTCGCCGGACGCCCGGTCCGCCGCCGGCCGCTGCGCCAGCTGCCCCGCCGCTCGGCGGCCAGCCGGACCTCCCGGCGCCGGCTCTCGTACGCCACCTCGCGCTGGAGCCTGCGCCAGTTCTCCCAGCGCCGAACGGGCAGCTCGCCGGTCTCCAGGGCCTCCCGCACCGCGCAGGCCGGTTCGGCCTCGTGGGCGCAGTCGCCGTACCGGCAGTCGGCGGCGAGCTCGGCGATGTCGGCGAACGCCCGGTCCAGGCCGGCCGAGCCGTCCAGCAGGCCGACCGCCCGCACGCCCGGGGTGTCCAGCACCGCTCCCCCGCCGGGGATCGGCACCAGCGCCCGCCAGGTGGTGGTGTGCCGGCCCTTGCCGTCGGACCGCCGGATCGCCTGCGTACGCATCACGTCAGCCCCGGCCAGGGCGTTGACCAGGCTCGACTTGCCTGCGCCGGAGGGCCCGAGCAGGCCCAGGGTGCGCCCCGGCGCGACGTACCGGCGCAGCGGGTCCAGCCCGGTGCCGCGCTCGGCGCTGACCGGCAGCACCGGCACCCCGGGCGCCAGGGCGGCGAGCTGCCGGGCCACGGCCGCCGGGTGGGGGGCCAGGTCGGCCTTGGTGAGCACGACGAGCGGCTCGGCGCCGGACTCGTGCGCCAGGGAGAGCAGCCGCTCGATCCGGGCGGCGTCCGGCGCGGGGTGCACCGGCTCGACCACCGCGGCGGCGTCGAGGTTGGCGGCCAGCACCTGGCCGCTGGCGTCCTTGCCGGCGGTGCGCCGGACCAGCGCGGTGCGGCGGGGCAGCACGGTCTCCACGGTGACCGGCCCGTCCGGCCAGGTGGCCAGCAGCACCCAGTCGCCGGCGCAGGGCAGCGCGGTCAGGTCGCGGGCCGCGGCGGCCAGCACGCCGCCGCCCAGGCTGGCCCGGACGGGCCCGTCCGGGAGGAGCACGGTGCAGACCCCGCGGTCGACGCGGGCCACCCGGCCCGGTCGGCGGTCACTACGTCGATTCAGGTACGCCGCCCGGTCGGCGTCCCAGCCGAGGGCGGTGAGGTCGATGGTCATGGTGTCCTCATCGGTGTCGAGGGGGTTCATGGCGGAACACGCGTGCTGCGACCGGCATGCTCACCACCTCCGCTCCGACTCCCGGTGCCGCGTCCAGGACGACTTCAGCTCGGCGCGTCTGACGCCGCGACCTGAAGTCGTCGGCCCCGACGGTAGGGTGCGCGCCGACGCGCCGAAAGCGATTTCCGCGGCGACGGGACGGCGGCCGACCGCTAGGGTCGGTGCGTGAGCGCGAGGAGTGAGCCGATCCTGCGAGCCCCGCAGTCGCGAACAGAGGTGACGCCGTGAGCGCGAGGAGTGAGCCGATCCTGCGAGCCCCGCAGTCGCGAACAGAGGTGACGGCATGACGAGCGACCCCCTCCTGCTGACCGGCGAGCTGGACGAGGCGACCGCCCGGCTGCTGCGTACCGTGGCCGCCCTGGGCGCCGACGACGTGGCCGCGCCGTCCCTGCTGCCGGGCTGGACGCGCGGGCACGTCCTGACCCATCTGGCCCGCAACGCCGACGGCTTCGTCAACCTGCTGACCTCCGCCCGGACCGGCGAGACGATCCCGATGTACGCCAGCCCCGAGGCCCGGTCCGCCGACATCGAGGCCGGCGCGGGTCGCGGGCCGGCCGACCTCATGGACGACCTTCGCCGCAGCTCGCAGCGGTTCACCGCGGCGGTCGCCGAGATGCCGGTGGAGGCGTGGGGTGCCACCGTGCAGACCCGGCGCGGCCCGTGGCCGGCGGCGATGCTGGTCTGGGGCCGGCTGCGCGAGGTCGAGGTGCACCACGTCGACCTCGGGGCCGGCTACCGGCCGGCCGACTGGCCGGACGCGTTCGCCCAGCGGCTGCTGCACGAGGTGGTGGCCGGCCTCGCCGGCAACCCGGACGCGCCGGCCATGGTGCTGCGCTTCGACGGCGTCCGCCAGGAACTCGTCGTGGGTGACCCCGAGGGGGCGCCCACCGTCACCGGCCCCGCGCCGGAACTCGCCGCCTGGCTGACCGGCCGCAGCGCGGGCGAGGTGCTCACCGTCACTCCCGACGGTCCCCTGCCGACTCCACCGGAATGGATCTGAACGCCGTCATGACCTACAGCGGAGATGTCACGCCCGGCGGTCCGCCGGCCGTGCGCGAGCTCGACCGGCTCACCATCACGAAGGTGTCGGTGGGCCCGATGGACAACAACGCCTATCTGCTGCGCTGCCGGGAGACCGGCGAGCAGGTGCTGATCGACGCCGCGAACGAGGCACCCCGCCTGCTCGACGTGGCCGGTGCCGGGGGGCTGGCCGCGGTGGTCACCACCCACCGGCACATGGACCACTGGGTCGCCCTGGAGGAGGTGGTCGCCAAGACCGGCGCCCGCCCGCTGGTGCACGCCGACGACGCCGAGGGGCTGCCCATCGACGCCGAGCCGCTACGCGAGGGCGACACGGTCGCGGTCGGCGACTGCGCGCTGGCGGTGATCCACCTCAAGGGGCACACGCCGGGTTCGATCGCGCTGCTCTACCGCGACCCGTCCGGCGTGCCGCACCTGTTCACCGGGGACTCGCTGTTCCCCGGTGGGGTCGGCAACACCGAGCAGGACCCGGAGCGGTTCGGCCAGCTCATCGACGACGTGGAGCGGAAGCTCTTCGACCGGCTGCCGGACGAGACCTGGTTCTATCCGGGCCACGGCAAGGACAGCACGCTCGGCGCGGAGCGCCCGGCGCTGCCGCAGTGGCGGGCCCGCGGCTGGTGAGCGTGGCGGTCCGGCCCGGCCGGCCCGCTGAGCGGCGTCCGCGGCGGTCACCGCGCGGAGCCGGTGCCGGGTGCCGAGCAGTACCGGCCCGGCGAGCAGCAGGCCGACCGCCATGGTGAGCACGGTCGGGTTCGGCGCGCCGGGCAGCAGCCCGGTCAGCGTCCGCGCCGTGATGCCGAGGGCAACGTAGAGGCCGGCCCAGAGTGTCGCGCCGAGCGCCGCGCTGACCACGAATCTCCGGTAGGACATCCGCAGGCCGCCGGCGGCCAGGGGCAGCAGCGCGTTGAACACCGGCAGGAACGGCGCCACCAGCACCATCCGCCCGCCGCCGCGGCGCAGCAGCGCCTCCGCGGCCGCCCAGCGCGGCTCGCCGATCCAGTCGCCCAGCCGGCTGCGCCGCAGCCGCTCGCCCCAGCGCCGCCCGGCCAGGAAGCTCAACGACCAGCCGGCGAGGCATCCGGCCACCACGGCCACGACGGTCGCCAGGCCGGTCGCCGGCCGGCCCGCGCCTACCGCGGCGAGGACCGCGGCGTCGCCGGGGACCAGCACCCCGAGCAGGGGTACGGCGTCGGCGAGCATCACCATGCCCAGCATCCCCATCAGCAGGGTGGTGGGCAGCTCCCCGACCTGGGCCAGCAGATCCGTCATGCTCCGTACGCTAGGGCCCTGGGGCGACCCGGCACATCGGGCATGATCCCCCACCGGTCCCCGAGTCCGGCTCCGGATGATCCCTGAGGGGTCAGCGGGGGCGGAGCACCTGGACCCGGCGGACCGGGGAGTCGACCGAGGGCTCGGTGACGGGCACCGGGTACGTCGCCACCAGCTCCAGCCGGTCCGGCGGCAGGTGTCCCCGGTCCGGGTCGCCGACCAGCACCTGGACGCCCCGGTCGGCGGCCCGTTGCAGGTAGGGCAGCATCCGCCCGGCCAGCGCGGCGTCGTAGAGGACGTCCCCGGCCAGCACGAGGTCGGCGCTGGCGGTGCCGTCGAGCAGGTCGTCCCCGGTGGCGGCCACGGTCACCCGGTTGGCCCGGGCGTTGACGGTCACGGCCGCCACCGCCCAGGGGTCGACGTCGTTGGCGACGACCCGGTCGGCGCCGGCGAGCGCGGCGGCGATGGCGACCAGCCCGGAGCCGGCGGCCAGGTCGAGCACCCGCCGCCCGGCGGCCAGGTCGGGGTGGTCGAGCACGTGCCGGGCGAGCGCCTGCCCGCCGGCCCAGACGGAGGCCCAGTACGGTGGCGGCAGCGACCGGCCGGCCGCGGCCTCCATCCGGGCCCACCAGAGGATGGCGTCCTCGGCGAGGTGCAGGCGGACCTCCGGCACGAACGGCGCGTTGACCAGCCGGAGCCGGTCCAGGCCGTCGCCGGGCGCCGTGATCTCCCGTTCCAGGTCGGCCAGCGGCGTCGGTGTCCTCACCGGGGCAAGCATGCCCCCCGCCGCGCCGGGCCGGAGGGATTTTCTCGCTGACGGCGTATTCGTGAGCCACGCCGGCACTTCCGGCAGCGGATCGCGGTTCGGGCGGTTACTGTCGGGAAGGTACAGGGGGATCACCGGCCGCGACCGGTGCTTCCCGCATTGAACAGGGAGAGACGCATGGCAACCGGCACGGTCAAGTGGTTCAACTCGGAAAAGGGCTTCGGCTTCATCGAGCAGGACGGCGGAGGCCCGGACGTGTTCGTCCACTACTCGGCAATCCAATCCGGCGGCTACCGCGAGCTGAACGAGGGCCAGAAGGTCGAGTTCGAGGTGACCCAGGGGCAGAAGGGTCCGCAGGCGGACAACGTCCGTCCGATGTAGCTTCGTGCCGGTGGCGGCGGTCGGTTGTGCGGCCGCCGCCGCAGCGCATTCTCAGGCCGGCGCGGCCGGCAGGTCCCGGCGCCGCCGCAGCGGCCCGGCCAGCAGGATGAGCGGGGTCAGCGCGAGCCAGGCGGTCATCACCCGGATCGCCCCGGCCGGCCCCCACGCGGCGCCCAGCGCGCCGGCCAGCAGGGCGGCGAGCGGGATGGTGCCGTAGTTCAGCAGGTGCATGCTCACGGTCACCCGCCCGAGCAGCCCGTGCGGCGTGTAGGTCTGCCGGAAGCTGCCCTTCACCACGTTGCCGATCGCGACGCCCAGACTGACCAGGGCGCCGCCGAGCACCAGCCAGCCCACCCGACCGCCGGGGCCGGCCAGCGGAATGAGCAGCGCCGGCGGTCCGGTGAGCGCGCCCGCGACGAGCAGGGCGCGGGCCGAGCCGAGCCGCCGCGCGAGCCCGGTGGCCAGGGCGGCGCCGACGAGCCCGCCCACGCTGGCCAGCCCGATCAGGAGCCCGACCAGCCCGGCGGGCAGTCCGGCGGAGCGGACCAGGAAGACCACCAGCACCGCCTGGTAGCCGGTGAGGCCGATGTTGCTGGCCGCGCCGAAGACCGTCAGCACCCGCAGGTAGGGGTCGCGGACCACGAAGCGCAGCCCGTCGGCCACCTCCCGGCGCAGCGAGGACGACCCGGCGGGGCGCCGCGGGCGGGGCTCGACGGCCCGGATGCGGCTCAGGCATGCCGCGGAGACCAGGAAGCTGACCGCGTCGAGCAGGACCGCGGTCACCGCGCCGGCGAGCTGGGCGATCAGGCCGGCCAGCCCGGGGCCGACGAGGTAGCTCGCGGTCTGCGTGGCGTGCAGCCTGGCGTTGCCCTCCGGCACCTGCTCGGGGCGTAGCAGGGTGGGCAGGTAGACCTGCTCGGCGGTCTCGAAGAACACCCGGGCCAGGCCGGCGCCGAGGGCGACGACCAGGAGCTGCCCGACCGTGAGCAGGTCGAGCAGGGCGGCCACCGGCACGCTGGCGAACAGCGCCGCCGAGACGAGGTCGGCGGCGATCATCACGGGACGCCGGCGGATCCGGTCGACCCAGGCGCCGGCGGGCAGGCCGGCCAGCAGCCAGGGCAGCCAGGCCGCCGCCGTGAGCACCGCGACCTGGAACGTGGTCGCGTCGAGCACGGCCACCGCGACCAGCGGCAGTGCCACCGCGGTCACGTTGCTGCCGACGGCGCTGACCGTCTGCCCGGCCCAGAGCAGCCGGAAGTCGCGGTGCCGGAGCAGGCCGCCGCGCAGCCGGGTGTCTGGCGCGGTCGTGCGGACCGGGGCGGTCACGGCTGACCCGGCACGCCGTGCGCGAACAGGAAGACGGGCTCGCGTCGTTGCCCGTCGTCCGGGGCCGGGCGGTCGGCCCAGCGGGCGAGGAGGTCGGTGACCTCGCGGCTGAGCTGGTCCAGCTCCGCCGGGGTCAACCGCAGCCACTTGTCGGTGCTGAACGGGCCGTCGCCCCAGGCGGCGTGGGCCTCGTCGGGCGCGGCGTACCAGGCCCGGACGAGGGCGACGTGCCGGTCGAGGTTCAGCGAGCTGGCGGCGTCGGCCACCGCCCGGGCCGCGGGATCGGCGTCGAAGTCGGCGTTGGACCAGCGCACCCCCCGGTCGCGGAGCCGCCACCAGCGTTCCCGGCGGTCCCGGGCCAGTTCGGGCGCCTCCACCAGCAGGTCGGCGGCGGCGAGCACCTTGAGGTGGTGGCTGACGTTGGCCGGCGCCTGGCCGGTGCGCTCGGCGAGCAGGCCGACGGTGCACGGGCCGTACACCTTGAGGACGTCCATGAGGCGGCGCCGCAGCGGGTGGGCGAGCGCGGCGAGGACGCGGGAGTCGGTGACGTGCCGGACGGTGGGCTTGTCCATGGGGAGAGCGTGACATTAGCAAGAGCTGTTGCGCAATGCCTGTTGCTGAACTTTCTGGTCGGCGGAGCCGGGAACCGCGGCGCGGCACTCGCCGCGGGTCGGGCCCGCTCAGGAGGTCAGCCGCCGGGACAGCTCGTCGGCGACGTCGCGGGCGATCTGCGGCGGGATCGCCTCGGCGATCTTCTCCGGTGGCAGCCCGGCGAGGACCCCGGTGACGATCTGCTCCTCGTCGGTGAAGTCCCGGTTGGAAAGCGCGTTCACCTGCGCCACGAGCGCCGGCCAGGCCCGCGCCATGGTCAGCATCTGCTGCAGCGGTGAGTTCGCCTGGGGCTGGGTGATCAGGCCGGTGCTGTTGGCCGGCGAGATGAGCCAGTTGCGCAGGTTCTCCAGGTCGGCCAGGACGTCACCGACGGTCCGGTTCGCGGATCCGGTGTTCCTGACGAGCTTGTCGGTCTGTTCCATGTCGGGCTCCGGTTTCGGTGGGGCGATCAGGCCGATCGCGGTCAGGTAGCGACGGAACAGCGGGGTCTGGTCCCGGCCCGCCTTCGTCGAGTCACGGAAGAAGCTGAAGTGGGTGTGGAACAGGTGGCTGCTGTCCCCGGTGGTGCGCTTGCCCAGCCGGTCCCAGCGCTTCACGGTCCTGCCGTCCGGGGAGTAGATGATCTCCCGGATGTCCCTGGCGTCCGCGGCGTCCGCGGCGCACTGCGACACGAACCAGGCGGAGAGGGTACGCAGGTTGTGCGTGGCGCCGCCGGACGAGACCGAGAACGTCCCGACGTCCAGCGCGGACGCGTGCAGGGTCAGCCCGGAGGAGTCCCGGGTGGACTCCACCACCGAGTAGTCCCCGGGCACCACGCGGTCGGATCCGCAGTGGTATCCGCCCCTGTGGTGGGGATCGCCGACGATGCCGACCTCGGCCGGCTCCAGGTCCTGACTCCGTACGGTGTCCTTGTCGACGTTGAGGTGGGTGAGCAACAGGTTGCGGACGGCCAACAGGTTCGCCGGAGCCGACGTCATGGGATCTCCCCTCCGGATCGATGGCCGATGGGGCACGACAATCACTACGCGTGAGCACGCATGATCCGGGGACGCACCCCACCGGATAGCTGCACGGCACCGGGCACTTGCCCCGAGGATATCCACACAGGAAATGAATGCCCAGCTCAGAGCACTATCTGGAACTATGGGCCGACTGTGGACGGCGCCGGCACGACCGGCAGGACCAAGGCCGAAGGATGCTCGGAATCGTGCAGGATCTCCCGCCAGCCGGCACGAAGAGTGACGGCGGTGCCGAGCGGCTCGCCGGTGCCCGGGTTCCGCGCATAGCGCGGGTGGGCGCCGCCGGAGACCTGGACACGGAGCCGGTGGCCGGGTGCGAAGCGGTGTGCGGCCGGCCAGAGGGTGACCGGCACCCGGACCACACCGGACGCGTCGCGCGGGAAGCGTCCGGGAGCCACCCGGACCAGACCGTCGCAGACGTTCCAGGACCGCCCCCGCCGGTCGACGTCGCAGAGCCGGACGAAGACGTCCAGGTAGGACAGCTCGCTGCGGACGTGGATCTCGGCGTGCACCGGGCCGACCACCTCGACCGGCCCGGCCAGCGGCGCGCTGGTGTACGTCAGCACGTCCGGCCGGGCCTCCACCGGCCGGTTGTCCACCGCGCCGGCCCGCTGGGCGACCAGCAAGGGGCCGCCGAGCGACGGCGTGGGGTCGGCCGGGTCGTAGAAGAGCCGGTCGGGTGGGGAGCCGGCCGGCGGCGCGGGGGCCAACGCGCGGTCGGTGTGCAGGTGCCAGCGGGTCGGCTCGGCCGGCGGGGGCCAGCCGGGCAGGTCACGCCAGCCGCCGCCAGCCCCGCCGACGTGCACCCGGACCGGCGCGCGGCGCGGGGCCGGGCGCCCGGCCAGGTGTTCGTCGAGCCAGTCGAGCCCCTCGCACAGGGCCGCCAGAAGAAGCCCGGGGCTGCCGTGGGTCCACGGGCCGATCGTCAGCCGGGGGCGGGCGCCGGCCGCCCGGAGCCGGGCGTAGTCGTCGAGCTGGGCGGGGAGGAAGATGTCCTGCCAGCCGCTGACCATCGCCACGGGCGCGCGGACCTCCGCGATCCGGTCGCCGAAGATCCGGGTCCGCCAGTAGTCGGCGTCCGGCGTGTGGTGGCGCAGCCACTCCTGGAAGAACGGCACGGTCGCCCCGGTGGCGATCCGGTCCGCTTCGGCCAGCGGCAAGTGGGCCAGCGCCCGGGTGAGCCGGGGCTGCCCGCGCTTGAGCTCCCACTGCCGGGCCAGCCAGGGCACGGTCTGCGCCTGGAGCAGCTCCGCCCAGGTGAGCACCGTGTCCAGCGCGAACGACTCGCCCGCGTACGTCGAGTCCCGGGTGGCCGAGGCGGTGACCACGGCGACCATCGCGCGCAGCTCGTCGGCCGCCTCGGCGGCGAGCGCCCACTGCACGAACCCCTGGTAGCTGGCGCCGAACATGCCGAACGCGCCGGTCCACCAGGGTTGCCGGCGCAGCCAGTCGAGGGTGTCCAGGCCGTCGTCGCGCTCGTGCACCAGCGGGGCGAACTCGCCGCCGGAGCCGTACGTGCCCCGGCAGGACTGGATCACCACGTGGTAGCCGCGTTCGGCGACGAGGCGCCCGAGCAGCCGGACGGGACCACCCCGCCCGTACGGCGTGCGGATCAGCACGCAGGCCGCCCCGGGCAGGTCCGGGGCGTAGTGGTCGGTGCGCAGCGTCACGCCGTCGCGGACCCGGACCGGGAGGTCCCGGGTGACCGTGATCCGCCGGGTCCGGGCGGCGGGCAGCCGCAGCGCCGCCGCGGCGAGCCGGGTGACGAGGCCCTGCACGCTCAGTCCGCGGCGGGTTCCGGCGCGCCGCGCCGAGGCTCGTCCCGGGCCGCGCGCACGGCGTCGCGGTGCTCGCGCATCGAGAGCACCATCTCGGCCATGAACCGGTGCACGACGGTCAGCTCGTCGTCGCTGAACCGGGCCATCACCTCGTCGGTCCGCCGGCCGAGCGGACCGAAGAAGCTACGGGCCAGGGTGGCGCCCCGGTCGGCGTAGTGCAGGAGGACCTTGCGCCGGTCGGCGGTGTCCCGGTCGCGCCGGATGTGCCCGCCCCGCTCCAGCCGGTCGATCAGCGCGGTCACCGAGCCGGAGGAGAGGTGGAGCGCCTCCCCCAGCCGCCCCGGGGTGATCGGGTCACCGAGCAGCTCGGCGTCCATCACCGCGATGAGGGCGTGCAGGTCGGTGGCGTTGAGGCCGTGCAGGCCGGCGAACGCGTGCCCGATGTGCTGCGCGTCCACCGAGTAGCGGCGCAGGTCGTTGGTGATGTCGGCGATCATCCGCCCGCGCCGGTCGTCCCGCCGCCGGTACATGCTCTGCGCTGCCACGTCTCGCCGCTACCTCCTGCCCGAACCGTCCGGTTGCAGCATAGAACCTCCACCGATAATCTCGCTCATCAAGATACTTGGTCAGCGAGATTCATCACCGCACCGCTCACGTGAGGGCACCCCGATGTCACTGTTCACCCGCGTCGCCCGGGGCCGGCTGGCCGCCTGGCTCACCGTGGCCGCCGCGCTCGTCGTCGGCGCGGTCGTCTTCGGACTCCCCCGCCCCGACAACCCCGATCCCGTCTCCGCCACCGGCCTCTCCGTGCGGTGGCAGTCGACGCAGGTCGAGCGCCTCCAGGACCAGCTCCCGGACAGCGACGTGCAGCCCGCCGTCGTGGTGGTCAGCCGCGCCGACCGCGCCCCGCTGGCCGCGACCGACCGGGCCGCGCTCGACGGCGCATCCGCCGCGCTGAACCGGCTCACCGCCGGCGGGAAGGTCGCGCCGGCCCAGTTCTCCCCCGACGGCACCGTGGCGCTGGTCGCCGTGCCGCTGCCCGCCGCGGGCGGCCAGGAGGCCGTGGTCGACGAAGTGGCCACGCTCCGCGCGGCGCTCGCCGACCTGCCCGACGCGCTGACCGTCGAGGTGACCGGCGCCCCCGCCTTCACCGCCGACCTCACCAAGGTCTTCGACGGCGCCGACATCACCCTGCTGGCGGTCACGGCCGGCGTCGTGGCGCTGCTGCTGCTGATCACCTACCGCAGCCCGTTCCTGTGGATCGTGCCGCTGCTGGTGGTCGGCGCGACCGAACAGCTCACCCTGCGCGCCGTCGACACGATCGTGCCGGCGCTCGGCATCCACCTCCAGGAGGGCCAGGTCACCGGCATCGCCAGCGTGCTCGTCTTCGGCGCGGCGACCGACTACGCGCTGCTGCTGATCGCCCGCTACCGGGAGGAACTGCACCGCGAGCAGAACCGGTTCACCGCGATGCGCGCCGCCCTGCGCCGGACCGCCGAGCCGATCCTGGCCAGCGGCTCCACCGTGGTGCTCGGCGTACTCACCCTGCTGCTGTCGCAGCAGGAGACCAACCGGGCGCTCGCCGTGGCCTGCGCCACCGGTGTGGTCTTCGCCATGCTCTCCGCGCTCTTCGTGCTCCCCGCCGCCCTGGTGCTCTTCGGGCGCGGGCTGTTCTGGCCGTTCGTACCCCGGGTCGGCGGCAGCGCGCGGGAGGGCCGGCTCTGGGGTCGGCTGGGCGTCGCCGTCGCCCGCCGGCCGCTGCCGGTCGCCGCGCTGTCCACCCTGCTCCTCGCCGCCCTCGCCCTCGGCGGCCTGGGCATCCGCACCGGACTGTCCGAGACCGAGCAGTTCCGGGTGAAGCCGGAGGCGGTGGCCGGCGCCGAGACCCTGGCCCGGGCCTTCCCGGCGGGCGCCACCCAGCCGGTCGCCGTGCTCACCAACCCGGGCGCGGCCCAGGCCGTGCTGGCCGCCGCCGGCGCGGTCGACGGGGTCGCCTCCGCCCGGCCCGGCGCCGCCGGCGACCGGGTCGCCCAGGTCGACGTGGTGCTGGGGGCCGAACCGGGCACCGCCGCCTCGGACCGGGCCGTCGAGGCGCTGCGCGACGCGGTCGCCGCCGTGCCGCACTCCGCGCCACCCGCGGTCGCCGGCGCCGACACCCCCGGGGGCGCGCTGGTCGGCGGTACGGTGGCCGCCACCTACGACTCGGACCGGGCGAACACGAAGGACCTGTGGCTCATCCTGCCGATCATCCTGCTGCTGGTCGGGGCGGTGCTGGTGCTGCTGCTGCGCGGGCTGCTGGCCCCGGTGCTGCTGGTGCTGACGGTCATCGCGTCGTTCTTCGCCAGCCTCGGCGCGGCCTGGCTGCTCTTCGACCGAGTGCTGGGCTTCCCGGCGCTGGACAGCGGGGTGCTGCTGCTCGCCTTCGTGTTCCTCGTGGCGCTCGGCGTGGACTACAACATCTTCCTGGTCACCCGGGCCCGCGAGGACGCCCGCCGGGTCGGCACCCGGGACGGGATGCGCTCCGCGCTGCGGGTCACCGGCGGGGTCATCACCAGCGCGGGCGTGCTGCTCGCGGCCGTCTTCGCCGTGCTCGGCGTGCTGCCGCTGATCACCCTCACCCAGATCGGGATCATCGTCTGCGTCGGCGTCCTGCTGGACACGCTGCTGGTCCGCACGGTGCTGGTGCCGGCGCTGGCGTTCGGACTCGGCGACCGGTTCTGGTGGCCGGGGCGGATCGCCCGCGAACCGGACGCCCCGGCGCAGGCGCCCTCGACGCCCGTCGCACCGGCCGGCGCGCGGGACTGAACAGGGCGGGGCCCCGGCGATCCTCCGCCGGGGCCCCGCCCTGTTCAGTACTCCAGGCAGACGCACTCGGTCATCAAGGCCCGCACGTTGCGCACGTACTGCGGGTTGGGGATCGCCAGCGGCTCGCCCGCCCGGGCCACCGCGCCGTGCCCGTAGTTGTACGCCGCGATCACCGCGTTCAGCAGGCAGGAGTTCAGCTCCGACGTGCAGAGCGAGGCGTCCAGCCGGTAGTCCGCCTCGAAGTACATGTCGCCGATGTACTTGGTGAGCCAGGCCAGGTAGGTGCCGCCCAGGTAGGCGTTGTCGCGGTAGGCGTCGATGTCGTACGACTGGCCGAACCGCTGGTTCATCCAGTCCGCGGTGGCGGGCATGACCTGCATCAGCCCGATGCCGCCGTCGCAGGCCACGATGTTGGACTGCCAGCCGCTCTCCTGCCAGGCGGTGGCCTTCAGCAGGGTCAGCGGGATCTTGATGTCCGGCGCCGAGGTGGGCCAGTAGGTCCGCCCCGCCGCGTCGGACAGCGCCGACTTCACCTGGCTGCGGGTCGCCTGGGTGCCCCGGTAGCTGGGCTCGCACCCGCTCGCCGGTGGCTTCGGCGGGGGCGGCGGCACCTGGGTCTCGGTGGGCGGCTTCGGCTTGGCGAGCGGGCCGGTGGACGTGCGGGTCGGCTTGGGCTTCGGCTTCGACGACGCACTCGGGCTGGGCTTGACGCTGGGTTTCCCGCCCATCGCCGCGACCGCCGGCGGTTCGTCGCTCGGCAGGTCGGCGGGGCCGTCCGCCGGCGCCTCGGCGGGCACCTCGGCGGGCACCTCGGCCGCCACCTCGCGGGTCGGCTCCTCGCCGCCGCACCCGCTGACCACGCTCGCCGCCAACAGCGCGGCGACTGCCGCCGTGGCCCAGCGGCCCACTCCTCGACGCATCAGACCTCCCCCGTGGTCGTCCGCCGCACCCTAGCAGGGGTCGACGGGCCGGCGGGGTACCCGCGACGCCGGCCGGGAGGCCCGCGGCCGCGGCGGTCCGTCCCCTGTGGCCGGTCCCGCCGGGCCGGCCGACGGGTCGTCCCCGCCGACCGCGTGGTCCCGGGTGGCCCAGGCGACCACGAACACGGTGACCCAGGCCGCCCCGAGCAGCACCGACGTGGCCGTGCCGCTGGCCGTGCTCCACCCCAGGTAGAGGCGGGCGCCGGTGACGGCGACCACGCCGGCCAGCGCGCCCGTCCACACCGCCACCGCCACCGGCCAGCGGGCGCCCCGGGACAGCAGCCAGGCCAGCGTGCCGAGACTCGCCGTGACCACCGCGTTCTGGGTGGGCAGCACGTCCGGGGCGCCGTCCGGGCCGCCCGGTCCGGTCAGGCCGGCGACCACGACCAGCACCACCAGCGGCACGAACGCCCCCACCGTGCCGAGCACGCTGAGCAGGTCGGCCCGCCAGGGCCGGCTCCGCCAGGCCACCACGACCGCCACGAGGGCCACCGCGGCGATCAGCACCCAGCCGCGCAGCACCGAGACCGCGGCCAGCGCCGTGTCGGCCACCCCGGGGGTACGCCGGGCGGCGAACCAGTCCGCGAGGAGCCCGTCGAGCACCCCCAGCCCGCTGTGCCGGACCACCGCCTCCAGCACGGCCGCCACGGCCAGCCCGGCGGCGAAGAGCAGCAGCAGGCCGGCGGCGAGGTTGATCAGCAGCGTCCCGGCCGGGCCGAACCGCATGGCGACCAGGAAGAAGAACACCCCGTAGCGGGCGCGCAGCCAGCGCAGCGGTGGCAGGGCGGCGGCCCGGGCGGCGAGCGCCCGCACCGGGTCCGGGTTGCGGCCCAGCCAGCGGCCGGCCAGCACCACGCCGATCAGGCAGACCAGCAGCACGAGCACCGCGCCGGTGGCCCGGCCCAGGAACCGCGACACCCGCTCGTAGGACTCGCCGGCGGCGTAGCCGACCAGCACGGAGGCGGCGACCCAGCTCACCACCCCGGCCAGGTTCCACGGCGCGAACCGCCGGTACGGCAGTCCTGCCGCGCCGGCCAGCCGGGGCGCCAGGGTGCGGGCGAAGGCCACCCAGCGGGCCACCAGCACGCCCCGGCCGCCGAGCCGGTCGAGCAGCGAGTCGGCGCGCCGCCACCGCTGCGGCCCGATCCGGGCACCGAGGCCGGAGGCACGCAGTTTCGGCCCGTACCGGCGGCCGGCCCGGTAGGCGAGTGTGTCTCCGATCACGGCGGCAGCGGTCATGGCCAGCAGCGCCGGAATAATCCGCAGCGTCCCCGCGTAGGCTAAGAAGCCGACCAGCAGCAGGGTCGCCTCACCCGGCACCAGCAGCCCGAAGATCACCGCGGTCTCGCCCGCGACGATTGTCGCGGCGACCAGGTAGATCAGCAGAGGCGGCAGCTCCTGCAGCCAGTTCAGCAGGTCAGGCATCCGGTCCCCCGCACGGGAGTCAGCATGCCAGTCGCTGGAACGGTCGGGACAGCACTTTCGGCAGAGATCCGGGCGATCTCGGGGTGACCCCCGAGGCGTGCCCCGGCAACCGCAGACAGGAGTATGGAGGGTATGCAGCTACGCACCGACCTCCGCAACGTCGCCATCATCGCCCACGTCGACCACGGCAAGACGACCCTGGTCGACGCCATGTTGCGGCAGGCCGGCGCCTACGGCGCCCGTGGTGAGGACACCGAGCGGGTCATGGACTCGATGGACCTCGAGCGGGAAAAGGGCATCACCATCCTGGCCAAGAACACCGGCGTGCGGTACATGCCGGCGGACGGCTCCGACCCGGTCACCATCAACATCATCGACACCCCCGGCCACGCCGACTTCGGTGGTGAGGTCGAGCGCGGCCTGACCATGGTCGACGGGGTGGTGCTGCTGGTCGACGCCAGCGAGGGCCCGCTGCCGCAGACCCGGTTCGTGCTGCGCAAGGCCCTCAAGGCCCGGATGCCGATCATCTTGGTGATCAACAAGGTGGACCGGCCGGACGCCCGGATCAAGGAGGTCGTGGATGACACGTACGAGCTCTTCCTCGACCTGGACGCCGACGAGGAGCAGATCGACTTCCCGATCGTCTACGCCTGCGCCCGCGACGGCATCGCCTCGCTGACCCAGCCGGCCGACGGCTCGGTGCCCGACGACAGCCACAGCCTGGAGCCGCTGTTCCGCACCCTGTTGGACACCATCCCGGCGCCCGCGTACGACGAGGACGCGCCCCTGCAGGCGCACGTCACCAACCTCGACGCCTCGCCGTTCCTCGGCCGCCTGGCGCTGTGCCGGGTCCGGCAGGGCACGATCAGCAAGGGCCAGACGGTCACCTGGTGCCGCACCGACGGCAGCAGCCAGCGGGTCCGCATCTCCGAGCTGCTGATGACCGAGGGCCTGGAGCGCAAGCCGGCCGACTCGGCCGGCCCGGGCGACATCATCGCGGTCGCCGGCATCCCGGAGATCATGATCGGTGAGACCCTCGCGGACGCGGAGAACCCGATCCCGCTGCCGCTGATCACCGTCGACGAGCCGGCCATCTCGATGACCATCGGCACCAACACCTCGCCGCTGGTCGGCCGGGTCAAGGGCGCCAAGGTCACCGCCCGCATGGTCAAGGACCGGCTCGACAAGGAGCTCGTCGGCAACGTGTCGCTGCGGGTGCTGCCCACCGAGCGGCCGGACGCCTGGGAGGTGCAGGGCCGCGGTGAGCTGGCCCTGGCCATCCTGGTCGAGCAGATGCGCCGCGAGTCCTACGAGCTGACCGTCGGCAAGCCGCAGGTGGTCACCCGGGAGATCGACGGCAAGACCTGCGAGCCGGTCGAGCGGCTGACCATCGACGCCCCGGAGGAGTACCTGGGCGCCATCACCCAGCTCCTCGCGACCCGCAAGGGCCGCATGGAGCAGCTGGTCAACCACGGCACCGGCTGGATCCGGATGGAGTGGCTGGTCCCGGCGCGCGGCCTGATCGGCTTCCGCACCGAGTTCCTCACCGACACCCGGGGCACCGGCATCCTGCACCACGTCTTCGAGTCGTACGAGCCGTGGTTCGGCGAGCTGCGGACCCGGCAGAACGGTTCGCTGGTCGCCGACCGCGCCGGCGCGGTGACCTCGTTCGCCATGATCAACCTGCAGGAGCGCGGCCAGCTCTTCGTCGAGCCGACCACCGAGGTGTACGAGGGCATGATCGTCGGGGAGAACTCCCGCTCCGACGACATGGACGTCAACATCACCAAGGAGAAGAAGCTCACCAACATGCGGGCCTCGACCTCCGACGAGACCGAGAAGCTGATCCCGCCGCGCAAGCTGTCGCTGGAGCAGGCCCTCGAGTTCTGCCGCGAGGACGAGTGCGTCGAGGTGACCCCGAACGCGGTGCGGATCCGCAAGGTGGTGCTGGACCAGACCCAGCGCGGCCGGATGGCCGCCCGCCGCAAGCACGCCGGCTGACCACACAGCCGCCCGGAGCCCGGCCCGCCACTCGGCGGACCGGGCTCCGCCCGTTCCACCCCGGCGCCCCACCTGCGTCGATCATGAAGTTTGGCGGCAGTTTCGGAGATCCACACCGGCGCCAACTTCATGATCGACCCGCGAGGCGGGCGGGCGGGAAGGCGGGTGGGGGGTCAGGCGGGTTTGGTGGCCTGGAAGGCCAGGACGTCGGGGACGGGGCCGGGACCGGACTCGCGGACGGCGGTCAGGGTCAGGCCGGCGGCCGTGACCGCGTTGAGCAGATCGGCCAGGGGCAGGTGCCAGGCGCCGACCCGGGCGCGGACACCGGTGTCGTTCCAGGACCGGAAGGTGCGCTCCCGCTCGGCGTACCCGCCGTCGATCACCGCCCGGCCCGGCTCGGAGCGGTCGGCGAACGCGCCGACGAAGCAGGGGTGCACGCCGATGTGGACCAGCCGCCCGCCGGGCGCCAGTATCCGGGCCGCCTCGGCGATCGCCGCCGGGTAGTCCGGCATGTCGGTGTGAGCGAGCACGCAGGCCACGGCCGGCAGAGCGCCGGCCGGCAGGGGCAGCGCGGTCGCGTCGGCCCGGGCCACCGGGAGCCGCCCCCGGGCGTGGCGCAGCTGCCCGCCCGACAGGTCCACCCCGACCGGCTGCCAACCCAGCCGACGCAGCTCGGCGGCGTGCGCCCCGGTGCCGCAACACAGGTCGAGGCAGCGCCCCGGACCGGGACCGAGCAGCTCGGCCAGCACCGACCGGACCCGGTCGCTGTAGTCGGTGGCGGTGGTCGTGACGTAGTCGTCGTACCAGTCGGCGATGGCGTCGTACGCGGCGGTCGTCATCTCCGCACGCTAGACCCGGCCCGGCCCGGACCGCAGCCCCCGCGATGATCCGCTACGGTCACCGGCATGACCTGGGAGGATCTCGACGCGCACCTGGACCGGGTGCCCGGCACCGTGTCCGCGTACGTGGGGCGACTCGGCGCCCCGCCCACCTGGAGCCGGCAGGCCGACGCCACCCACTACGCGGCCAGCACCATGAAGGTCGCCGTGCTGGTGGCGCTGCACCGCGCCGCCGAGGCCGGCCGGCTCGACCTGGACCAGCCGATCCCGGTGCGCAACAGCTTCGACTCCGCCCTGCCCGGCGCACCCCGGTTCACCAACGCCCAGCACTACGACAACGACGACGCGGTCTGGGCGCGGGTGGGCGGTGAGGCGCCGCTGCGCTGGCTCGCCGAACGGATGATCGTCCGCTCCAGCAACCTGGCCACCAACATCTGCATCGGTCAGGTCGGGCTGCCCGCCGTGGCCGAGGCGTGGACGCTGGCCGGGGCCCGGCACAGCGTCACCGGCCGCGGCATCGAGGACTTCGCGGCCCGCGACGCCGGCATCGACAACCTGGTCACCGCCGCCGACCTGGCCGCCGTGCTCGGCGAGCTGGCGCTCGGCGCGCGCCGGCCCGGCCCGCTCGCCTCGCCGGCCGGCTGCGCGGCCATGCTGGACGTGCTGTTCGCCCAGGAGCACCGCGAGGACCTCGCCGCCGGACTGCCCGAGGGGACCCGGATCGCCCACAAGAACGGCTGGGTACGCGGCATCCGGCACGGCGCCGGCGTGGTCTTCCCCTCCGACGCCCCGCCGTACGCCGTCGTGGTCTGCACCACCACCGACCTGGCCGACGGCGGCCCGAGCGGCGAGGAGGTCGAGGACGACGCCTGCCGGCTGATCGCGCACGTCTCCGCGCGGGTCTGGGCGGCCCGGCACGACCTGGCCGGGTAGCGCTCAGTCCAGCAGGTTCGCGCGCAGCGCGGCCAGCGTCCCGTCGGTCAGCCCCAGGCCGTCGCGCAGGTACGCGTCGAACGTGCCGTGCACCCGGCGCACCTCGTCGTAGGCGGCGTCCAGGTACTCCGGCCGCACCTCCAGCAGCGGCCGGGCGACCGCCGGGTCCAGGTCCGGCCGGCGGCGGGTCATGGCGGCCAGCAGCACCTCGCGCAGGCTCTCGGTCAGCTCGTTGTGCCGCAGGTAGTCGGCCCGGATCGCCGGCTCGTCCACCCCGAGCGCGGTGAGCAGCACCACCGACAGCCAGCCGGTGCGGTCCTTGCCGGCCGAACAGTGGAACAGCAGCGGCAGGTTCGCCCCGTCGGCGGCCAGCCGCACCGCCGTCCCGAACCCCTCCCGGGCCGACTCCCCGGTGACGAACCAGCGGTAGATCCCCGCCATCGCCCCCGGCATGCCGTCCCGGGCCAACTCCTCGTACGCGTCGAGGTCGTGGCCGAGCAGCACCGCCGAGACGTAGGTGAACACCGGGTGGGCCGCGTCGTAGACCGGTAGGTGCACCACCCGCGGCTCGCCGGCCAGGCGGTCGGGCGGGGCGACCGCCTGCTCGGTGGCGTGCCGCAGATCCACCACGCAGGCCGGGGCCAGCTTGCCCAGCACCGGCAGGTCCTCGTCGGTGAGCCGGCCGAGCGCCGCGGTGCGGATCAGCCGGCCGGCGCGTACCCGCCGCCCGTCCGAGGTGGGCAGCCCGCCCAGGTCACGGGCGTTCGGCGCGCCCACCAGCTCCCAGTCCCGCCCGGTCATCGGCCCTCCCCGGTTCGCCGTCAGCTCCGTATAGGGTGCCCCACATGACGATCGCCGCGGTACGCACCCACCGGCTCTCGGCCCCCTTACACACCCCGTTCGTCACCGCGCTGCGCCGCACCACCACCGTGGACACCCTGGTCGTCGAGGTGGTGGACACCGACGGGCGGTCCGGTTTCGGCGAGGCGCCGCAGGTCTGGCAGGTGACCGGCGCGTCGATCGCCGGCGCCGAGGCGTGCGTCCAGCAACTGCTCGGGCCACTGCTGACCGGGCGGGACGCCGACGACCTCCAGGCCCGCTGCGCCGAGGTGCGCCGCGCGGTGGTGGGCAACGAGTCGGCCCGGGCCGCCGTCGACGTCGCCCTGCACGACCTGGCCGCGCGGCGGCTCGGCGTACCCCTCGTGCGGTTGCTCGGCGGCACCGCGCTGCGCGTCCCGACGGACGTCACCCTGGCCGCGGGCGACGCGGTGGACCTGGCCACGGCCGCCACCCGGCGCCGGGCCGAGGGGTTCACCGTGCTGAAGCTCAAGGTCGGCACCGACGCGCGCGGCGACCTGGACCGGGTACGCGCGGTCCGCGCCGCGGTCGGGCCCGAGGTGCGCATCCGGTTGGACGCCAACCAGGGCTGGACCCCGCGCGAGGCGGTCCGGGTGATCCGCGGCATCGAGGACGCCGGGCTCGACGTCGAGCTGGTCGAGCAGCCGGTGCACCGGCGGGACCTGGACGGGTTGGCCTGGGTCAGCGACCGCGTGGAGCTGCCGGTCCTCGCCGACGAGTCGGTCTTCGACCTGCGCGACCTGGTCGAGGTGATCCGCCGCCGGGCGGCCGACATGGTCAACGTCAAGCTGGCCAAGTGCGGCGGTCTGCACACGGCCCGGACACTGCTCGACCTGGCCGCCGCGCACGGCATGGGCACGATCGTCGGCTCCATGATGGAGAGCCAGGTGGGCGTCGGCGCGGCGGCGAGCCTGGTCGCCGCCTACGGCACCACGGCCGTGTCGGACCTCGACGCCGCCTGGTGGCTGGCCTGGTCGCCGGTCGCCGGCGGGATCCGGTACGACGGCGCGACCGTCGTGCTGCCGGACGCCCCCGGGCTCGGGATTTCGAACGTGAATGAAGCAAAGGTTCAGGCGCGTGGTTGAGCGCCGTTGGATTTTTTCATAGGGTCGCTCGAGAGAGGTGGGGGTGGGCATGGAGATTCAACCGGGCCGCGAGGCCGTCGTCCGGGTCCCGGTGGCGACCCTCTGGAGCACCCCCGAGGCGGTCCGCCCCGTCGACCGCCCCGCGCTGGGCGACCCGCCGGACGTCGCCGCCTGGATCGCCGGCATGGATCGCGACCAGCAGGTCGGCGACTGCGTCCTGACCCAACTGCTGCTGGGCGAGCGGGTGCTGGTCACCGAGGTGCGCGCGGACGGCTGGGCACACGTCGTCGCCCTGGCGCAGCCCGCCCCCAAGCTCGACGTACGCGGCTATCCGGGGTGGCTGCCCGCCGCCCAGCTCACCGCCCCGGCGGAGCCCGGCCCACCGGCCACCCCGCTGGTCGTGGACGCCGGCCACACCGCGCTGCGCGCGGCCCCCGACGGCCCGCCGGTCCTGGCAAGCGTGGTCCTCGGCACCCGCCTCACCGCGGCCGGGCGGCCCGTGGACGGCTGGCGGCCGGTCCGCGCGCCCGGTCGGGCCGACCCGCTCTGGGCCCCGGAGGGCGACCTGGTCCCGCTGCCCGCCGAGCGGCCGGAGGCCAAGGAGGTGCTCGCCCTCGCCGAGCGGCTGCGCGACCTGGTCTACATCTGGGGCGGGCGGTCCACCGACGGCATCGACTGCTCGGGCCTGGTGCACCTGGCCTGGCGCCGGTACGGCCTCACCCTGCCCCGGGACGCCGACGACCAGGCCGAGGCGACCACTCCCCTGGCGCTCGGCGAGGAACGCCCCGGCGACCTCTACTTCTTCGCCCGGCCGGGCCGCCGGATCCACCACGTCGGCATCGTCAGCACGGAGCCGCAGGGCGAGATCCGGCGGATGCTGCACGCCTGCTACGTGAAACGGCGGGTCGTGGAGGAGCGGCTTCCCCCGGACCGGGAGGCCACCCTGGTCGGCGCCCACCGGATCTGACCCCGTACGCCGAAAGGGGCGCCCCCGACCCGGGGGCGCCCCTTTTTCGCGCGGTCAGCGACGGGCCTCGGCCAGTTCGCGGCGCCGGTCGCGGGACGACTTGACCAGGCTGGCCGCGGTGGCCGCGGCGAGAGTGCCCAGAATGACGGTGAGCGACAGCCAGATCGGGATGTGCGGGGCCCACGCCACGTGCTCGCCGCCGTTGACGAACGGCAGGTTGTTGTCGGCCAGGGCCTCCAGGACCAGCTTGACCCCGATGAAGCCGAGCACCACGGCCAGGCCGTAGCTGAGGTAGATCAGCCGGTCCAGCAGGCCGCCGAGCAGGAAGTAGAGCTGCCGCAACCCCATCAGCGCGAACACGTTCGCGGTGAAGACCAGGTACGGCTCCTGGGTGATACCGAAGATCGCCGGGATCGAGTCCAGGGCGAAGATCAGGTCGGTGGTGCCGATCGCGATCATCACGATCAGCATCGGGGTGAACAGCCGCCGCCCGTTCTCGTGGGTGGTCATCCGCGCCCCGTCGAAGTCACGGGACAGCGGCAACGCCTTGCGGCTCCACCGGATCAGCAGGTTCTCGCTGAACTCGTCCTCGTCCGGCTCCCCCTGGCGGGCCAGGTTGACCGCCGTGTAGATCAGGAAGGCGCCGAAGATGTAGAACACCCAGGAGAACTGGGAGATCAGCGCGGCGCCGGCGGCGATGAAGCCACCCCGCATGACCAGCGCCAGCAGGATGCCGATGAGCAGCACCTTCTGCTGATACTGCCGGGGCACGCCGAAGCGGGCCATGATGATCACGAAGACGAAGAGATTGTCCACCGAGAGGCTGTATTCCGTGAGCCACCCGGTGTAGAACTGGCCCGCCACGCTGGGGCCTGAGGTGAGCCACAGCCCCGCCCCGAAGAGCAGGGCCAGCGCCACGTAGAAGCCGACCCACAGGCTCGACTCGCGGACGCTGGGCTCGTGCGGGCGGCGACCGATGATGAAGAGGTCGACCAGCAGGACCGCGGTCAGCCCGATCAGCGTCCCCGCCCACACCACTCCGGACACGTTCAAATCCATCCTCCGGCAGACACACAGCGTCGGGCACACCGTACGCCGGGTGAGGAGCCGGGGTGCGTCGACGCTGACTCTGGTGACTGTCGGAGGTCTCTTCCGCCACCGACCCGGAAGCGGGTCGGTGACCGACGGAGCCGGGTCGTGCCACCGGGGGGCCCGGCGCTCTTCCGTGCTGACGACTCCGTCGCGAGGGAATACTCCCCTCCTCGGTCGCCATTGTTCACCATCGGCCCGGGTCACCGCATCTTCGGGGGTCCCGTTTGCCGGGGTACGGGTCTTCTGGTGTGGGGCAGGTCTCGCAGCGCAAGGCGCCCTAGGAGGCTAGGTGTTGGGGCGGGGCCGGCCCTCCGCCGAGCGGGAGTCGATCAGGAGGGCCCGGCAAGCAGCGGGGCGCTGAAGGACCAGCCGGCGGCCAGCAGGACGTCGCAGGCGGCGACGGCCGCCGCCAGCCGCTCCTCGTGCCGGCCGCGCAGCTCGACCACCGGCACCCCGCAGCCGGCCAGCTCCTCCCGGAACCGTCCGGTCATCCAGGCCCGCAGGTGCTCCCCGTCGCGCAGGCCGTCGTCGGCGAACGGCACCCCCTCGTGGTCCGTCAGCAGGTACAGCGCCGGCCGGCGGGCGGCCGCCCGGACCGCCTCCGACGAGGACCCGAGGTAGCGCTCCTCCCAGATCCCGGTGGCCCGCGCGTCGGTGTCGCAGAACAGCAGCGGGCCGCTGGTCCGCGCCGCCGCGTCCTCGGCCGCCTGCTGCTCGCGGACCACCTCGACGAAGTCGTCCCGGTCCCAGGTGACGTCGACGATCGTCGCCTCCGGCCGACGGCGCCGCAGCTCGGCCAGCTTGCGCTCGGTCAGCTCGCGGCCGTACTCCGGGACCCAGGGGGTGCGGTAGTGGTCGGCGAGCGCCGCGGCCATCGTCGTGGTGCCGGTGGACTCGGCCCCGACCACCACGACCCGACGGACCAGCCAGGCCCGCACCGGCGGGCTCAGGCGATGCCAGTGCGCGGCAGGGTCCGCGCGCACGGCGGTGCCGGAGACCGGCACCGCCCGCCGGTCCAGGTCCACGCAGACCGCGACCGCGTCGAAACGACGGGCCAACTCCTCGCCGTACGCCTCGGAGGAGAAGACCGCGTCCACCGGCTCCCCGCCGAGCGCGTCGGCGAACACCGCGCAGTGCAGATCCCAGATCGCCGGGTCGGCGTAGTCGACGGGGTGGTCGTCGTACCGGCCGACGAACCGCACCCAGGGCGTGGCGGCGTGCGCCTCGCGCAGCCAGGCGACCCGCAGGTCGAGCGGGATCGACTCGCGCCGGGACGGCGCGACCACCACGGTGACCGCCGCGCAGCGGGCCGCGGCCGCCTCGATGAGGGCGTGGTGCCCGGCGTGCGGCGGGTAGAACTTGCCCACCACCAGGCCGTGCCGGAACTCCCGGCCCGCGACCGCGCGGCCCGGCTCGCTTCCCGCGCTCACGCCGCGACGGGAGCCGGGCCGGGCGGCACCGGGGTCGCCGCCGAGCGCCGGCGCAGGTCCGCCCGCCACTCCCGCAGCCCGACCACGCAGAGCGCCAGGAAGATCAGGTAGAGGCCGCCGGTCAGCCAGAGTCCCTTGTACGCGTAGAGCGGGATGTAGATGAGGTCGGCGGCGATCCACAGCCACCAGCTCTCCACCAGCTTGCGGGTCTGGCCGTAGGTGGCGAGCAGCGACAGCGCCGTGGTGACCGCGTCGGCCAGCGGCACCGTGGAGTCGGTGGCCCGGTCCAGCAGCGCCCAGAGCCCGGCGGTGAGCAGCACGCCGGCCACACCGAGCGCCCACCACTCCCGCCGGCCGGTCCGGGCCACGGTCAGCCGGCTGCGCCGCTCCCCGCCGAAGAGCCAGTGCCACCACCCGTAGAGGCCGAGGACGACGTAGACGATCTGGAGGCCGGCGTCGGCGTACAGGCCGGCGGTCCAGAACAGCAGCATCAGCAGAAGCACGTTGGCGATGCCGATCGGCCAGTTCGCGATGTGCTGCCGGGCCACCAGCCAGACGTTGACCACACCGGTGGCGAAGCCGAGCAGCTCGGCCCAGGTGGTGCCGGCGCCCAGGACGGTGAACGCCGTGGCGGTGAGCCAGTCGAGCATGTGTTCCTCCCCCGTTTCCCGAGCGCCCACCCTAGAGGGGGTGTGGCGCGCGGAACAGCCCCCGGGGCGTATCCGCCGGGTGCCGGCGTGCGAGGCTTCCGGCATGGTTCTTGAGGTCGCGCTGATCGACGTGACGCCCGGAAACGAGGACGACTTCGCCGCCGCCTACGCGCAGGCGCACCCGATCCTCGCCGGCACCGAGGGCTGCCGCTCGGTGCGGATGACCCGCGGCATCGAGTCGCCGTCCCGGTTCGTACTGCTCGTGGAGTGGGACTCGGTCGAGGCACACGACGTCAACTTCCGGCAGAGCGAGCGCTTCCCGCAGTGGCGTGGGCTGATCGGCCCGTACTTCGCCGGCCCGCCGCTGGTCGAGCACTTCCTCGACGTGCCGGCCTGAGCTGTCGTACCCCTGACATAGCCTGCGCTCGACGCGCCGGCCGCCGGTTCCGACGGACATCGGGGGCGCCGGACCCGGTGGCCGCGCGCCAACGCCGCGCGGCCACCGGCGGAACCGCTGCCCCCCGCTCAGTCGGGCTCGTGCGGTTCGCGGGGCCGGGGCACCGGCGCGGGGCCGAGCCGCCGGGTCAGCAGCTCCACCGTCTCCTCCGCCGGCAGCGCCGCCACTAGCAGCCAGTCGACCAGCTGCTCGTAGCGGGCGACGTCCGCCTCGGCGACCAGCCGCAGGTCGGTGGTGAGCGTCTCCACCAGCACGGTGCGCGGGTCGGCCGGGTCCGGGTACGCGTAGTAGGAGAACGGCGCGAGCGGATGCAGGTCGCCGTAGGGGGACGCGTCGCGGGGCAGCAGCCGGATCGTGACGTGCGGTCGTTCGGCGAGGATCGCCAGGTGGCGGAGCTGGTCCCGCCAGACCTCGGCGGGAAGGCCGCCCGGATCGCAGGCCCGCTCGTCGATCAGCGCGGTGTAGTGCGGCGGATCGGGCCGGCGCAACACCTCCTGGCGCACAGCACGGGCGCGGACGTCGGCCTCCACGTCCACGTCGTCGGCGAGCAGCGCGCCGGCCGACACCCGCAGCCGGGCGTACTCGGGCGTCTGGAGCAGCCCGGGCACCAACGCCGGTTGGTAGTCCACGATGCGGACCGCGCCCGCCTCCAGCTCCGCGTACGCCCGCTGCCGCTCCCCCATCTCACCCAGCGCCTTGGACCAGCCGCGGCCGGTGGCGGCGTCCCGGGCGATGACGATCAGCTCGTCCCGCTGATGGGGTGGCACCGCGTAGACGTCGAGCAGGTCGAGCACGTCGGCCAGGTCCGGCCGGCTCTGCCCCAGCTCGATGCGGGACAGCTTCGATGTGGACGCCCAGCCGAGCCGGCCGCAGACCTGCTCCAGGGTGAGCGACTCCCGGCGGCGCAGCCGGCGCAGCTCAGCGCCGAGCCGCACCCGCCGGACGACAGGACTTGCTGACAACGGCATGTGCGCCTCCCCACCGTGGGAGAGTACGCATGGCCGTCACTCAGGGCAATACCTTGCTCGCACAGAGCTATCGTCGAGGCGTCACGGGCGGTAGGTGCCGAAGGACCACACCAGGCCGGCCAGATCGCGGGCGGCGTAGTCCCGGGAGCCGTAGTCGGTGTCGAAGGGCGGACGGATGATCTCCGCACCGGCCGCCCGGGCCCGCTCGTGGTGCGCGTCGACGTCGTCCACTGCCACGTAGACGCGGAAGTCGTCGTCGGCCGGCCGGGTCACGGGGGCCGGCCCCGGGCCGAGCATGACGAGGTCGTCGCCATAGCCGAGCTGGGCGTGCCGCACCGTGCCGTCGGGCCCTTCGTGCACCTCGTGGACGGTCAGGTCGAACGCGGACCGGAGGAAGTCGACGGCGGCGCGGGCGTCGGGATACCGGAGGACCGGGTAGATGCTTCGCATGGGTCCGAGTCTGCCGCCGGCGGCGTCAGCCCGGATTGGACGAATGTGACCCGGCCAGCGCCGCGGGCGTGGCCCCGGCGAACTCGCGGAACTCCCGGATCAGATGCGACTGGTCGTAGTACCCGAACCGCACCGCCAGCTCCGCCCAGCCGCGCCCGCCCGGAGCGGGGTCCGCGCCGCCGACCAGCGTGGCGCCCACCATCGCGTACGCCCGCTGGAAGCGCAGCAGCCGGGCGACGGTCTTCGGCGGCAGGCCGAACTCCTGCCGGAATCGGACCGCCAGGTGGCGGCGGCTCCAGCCGATGTCCTCGGCCAGCGCGCCGACGCCCTGCGCGCCGCTGCTGCGGTCGAGCAGCCGCCAGGCCCGCAGCAGGCGCGGATCGACCGGCCCGGTCACCGCCAGCCGGGCGGCGAGGGCGGCGTCGAGCCGGGCGAACCGACCCGCCCAGTCGGGCAGATCGGCCAGCTCGTCGCGGAGCCGGACGAGCCAGCCACCGAGCCGGTCGACCGGGACCGCCCGGTTGGCCAGCTCGCCCAGCGGCAGCCCGAGCAGCCGGCGGGCGGCCGGGGCGGTCAGCAGCACCTGCACCCCGACGCCCTCGCCGGCCGTGCGGGTCGCGCACCAGCCGTCGAACGGCCCGGCCAGGAAGGCGCTCGTCCCGTGCGCACCCCGGTCGGCGGCGCGCGGATCGGTGACGTCCAGCGGGGCGCCCCACCCGAGGATCAACACCACGAAGGCGCCGGCCGCCTCCCGGCGCACCAGCGGGCCGGCCGCGTGCTCCCGGTAGCCGAGGTAGCGGTCCACGTAGGGCCGGAGCCCGGGGTCGGGGAGCCCGATCACGGCTTCGGTCAGCACGGCGGCCTCCCCCGACCCCGGGTCGTCACTTCACCCCGGCGGCGTCCATCCCGCGGAGTTCCTTCTTGAGGTCGGCGACCTCGTCACGGATGCGGGCGGCCAGCTCGAACTGCAGTTCCCGCGCGGCCGCGAGCATCTGGTCGTTGAGCTCCTGGATGAGGTCGGCCAGGTCGGCCCGGGCCATCCCCTCCCGCGACGGGGTCGCCGCGCCGCCGCGGCTCCGGCTGCGGGTCTCCTTGACCGGCGCCTTGCCCCGGGACAGCTGCCGGACGGCCCCGCCGACCCGGCTGTTCTCGGTGTCCTCCGCCTCGCGGTAGATGTCGTCGAGGATGTCGTGGATCTTCTTGCGCAGCGGCTCGGGGCTGATCCCGTTGGCCTCGTTGTGCGCGATCTGCTTGGCCCGGCGCCGGTTGGTCTCCTCGATCGCCTGGGCCATCGACGGGGTGATCTTGTCGGCGTACATGTGGACCTGGCCGGAGACGTTACGGGCCGCCCGGCCGATCGTCTGGATCAGCGACCGGCCGCTGCGCAGGAAGCCCTCCTTGTCGGCGTCGAGGATCGCCACCAGGGAGACCTCGGGCAGGTCGAGACCCTCCCGGAGCAGGTTGATGCCGACCAGCACGTCGTAGTCGCCCTTGCGCAGCTCGCGCAGCAGCTCCACCCGGCGCAGCGTGTCGACCTCGGAGTGCAGGTAGCGCACCCGGATGCCGTTCTCCAGCAGGTAGTCGGAGAGATCCTCGGCCATCTTCTTGGTCAGCGTGGTGACCAGGACCCGCTCGTCGCGCTCGGTCCGCAGCTTGATCTCGTGCATCAGGTCGTCGATCTGGCCCTTGGTGGGCTTCACGACGACCTCGGGGTCGATCAGGCCGGTGGGGCGGATCACCTGCTCGACGAACTCGCCCTGGGCCTTCTCCAGCTCCCACGGGCCAGGGGTGGCGGAGAGGAAGACCATCTGGCCGACCCGCTCCAGGAACTCGTCGAAGCGCAACGGCCGGTTGTCGGCCGCGCTGGGCAGCCGGAAGCCGTGGTCGATCAGCATCCGCTTGCGGGACGCGTCGCCCTCGTACATGCCGCCGATCTGCGGGATGGTCACGTGCGACTCGTCGACCACCGTCAGGAAATCGTCGGGGAAGTAGTCGAGCAGGCAGTGCGGCGGGCTGCCCGGCAACCGCCCGTCCATGTGCATGGAGTAGTTCTCGATGCCGGAGCAGAACCCGACCTGGCGCATCATCTCGATGTCGTAGGTGGTGCGCATCCGCAACCGCTGCGCCTCCAGCAGCTTGCCCTGCCGCTCCAGCTCGGCCAGCCGCTCGACCAGCTCGGCCTCGATGTCGCGGATCGCCCGCTCCATCCGCTCCGGGCCCGCCGCGTAGTGGGTCGCCGGGAAGATGACCAGCCCGTCGACCTCCTTGACCACGTCACCCGTGAGCGGGTTGAGGTAGTAGAGCTTCTCCACCTCGTCGCCGAACAGCTCGATCCGGACGGCCAGCTCCTCGTAGGCCGGGATGATCTCCAGCGTGTCGCCGCGGACCCGGAAGGTGCCGCGCTGGAAGGCCATGTCGTTGCGCGTGTACTGGATGTCGACCAGCCGGCGCAGCAGCTTGTCACGGTCGAGCTCCTGACCGACGGCGACCCGGACGGCCCGGTCGAGGTATTCCTCCGGGGTGCCCAGGCCGTAGATGGCCGAAACGGTGGCCACCACGATCACGTCGCGCCGGGTGAGCAGCGACATGGTCGCCGAGTGCCGCAGCCGCTCGACCTCCTCGTTGACCGAGGAGTCCTTCTCGATGTAGGTGTCGGTCTGCGGGATGTAGGCCTCGGGCTGGTAGTAGTCGTAGTAGGAGACGAAGTATTCGACCGCGTTCTGCGGCAGCAGCTCGCTGAACTCCTTGGCGAGCTGCGCGGCGAGGGTCTTGTTGGGCGCGAGCACCAGGGTCGGCCGTTGCAGCCGCTCGACCAGCCACGCCGTGGTGGCGCTCTTGCCGGTGCCGGTCGCGCCGAGCAGCACCGTGTTACGGTCGCCGCGTCGCACACGACGCTCAAGATCGTCGATGGCTGCCGGCTGGTCGCCGGCCGGCTGGAACTCGCTGACGACCTGGAAGCGGCCGTCGAGCCGGGGAATGTCGAGCGCCATGACCTCAACGGTACGCCCGAGGTCCGACACTTCCGGGCCGAGCGCGCACCGTCCCTGATCGGCTTCGATATTCCCATTGTGTGGCTCATCTCACCGGACTACCCTCGTACCGTAGGCCGCTCGCGGCGGCCGATCGGGCAGGTGGCCGCCCCTCCGGGGCCCGGCCGCCCCCGACACCGGGGGTCGCAGCACCCGAGAAACCGGCGTGCGCACCCGGGGTGGTCGCGCTCGAGGCGCTGACCGGCCGCCGCGAGCGCCCCTGCTCGTCACCGAAACCCGGCAGCCGCGTTGTGCACTCGTGGAGACCTCTCCCGAACGCCGGCCGCGACGCGCGCACACCCGCGACACCGGCCCGCTCCCCACCGACGAGACCCACCCCGCCCGGCCCGCTGACGCCGCCGGGCCCGAGTCGGCAGATCGCACCACGCCCGCTGCCCCCTCTGAAGCGGCGCCCACCGAGCCCGCCGCTCCGTCACCCCCGGGCGGCCCCACCGGCCAACGCCCACCGGACGCCGACCCCCCGCCCCGCCCCGCCGGACCGGATCCCGCCGGTCTCGGCGCCTTCCCGTCCGCCACGGACGGCACGTCGCCACCATCCCGGAAGCGGCGGCGCCGAGCAGGGCCCCACCGCGGTCGCGTCCACGCCACCGACATCCCCACCGCACCCGAGCCCACCGCGCCCGATCCCGCCGCGGCCGGCGTCCCCCGCGAACCCGGCCGCGGCCACCGCCGCGCCGGCACCGCCACGCCCGCCGGCTCTCCCGGCCGCCCGCACGCCGATCCGGCCATCACCCAGCCGCTACCCGCGCCGTTCGCGCCCTCCAGCGGCCCCGAGGTGGACGGAACCGGCGACCCACCCGAGCAATCCACCCGCCGCCGCGCCGCCCTCATCGCGCTCGCGGCGGCCGCCACGGCCTCGGCGGCCGCCCTGGTCGCCGTCCTGCTGAGCTGGTCGCCCGAGCCGGCCGAGCCGACCGAGACGGCCCGCCCGCTCACCGCCGCCGAGGCCGACCGGCTGGCCGCCCTGCGGGTCACCAACCAGCGGGACGTCCGCGTCGGGGTCCGGGTCACCGTGGGTGAGGGCGGCGGCCGTACCGAACTGGTCGGCTGGGTCGACTGGGCCCGGCCGCTGATCTACCTGGACGTCAGCGGCCCCGGCGCGGGCGCCGAGCGGGGCCTGATCCAGGCGAACCCGTCGACACTGCTGGTCCGACCCGATCCCGCCGCGACGCCCACCCCGGCGCCGCCGCCGCTGGTGCCTCCGGCCGACCGATGGCGGCTGCCGGAGCTGCCGGCCGGTCGGGGCCTGCCGGCGGTGCGGGACCTGCTGCTCGGGCTCGGCGCGGCCCGGGTCGACCCGGCCGAGCCCGAGGCCCGCTGGCTGCGCCGGGAGACCGTCGACGGGGTCCCGGTGGACGTCCTCCAGGCCCCCCTCGCCGCCCTCTGGCCGGCCGCCCACCAGAGCACCCCGGCGCCGGACCGGCAGCCCCGGCTCTGGGTCGACCGGGACGCCCGGCTGCACCGGCTGGCCGGACGGCTGCCGGACGGGACCCCGGTCACCGTCGAGCTGGCCCGCACCGACCGTCCCACGCTGCGCCCGGTGGACGCGCTCGGCGGGCGTCCCGGGCTGCCCCGGGCGCTCTCCGACGCCGAGGCCGACCGGTTGGCCCGGCTGCCCGCCCGGCTGCGCGCGGCCGGCGGCGCAAGCCTGTCCCTGGCCGCCCCGCCCGCCGACCTGCACGGCACCGGGTGGGTGAGCTGGGCGGGCTCCGCGGCGTACCTCGCGGTGGTGCAGGGTGACGAGCCGGGACGCCGCACGCTGGTGCGGGCGCGGCCGGGAAGCGTGGCCCGGCTCGTGGTGCCGGGGGGCGGCGCGGCGGCCCCGCCGCTGCCGGCGCCGGCCGGGCTGGTCCGGGCGGCCGGGCGGCCGCCGCGCGACGACGTGGAGCGGCTGCTCGACGCGGCGCTGCGCGGCGGCGCCGCGGCGCCGGCCGCCGAGGCGGTCCGGATCCGCGACGACCGGGTGGCGGACCGGACGGTGGACGTCATCGAGGTACGCGGACGGCTGCGCTGGTGGATCGACCGGAACGGGCTGCCGCGCCGGCTGGAGCTGCGGACCGGCCGGGGCGTCTGGGTTCAGCTGGACCTCGCCCCCGGCCGGGTGCCGGCGCTGCCCGGCGCCGAGCGGGAAGTCAGGCCGCCGGCGACCGGCCGCTGAGCGGGCTCAGGGCCGCCAGCCGGTCTGCGCGGCCCACTCCTCGGCCCGCAGGTGCTCCTCGTCGAACCAGGGGTCCCTCAGGGTGCCGTAGGTGGCGCTGTCCGGCGCCGAGGCCGCCAGCTCCCGTTTGAGCTGCAGGTACGCGGACCGCTGCGCCGGGTCGGCGCGCAGGTGGTCGCGCATCAGCAGGGCGTACCGCCAGCCGGGCGAGTCGGCCACCCGCAGGTGCAGGTGCACCGGGCGGCCGGGGTCGGCGCTGCCGTGCAGCCGCTTCTCCCGGCGGCGGCTGACGGGCGGGCGGGGGTTGTCCCACCAGTCGCCGGGCAGCCGGGGAAAGCCGGCGTCGGCGAGCCGGTCGGCGAGCGGCCCGTCCGCCTCGGCGAGCGACGGCACGGTGAGCTGGATGTCGATGACGTCCTTGGCGGCCAGCCCGGGCACGGCGGTGGAGCCGATGTGGTCGATCCGCAGGTCGGCGCCGGCGGCGTGGCGGATCCGGGCGGCCAGCCGGGCGTACTGCTGGGGCCAGGTCGGGTCGGGCTCGGCGAGCACCACCTGCTCGGGCCGGACGGCGCGGTGTTCCCGGACGTTCCGCTCGTAGGGCAGCAGGCGCCCGTGCCAGAGGGCGTCCACGGCGGCGTGCAGGTCGGCCAGGGTGCCGTCGTTGCCGAGCAGCACGTCGGCCGCCGCCTGCCGGCGGGCGTCGTCGGCCTGCGCGGCGATCCGCCGCTCGGCCTCCGCGCGGTCCATGCCGCGGTCGCGGGCCAGCCGCTCCAGCCGGGTGGTCACCGCCGCCTGCACCACGAGCACCAGGTGGTACGTGGGCGCGAGCCCCACCTCGACCAGCAGCGGCACGTCGTTGACGACGACGGCGTCGGGGGGCGCCGCGGCGACCAGCGCGGCGGTGCGGGCGCGGACCCGGGGGTGGGTGATGGCCTCCAGCCGGCGGCGGGCGGCCTCGTCGCCGAAGACCACGGCGCCCAGGGCGGCGCGGTCCAAAGCCCCGTCGGCGTCGAGGACCCGGTCGGAGAAGGTCTCGACGATCTCGGCGAGGACCTCGCTGCCCGGTGCGACCACCTCGCGGGCGATCCGGTCCGCGTCGACGATCACCGCGCCGAGCGCGGCCAGCCGGCTGGACACCGCGCTCTTGCCGGACCCGATCCCGCCGGTCAACCCCACCTTCAGCACCGGAACAGTCAACCCGATCACCGTTTCCGGTGCCAACTTGCCCCGGACACGGCGAGGGCCCCGCCCCCGGCGACCCGGTGGTACCGGATCGCGGGGACGGGGCCCGTCAGCGACTGCGCCAGGCTCGGCTAGCCGAGCTGGGGTGTCACTTGCCGCCGGCGAGCTTCTCCCGCAGAGCGGCGAGCGCCTCGTCGGTGGCCAGCGTGCCGGCCGGCTCCTCGGCCTGACGGCTCGGGGCCGTGGTCGAGGTGGTGGTGCCGGTCACGGCCGGGGCCGGGTTGGCAGCGGCCTCGGCGTCGGCGGCCCGGGAGGTCTGCACCTGCTTGGTGTGGGCCTCCCAGCGCACGCGCGCCTCGGCGTACTGCTGCTCCCACGTCTCGCGCTGCTTGTCGTAGCCCTCGAGCCACTCGCCCGTCTCCGGGTCGAAGCCCTCCGGGTAGATGTAGTTGCCCTGCTCGTCGTAGGTCGCGGCCATGCCGTAGAGGGTCGGGTCGAAGTGCTCCTCGCCCTCGACGAAGCCCTCGTTGGCCTGCTTGAGCGACAGCGAGATCCGGCGGCGCTCCAGGTCGATGTCGATGACCTTGACCATGACCTCGGAGCCGACCTGCACGACCTGCTCCGGGATCTCCACGTGGCGCTCGGCCAGCTCGGAGATGTGGACCAGGCCCTCGATGCCGTCGTCCACCCGGACGAAGGCGCCGAACGGCACGAGCTTGGTGACCTTACCCGGCACGATCTGCTGGATCGCGTGGGTGCGGGCGAACTGCCGCCACGGGTCCTCCTGGGTCGCCTTCAGCGACAGCGAGACCCGCTCGCGGTCCAGGTCGACGTCCAGGACCTCGACCTCGACCTCCTGGCCCACCTCGACGACCTCGGACGGGTGGTCGATGTGCTTCCAGGAGAGCTCGGAGACGTGCACCAGGCCGTCCACGCCGCCCAGGTCGACGAACGCGCCGAAGTTGACGATCGAAGAGACGACGCCCTTGCGGACCTGGCCCTTCTGCAGCTTGTTGAGGAACTCGGTGCGCACCTCGGACTGCGTCTGCTCCAGCCACGCCCGGCGGGACAGGACCACGTTGTTGCGGTTCTTGTCCAGCTCGATGATCTTGGCTTCGAGTTCGCGACCGACGTACGGCTGCAGGTCGCGGACCCGCCGCATCTCGACGAGCGAGGCGGGCAGGAAGCCGCGCAGGCCGATGTCGAGGATGAGACCACCCTTGACGACCTCGATGACCGAGCCGCGGACGACGCCGTCCTCGTCCTTGATCTTCTCGATCGTGCCCCAGGCCCGCTCGTACTGCGCCCGCTTCTTGGAGAGGATCAGACGCCCCTCCTTGTCCTCCTTCTGGAGGACAAGGGCCTCGATGTGGTCACCGACCGAGACGACCTCGGCGGGGTCCACGTCGTGCTTGATCGACAACTCCCGAGAGGGGATGACGCCCTCGGTCTTGTAGCCGATGTCGAGCAGGACCTCGTCCCGATCGACCTTGACGACGGTGCCTTCGACAATGTCGCCGTCGTTGAAGTACTTGATGGTCTCGTCGATCGCGGCGAGGAAAGCCTCCTCGGAACCGAGATCGTCGTGCGTGACCTTGTTGGCGCTCGAGGGGGCCTCGATGCTGCTCGTCATGTGGGCGGTTGCTCCGGTCGGATGGGTTGTCACAGCAGGCGTGGCGTCGCGGTGACCTGTCCGCGCCAGCGGATCCGTCGCCGGGCACACCGAACGATCGCCATTAGAAGATCATTAGTGGCTCCGGTGACCGCACACCTGCTCCCTGCCGAGGCACACGATCCGCGAGCGCATCGTCTAGCCTACCCGCTGCATTACCACAGCGTGCAAGCCCTCCCGGGTCTGCTCGGGCGCGTCAGCTGCGAAAGCGGAGATTTCGCGCGGTAAGGGGCTACTCCTGTCTCGTCCGTCACATCCGCCCCAGCCGTCACGGCGCCGGCCCCGGGAGCGGCCCGCCCCCCGCGCAAAGCGTCCGGGGGCCTAGCGTGGGCGGGTGGACGACGACAGGGTGACCCGGCGCCGGGTGGGCGCCGCCGAGGTGCGCCGGGCCAACCGGGGCTGGTGGGACGCGGACGCCGACGCGTACCAGGCCGAGCACGGCGCGTTCCTCGGTGAGGTGGACTTCGTCTGGTGCCCGGAGGGGCTGCGCGAGGCCGACGCCGGGCTGCTCGGCGAGGTGGCCGGCCGGCGGATCCTGGAACTCGGCTGCGGCGGGGCCGCCGCCGCCCGCTGGCTCGCCGCGCAGGGCGCCCGGCCGGTCGCCCTGGACCTGTCCGCCGGCATGTTGCGGCACGCCGCCGAGGCCGCCGCCCGGACCGGGGTACGCGTGCCGCTCGTGCAGGCCGACGCGCTCGCCCTGCCGTTCGCCGACGCGGCCTTCGACTCCGTCTGCACGGCGTTCGGCGCGATCCCGTTCGTGGACGACTCGGCGGCGGCGATGCGGGAGGTGGCCCGGGTGCTGCGCCCGGGCGGTCGGTGGGTCTTCTCGGTCACCCACCCGATGCGCTGGATCTTCCTGGACGACCCGGGCGAGGGCGGGCTGACCGCCGTGCACTCGTACTTCGACCGCTCCCCCTACGTCGAGCAGGACGAGCACGGCGTGGCCACGTACGTCGAGCAGCACCGCACCCTCGGCGACCGGATCCGGGAGCTGGTCGGCGCCGGGTTCCGCCTGCTGGACCTCGTGGAGCCGGAGTGGCCCACGGGGCACGAGGGAATCTGGGGGCAGTGGAGCCCGCTGCGCGGCCGGCTCTTCCCCGGCACCGCCATCTTCGTGGCGGAGAAGCCGGCCGTCGGCTGAGGGCGTCGTTTCCGCTCACCAGGCCCGGGTACGCCGAGTGCATGGCCGAGAAGGAGTTCCGCAGCGGTGACCACGTCTCCTGGGCCAGCCACAGCGGCCGGGCGTACGGCGTGGTCAAGGAGAAGCTCGTCGACCGCACCCACGTCCGCGGGCACGCCGTGAACGCCACGCCCGAGGAGCCGCAGTACCGGATCCGCAACGACGACTCGGGCCGGGACGTCGCCCACCGACCGGAGGTGCTGCGCCATGAACCGAAGTGATGATCCACAGCAGACCTACCGGGAGTTCACCGACGCGGTGAACATGAAGCCGGGCGAACTCCAGCAGTGGCTGGAGACCGACGAGTCCAAGCACGTGGGCTGGCGGAAGGGCACCCGGGGCGGCGAGTCGGTGGGGCACGAGTCCGGCCGGAGGATCATCGACCTGCTGCGCCGCAAGCGCGACCAGCTCACCGCCGCCGACTACCAGCACATGCGCAAGGTCGTCGGATACGTCCGCCGGCACATGGCCCAGCGACCCAGCGGCGACGTGCGCCGCACCCGCTGGCGGTACTCCCTGATGAACTGGGGCCACGACCCGGTCAAGGGGCCGCTCCCGCCGCCCGGCGGCCCGTCCCGCAAGGCCCTGCAGCGGCACGGCGCCCCGCCGAAGGAACGCCGCGGGCCGGGACGCTGACCCGGGCGCTTGACCCTGCCACCGACGGCAGGGTCGGACGATCGGCGGCATGAACGACGAACAGCAGCGGACCGTGGTGGTCACCGGCGCGGGCAGCGGCATCGGCCGGGCCACCGCCCGCGCCTTCGCCGCCGGGGGCGCCCGCGTCCTCGCCGTCGGCCGCCGCGCCGCGCCCCTGGCGGAGACCGCCGCCGGCCACCCCCTGATCACCCCGGTCACCGCCGACGTGACCGACGCCGACGCGCCGGCCCGGGTGGTCGGCGCCGCCCTCGACCGGTACGGCCGGCTCGACGTCCTGGTCAACAACGCCGGGATCGCTGGCGGCGGACCCCTGGCCGGGCTGGACGAACCGGCGGCCCGCCACCAGCTCGACACGAACCTGATCGCGCCGATCCGGCTGGCGCACGCCGCGGTCGAGCCGCTGACCGCGAGCCGCGGCGTGATCGTCAACGTCACCACCACCGTCGGCCAGCGCGCCTGGCCGGGCAGCTCGGTGTACGCGGCCGGCAAGGCCGCCCTCGACTCGCTGACCCGCAGCTGGGCGGTGGAGCTGGCCCCCCGCGGCGTCCGGGTGGTGGCGGTCGCCCCCGGCGCGATCGACACGCCCATCGGCGAACACCAGGGCCTCTCCCCCGACCAGCGCGCCGCCGTACGCCGCTGGCAGCTCGACCACACTCCCCTGGGGCGGATCGGCCGGCCCGAGGACGTAGCCTGGGCCGTCCTGCGGCTCAGCGACCCGGCGGCGGCCTTCGTCACGGGCGTGGTGCTGCCGGTCGACGGCGGAGCTCTGGTCGCCTGACGGACGGAGCCGACACGGGACGGAGGCGCGGGTGCGGATCGGCGAGTTGGCGCGGGTGACCGGCTGCACGCCGCGGGCCCTGCGGCACTACGAGGAGCAGGGCCTGATCGCGGCGACGCGGGCGGCGAACGGCTACCGCGAGTACGACGAGGCGGCGGTCACCCGGGTCCGCAACATCCGGCACCTGCTCGGCGCCGGGCTGACCCTGGACGACGTCCAGGTCTTCCTGCCCTGCCTGGACGGGGACGTGGCCGCCGCGCCACCGTCACCGGCCGGGCTGCGGGTCGGGCGGGAGCGGCTGGCCGTGCTGGACGCCCGGATCGCCGCCCAGCTCGCCGTCCGGGACCGCCTCGCCGCCGCCCTGCGCGACGCCGCCACGGCCCTCACCGGCGACGACAACCCGCCGCCGGCGTCGAGCCCCCACCCCGCACCCGCCCCGAGCCTCATCGACCAGCCCGACGCTTTAGCAATCGTGGACAGTTGCCGTTCGCCGAACGGCAACTGTCCACGATTGTGAGCCCCGGCGCGCCGGTCAGTGGTCGGCGCTGTTCCAGTCGCGGCCCTCGCCCACGGAGACCTCAAGCGGCACCGAGAGCGGGTGCGCCTCACCCATCTCCTTGCGGACCAGCGCCTCCAGGGCCTCCCGCTCGCCGGGGGCGACCTCGAAGACCAGCTCGTCGTGCACCTGGAGCAGCATCCGGGAGCGCAGCCCGGCGTCGCGCAGCGCGGTGTCGACGTGCAGCATGGCGACCTTGATGATGTCGGCCGCGGAGCCCTGGATGGGGGCGTTGAGCGCCATCCGCTCGGCCATCTCCCGGCGCTGCCGGTTGTCGCTGACCAGGTCGGGCAGGTAGCGGCGGCGGCCCAGGATGGTGGAGGTGTAGCCGTCCTGCCGGGCCCGCGCCACCACCTCCTGGAGGTAGTCGCGCACCCCGCCGAAGCCGGCGAAGTAGTTCTCCATCAGCCCGCGCGCCTCCTCGGCGGTGATCCCGAGCTGCTGGGACAGGCCGAACGCGCTCAGCCCGTACGCCAGGCCATAGTTCATGGCCTTGATCTTGCGACGCTGGTCGGCGGTGACCTGGTCGACCTCGACGGTGAAGACCGAGGAGGCGGTGGCGGCGTGGAAGTCGTGCCCGGAGTTGAACGCCTCGATCAGCGCGTCGTCGGAGGACAGGTGCGCCATGATCCGCATCTCGATCTGGCTGTAGTCGGCGGTGAGCAGGCATTCGTAGCCCTCGCCGACCACGAACGCGCGCCGGATCCGCCGCCCCTCCTCGGTGCGGATCGGGATGTTCTGCAGGTTGGGCTCGGTCGAGGAGAGCCGGCCGGTGGCCGCCACCGTCTGGTTGAAGGTGGTGTGGATCCGGCCGTCGTCGGAGACCGACTTGAGCAGCCCGTCGACCGTCATCTTGAGCTTGGCGACGTCGCGGTGGCGCAGCAGGTGCTCGAGCACCGGGTGCGGGTTCTGCGCGTAGAGCCACTGGAGGGCGTCGGCGTCGGTGGTGTAGCCGGTCTTGATCTTCTTGGTCTTGGGCAGGCCCAGCTCGCCGAAGAGGATCTCCTGGAGCTGCTTGGGCGAACCCAGGTTGAACTCCCGCCCGACCGCCGCGTACGCGCCCTGGGCGGCGGCCTTCACCTCGGCGGCGAAGTGCGCCTCCAGCTCGGAGAGGTAGTGGGTGTCGGCCGCGATGCCGGTGCGCTCCATGGTGGCCAGCACCCGCATGAGCGGCAGCTCGACGCCGGCCATCAGCCGGGCGGACTGCTCGCCGTCGCGGGACAGCTCGGCGTCGATCGCGTCGGCCAGGTCGAGGGTGGCCCGGGCCTGGAGCATCAGGTTCTGCTCGGCCGCCTCGTCGTCGCCGAGCCCGTCGAGGGTGAGCTGGCCGCTCTCCGGCGCGTCGACCCGCAGCTCCCGGTGCAGGTAGCGCAGCGCCAGGTCGGTGAGGTCGTAGGAGCGCTGGTCGGGGCGGGCCAGGTAGGCGGCGATCTGGGTGTCGCGGGAGATGCCCTGCAGGTCCCAGCCGTGCGCGGCGAAGGCGAGCACGGCCGGCTTGCTGTCGTGCAGCACCTTGGGGCGGGCCTCGTCGGCGAGCCAGCCGGCCAGCGCGGCCTCGTCGTCGGCCACCAGCCGGGCCGGGTCGAACCACGCGCCCGCGCCGCCGGCGGTGGCCAGCGCCATGCCGGTCACCGCGGCGGCGTGCCGCCGGTTCGGGCCGGTGTCCAGCTTGACCGCCAGGCCGACCGGGGTGCCGGCCGGGGCGTGCGTGGCCAGCCAGCCGGCGAGCGCGCCGGGCTCGGTGAGCACCTGCCCGGCCAGCTCGAAGCCGGCCTCGGCCTCCGGCTCGACGGCCTCCAGGTACTGGTAGAGCCGGTCGCGCAGGATGCGGAACTGGAGGGTGTCGAAGACCTGGTGCACGGCCTCCCGGTCCCAGCCCTGCCAGCGGGCGTCCTCCGGGCGCACCGGCAGCTCCAGGTCGGTGACCAGGCAGTTGATCTCGTAGTTGCGGATCACGTCGGCCAGCCGCTCGCGCAGGCTGTCGCCGGCCTTGCCCTTGATCTCGTCGGCGCGGGCCACCACGCCCTCGACCCCGTCGTAGAGGTTGATCCACTTGGCGGCGGTCTTCGGGCCGACACCGGGAACGCCCGGCAGGTTGTCGCTGGTCTCACCCACCAGTGCGGCCAGGTCGCGGTAGCGGCCGGGACCGACCCCGTATTTCGCCTCGACCGCGGCCGGGTCCATCCGGGCCAGGTCGGAGACGCCCTTGCGCGGGTAGAGCACGGTGACCTGGTCGCCGACGAGCTGGAACGCGTCCCGGTCGCCGGAGGTGATCAGCACGTCCATGCCCTGGTCGCGGGCCTGGCAGGCCAGGGTGGCGATGACGTCGTCGGCCTCGTAGCCCTCCTTCTCCACCACCGGGATGCGCAGCGCCGCGAGGACCTCCTTGACCAGGCTGACCTGGCCCTTGAAGTCGGTCGGGGTCTCGCTGCGGCCGGCCTTGTACTCCGCGTACTTCTCGGTGCGGAAGGAGCGGCGGGAGACGTCGAAGGCGACCACGATGTGGCTGGGCTGCTCGTCGCGGAGCACGTTGATCAGCATCGAGGTGAAGCCGTAGACGGCGTTGGTCGGCTGCCCCGTGGTGGTGGAGAAGTTCTCCACCGG
The DNA here is from genome assembly GCF_042872345.1 of Micromonospora sp. NPDC005299. Lineage (NCBI taxonomy): Bacteria > Bacillati > Actinomycetota > Actinomycetes > Micromonosporales > Micromonosporaceae > Micromonospora > Micromonospora sp. NPDC005299. The sequence continues at coordinate 46,853 of NZ_JBIAKG010000009.1, forward strand.
CAGGGCGAAGAATGCCCGGTATGCCAGGGAGTGTCCGTCGACGAGGAGCAGGCGCGGCGTCGTAGCTGTCACGGCAGCGACTCTAGTCCGTACCGCCGACAACCCGGCGGACGGCGGCACCGGCGCGAACGGCGGCGGCCGGCCGCCCCGGAAGGGGACGGCCGGCCGCCGTCGGGTACGCCTCAGGCGACGCCGAGGTACGCCTCCTTGACCGCCGGGTCGTGCAGCAGGTCCCGGCCGGTGCCCTCCTTGACGATCCGGCCGGTCTCCAGCACGTAGCCCCGGTGGGCCCGGGAGAGCGCCTGCTGGGCGTTCTGCTCCACCAGCAGGATGGTGGTGCCCTGCTCGTTGATCCGGGTGATGATCTCGAAGATCTGCTGGATCAGCATCGGCGCGAGCCCCATCGAGGGCTCGTCGAGCAGCAGCAGCTTCGGGCGGGCCATCAGCGCGCGGCCCACCGCCAGCATCTGCTGCTCGCCGCCGGAGAGCGTGCCACCCGCCTGCTTGCGCCGCTCGTGCAGCCGGGGGAAGAGGTCCATGACCATCTTCATGTCCTCGGCGATGCCCGACCGGTCCCGGCGGGTGTACGCGCCCATCTCCAGGTTCTCCACGACGGTCATCCCGGGGAACACGCCCCGGCCCTCGGGCGCCTGCCCGATGCCCCGGACCACCCGCAGGTCGGCCCGCATCCGGGTGACGTCGGTCCCGTCGAAGACGATCGAGCCGGAGGCCACCGGGCGCAGCCCGGAGATCGCCCGCATGGTGGTGGTCTTGCCGGCGCCGTTCGCGCCGATCAGGGCCACCACCTCACCCTCGTCGACGTGCAGGCTGATCCCGTGCAGCGCCTGGATCCGCCCGTACAGCAGGGTCAGGTCGTTGATCTCAAGCAGCATCGGTCGGCACCCCCAGGTACGCGGCGATCACCTTCGGGTCGTCCCGGACCTCGGCCGGCAGGCCCTCGGCGATCTTCTTGCCGAACTCCAGCACGACGATCCGGTCGGTCACGCCCATGACGAGTCGCATGTCGTGCTCGATCAGCAGCACCGTCGTGCCATTGTCGCGGATCTTCCGGATCAGGCCGAGCAGTTCCTCCTTCTCCGCCGGGGTGAAGCCGGCGGCCGGCTCGTCCAGGCAGAGCAGTTTCGGCTCGGTGGCCAGGGCCCGGGCGATCTCCAGCCGGCGCTGCTCGCCGTACGAGAGGTTCCGGGCCAGGTCCCCGGCGCGGCGCTCGATGCCGACGAAGCGCAGCAGCTCGAGCGCCCTCTCGCGGCCCTGCCGCTCCTCCCGCCAGTGCCGCGGCAGCCGCAGCATCGCGGCGATCACGCTGGTCTTGTGGTGGGCGTCCGCGCCCACCATCACGTTCTCCAGCGCGGTCATCTCCGGGAAGAGCCGGATGTTCTGGAACGTCCGGGCGATGCCCGCCTTGGTGATCCAGCTCCGGCGCCTGCCGTTGACGCGCTGCCCGGCGAACCGGATCTCGCCCTCGGTGGGCCGGTAGACGCCGGTCATCGCGTTGAAGCAGGTCGTCTTGCCGGCGCCGTTCGGGCCGATCAGGCCGAGGATCTCACCCTTGTACAGGGTGAAGGCGACGTCGTTGAGAGCGACCACACCGCCGAAGCGGAGGGTGACGTGGTCGACCTCCAGCAGCGGCTCCCGCCCGGCCGCGGCGGTCTCGCCCGGCGTGGGCTCGACCGGCGTGTCCGCGCCCTTCTCCGGCGGGGTGCCGACCGTGCTGCGACCGTCGTCGGCGATGTCCCGCTCGCTGGTCTCGTCCCGCTCGCTGTGCATCTGCGGCTCACTCATTGGGCACCGTCTCCTGGGGAACCGCTTCCTTGCGCCGGTCGGCGAACTCCGCCGCCCGCCGCCGGTTGGGCACCAGACCCTGCGGCCGGAAGATCATCATGACGATGACCACCAGGCCGAAGACCAGGATCCGGTACTCGGCGGCGTCGAACTCCACCCCGAGGAGGTCGCCGATGCCGCGCAGCCACTCCGGCAGGTACCAGGTGACCGCGCCGCCGACGATGGCGCCCTTGATGTTGCCGGCGCCACCGAGGATCACCGCGGCCAGCACCAGGATGGAACTCTCCAGCACGAACTGGTCGGAGTTGATGAACGTCTGCTTGCCGGCGAAGACCGCGCCGGTCAGGCCGGCCACGGCCGCGCCGATGGCGAACGCCCACAGCTTGTACTTGAACGTCGGCACGCCCATGATCTCGGCGGCGTCCTCGTCCTCGCGGATCGCCACCCAGGCCCGGCCGACCCGGCTGTTGGCCAGGTTCCGGACCAGCAGCAGCACGATGAGGATCAGCGTCAGCATCAGCCAGTAGTACGGCCGGGCGTCGACCACCCCGAACAGCGGCTTGCCGTCCGTGCCGGAACCCGGCGGGTGCGGGATCGCCGGGATGCCCCGCTGGCCCTGCGCGATGCCCTCGTTGCGGGCCGCGTACAGGCGGATCATCTCGGCGAAGCCGAGGGTCACGATGGCCAGGTAGTCACCGCGCAGGCGCAGCGTCGGGCCACCCAGGATCACGCCGGAGACCATCGCCACCATCACCGCCAGCGGCACCGCCGCCAGCCACGGCCAGTTCGTGCCGAACCGGCTCTCCGGCGACGTGAGCAGCGCGACCGTGTACGCGCCGAGCGCGTAGAAGCCGAAGTAGCCCAGGTCGAGCAGGCCGGCGAAGCCGACCACCACGTTCAGCCCGACGGCCAGCAGGACGAACACCGCGGTGTCGAAGAGCACCCCGGCGAAGTCCGAGCGGGTCGTGTAGAAGGCGAAGTAGTCGCTGCCGATGGGGAAGCCGAGGTATTCGTAGAACCACTTGTTGGGCAGGATGTAGAGCAGGACGATCAGCGCGGCGATCGCCGCCCAGCGGACCTGCTTGGGCATGGCAGCCCAGCGGCTCTTGAAGCCCGCGGTCCGCTTGTTGTCCACGGTGGCGGTCATGCGCGCGCCCTCCCGAGAGATTCGCCGAGCAGACCGGTCGGCCGGAACATCAGCAGCACGATCAGCAGCACGAAGCCGGTGAAGTCCTTCCACTCGCCGCCGAAGAGGCCGGCGGCGTAGTTCTCCGCCACGCCGAGCAGCAGGCCGCCGAGCAGCGCGCCGCGCAGGTTGCCGATGCCGCCGAGCACCGCGGCCGCGAAGGCCTTGAGCCCGATCAGGAAGCCGACGTTGAACTTGGTGTAGCCGAACCGGATGTCCCAGAGCAGGGCGCCCACGCCGGCCATCAGGCCGCCGAGCACGAACACCAGCAGGATGACCCGGTTCTTGTTGACACCCATCAGCGCGGCGGTGTCCGCGTCCTGGGCGACCGCCCGGATGCCGCGGCCCTGGCGGCTGCGGTTCACGAACTGGTCCAGCGCGACCATCATGATCAGCGTGACGCCGAGGATGAGCAGCTGGACGTTGGTCACCGCGGCGCCGAAGAGGGTGAAGACCGTCTTCTGCGGGATCATCTCCGGCATGCCGAACGGGGCCCGGCGGGTGCCGATGCCGAACGACTCGGCGAGCACGAACGACGCGCCGATCGCGGTGATGAGGAAGGCCAGCGGCGGCGCGTTGCGGCGGCGCAGCGGCCGGTAGGCGACCAGCTCGACCGTGACCGCGGTGACGGCCGAGGCGGCCATCGCGATCACGAGACCGGCGACCACCGCCAGGATCAGCGGGCCGAGGGCCGGGGAGGCCGAGTTCTGGTTGTAGCCGAGGGCCTGCCAGGTCCACAGGGCGGTGAAGGTACCGACCATGAAGACCTCGGAGTGAGCAAAGTTGATCAGACGCAGAACGCCGTACACCAGGGTGTAGCCGAGGGCGATGAGCGCGTAGATCGCGCCCTGCTCCAGGCCGGTGATGGTCAGCGCCGGGAAGTTCCCGAACAGCTCATCGAAGTTCAAGTGGGGGCTCCAACTGTGCGGCCAAGCGGTGGGGGGGGGGGGCCGGGACACCCCCCCCCCCCCCCGGGGTGCCGGGGCGGGCCCGCCCGCCCCCCGCCGGCCCGGGGGGGGGCGAGGTGGGGGGCGCGCGTGACCGCCGG
>NZ_JBIAKG010000009.1:50899-316409 GCF_042872345.1 Micromonospora sp. NPDC005299
CCGGTGGGCGGGGGGGGGCGGCGCCGGGCGCCACGCCCCCACCACTCCTCCCCCCGGTCCCCGGGCGCCCCGCCGGGGGCCCCCCCGGGGCCCCCCCCCCCCCCCCCCCCCCCCCCCCCCCACGCCTGGTGTCCCGTGCCGGGACCGGACGAACCGGTCAGGCCTTGGGGATCTCGATGTCGGGGACGACCTTGCCCGCGTTCACCTTGAACGCCCAGACCTTCACCTGAGCCGGGTCCAACTCGCCGGTGGACTCGAACTTGTAGGTGACGCCGGTCGCGCCGCCGGTGCCGTTGTAGGAGTTGATGAAGCTCAGCAGGTCGGCCCGGGTGCCCTTGCCGGCCTTGATGCCCTCGAGCATGATCTTCGTGATGTCGTACGACACGTCGGCGTAGGTGCCCGGCTCGGCGTTGTCGAAGGCCGCCTTGTAGTCGGTCACGAAGGAGCCCTTGGCCGCGGTGGCCGGGGCGCACGGGCAGGTCAGGATGGTGCCCTCGGCGACCTGCTCGCCGGCGACCTTGATGAAGTTGGCGTCGTTGACACCGTCACCGGCGACCATCGTGCCCTTCCAGCCCGCGCCCTTGAGCTGCTTGAGCAGCAGGCCGGCCTCGGTGTAGTAGCCACCGAAGAAGAGGACGTTCGCGCCGCTGCCCACGACCTTGGTGACCTGGGCGGAGAAGTTGGTCTGCTTGACCTGGATCTTGTCCTCGCCCGCGACCGCGCCGATGACCTTCTTCACCTCGTCCACCAGGCCGGCGCCGTACGCCGACTGGTCGTCGATGACGTACACCTTGTCGGCCTTCAGGACGTTCTTGATGTACCGGCCGGCGGCCGGGCCCTGCGAGGTGTCGTTACCGACGCCCCGGTGGAAGATCTTCCAGTTCTTGGTGCTCAGGCTCGGGCGGGTCGCCGACGGGGTGATGGCCGGCAGGCCGGCCTCGTCGAAGATCGGGTTGCCCACCTCGGACTCACCCGAGAAGGCCGGGCCGATGATGCCGACGACCTTGGCGTCGCCGACCGCCTGCTGCGCCAGGGCCGGCGCCTTGGCCGGGTCACCCTGCGAGTCGTACTCGGCGATCTGGACCTTGCAGTCCGCGTTGTCCTTGTTGTACTGGTCGATGGCCAGCTTGGTGCCGTTGCGCATGTGGATACCGAGACCCGCGGCGTCACCGGTCAACGGGCCGAAGAAGCCGATCTTCAGGTCGCAGGCGGCCTTGCTGCCACCCGCCTCACTACCACTGTCAGCCTTGCAGGCCGCGCCACTGAAAACGAGCGCACCGATGGCCACGCCACCCAGCACCCGTGCGAGCTTCTGCCTCACGGCTCGTACCCTCCTCCGTCCGATGGCCCGGAAACCACCCACCGCGAATTGGACCTTGCAGGGGGTGGCCGGACCGACCGCGATCCCGGTCTGGGCCGGGACGTTATCCCACCAGCGGGTCGCGAAGGTAGACCTGGGAAGCGGGGTTGACCTAACCGTTACGTTGAGTGGCCGGATTCACAGATGTGCTGTAACACACGGGACCGGAGGGAGAGAAAATCGGACATCCGACACTGACCGGAAAAGCCCTGGTGAGAGCCTCACGCGGGCCGCCAGGGACCCCGCGCCGACCACGCCTCCGCCCGCCCGCCGTCGTCCACCAGCAGCAGCGCCACCTCACCGGCCGCGGTCACCGCCACCGTCCGGTCACTGCCCGCCGGCACCGCCACCGGCAGCGCCACCGGCGACCACCGCACGCCGTCCGCGGAGAACCATCCCGCCCCCGCTGCCGACCCGGCCACCACCGCCCACAGACCGTCGCCGCGCGCCGCCAGCCCCCACACCCGGCCCGGCGAGTCCGTGCCCACGCCCCCCAGGCCCCCGCCCGGCCGCCAGGCGTCACCCTCCCCCAGCCACGCGCCCAGGCCGTCGCCGCGCCGGCCCACCGCCACCGTCCGGTCACCCGCCCGGACCACCCGCTGCAGGTCCTCCGCCGCCCCCGGCAGCACCGCGCGCCGCCAGGCCGACCCGTCCGCCGAGGACCACACCACCGCCGCCGATCCGGTACGCCCCGACGACAGCACCGAGCCCACCATGAGCCAACCCGACTCTGTCGCCGTGCCGTCCGCCGCCCAGGGCCGGCCGCCCGCGTCCGTCGCCAGCCCCGGCACGGCGCTCACCAACCGGAAGTCCACCCCGTCCGGCGACACCCACGCCGCCGCGCCGGTCGCCCGGTTGCCGGAGATCAGCCAGCCGCGCGGCCCGCCCGCGATCCGGCCCGCGTTCACCGCGTCCGCGCCCCCGAACACCTCGAACTCGGCCGGCACCTCGACCAGCGAACCGTCCGCCACCTGCCGCCAGGTGCTGATCCGCGGATTGCCGTGCACCCCGCCGCTCTTGCCGCCCACCGCCGCCAGCCGGCCGTCCCGGCAACCCGCCGCGGTCAGCACGTTCTCCTCGCCGTACGGGCTGCGCGGCACCGGACGCAGGGCCGTCCACGTGGCCGCGTCGGCGCTCGACCAGGCCGCCGGGTGCGTCGCCCCCGCCGCGTCCACCACGGCGCCGACCACGAACCACCGGCCCGCGCAGGCGGCCGCGTCGCGCAGCGCCAGCCGGCCGGAGAGGCCGGGCGGGACCGGCAGGGCGATCGGCTGCCAGGCCGGACGCAAGGGCTCGGGCGCGGGCTCGGCCCGGCCGGACGAACGGCAGGCAGCGAGCAGCACCACGAGCAGGCCGAGCACCGCCAGCGGACGCCGCATGGCGGCGATCGTATCGACCGGCCACGACGCGGGGAACCCGTCGAGCCAGGTCCCCGGATGGCCTGGGGCCTGCCCGACGCGGCGTTTCCCTCCGGCACGGCCGTCGGGCCGACGGAACGCACTGGGGGCGGCCCGACCGGGCGGTCGGGCGGTCGGGCGGGAATCAGGAGGCGGGCTGTGCCACCTCGCCGCCGGCGGTCTCGGCGAGGATCCGCTCGGCGACCTCCTTCATGGTCATCCGGTGGTCCATCGCGGTGCGCTGGATCCACTTGAACGCCTGCGGCTCGGTCATCCCGTACGCCGTCATGAGCGCGCCCTTGGCCCGCTCGACGGTCTTGCGGATCTCCAGCCGGTCGGTGAGGCCGGCGACCTCCGCCTCCAGCGCCGCGATCTCCGAGTAGCGCGACAGCGCGATCTCCACGGCCGGCACCAGGTCGCTCTTCTGGAACGGCTTGACCAGGTAGGCCATCGCGCCGGCCGCGCGCGCCCGCTCCACCAGGTCACGCTGGCTGAACGCGGTCAGGATGATCACCGGGGCGATCCGCGCGCCGGCGATCCGCTCGGCGGCGGCCAACCCGTCCATGATCGGCATCTTGATGTCGAGGATGACCAGGTCCGGCTTCAGCTCCTCGGCGAGCTTGACGGCGGTCTCGCCGTCACCGGCCTCGCCGACGACCTCGTAGCCCTCTTCCACCAGCATCTCGGCCAGGTCCAGCCGGATGAGCGCCTCGTCCTCGGCGATCAGAACGCGCTTGCGCTCGGCATCCGCCTGCATCTCGGCCACGAGCCACTCCCACCAGTTCATGCCCGACACCGCCGTGCCGGGTGTCGTCGCCCATAGCCTAATGGGTAGTCTGTCGAAGCCGGATTACGGAACGCCCCTGTACTCCAACCGGAAGAGAGACGGAGCTCAAACCTCCGACAGTGTGGGTTCGAGTCCCACCGGGGGCACCGAAAGTGTCGTACGGGCGTTCGAACATGTTGCCGTGCATCCACCCCGTCTGCGGGCACGCGCCCGCGAACTTCACTCCTGGGGCGGCAGTATCCGGTCGGTTGCCCGCACCCTCTCCCTGCCCTACACCACCGTCTGGCACTGGTGCGTCGATCGGCCGAAGCCGGCGGTCGTGGGCACCGCGGCCCGCTGCTTCCGATGCTCGCCCGACGTCAGCAATCCGACAGACCCCGCCGCCTACGCCTACCTGCTCGGCCTCTACCTCGGCGACGGCCATCTAGCTGTCTCCCCGAAGGTCCCTGTGCTTCGCGTCGCCTGCACTGACACCTATCCGGGCCTGATCGACGCCTGCGCGGACGCGATGCTCGCCACCCTCGCCCTGAAGGTCCAGCGCATACAGAAGAAGGGCTGCGTCTCCGTCGAGAGCAGCGGCGCGCACTGGCCCTGTCTGCTACCGCAGCACGGGCCGGGCAAGAAGCACGAGCGGCCGATCGTCCTGGCCGACTGGCAGCGGTCCATTGTCGAGCGGCACCCGGGCGACTTCCTCCGCGGCCTGTTCCACTCCGACGGCTGCCGATTCGCCAACCGGGTCACCGTGCGCGGCAAGCAGTACGTCTATCCCCGCTACATGTTCACCAACGAGTCGGCCGACATCTTGGGCCTCTGTCAGTGGGCCCTCGACCTGCTCGGCATCGCCTGGCGGATGAACCGCCGCAACTCGCTGTCGGTGGCGCGGCGGGACGCGGTGGCGGCGCTGGACCGCCACGTCGGCCCGAAGTCCTGACCCCTCAGAGCACCCCGAGCGCCTGCGCCAGGTCGGCGCGCAGGTCCTCCGGGTCCTCCAGCCCGACCGAGACGCGCAGCAGCCCGCCGCACGGCTTGGCGTCGTCCTCGACCGGCCGGTGGGTGAGCGAGGCCGGGTGCTGGATCAGCGTGTCCACGCCGCCGAGCGACACGGCGTGGGTGATCAAGCGGCAGGCCCCGGCGACGGCGGCCGCGGCGGGGGCGCCGCCGCGTACCTCGAAGGCGAGCAGGCTGCCGGGGCCGGACATCTGCCGGCCGACGAGCCCGGCCGGGTCCTCGACGCTGGGGTGGTGCACCCGGGCGACGGCGGGGTGGTCGGAGAGCCAGGCGGCGAGTTTCTCGGCGCCGGCCTGCTGGGCGCGGACCCGCAGCGGCAGGGTCTGCAGGCCGCGGTGCAGGAGGTAGGCGCCGAGCGGGTGCAGGACGGCGCCGGTGACGGCGCGGACCTGGCGCAGCCGGGTGGCCCACTCGGGGGCGCAGGCGACGACGCCGGCGAGGACGTCGCCGTGCCCGCCGATGCTCTTGGTGGCGCTGTGCAGCACGAGGGCGGCGCCGTGCCGGGCGGGTTGCTGGAGCACCGGGGTGGCGACGGTGTTGTCGACGAGCAGCGGGACGTCGCCGGCGGCGGTGGCGAGGGCGGCGATGTCGACCAGGTCGAGGGTGGGGTTGGCCGGGGTCTCGACGACGACCAGGGCGGTGTCGGGGCGGATCGCGGCGGCGACCTCGTGGGGCCTCGCCCAGGTGACCTCGGTGCCGAGCAGGCCGGTGGCGAGCACGTGGTCGGTGCCGCCGTAGAGGGGGCGGACGGCGACGACGTGCCGTTTCCCGTCGCGGGTGGCGGCGAGCAGGGTGGCGGTGAGGGCGGCCATGCCGCTGGCGAAGGCGACGGCTTCGGCGGTGCCTTCGAGTTGGGCGAGGGCGGTCTCGAAGCGGGCGACCGTGGGGTTCCAGAGCCGCTGGTAGACGGCGCTGCCGCCGGCGGGGAGGGTGCCGCCGGTGGCGAGGGTCTCGTAGTCGTCGCCGCCGCCGGCCACGGAGGGCAGCGGGTTGGTGGTGGAGAAGTCGATGGGCGGTACGTGGACGCCGAGGCCCGCGAGGTCCTCGCGCCCGGCGTGCACGGCTGCGGTGTCCACGGCTGTCATGGCGGAAGCGTCGAACATGAGGCCGTGATCAGGCAAGAGGAGCGAAGGAGATTCTGTTCGGAGCCCTTCCGGGGGAGGGAAGTTCGGGGAAGGATGTTCACATGCCTGTCGCACCGAATGATGTACGGCCCTTCGCGGCGCTGGACGACACCGACCGCGCGATCCTCGCCGAGCTGGCGGCGGACGGCCGGTTGCCGAACAACGCCCTCGCCGAGCGGGTGGGGGTGGCCCCGTCGACGTGCCTGACGCGGACCCGGGCGTTGCGCGAGTGCGGGGCGATCCTGGGGTTCCACGCGGAGGTGGACCCGGCGGCGGTGGGGTTGCCGTTGCAGGCGCTGGTGTCGGTGCGCCTGGCGGCGCACGAGCGGGCGGCGGTGGACGCGTTCCGGGCCCGGTCGGTGCGGCTGCCGGGGGTGGTGTCGGTGTTCCACGTGGCGGGCGCGGAGGACTACGTGCTGCACGTGCGGGCGGCGTCCGGGGACGCGCTGCGGGACTTCGTGCTGGACCATCTGGCGGTGGATCCGGCGGTGCAGCACACCCAGACGAGTCTGATCTTCGAGCAGGCGCGGGGTATGGGCTAGGGCACTCCGAGGGAACAGATCCGGCGCGCGGCGTGTTGGTGTGGCGTGTGATCGACGTACCCATGTCTGTTCTTGATCTTGCCCCGGTGGCCGCGAGCGGCAGCGCCGGTGAGGCGCTGCGGCACACCACCGAGCTGGCCCGCCGCACCGAGGAGCTGGGCTACCGCCGGTTCTGGGTTGCCGAGCACCACAACATGCCGGCGATCGCCAGTTCCGCGCCGGCGGTGCTGCTGGCGCACCTGGGGGCGCACACCTCGACGATCCGGCTGGGTTCCGGCGGGGTGATGCTGCCCAACCACGCGCCGCTGGTGGTGGCGGAGCAGTTCGGCACCCTGGAGGCGCTGCACCCGGGCCGGATCGACCTGGGCATCGGCCGCGCGCCGGGCACCGACCAGGTGACCGCGCTGGCGCTGCGCCGGAGCATGGAGGGGCTGTCGGCGGAGCACTTCCCCCGCGAGCTGGCCGACCTCATGAACTACTTCAGCGGCGCGGAGCCCGGGCCGATCACGGCGACCCCGGGCCGGGGGCAGTCGCCGGAGGTGTGGCTGCTCGGGTCGAGCGGGTTCAGCGCCCAGCTGGCCGGCCTGCTCGGGCTGCCGTTCTCGTTCGCGCACCACTTCAGCGCGCAGAACACCATCCCCGCGCTCCAGCTCTACCGGCAGAGCTTCCGGCCGTCGCAGTGGCTGGAGGAGCCGTACGCGATGGTGGCGGTCAACGCGGTCTGCGCGGAGACCGACGAGCGGGCGGAGTGGCTGGCCGGTCCGGCCGGGTTGTCGTTCCTGAAGCTGCGGTCGGGGCGGCCGGAGCCGCTGGTCAGCCCGGAGGAGGCGGCGGCCTACCCGTACTCGGAGCTGGAGCGGGAGTTCGTGGTGCAGCGCCGGGAGGGCCAGGCGACCGGTTCGCCGGAGACGGTGGCCCGGCAGCTCGGCGCGCTGCTGGAGCGCACCGGCGCGGACGAGCTGATGCTGACCACGATGGTCTACGACGTGGCCGACCGGGTGCGCTCGTTCGAGCTGATCGCCGAGAAGGTGGCCGGTGGCCTGCGCCGGAAGGGCTGAAACACGCTCTTCATAGCCACGTCACCCCACCGTCGCGTAGGCCGCCTACCTTTATTGCCGGTGGTGGTACGGCATTCCCGGTCGGGACGGGTCGGGAGTGCTGCGGTGTGGTGCACCGGGTCGCCGGCTCAGCGGATTCCGCGGCCGGCGGCCCGGTGCCTTCGTTTTCAGCGCAGGTAGATGTTCGGCGCGGGCGGGGTGCTCATGCCGTCGCCGAGGTGGAAGCCCGGGTGCGGCGGCTGGTTGTAGGCGGTGTTCTGCCAGGCCACGGCCACCCGGTACTGCGGGTCGTGCATCAGGGTCGGCAGGCGCAGTCCGGTCGTGACGGGCGTGCTGTAGACGCGCAGCGCCGTGCTGTCGGCGGTCCGCCAGACCACCTCCTCCCGCCAGTCGCCGAGGATGTCGCCGGAGAGCGCCGGGGTGGACTTGGTGCCGTTGTTCGCCGCGACGCCGCTGCCGGTGAGCAGCCGGGTGTCGCCGCCGGTGCCGTACTTGTCGATCCGGGTGCCGTCGAGGAGTTCGCGCACCGGGTCGCCGTCCCACCAGGCGAGGAAGTTCGCCGAGGACGGCTTGCGGCCGACGTTCTGCCCCTTCGTGTTGAGCAGGCCGTCGACGGCGGAGGACCAGGACTCGGCGCCGGGGCTGCCGGCCCAGACGTCGTCGGAGACGCCCCGGCCGTTGTCGCCGTTCGGCGCGGTCTGCCAGAGCAGCTGGCCGGTGCGCGCGTCGGCCAGCCACGAGCTGGGCCTGCTGGCGTCCTCGTCGACCTTGAAGACCTCCAGTCCGGCGCGGGCCGGGTCGAGGTCGCCGACGTGCATCGCGTCGCCGTGCCCGGTGCCGGTGGACCACAGCAGCCGGCCGTTGTCGTCGATGGTGGCCGCGCCGTACACGATCTCCTGGCGGCCGTCGCCGTCCACGTCGGCCACCGACAGGTTGTGGTTGCCCTGGCCGGCGGCGGCGCCGTTGCCGCTGGCGTTGGAGTCGAAGGTCCACCGCTTGCGCAGGGTGCCGTCGCGGAAGTCCCAGGCGGCGATCACCGCGCGGGTGTAGTAGCCGCGGGCCATGACCAGCGAGGGGCGCTGCCCGTCGAGGTAGGCGGTGGCGGCGAGGAACCGGTCGACCCGGTTGCCGTAGGAGTCGCCCCACGAGGAGACGGTGCCGCGCGGCGGGTCGTAGTCGACGGTGGACAGGGCGGCGCCGGTGCGGCCGTCGAACATGGTCAGGTACTCGGGTCCGGCGAGCACGTAGCCGCTGGAGTTGCGGTGGTCGGCCGACGACGAGCCGATCACCTGGCCGGTGCCGGAGCGGGTGCCATCGGCGGTCTTCACGGCCACCTCGGCGTCCCCGTCGCCGTCGTAGTCGTACACCTGGAACTGGGTGTAGTGGGCGCCGGCGCGGATGTTGCGGCCCAGGTCGACGCGCCACAGCCGGGCGCCGGTGAGGGTGTAGGCGTCGAGGTAGACGTTGCCGGTGTAGCCGGACTGGGAGTTGTCCTTGCTGTTGGAGGGGTCCCACTTGAGCACGAACTCATAGCGGCCGTCGCCGTCGAGGTCGCCGACGCTGGCGTCGTTCGCCGAGTAGGTGTAGGCCTCCCCGGTGGGGGTGGTGCCGCCGGGCGGGGCCTGGATCGGCACGTCCAGGTAGCCGCCCGCGAACTGCAGCGCCGGGGCGGAGGCCGCCTGCTCGGCGCCGTTCACCACGGCCCGCACGGTGTACGCCGAGCCGGCGGCCGCGCCGCTGTCGAGCCAGCTGGTGGCGCCGGTGATCGGCATGCTGTTGACCTTGGTGGCGCCGCGGTAGAGGTTGAACGACACCCCGGAGGTCTCGGTGCCGAGCAGCCGCCAGGAAACCACGTTCCCGCTGCCCGAGCGGACGCTGACCAGACCCCGGTCGAGCTTCTCCATCTGCTTCGCCCCGGCCGGCGGGGCGGTGGTCGTCGGGGTCGGCGTGGGGCTGGCCGAGGTGGGCGGCGGTGCGCTGGTGGGCGTGGTCCCGCCGGTGCAGGTGGTCCCGTTGAGCGCGAAGCTGGTCGGGGCCGGATTGCTGGCGTCGTTCCAGGACGCGTTGAAGCCGAAGGTCGCGGCGCCGCCGGTGCCGATGGCGGCGTTCCAGCCGACGTCGCGGGCGGTGAGCTGAGCGCCGGCCTGGCTGACCGTGGCGTTCCAGGCCTGGGTGACCTGCTGCCCGGCGGGGTAGCTCCAGGTGAGCGTCCAGCCGTTCACCGGGTCGCCGAGGTTGGTGAGGGTGACGTCGGCGCCGAAGCCGCCGCCCCACTGATTGGTGATCCGGTAGTCGACGCGGCAGCCGGTGGCCGCCGCGGCGGCGGTCACCGTGCCGAGGATGCCGGCCAGGAGGGTGGCCGCCGAGGCCGCGGCGAGCAGCGCGGTCCGGCGGCGCGGGATGAAGGGGTGCACGAGGATGCCTTTCGCGGAGGTCAGGCACGGGACGCGAGCCGGCCTGCCCGGACCGGCGGAAAGGGGGTACGCCGCGCTGACGTGACGGGAGACGCCGCAGATCGACGTCGGTGATTAGCTCCGCGCCCCGTCAGGGTAGGACAACGCTTTCCCGCGGCACAACCGCCCACTCCGGTACGGATGGCGGGCGGTGCCTCGACGCCGGTCCCCGCGATGGTCGTCCACGGCGTCGCGGGCGCCGGGCCGGCGCGTACGTCCGGGCCGGTCAGCCCTCGACGGCGGCGGCGAGCCGGCGGGGCTCCTCCGCGGTGGCGGCGGCCGCGGTGGCGGCGACCGGCCGCACGGCCGAGGTGGCCGGGTCGCCGGCGGGGGTGGCCGGGTCGCCGGCGTGGGTGACCGGTTCGCCGGCGGGGGTGACCGCGTCGCCGGCGGACTGGGCGGCGAGGGTGGTCTCGGCGGTGGCCCGGGCCCGGCGGGTGCGGCGCATCGCCCGCGTGGCCAGCACCAGGGCGACCAGCCAGCCGGCGCCGAGCACCGTGTAGGCCAGCGCCGGGACCGGGCCGCCCAGCTCGCCGGCGCGCAGCAGGGTGCGGGTGTTGGTCAGCACGATCACCCCGCCGATGACGGCGCCGAGCAGCTGCGCGGGCACGATGCGGACCAGCCAGGCGGCGATCGGCGCGGCGATCAGGCCACCGATCAGCAGCGCGGCCACGGTGGGCAGCAGGAAGCCCTCGGAGCCGAGGCCGATCAGGAAGCCGATGCTGGCCGCGCCGGCCACCAGGAACTCGGAGGTGTCGACGGAGCCGATCACCTTGCGTGGCTCCATCCGGCCGGAGACCAGCAGCGCCGGGGTGGCGACCGGGCCCCAGCCGCCTCCGCCGGTGGCGTCGACGAAGCCGGCGAACAGGCCGAGCGGGGCCAGGAAGCGGCTGCGGAGCCGGCCGGCGGCCCGGTTGGCGCGCAGCGGCCGGGAGAAGCGGACCAGCAGGTAGGCGCCGAGGCTGAACAGGATGGCGGCCATCCACGGGGCGGCGGACTCGGTGGAGATGGAGCTGAGGAAGGTGGCGCCGGCGAACGCGCCGACCGCGCCGGGCAGCGCGATCCGGCCGACGACCCGCCAGTCGACGTTGCCGAACCGCCAGTGCGAGACCCCGGCGGCGAGGGTGGTGCCGATCTCGGCCAGGTGCACCGAGGCGGAGGCGGCGGCGGGGGCCACCCCGGCGAAGAGCAGCAGGGTCGAGGAGGTCAGTCCGTACGCCATGCCGAGCGCGCCGTCGACCAGTTGCGCGGCGAGCCCGACGAGGGCGAGGACCAGCAGCTTGCGCACGAGCGCCCCCTGACTTTTCGGTATCTCCTATCGACTTGGTCGACAATGCGGCACGGCGGCGCTCCGGTCAAGTCCTCCATCCGGTTGGTGGGAACGCGCCGGACGGCGCGGCGGGCGCGCGGGACGGCGGCGCCGGGACGCCCGAGGGGAGCGTCAGCTCCAGGCGCTGGGGTCGGCGGCGAGGTCGTTGATCCGGCCGGGCAGGCTGCCGCTGGCCACGTCGGCGATGGTGACCAGTTCGAGGATCTCCCGCTCGCTGGCCCGCAGGGCGATCCACACGTCCTGCAGGGCGCGCGCCGCGCCCTGGTAGCCGAGCTGCTCCGGGCGCTGGCCGCGGACGTGCGCCAGTGGGCCGTCGATCACCCGGATCACCTCGGCGAGGGAGATCTCCGCCGCGGGCCGGGCCAGCCAGTAGCCGCCCTCGGGGCCGCGCTGGGCGTGCACGATGCCGCTCCGGCGCAGCTGGAGCAGGATGCTCTCCAGGAACTTCGGCGGGATCTCCTGGGCGCGGGCGATCTGCTCGGCGGTCACCGGCCGGGTCCGCCCGGCGGCCGCGCCGTCGGCGACCGAAGCCAGCTCGGCGGCCGCGCGGAGGGCGTAGTCGACCCGAGCGGAGAGGCGCATGCCGGCAAGGTTAGTCCCCTGGTCAGCCGCCCGGTCTCCCGACCCTCGGCCGAACGGTCACGGATTCCGGGTCAGGCGCCGACCCGGCGCAGCAGCCCCTCCTGCACGGCGCTGGCGATGTGCCGGCCGTCGGTGGTGAACATCCGGCCGGTGGCCAGGCCCCGGGCGCCGGACGCCGACGGGCTCCAGCAGTCGTAGAGGAACCACTCGTCGGCGCGGAACGACCGGTGGAACCAGAGCGCGTGGTCGAGACTCGCGCCCACCACTCCCCCGGGCCCCCACACCTCGCCGTGCACCGACAGCACCGAGTCCAGCAGCGTCAGGTCGGAGGCGTAGGTGAGGGCGCAGGCGTGCAGCAGCGGGTCGTCGGGGAGCTTGCCGTCGAGGCGCATCCAGACCCGCTGGTGGGGTTCGGCGGGGCGGTCGCCGGGGCGTACCCAGCCGGGCTCGCCGACGTAGCGGACGTCGATCGGGCGGGGGATCTGGCCCCAGATGCCGAGCCGCTCCGGGTAGCGGGAGAGCCGGTCGGTCATGGTCGGGACCTCGTCCGGGGCGGGCACGTCGGGCGGGACCGGCGCGTGGTGGTCCAGCCCCTCCTCCTGCCGCTGGAACGAGGCCGACATGAAGAAGATCGGCTTGTCGTGCTGGAGCGCCACGGAGCGGCGCACCGAGAAGGAGCGCCCGTCCCGGACGTTCTCCACCTGGTATTCGATCGGCTCCACCGGATCGCCGGGGCGGACGAAGTAGCCGTGCAGGGAGTGCACGAAGCGCTCCGAATCGACGGTGCGTCCGGCGGCGACCAGGGCCTGGCCGGCGACCTGGCCGCCGTAGACCCGCTGCGGGCCGACCGGCGGGCTGATCCCGCGGAAGGTCATCCCGCCGGTCTGGTCGAGGTCCAGCACCTCCAGGAGCTGGTCGACCGCCGCCTGACCGGTCGCCACCGGACGCTCGGTCACTGAGCCGTCTCCGTTCGCGACTGCGGGGCTCGCAGGCCCGGCTCGCTCCTCCCGCTCACTGAAGAGCCCGGGCGGAGGCGGCGTCGACCAGCGAGCCGAGCTGGTGCACGCGCAGCGTGTTGGTGGAGCCGGGGGTGCCGGGCGGGCTGCCCGCCACGATCACCACGTAGTCGCCGGGGTTGGCCCGGTTGAGGCCGAGCAGCGCCTGGTCGACCTGGCGGAACATGTCGTCGGTGTGCTCGACGAACGGCATCAGGAACGTCTCCACGCCCCACGAGAGCGCGAGCTGGTTGCGCACCTCGGGCACCGGGGTGAAGGCCAGCAGCGGCAGGTCGCAGTGCAGGCGGGCGAGCCGCTTGACGGTGTCGCCGGTCTGCGAGAAGGCGACCATGGCCTTGGCGCCGATGGCCCGGGCGATCGAGGAGGCGGCGACGGTGAGCGCGCCACCGTGGGTACGCGGGTCGTGCTGCAGCCGCGGCACGCCGATCGAGCCGGCCTCGGTGGTGGTGACGATCTTCGCCATGGTGCTGACCGTGAGGACGGGGTACTTGCCGACGCTGGTCTCGCCGGAGAGCATCACCGCGTCCGCGCCGTCGAGCACCGCGTTGGCCACGTCCGAGGCCTCGGCGCGGGTGGGGCGCGAATTCTCGATCATGGAGTCGAGCATCTGGGTGGCCACGATGACCGGCTTGGCGTTCTCCCGGCAGAGCTGCACGGCGCGCTTCTGCACCAGCGGCACCTCGTCCAGCGGCAGCTCGACGCCGAGGTCGCCGCGGGCCACCATGACGCCGTCGAAGGCGAGCACGATCGCCTCCAGGTGGTCGACCGCCTCGGGCTTCTCGACCTTGGCCAGCACCGGGCGGAGCACGCCCTCCTCGGCCATGATCGAGTGGACGAGCTTGATGTCCTCGGGCGAGCGGACGAAGGAGAGCGCGATCAGGTCGACGCCCAGGCCGAGGGCGAAGCGCAGGTCGTCGGCGTCCTTCTCCGACAGGGCCGGGACGCTGACCGCCACGTTCGGCAGGGAGACGCCCTTGTTGTTGGAGACCGGGCCGCCCTCGGTGACCAGGACGCGGATGTCGTTGCCGGTGACGTCGCTGACCTCGACCGCGACCCGGCCGTCGTCGATCAGCAGCCGGTCGCCCGGCTTCACCTCCTGCGGCAGCTTGCGGTAGGTGCAGGAGACCCGCTCCTTGGTGCCGACGATGTCGTCGCCGGTGATGACCACCGAGTCGCCGGTGCGCCACTCGTGCGGGCCCTCGGCGAACTTGCCGAGGCGGATCTTGGGACCCTGGAGGTCGGCGAGCACGGCGACCGGCTGCCCGGCCGCCTCGGCCGCCTCGCGGACCAGCCGGTAGACCGATTCGTGGTCCTCGTGACTGCCGTGGCTGAAGTTCAGCCTCGCCACGTTCATGCCCGCCTCGACCAGGCCCCGGATGCGCTCGGGGGACGAGGTGGCGGGGCCGAGGGTGCAGACGATTTTCGCGCGGCGTGTCACGCCCATCAGGCTAGTCTCTCCTTCGGGTCGGCCTGCCGGCCGGCCCCTTTCGGACTGCGGAACAGTTGTCCAACGACGCGCGATACCCGCGCGGGCGGGCGGTGTGGCACCGCACCGGGACGTCGTGTGTGGCGGGCATCGGCGACCGCGCGGCGGAAATGGTACCGCTCGCGTTCGTCCCTCGACCGGGTGCTCCCGGAGATCGACCGGCGCCGGCGTCCGCTGCCCCCGATCCGGGGCGCGGGCGGCGCGGGGTCGTCGCCGGGGGCGCCCAGATCGCCCGGGCGACAGTCAGCTCTGCGTCTTGGCGAGCGGGAACTCCAGCGAGCCGGCCGGGCAGAGGAAGGTGAGCACCTCGACGCGGTAGAGCCCGGCCTGCACCGCCGGGTCGGCCTCCATCACGCTGCGGACGTCGTCGACCGAGCCGGTGCGGGCCAGGCCGAAGCCGATCGGCGGGTCCGGCTCGCGGGCCGGGCCGTCCACCGAACCGTCGACCAGGACGATTCCCCGCCGTTGCAGCGCCTGGACGTGCCGCAGGTGCTCGGCCTGGAGCCGTTGCACGGTCTCCTCCGGCAGCGCCCGACCCGACGGTCCCGGGTAGAGCACGATGCACTCGTACGTGTCGAGCGCCAAGTCGAGCCGTGGCGTCGCGGCCATGCGCACCTCCAGACCACCGTTCCGCCCAGCGTCGCACGGCGGCGCCCGCCCCCGGGGTCGCTCGCCGCAAACTGCCCACCCTGCCGGGCGGCGGGTCGCGGCGGCGGCGGAAACGCCCTCCCCCGGATGTTGACGACGGCGATTCGCGGGAAAGACTTCCGGTCGGGGCGGTGACCGCCGCCGACGACGACGCGCAGGAGGAACGCCATGGCGACCAGCACCGGGCCCGCGAAGGCCTCGGGCACCTACCGGATCGGCGGGGACCTCCAGGTCGACCGGCTCGGCTACGGGGCCATGCAGATCACCGGCCCCGGGGTCTGGGGCGATCCGAAGGACCCGGCCGAGGCGGTGCGGGTGCTGCGGCGGGCGTACGAGCTGGGGGTCACCTTCATCGACACCGCCGACTCCTACGGCCCCTTCGTCAGTGAGCTGCTGATCAAGGAGGCGCTGCACCCGTACGCCGAGGACCTGGTCATCGCGACCAAGGCCGGGCTGACCCGCTCCGGCCCGGGCGACTGGCGGCCGGTGGGCCGCCCCGAGTACCTGCGCCAGCAGTGCGAGCTGAGCCTGCGCCACCTGGGCCTGGACTGCATCCCGCTCTACCAGCTGCACCGGATCGACGCGAAGGTGCCGCTGGAGGACCAGCTCGGCGAGCTGGCGCTGCTCCAGCAGGAGGGGAAGGTGCGGCACATCGGGCTCTCCGAGGTGACCGTCGCGCAGATCGAGGCGGCCCGGCGGATCACCCCGGTGGTGTCGGTGCAGAACCTCTACAACCTCGCCGACCGCAGCGCGGAGGACGTGCTGGACCACTGCGAGCGCAACGACCTGGCGTTCATCCCCTGGTTCCCGATCGCCACCGGCAACCTGGCCCGGCCGGGCGGCCCTCTGGACGCGATCTCCACCGAGCACGGCGCGACGCCCGCGCAGCTCGCCCTCGCCTGGCTGTTGCGCCGGTCGCCGGCCGTGCTTCCCATTCCGGGTACGTCGTCCGTGGCACACCTGGAGGAGAACGTCGCGGCGGCCGAGGTGCGGCTCAGCGACGAGGAGTTCGAGGCGCTCGCCAAGGCCACCTGACCCGGCCCCTTTCCGAAGCGTGATCGAGCCGCTACCGTCAGAAGGATTCTCACGCCCGGGACGAGCGGGGGTCCGGAGTGGACGGTTTCGACTACGTGATCGTCGGTGCCGGGGCGGCCGGGTGCGTGCTGGCCAACCGGCTCAGCGAGGACCCGGGCACCCAGGTGCTGCTGATCGAGGCGGGCGGCTGGGACCACAGCCCCTTCGTGCGCGTACCCAAGGCGTTCGCCCGGCTGATGGACGACCCCCGCACCGCCTGGCACTATCCGGCGACCATCGCACCGGGGCGGCGCGAGACCTGGCAGCGCGGTCGCATGGTCGGCGGCTCGACCTCGATCAACGGCATGATCTGGAGTCGCGGCGCGGCGGCGGACTGGGACGCGCTGGCGCCCCTCGGCTGGGGCTGGTCGACCATGCGGCCGATCTTCGCCCGGCTGGAGGACCACCCGACGCGCGGCGCCGGCGGCCCGGTGCGCCTGTCCGTCGCCACCGGCACCGACCCGCTCTGCGAGGAGATGCTGGAGACCGGGGCGGCGCTGGGCTGGCGCCGGGTCGACGACCTCGACGCCGACGACGGCGAGCGGATCGGCTACGCCACGGCCACCATCCACGCCGGGCGCCGGGTCACCGCCGCCGACGCCTTCCTGCATCCGGTGCGGCAGCGCCCGAACCTGACCCTCGCGGTCGACACCGTCGCGCTGCGCGTGCTCGTGGAGGGCGGCCGGGCGGTCGGCGTACGGGTCGCGCACCGGGGCGGGGAGGTCGACCACCGGGCGGCCGCCGAGGTGATCCTCGCCGCGGGCGCCCTCGCCACCCCGCACCTGCTGCAGGTCTCCGGAATCGGGCCGGCCGACACCCTGCGCGCAGCCGGCGTCCCGGTGCTGCTGGACCGGCCCCGGGTAGGGGCGGGCCTGCGGGAACACCGGCCGATTCCCCTGCAGTACCGGCTCGCCGAGCTCGGCGGCTACAACGCCCGGCTGGGCAGCCCGCTGGGCCAGGCCCGCGCCGCCCTGCGCTACCTGGTCACCCGCGGTGGCCCGCTCGCCCTGCCGGTGATGGACGTCGCGGCCCACGTCAGGTCCCGTCCGGAGCTGGACCGCCCGGACGTCCACCTGCTGATGGCGCCCTTCTCGGCGGCGTCACCGCGGCCCGGCCGGGCCCTGGAGCTGGAGCGGGAGCCGGGCCTGCTGTGCCTGGGCACGGTGACCCGCCCCGACAGCGAGGGCAGCCTCGCCGTCACCGGCCCCGACCCCCGCACGCCGCCCGCGATCGTGGCGAACTACTTCGCCACCGCGCACGACCGCCGGGTCGCCGTGGACGCGGTGCGCCTCATGCGGGACCTGTTCGCCACCGGGCCGATCGCCAAGCGGATCGCGGCGGAAACCCTGCCCGGACCGGCGACCCAGACCGACGAGGAAATCATCGAGGCCGGCCGGGCGCACGGCTACTGCGGCTACCACGCCATCGGCACCTGCGCCATGGGGCCCGACGACGAGCACGTCGTCGATCCCCAGCTCCGGGTACGCGGGGTGACCGCGCTGCGGGTGGTCGACGCGTCGGTGCTGCCCGTGATGGTGTCCGGCTGGACCAGCGCGCCGGTGACCGCGCTGGCCTGGCGGGCGGCCGACCTCATCCTCGGCCGGACCACCGGCTGAACCGGGCTCGACGGCCGCCGGCGCGGCGACCGTCGAGCCCGGCCCTGATCAGACCGCGAAGCAGTTGGGGCGGATCGCGGCGCCGGCGAGCACCTGCCGCACGACGCTGTACGTGGTGCCGTCCAGGATCAGGCCCAGATGGCCGACGATCCGCAGCGGGCACCACGCCTGCACCAGGACATTGGTGGCGCCGTCGGCGAGGGAGGCGTTGTCGACCGGCCGGACCAGTTCGTCCTGCCAGGTGCGGACGGTGGTCCAGCGGACCGCGCCCGGGGTGTCGTCGCCGCCGTTGAGGTCGGCGAGGAAGCTGGACCCGATGGACATCTGCTGGCAGGCGACGATGCCCACGCAGCTGCCCAGCCCCAGGAAGTTGATGATGTTGGCGACGTAGGTGCCCTGCTGCGGACTGCCCAGGCTGACGTAGCGGTCGACCTTGCCGGCGCCGCCGAGGAACTTCACGTACCAGCGGGAGACCAGGCCGCCCTCCGAGTGGGTGACCAGGTCCACCTTGGCCGCCCCGGTGGCGGCGCGCACCTGGTCGACATAGGACGACAGGGCCCGGGCGGACTCGCGGATGTCGCCGAAGCCGAGGTTCGGCAACTGGTAGATGGAGACCCGGTAGCCGCCGGCGCGCAGCCGGGCGGCGATCGGCTCGTACGCGATGGAGATTCCGATCAGGCCGCCGACCACGATGACCGGGTTGGCGCCGGCGGCGGCGAGGCCGGTGGCGTCGGCCGTGGTGACCTCGGCCGTGGTGGTGCCGGTGGCGGCTGCGGCGGCGGTGGTTTCGGTGGTGGTGGGCTCGGCGAGGGCGGCGGTGGCCGGGACGAGCAGGACGGTGGCGGCGGCGGTG
This sequence comes from Micromonospora sp. NPDC005299, assembly GCF_042872345.1. Classification (NCBI taxonomy): domain Bacteria; kingdom Bacillati; phylum Actinomycetota; class Actinomycetes; order Micromonosporales; family Micromonosporaceae; genus Micromonospora; species Micromonospora sp. NPDC005299. Next base: position 69,234 of record NZ_JBIAKG010000009.1, read on the forward strand.
GCGGCCAGGATCGTTCGGAGCAGCATGGGCTGCACCTCCGGTGGGAGGCCCCGATGTTCCGGGAGGGACGGGTGGGGGGATCCGATCGATCGTGAAAACGATGATGCGTGTCCGATTTCACACACGTCAATGGAAAGTTACGCGCTGGTAACCCCTTGTTCCACAGTGGGCACAAACCGGCGTATCCAGCGTCCGGTGGGGCCCCCGAACCGCCGGCACGGATGGCATGCTGAGCGCCGTGTCCGCCCCACCAACGCCGGAGAAGCCGCTACGGGTGATGCCCTGGTGGTTGGCGCTGCTCGGGCTGCTGCTCGCCGTCCTGCTCGGCTGGCTGGTGCTGGACCGGCTGCTCGCCGAGGCCGATCGGGCCGCCCAACCGGACACCCGGGCCACGCTGCGCGTCGACGCCATCCGCACCGGCCTCACCGTGGTCGCCGGCACCGGCGGCGGGCTGGCGCTGCTCCTCGCCGCCCGTCGACAGTGGATCAACGAGCGCGGGCAGCGGCACCAGGAGGCCGTGGCCACGCGCGACCAGGCGCACCGCGACCGGGTGCAGGCGCACGCCGAGACGGTCGCCGAGGCCGGGCAGCGGCACCAGGAGCGGCAGTCCGCCGCCGTCGAACACGACGCCGCCGAGCGGCGGCTCACCGAGCTGTACGTCCGGGCCATCGAGCTGGTCGGCAGCGACAACCCCGCGGTACGCCTCGGCGGCCTGCACGCCCTGGAACGACTCGGTCAGGACAACTCGGGGCAGCGGCCGACGATCGTGGCGGTGCTGTGCGCGTACCTCCGCATGCCGGCGCCCGACGACCCGCGCGAGACCGAGGTGCGCCGCACCGCGCAGCGGATGCTCACCCGGCACCTCCGCGCGGACGGGGACGACTGGTGGCCCGGCATCGCGCTGGACCTCACCGGCGCCCGGCTGCACGACTTCGACGCCGCCGGCTGCACCCTGGTGGACCTCGACCTCACCGGCGCGGTCTGCACCGGCAGCACCAGCTTCGCCGGGGCGGTCGTGCGCGGACGGCTGCGGCTGACCGCCGAGTTCGTCGACGCCGTGTTCGAGGAGCTCACCGGCGACGCGGACCTCGTGCTGGACGACGCCCGCTTCGCGGGCCAGGTGAGCTTCGACCGGGCCGACCTGGGCGGCGCACTGTCCTGCCGCGGGACGAGCTTCGGGCAGGTCTCGTTCCGGGGCGCCACGCTGCGGCAGCCCAGCAGCTTCGACCGGGCCCGGTTCGCGGGCAGCGCGACCTTCCGAGAGGCGGTGTTCCTGGCCGGACTGTCCATGGAGCACGCCACCTTCGAGGCGTACGCGGGCTTCCGCCGGACGCGGTTCGCCGACATGGCGCTGTTCCGCTGGACCGAGTTCGGCGCGGAGGCGTGGTTCGAGGGGGCCCGCTTCGAGGGGGCCGCCAACTTCGGCCGGGCCGTGTTCCACGGCCGGGCCAGCTTCGAGGGGGCGACACTGGCCCGCCGGCCAATGGTCGACCAGGCCCGCGCGTCGGCGTCCGTGACCCACGTCTGGCCGCCGGACACCACCGTCGGCCGGCGCGACGACGAGTGGCTCCTCCTCACCGACCCCTGACCACCGGCGGGGGTCGGCGCTCTCAGCTACCCAGCGCCTGGACCTTGGCGATCGTCTCCTGCACGTGCTGCCGGGCCGGCTCGCCGCCCTGCGCGGCCTGGGTGAGCGCCTGCCGGTAGGCGTCGATCATGTTGAGCAGCGGCCCGGCCGCCACACCCTCCAGCGCGCCCGCCACCAGTGCCCGGGCCTCGGCGGCGTCCTGCGCCGCGGCGGCCGTCCGGGCCTTCGCCTCGTCCAGCTTCTGGGCCGCCGCCGCCAGCCTCGCGATGATGTCCGCCGCGCTCACGCGCCCTCCCCTGCTCGCCTGTCCAGCAGCCTACGTGACGGCCGGGCGCCGAGCCGGGAGCCGAATTCGCGGCGCTCAGCTGAGCAGCCGGAACACCACCAGGTAGAGGCAGAACAACGACGGGGCGACCAGCGCGCAGATCACGAAGCCGAGCGGCACGTACCGCCCCGGCGGGGTGTCGCCGCCGATCACCGCGCGGCCCCAGCGCCCCAGCACCAGGTGTCCGGCCAGGAAGGACAGCAGCGGGACGCCGGCGCACGAGACGGCGGCCACCAGGTCGAGCCCTGTGGCCGGCAGCGGCGAGCCGATCAGCGCCACCAGCATGAGCAGGGAGCCGGCCAGCGCGCAGGCCGCGTAGACGGCGACCGCCCGGGCCGGCGCCGACCAGGTGGGCAGCAGCACGGGTCGCCGCGCCAGAGCTTCGGCCTGCTGCCCGTGCCGGTCGGCCTCGTCGGCCAGCTGTGCGGCCGCAGCCAGCTCCGTCGCCGGGTCACCCGCGCGCGGGCCTGGCAGCGTTCCCTCGGGATACGCCCCGACCCCCGGCCGCCCCGGCGCGGCGGCTGCGCCGCCGGTCGCCCCGCCCCGGGTTCCGGGTGCCTGCACCCCGCCCGACAGGGGCGTGACCGGTCCGGCAGTGGCCGCGGCCGGCTCCGACCCGGACACAGCCGATCCCGAAGGCGGCGCTGTCGATCCCAGTCCCGGCGCGGCCGATCCGGAGCCAGGCGCGGCCGTTCCCGTGCCAGGTGACGCCGATCCGGCCGCGCGCGCGGCCGGTCCGGTGGAAGGCTGCGCCGGTTCCGCCGCCGACGGAGCGCCGACCGGGACTGCCGGCGCATCCGGGCTCTCGGCCGGAACCGAGCGCATCGGCAGGTTGATGGCCTGGCCGAGCTGGTCGAGGCGCTGCCCCTGGGCGGCGAGCCGCCGGCCGAGCTGGTCGACGGTGGACTGGAGGGCGCGCCGGCGTTCGGCCTCGGCGGCGACCGCCCGCTCGCCGCCCCGCTGCCGGGTGGAGAGTTCGCGGAGCAGGGCCGCGTACTCGTCGAACCCGGTCACGACTCGTCCCCGTCGCCGACGAAGGGCACGACCAGGGCGGTGCGCTGCTCGTGCCGGTCGACCAGCAGGGCCCGGCCGTCGCGCGGGGCGTAACCGAGGTCGTGCGCGCCCAGGTGCAGCCCCAGGTCGGCGGCGGGCACGTTCAGCGCGACCAGGCAGGCCACGTCGTCGCGGTTCTGGCTGCCGCCGAGGTCCTCGGCGAGCCGGCGCAGCCCGCGCCACCAGCCGAGCAGGTGCACCCCGTGCGCGGGGCCCTGGCGCAGCACCGCCCGCAGGTCGTCGTGGCCGGAGCGGAACGTCCCGGGATCGGCCGCGGCGAGCGCGCCGGCGGCGGCGTCCATCCCGAACACCACGAGGTAGGTCCGGGCGGCGCCCGGGGCGGGCGGGTCGGCCAGCTCGGCGAGGTGGGTGCGCAGCGCCGCCGCGTCGAGGCGGCGGACCGGGTGGCCCGCGGCGGCCAGGGTCATGGCCAGGTCGTCGGCCGTGCCGGTGGTGCCGGGCGCCAGGGGGACGAACAGGAAGCGGGCCGTGCCGGGGGCGTGCTGCCGGGCCAGGCCGAGCGTGGCCGAGTGGAGCACGTCCGCCCCGGCGGCGGCGGTGCCGACCACGGCCAGGTGCCGGCCGGGCACCGGGTCGAGGCGGAACGCGGCGGTGCTGCCGGCCACGTCGACGGTGCGGCCGACCAGGGCGAGCGGCGGCTCGGCGCCGGGGGCCAGGCCGGCCCAGGTGGGGTCGTCGGCGAGCCGGGGGGTCTCGTACCCGCGGAAGACGGCGGGTGGGCGGGCGCCGGCCGGCCGGGCCGCGAACAGCTCGTGGCGCAGGGCCGCGAGGTCGGCCGCGGCGGCGTGCGCGTCGGGGAAGTGGACGTCGGTGTCCGCGCCGGCCGTGCCGCCGGCGGTGTTGACCACGGCCGTGCCGAGGGTCAGCGCCTTCGCGGCGTCGTTGAGCGGGTCGAGCACGCCGCCCCCGCCGGGCAGCGCGACCCGGAGCGGGAACTGGCCGAAGATCGCCTCGGCCCGGCCGTAGAGGGCCTCGATGCCGGTGGTGCTCTGGCTGGCCAGCACCAGGTGCAGGCCGTACGAGCGGCCCTTGCGGGCCAGTTCCTCGATGAGGTCGACGGCCTGCCGGGCGAGCGCGTCGTTGCCGGCGAACAGGACCTGGAACTCGTCGACCACGGTGACGATCCGGGGCGGCCGGGCGTTCGGCGGCAGGTCGGCCAGCTTGCTGACGCCGTGCCGCTTGAGCAGGTCGGCCCGGCGGGTCAGCTCGGCGCGCAGCTCGCGCAGCACGGCCACGCCGTACTCGCGGTCGGACTCGATGCCGACCGCGCGGGCGTGCGGCAGCCAGGACGGGTCCCGTTCGGTGGGCACGAACTCGGTGAAGCTGACGCCCTCCTTGAAGTCGAGCAGGAAGAGCTGGAGCTCGGCCGGGGAGTAGCGGGCGGCCAGCCCGTAGAGCACGTCGAGCAAGAACACGGTCTTGCCGGCGCCGGTGCGCCCGCCGACCAGCCAGTGCGGGGTGGCGTCGTCGAAGGCCACGGTCACCGGTTCCCGGGCGCGGCCGAGCACGGTACGCAGCCCGGCGGCGGACGACTCCGCCCAGCGCCGGGCCGGCAGCAGGTCGGCGAAGGTGACCGCGGTGGCCCGCCGGACGGCCTCGGCGAGCCGCCGGGCCAGCCCGGTCACGGTGGCGTGGGACGGGTCCCCGTCGAGCAGGACGGGGGCGGCCAGGCCGCTGCCGTCGGCGCTGAACGGCCGGCCGGGCGGGTCGCCGACCAGGGCGTACCGCTCGTTGAGCCGGAGCTGGGTGGTGGCGCCTAGTGGCGGGGCCTCGCCCGGCCCGGTCGCCGGGTGGCCGGCCAGCAGCACGCAGACCGCCGCGGCGGGTCCGGCGTGGGTGAGCGCGGCGAGCCGGGCCAGCTCGCGCGGCGGCGGGGCGGACGCGGCGACGACGAGCAGCAGCTCCCGGTCCTCGGGCGCGGCCCGCTGGGCGGTCCGGGCGTGCCGTTCCGCCGCGTCCAGCAGGGCGGCCGTCTCCGCCACGGTGGTGGCGGCCGGGCCGAGCGCGCCGGCGTCGAGCAGCGGGCGCAGCGGCAGGAAGGCGGCGCCGAACGCGACCGGGTCGATGCCGGCCACCCGGACCGTGCCGGCGGGCGCGGCGGTGAGCAGCCGCACCACCAGGGCCCGCAGCAGCTCGCCCACCCGGGGGTCCCGGGCGTCGGTGTCGATCGCGAGGTGGGCGCCCGCGCCCAGCGGCACCAGCACGGGGAATCCGCCGTCCACGGTGGTCGCCTCGCCGAGGCGTACCGGAACGGGGTGGGTGGCGGCGCGGGCGGTGCCGGGCACGGGACCGGCCAGCTCGCCGCCGAGCCGGGCCAGCCGGGCGACCAGCTCGGGGCTGCCGACGGGCGCCGGGCCCGCGGCGGCCAGCGCCCGTCGGGCGGCCTCCCAGCGGCGCAGAGCCTGCCGGTGCAGGGCGACCGCCTGCCGGTACGCCGTCGCGAGCCTGCCCACCGTCCGCCCTCCGACGCCGCCGTCCCCGATCGAGGGGAACCCTAACGGACGCGCGGCGGCCCGGCACAGTACGCGGCACGCACCCGACGTTGGTCCACTGTTCATCCCACGGTGGCGGTTCCCGCCGGACGCCGTTCCCCCGGCCCGACTTGCCTCTGTCCCAGAGCAACGCTGTGAACAGGAAGGCGACGACGTGACCTCCTCCCCCATCTCCCGCCGGGCCGTGCTGCACGGCGGCGCGGCCGCCGGCCTCGGCATCGTGGTGGCCGGCAGCCTGGACGCCATCGCCGGCCCGGCTGCGGCCCGGGCCGCGTGCCGCCCGGCGGTCGGCTACGGCGACCTCGTGCCGGACCCGGCCGGCCTGCTGGCCCTGCCCCCGGGCTTCTCGTACACCGTCGTCGCCCAAGCGGGCGGGACCCTGCTGGAGTCCGGGCAGGCCACCCCGAGCGACGCGGACGGCACCGGCTGCTTCCGCGGCCCGAACGGCTCGGTGCTGGTGAACAACCACGAGATCGGCGGCGACGAGCCCTACCCGGTGCCGGCGCTGCCCGGGCTGACCTACGACCCGGGCGCCCGGGGCGGCACCACCACCATCGAGGTGGACCGGCACGGCCGGCGGCTGCGCGAGTACGTCAGCGTGGCCGGCACCCACAACAACTGCGCCGGCGGCATCACCCCGTGGGGGACCTGGCTGACCTGCGAGGAGACCGAGCAGAGGGCCGGCGGGCAGTACCTGAAGGACCACGGGTACGTGTTCGAGGTGGACCCGCACGACCGGGCCGCCAACCAGAACCCGGTGGCGCTGAAGTTCCTCGGCCGCTACGCGCACGAGGCGGTCGCAGTGGACCCGTACACCCACGCCATCTACCTGACCGAGGACGCGGGCGGCCCCAACGGCCTCTACTTCCGTTGGACCCCGCCGGCCGGCTTCCGGGCCGGCAAGGGCGCGCTGCGCGCGCTCGCCCAGCGCCCGGACGGGGACACCGCCGGCCGCCTCCAGGCACTGAGCTGCTTCCGGGGCAGCCAGCATGTGGCCGACCTGTCGGAGGCCACCACGCCGGGCACCCGCTACAAGGTGCGGTGGGTGGATGTGCCGGACCGGGACGCCCGGACCGTCTCCGTGCGCAAGCAGTTCACCGACGCCGAGGTGACCCGCAGCCGCAAGCTCGAGGGCGCCTGGTGGGCCGACGGCGGCGCGTACTTCGTGGCCAGCTTCGCCCGGCACGACGACGGCAGCGTCAACGAGCACGACGGCCAGGTCTGGTTCTACGACCCGCGCACCGAGACGGTGACGCTGAAGACCATCTTCGGCGTGAACACCGACCCGGACGCGGACAACGGCAACTTCGACGGGCCGGACAACATCACCGTGTCCCCGTACGGCGGGGTGATCCTGGCCGAGGACGGCGAGGGCGTGTCGCACCTGGTCGGGGTGACCGAACAGGGCAAGGCGTACCCGCTGGCGCGCAACGAACTCAACGACAGCGAGTTCACCGGCCCGACGTTCAGCCCGGACGGGAAGATCCTGTTCGCCAACATCCAGTCCCCGGGCTACGTCTTCGCCATCACCGGCCCGTGGGGCCGGCCGAGCAACGCGGACCACGCCGCGTCCTGACCGGACGGTGACGGCCGGCGGCGCCCCGGGGGCCGCCGGCCGCCGCGGCGTCAGCCGGGGCGGCAGCCCGGGTCGGGGCCCTCGTCGGCCACCCCGCAGGCGAACACCTCGACCGGCGGGGCGGCCACGTCGGGCACCCGGGCCACGGTGAGCAGCGCCAGCCGCTTGGCGACCGGCTCGCCGGAGTCCGGGGCGTACCGGATCAGGCCGCCCACCCCCGGGTAGCCGCCAGCGGCGTTCTGCCGCAGCACCTCGGCGTGCACCCCCACCGGGTTGACCGCGCGGGGGTCCCAGCGCCGGCCGGTGTCGGCGTGCCGCAGCCGGGCGGCGAGGCTCTCCAGCGCGCGCACCATCATCATCGAGGCGTCGTAGGCGAGGCTGACCCGCTCGCCGACGGGCGCGTTGACGCCGTCGCGGCAGCGCGGCGGGTCGAGCAGGTCGTCCGCGCCGATCCAGGTGAGGAAGCTGCCCCGGGCGTCGTCGCGCCGGGCCTGCGCGGCCCGCAGCGCGGCACAGGTCGCCAGGGCGGCCTTCGACACGTACGTCACCGGCAGGTTGCCCGGTGCGCTGGCCCGCAGCCCCGGGTTGGCCATGTAGCGGTTCACCGAGTCGTCGGCGACCAGGTGGCGGGGCGGGTCGGCGCCGCACTCCTTGAGCGCCCGCAGGAACCCGTCGAACTCCGACCAGCGCCCGGCGAAGAAGAGCATCCCGCGGTAGCCGCACTCCTGGGTCATCCGCCGCCCGCTGCGCCACTCGTCGAGCCGGGTGAGCCGGCTGCCGAACCGTTCCCGCAGCCCGTCGACCAGGGTGGCGACGTAGAGGTCCTCGGCCAGTGAGCTGCCCTCGCCGGTGGTCCAGTAGACGTGCGCCTCACCCACCCGCAGCACCTGCCGGGCGTACGCCTCGACCATCCGGGCCTGCTCCCGGTTGGGCGCCGACATGGCCAGGTAGAGGCTGGAGTTGGCGTCCATCTTGTCGGCCGAGAGAGTGGGCGCGAGCACCGGCAGGCCGACCCGGTTGAGTTCCCGCAGCGCGGACGCCGTGCTGGTGCGGCTGTCCACCAGCCCGATCACGCCGAGGACCGTGGGGTCGTCCCGGGCCAGCCCCTCCAGCAGCCGGACCGCGTCGCCGGCGTGCCGCATCTGCCGGCCGGCGTTGGCCACCACGATGTGCAGCAGCGCCGCGTCGTCCGCCGCCGCCGACTCCTTGAGCAGCGCGTACTGGGCGGTCGCCATCCCCTCCAGTTCCTCGCGCTCGGAGACGTACGACTCCTCGTCCGCCCGGGTGCGGTTGCCGGTGAGGCTGCCCAGGTAGACCAGGGTCAGGTAGGGCCGGCGGTGGTCGCTGCGCCGCCACACCTCCTCGGCGGCCCGGTTCTGCGCGAAGATCCGCCGCTGCACCGCGCGGAGCCGGTCCTGCCCGGGCTCGCTGTTGAAGACCTGGCCGGCGGTGTCGCTGTAGCCGACGCACTCGCCGCCGACCAGCCGCACGCTCACCCGGTCGGTCGGCCACGGGCGGCAGTCCGGGGCCCACCGCCCGTTGGCCCACACGGCCGCCCCGGCCAGCAGCACCAGGACCACCGCGGCCGGCAGGAACCGCCGCGACCACCAGGGCGGTTCCGGCGCGACCAGCCCCGGCGGGGCCACGCCCACCGGGGCGCCGACGTCCTCGCCGTCGATCCGCAGCACCACGAGCCAGGCGCCGGCGCGGCGCAGCCGCCGGATCTCCGGCAGCGCCTCGGCCCACTCCTCGTACGCCTCCTCGGCCTGAACCACCGGCCGGGTCGCGGCCCGCTCCGGCGGCGGGCCGGCGGCGACCGCCACCACCAGCAGCGGGTCGTTGCGGCCGGTCTCGTTGCGCACCTCGTCGAGGAGCCGGACCAGGGTGTGCCCGACGTTGTCCGGGCTCACCCCGTCGAGCAGCAGCACCGGGTACGCGGTGCGCCGCCAGTCACCCGGCCGCCAGAACCGCCGCCGGTACGCCTGCCGCAGGTCCTCCAGGAAGGCGTGCAGCAGCAACTTCTCCACCTGGGCCGGGTGCTCGCCGTCGCGCCAGCCGGCGGTGAGCCGCTCGGCGAAGCCGAGGAACGTCACGGACTGCCGGGGCGCGAGGTACTGCTGCCGCATGAACCAGCGGTACTGCCGCCCGAACACCGGTACCCGGCCGGAGACGGCGATCCGGAAGAGCACGCTCGGCATCGCCCGGCGCAGCAGCCAGAGCAGCACCTGGAGCGCGGTGCCGACGGCCGACCCGCCGCTTACCTGGGGATCGTCGCCGGCCCGCCGGCCCCGCCAGTCGCGCAGCCGGTGGACCAGTGCGGCCCGGCCGCTGTCCGCGGCGTCCACACCGACGGCCAGGGTCTGGTGCATCAGCCAGTCGGCCAGCGGGTAGTGCCGGAACCGCAGCCGGGCCGCCCCGAACGCCTCCACGGAGAGCTGCCGGTGCAGCTCGCGCAGCACTCCCGCGACGTCGTCGGGCCCCGGTCGGGCGGCCAGGTCCAAGACGGCGTGCGGCACTCGGCGCCGGTTGCCCTGGCCGACGAAGCGGCGCAGAAGAGCTCCCACGACGCCGTCCCCCGCCGGGCGGACCAGCCAGAGCAGGGGCAGCCGGCGGTCGCCGCGGCGGGGTCGCCGGAGCAGCCGCGCCAGCAGGGAGAGCAGTTCGAGGCCGCCCGCCGGGAGCTTCTCCCGGGCGGGCCGGGGCCGGGTCGCCGGTTCGCGCATTCGTCACCTCCGGGCCACGACGGGTGTCGCACCATTGTCGACACCCGGCGCAACGCCGGGGGACCCGTGCGTCCCTCGTGGACCGTCGGCGTCAGCGGGGCGCGGCCGGGTGGCGCAGGCCGTCCAGGGCGATGGCGAGCACGCGGTCGCGCTGGGCCGGCTCGGGGAACTGGTACGCCATGATCCCGCTGACCAGCCGCACGACGTCGTCGAAGGTGGCGTCCGGCCGGGCCACTCCGGCCTCCTGGGCGCGGCGCAGCAACGGTTCGCCGGCGGCGTAGATCTCGGTGCGGCAGCTGCGGAACACCTCGGAGTCGTGCACCAGTTCCTCGGCGAGGGCCCGCTTGGTGCCGACGTAGGCGACGAACCGGTGCAGCCAGGCGACCAGGGCGTCCCACGGGGGTCGGTCCGCCAGGTCGGCGGCGGAGGCGCTGAGCGCGCGCACCTCCTCGACGTAGACCGCCTCGAACAGGTCGAGTCGCTTCGGGAAGTTCCGGTAGAGCGTGCCGATGCCCACTCCGGCCCGCCGGGCGATCTCCTCGAGGGACGCGCCGGCGCCGCACTCGCCGAAGACCTCCTGGGCGGCGGCGATCAGCGCCTCGTAGTTCCGCCGGGCATCGGCCCGCTTCGGGCGCCGGGCGAAGACCTCACCCAGCTGGTCCGCGCTGGCCATGACGGGCGTCACCCCTCTCCCCTTGCAAGCGGAGGCACCCCTCCGCTACGTTAGTGGAGGCACCCCTCCGGAACTGACCGGAGCCTTGCCTCCGGATAGCTTACTCCGGCTTCCCCCGCCGATCCCACCCGCCGCGATCGGCGAACCAGACATCGGACCCGGGAGGTCCCACCATGCCCGCAACCCGCTGAGACACACCCACGCTCGGGGCCGCCACCGTCGCCCGATCCGCGCGAGCGGCCCTGCGACACCCTCTTCCTCGTCACGCGAACGGGAGCCATTTTCCGTGATCGACACCGTCCGGCGCGACTCGCGCCGGTTGACCTTCCTCGTCCTCGCCGCCGGCGCCGGCTTCTTCGCGATGCTCCAGTCGCTGATCACCCCGGTGCTGCCCACCATCCAGCACGACCTGCACACCTCGCAGAACACCGTGACCTGGGTGCTGACCGCCTACCTGCTGTCCGCGTCGATCTTCACCCCGGTCCTCGGCCGGGTCGGCGACATGGTCGGCAAGGAGCGGACCCTGGTCGTCTCCCTCGCCGCGCTCGCGCTCGGCTGCCTGCTGGCGGCCGTCGCCCCCACCATCGGCATGCTCATCCTCGCCCGGGTCGTCCAGGGCATCGGTGGCGCGGTCTTCCCGCTCTCCTTCGGGATCATCCGCGACGAGTTCCCCGCCGCCCGGGTCAGCTCGGCCGTCGCGGCGATCTCGGCGATCGTCGCCGCCGGCGGCGGCCTCGGCGTCGTGCTGGCCGGGCCGATCGTCGCCACCCTGGGCTACCGCTGGCTGTTCTGGATCCCGATGGTCGTCGTCGGCCTCACCGCGCTCGCGGCGCACCGGTTCGTCCCCGAGTCGCCGGTGCGCACCCCCGGCCGGGTCAGCTGGCCGGGCACCCTGCTCCTCTCCGGGTGGCTGGTGGCGCTGCTGCTGCCGGTGAGCAAGGGCGCCGCCTGGGGCTGGACGTCCGGCCGGGTGATCGGCCTGCTGGCGCTCGCCGTCGTGCTCCTGGTCGGCTGGCTGGTGGCCGAGACCCGCTCGGCGAACCCGCTCATCGACATGCGGATGATGCGCCTGCCCGCGGTCTGGACGACCAACCTGGTCGCCCTGCTCTACGGCGCCTCGATGTTCGCCGTCTACGCCTTCCTGCCGCAGTTCGTGCAGATCCCCACCAGCGCCGGGTACGGCTTCGGCGCGAGCATCACCCAGGCCGGGCTGCTCATGCTGCCGATGCTGGTCGGCATGTTCGTGGCCGGCCTCGTCGCCGGCCGGCTGGCGGCCCGGTTCAGCGCCAAGGCGCAGCTGGCCACGGGCGCCGTGTTCAACGTGCTCGCCGCGGCGATGCTGACCGTCGCGCACGACACCCGCTGGGAGATCGGCGTGGCCGGCGGCCTGGTGGGGCTCGGCATCGGGCTGGCCTTCGCCTCGATGGCCAACCTGATCGTGGCCAGCGTGCCGGCCCGCCAGACCGGCGTGGCGACCGGCATGAACGCCAACATCCGCACCATCGGCGGCGCGATCGGCGCCGCGGTGGCCAGCAGCGTGATCACCGCCCACCCGCAGGCGAGCGGGCTGCCCCGGGAGGCCGGGTTCACGATGGGCTTCCTGCTGCTGACCGGCATCTCGCTGGCCGCCGCGCTGGCCGCCCTGGCGGTCCCCTCCGGCCGCCGGGCGGCGCGGGGACGGCACGGCCAGCCGTCGGTGCGGAGCACCGAGCCGGAGCTGACCGGCGAGCTGGTGCCGGCGCGCTGACCGGGCCGGACACCTCCCTCACAACGGCGGGCGGCCGGCGGTCCATCCCGGACCGCCGGCCGCCCGCCGCGTCGGATCAGCCGATCGCGGCGGTCAGCGCGGCCAGGTAACCGCGGCGGTAGCCGTCGGCGTCCGGGTGGTACGCCTCGATGAGCCCGCTCACATCGTTGATCCACGGGTCGGTCGCGCAGACGCCGTGACCGGCGAAGAACGGCCGGGCGTCGACGAAGGTCGCCCCGGCCGCCCGGGCCCGGTCGGCGATCACCGTGGCGAGCAGGTCGGCGGCGTTGTTGAGGATGGTCCGCTTGTAGGTGCTCATGGCCAGCAGGCCGCAGTAGCCGGTCTCGAACAGCCGCGGGTAGCCGAGCACCACGAGCCGGGCGTTGGGCGCCCGGTTCCGGATGGCGGCGTACGTGTTGTCGAGCCGGCCGGGCAGGGTGGCGGTGGCGAAGGCACGGCTGTCGTTGACGGCGTTCTCGCAGCTCGACGTGCTGCCGAAGCGGCAGCTGGTGATGACGTCGGCGAAGCCGGCGTCGTTGCCCCCGATGGTCACGGTGACCAGGGTGGTGCCGGTGCTCAGCGAGTTCACCTGGCTGCCGATGACGTCGGCGGTGACCGCGCCGCCGCAGGCCGGGAACCGGAAGCTGGTGACCGCGTGCGCGGCGGCCCAGAGCGGGGCGTACGACTTCTGGCTGCGCAGGCAGGTGGAGAGGTCGTACGGGCCGGCCCCGACGCCGGAGGAGTAGGAGTCGCCGAGGGCGACGTAGTTGACGGTGGCCGCCCGGGCGACGCCGGGGACGAGCACGGCGCCGAGGAAGGCCGCGAGCAGCGCGGCCAGGGCGGTGCGGACGCGACGGGACATGACAGGACCTCCACGGGACAGGGGTGGTGGAGCCCGTTGACCGCGCGCGTGGCCAGGGGGGTCGGTGCTTGTTACTAGTCGGTAATGGTATCGAAACATTGCCACAAATTGAATAGCGCCCGCTCGCCTTCCGGGGCAGACGTGTTCATCACCGTCGATTAGGTTTGGCGGTGCGTACACCCCGATGGAGGGAGCCCACCTCGTGCGACGCGTTCTCACGGCGGCCATCGCCGCCCTGACCGTCACCACCGCCGGCACCGTCGTGACCGGCGCCCCCGGCCAGGCCGCCCTACCGGGCTGGGGCCGGCCGAAGCCCGCGGCGGCCACCCCGACCCCGGGCAGCCCCGGGCTGGGCGACAGCTACTTCCCCGACTACGGCAACGGCGGCTACGACGTCGGCCACTACGACATCCGGCTGCGCTACGAACCGGCCACCGACCGGCTCAGCGGCACCACGACGATCCTCGCCACCGCCACCCAGGACCTGTCCCGGTTCAACCTCGACTTCGTCCTCGGCGTCGAGTCGGTCCGGGTCAACGGCTGGTCCGCCGGCTTCGCCCGGCAGGGCGCGCACGAGCTGGTGGTCACCGCGCCCCGGCCGATCCTCAAGGGACAGCAGCTCACCGTCGTGGTGAAATACGCCGGCATCCCGTCGGAGACGCTGGTCCAGGGCTACACGGGCTGGACCCGGGTCGCCGACGGCGCCCTCGCCGTCAACGAGCCCGAGTCGGCCTGGTGGTGGTTCCCGAGCAACGACCACCCGAAGGACAAGGCCACCTGGGACATCTCCGTCTCGGTGCCGACCGGCCTCGAGGTGGTCAGCAACGGCGTGCAGCCGCGCGCCCCGCTGCCCGAGGCCGGCAACCGCACCCGGTGGAGCTGGCGCAGCGTGAAACCGGGCGCCACCTACCAGGCGTTCCTGGCCATCGGGCAGTACGAGATCGTCACCGACACCGCGCCGAACGGGCAGCCGGTGTCGAACGCGTACAGCACCACGCTGGGCGATCTCGGGCCGGCCGCCCGGGCCAGCATCGAACGCACCGCCGAGATCATCGACTGGGAGAGCGGCGTGTTCGGGCCGTACCCGTTCGAGGCGCAGGGCGGCGTCGCCGGTCCGGTCGACGGCATCGGCTTCGCGCTGGAGACGCAGAGCCGCCCCGTCTACGGCCCCGGCTTCTGGCGGCGCGGCGCCAACACGTCCGTGGTGGTGCACGAGAACGCCCACCAGTGGTTCGGCGACTCGGTCTCGGTCGCCGACTGGCGCAACATCTGGCTGAACGAGGGCTTCGCCTCGTACGCCGAGTGGCTCTGGTCGGAGGAGCAGGGCGAGGGCACCGCCCAGGAGCTGTTCGACTTCACCTACGCCAGCTACCCGGCCGACTCGGAGTTCTGGCAGGTCCTCCCCGGTGACCCGGGGGCCGGCGACATCTTCGACGACGCGGTCTACGACCGGGGCGCCATGGCACTGCACCAGCTCCGGCTGGCCGTCGGCGACGAGGCGTTCTTCCGGATCCTGCCGGCCTGGACCGCCGAGCACCGCTACGGCAACGGCACCATCGCCCAGTTCCAGGCGCTCGCCGAGCGGATCTCCGGCCAGGACCTCGACGCGGTCTTCACGACCTGGCTGTTCACCGCCGGGCGCCCCGAGCCGGCCGCCGCCGCACGCGGGGCGCTCGCCCCGGCGCAGCCGAAGTCGTGGACGAAGATCCGGGAGGCCCACCGGCTGCTGAAGCACTGACCGGCGCCGGCCGGGGCCCGCTCGGATGATGCGGGAGCGGGCCCGGCCGGGGTCAGGCGGCGGGGCAGCCGTCGCGGTGCGCGAACGGCGACCGCAGATCGGTCGAGCGGGAGCGGCGCCGGCCCCGGTGGGGCGCGCAGGCGGCGCAGTCCTGCGCCGCGTGGGCGGCACGGCTGGACCGGAGCCGGCCTGCGCCGGGACGCGCGCCGGCCCCGGTGGCGGGAAGCGCCACCGGGGAGGCGCCGGCCAGCACCGTCGGCCGGGGCAGCGCCGCGGCGTGAACGGCGCCAAGCCCCGCACCGGCCGGGCGGACGACCCGGGCGGCGGTGGCGGCGACCCGGCGGACCGGGCGGGCGGCGGGCGCGGCCAGCACCCGGGTGAGCCGGTGCCCCAGCCGGCGCTCGCGGAGCCGGTCCAGGGCCACGCCGGCGGCCGCGGTGGCGACGGCGGTGACCGTGCCGGCCAGCACCAGGGTCTGCCGGGGGCCGGCGTGCTCGGCGAGCCAGCCGAGCAGCGGCGCGCCCACCGCCGCGGAGACCGAACCGGTGACGGCCAGGGCGGCCAGCACCCGGCCGCGCATGGCGTAGTCGGTGTCGAGCTGGGCCCGGGCGCCGACCGTGGTGTCGATGACCACCGCCGCGGCCGCCACCGGCAGGATCACCGCGGCGAAGCTCAGCGTGCCCGGGGCCAGGCCGGCGACGATCTGCAGCGCGCTGGCGAGCAGGCCGGCCCCGACCAGCACCCCGTACCGGAGGTCCGCGCGGCGCGCCGCGAACAGGGCGCCGAGCACCGTGCCGACGGCGAAGACGGTGGAGAGGAGGCCGTAGCCGGACACGCCGCCGTGCAGCGGCCCGTCGCTCATCGCGGCCATGGTGACCTGGTAGTTGCGGCCCAGGCTGCCGAGCACGAAGGAGAGCGCCAAGGCCACCAGCACCACCGGCTGGCCTCTCAGGTAGCGGAAGCCGGCCCGGATGCCGCCGTCGGCCGGGGCCGCGTCGGCCGCCGCCGGCTCGCCGGCGTGCCGGTCCCCCTCGCGTACGGCGAACAGCGCCACGACGACCGCGACGAAGCTGACGGAGTTCGCGGCGAAGAGCAGCGCGGGGCCGACCGCGGCGACCACGACGGCGCCGAGGCTCATGCCGAGGATCCGTCCGGCGGAGTTGGTGAGCGAGCCGAGCGCCAGGGCGTTGCCGAGGCTCTCCCGGTCCACCAGGGTGGAGGCCCAGCGGCCCATCACCGGCCCCTCGATCGCCGAGACCGCGCCGGTGGCCAGCGAGATCGCAAAGATCGCCGGGAGACCGCCGACGCCGGTGACGGCCGCCACGGCCAGCCCGGCGGCGAGCAGCGCGTGGGCGGCCTGTGCGCCGATCAGCAGCGGCTTCGCGGGCAGCCGGTCGGCCAGCGCGCCGCCCCAGACGCTCAGCACCAGGGTGGGCAGCGCCTGGAGCAGGACGGTGAACCCCATCGAGGTGGCCGACCCGGTTTCGGCCAGCACGTACCAGTTGACGCCGAGGACCTGCATCCAGGTCCCGATGACCGACACGAACCCGGCCGCGGCCCAGATCCGGTAGTTGCGGTGGCGCAGCGCGGCGAACGTGGCGCCGAGGGCCATGAGTGTTTTCCCCGTCCAGACGGTGACACGACGAAGCCGGACCCCCCGCGGGTCCGGCCAGCCGACAAGTCTGGCCGCGGTCAAACCTCCCGACGACAGTTGGTGAGAGGGTTCACCAGCCGGGTCGGGCGGTCGGGGCGCGGCGGGCACGAACCGGACCCGGACGGCACGACACCCCCGGTCCGCCCGGGGACCGGGGGTGTCGGTGACGCGTCGCGTCAGCGAGCGGCGAGCGGCTGCCGGGCCGGGTCGACCGGCGCGGGCAGCGTCCCGGCCCCGCCCAGGTACGCGTGGATGGCCGCGGCGGCGGCCCGGCCCTCGGCGATCGCCCAGACGATCAGCGAGGCGCCCCGGTGCATGTCCCCCGCCACGAACACGCCGTCGGCGTCGGTCTGCCAGTCGGGGCGGGCGTCGACCGCGCCCCGGCCGTTGCGGGTCACCCCGAGCTGGCTCAGTAGCGGCTGCTCCTCGGTGCCCTCGAAACCGATGGCGAGCAGCACCAGGTCGGCCGGGATCTCCCGCTCCGAGCCGGGCAGCGCCGTGACGATCCGCCGGCCGTCCACCTTCTCGACGGTCACCTCGGCGATCCGGACCGCCCGGACCTGGCCGGTGCCGTCGTCGACGAACTCCTGCACCGCCACGGCGAAGACCCGCGCGCCGCCCTCCTCGTGCGCCGGGTAGCTGCGCAGCACCCACGGCCAGGTGGGCCACGGGTCGCGGGCGGCGTCCCGGTCGGCCGGGGGCTCCGGGTAGAGGTCGAGCTGGTGCACGCCGGCCGCGCCTTGCCGGTGGGCCACGCCCAGGCAGTCGGCGGCGGTGTCGCCACCACCGATGATCACCACGTGCTTGCCGGCCGCGTCGATCGGCGTGCCGTCCGGGAGCGTGGCCAGGGCCGGCCTGCCCTCCCCCGCCGCGGCGACGACGCGGTTGGCGGCCACCAGGTGCGTCATGGCCTGGTGTACGCCGCGCAGCGCCCGCCCCGGCGTCTCCGGGGTGTCCCGGCCCTGGAGCGCCCCGCAGGCGAGCAGCACGGCGTCGTGCTCGGCGCGCAGGTGTACGGCCGTGACGTCGACGCCGACGTCCACCCCGGTGCGGAAGCGCACCCCCTCGGCGGCGAGCTGGGCCAGCCGCCGGTCGATGTGCCGCTTCTCCAGCTTGAAGTCGGGAATGCCGTAGCGGAGCAGGCCCCCGAGCGCGTCGTCCCGCTCGTACACGGTGACGGCGTGGCCGGCGCGGGCGAGCTGCTGCGCGGCGGCGAGCCCGGCGGGGCCGGAACCCACCACGGCGACCGACTTCCCGGTCGGGGCCGGCACCGGCTGCGGACGCAGCCCGCCCCGGGCCACCGCGGCGTCGGCGATCTCCACCTCGACCTGCTTGATGGTGACCGGCTGCTGGCCGCCCAGGCCGAGCACGCAGGCCGCCTCGCAGGGCGCCGGGCAGAGCCGGCCGGTGAACTCGGGGAAGTTGTTGGTGGCGTGCAGCGACTCCACCGCGGCGTCCCAGCCGCCGGTGCGGACCAGGTCGTTCCAGTCCGGGATGCGGTTGCCGAGCGGGCAGCCGTCGTGGCAGAACGGGATGCCGCAGTCCATGCACCGGGTGGCCTGCTCGCGGATCAGCTCCTCGCCGGCCGGCGGGTAGACCTCCCGCCAGTCCATGATCCGCACCGGGACCGGGCGGCGGGCGGGCAGCCGCCGGTCGTAGCGCAGGAAACCGTTCGGGTCAGGCACGAGCCACCTCCTGGGCGACCGCCCGGGGCGCGGGCGGCACCAACGCGGCGGACGGCGCAGAGAGTGCGCTCATCACCGCGTCGTCGACGTCGTGGCCGGCGGCTTCGGCGGCCCGCATGATCTCCAGCACCCGGCGGTAGTCCCGGGGCACCACGGCGGTGAACTCCTCCACCGCCTCCGGCCAGCGCTTGAGCAGCTCCTCGGCGACCGCCGAGTCGGTCTCGGCGAAGTGCCGCTGGACCAGCTCATGCAGTCGCTCCCGCTCCTGGACGCCCAGCGGCGACAGGTCGACCAGCTCGGCGTTGACCAGTCGCCGGTCCAGGCGGTGCACGAACGCCGTGCCGCCGGACATGCCGGCGGCGAAGTTGCGCCCGGTCGGCCCGAGCACCACCACCGTGCCGCCGGTCATGTACTCGCAGCCGTGGTCGCCGACGCCCTCGACGACGGCCACCGCGCCGGAGTTGCGCACCGCGAACCGCTCGCCGACCCGGCCGCGCAGGAAGACCTCGCCGCCGGTGGCGCCGTACAGGATGGTGTTGCCGGCGATGATCTGGTCCTCGGCGCGCCCGCCGGGGTCGGCGTCCACGCCGGCGAACGGCGCGGCGGCGTCCGGGCGGACGACGAGCCGGCCGCCGGAGAGGCCCTTGCCGACGTAGTCGTTGGCGTCGCCGTGCAGGCGCAGGGTGACGCCGCGCGGCAGGAACGCGCCGAACGACTGACCGGCGGTGCCGTGCAGCAGGAACTCGACGGTGTCGTCGGGCAGCCCCGCGCCGCCGAAGCGGCGGGTCACCTCGCCGCCGAGCATCGCGCCCACGCTGCGGTGCTCGTTGCGCACGGCCACCTCGACCCGGACCAGGGTGCCGTCGCGCAGGGCCGGCTCGGCCAGGGCGATGAGCTGGTTGTCCAGCGCCAGCTCCAGGCCGTGGTCCTGGGCCCGGATCCCGCGCCGGGCCGCGCCCTCGGGCAGCTCGGGCAGGTGCAGCACCCGGCTGAGGTCGAGCCCGTGGCCCTTCCAGTGGTCGACCGCGCCGGTGACGTCGAGCAGCTCGGTGTGCCCGATCGCCTCGGAGATGCTGCGGAAGCCCAGCTCGGCCAGGTAGCCGCGGACCTCCTCGGCGAGGAAGAGGAAGAAGTTCTCCACGAACTCCGGCCTGCCGGTGAAGCGCTCGCGCAGCACCGGGTTCTGGGTGGCGATGCCGACCGGGCAGGTGTCCAGGTGACAGACCCGCATCATCACGCAGCCCTCGACGATCAGCGGGGCGGTGGCGAAGCCGAACTCCTCGGCGCCCAGCAGCGCCGCGACCAGCACGTCCCGGCCGGTCTTGAGCTGGCCGTCGACCTGCACGGTGACCCGGTCGCGGAGCTTGTTGAGCAGCAGCGTCTGCTGCGCCTCGGCCAGGCCCAGCTCCCAAGGGGTGCCGGCGTGCTTGAGCGAGTTGAGCGGGGAGGCGCCGGTGCCGCCGTCGTGCCCGGAGATCAGGATGACGTCGGCCTTGAGCTTCGCCACGCCGGCCGCCACGGTGCCCACCCCGACCTCGCTGACCAGCTTCACGTGCACCCGGGCGGCCGGGTTGACGCACTTCAGGTCGTGGACGAGCTGGGCCAGGTCCTCGATGGAGTAGATGTCGTGGTGCGGCGGCGGGGAGATCAGGCCGACGCCCGGCGTGGCGTGCCGGGTACGCGCGATCCACGGCCAGACCTTGTTGCCGGGCAGCTGGCCACCCTCGCCGGGCTTCGCGCCCTGGGCCATCTTGATCTGCAGATCGTCGGCGTTGACGAGGTATTCGCTCGTGACGCCGAACCGGCCGCTGGCGATCTGCTTGACCGCCGAGCGGCGCCGCGGGTCGTGCAGCCGCTCGACGTCCTCGCCGCCCTCACCCGTGTTCGACTTGCCGCCGAGGCGGTTCATGGCCACGGCCAGAGTCTCGTGCGCCTCCGCCGAGATCGACCCGTACGACATGGCGCCGGTCGCGAACCGCTTGACGATCTCGCTCGCCGGCTCGACCTCGTCCAGCGGCACGGGCGGGCGCACCCCGGTGCGCAGGGTGAACAGCCCGCGCAGCGAGCCGCCCTGCGCGGCCAGCTCGTCGACCTTCGCGGTGTACTGCCGGAAGACGTCGTACTGGCGGCTGCGGGTGGCGTGCTGGAGCAGGAAGACCGTCTCCGGGTTGAACAGGTGCAGCTCGCCCTCGCGGCGCCACTGGTACTCGCCGCCGACGTCCAGCCGGTCGCTCGCCCGGGCGCCCGCGGGCGGCCAGGCCAGCGCGTGCCGGGCGGCCACCTCGGCGTGGATCTCGGCGAGCCCGATGCCGCTGATCGTGCTCGGGGTGCCCCGGAAGTAGCGCTGCACCAGCTTGGTGTCCAGGCCGACCGCCTCGAAGACCTGCGCGCCGCAGTACGACGAGACCGTCGAGATGCCCATCTTGGACATGATCTTCAGGACGCCCTTGCCGAGCGCCTTGACGTAGTTGCGGATGGCCGTGCCCGGTGCCGTGCCGACCAGCGCGCCCGTGGAGATCATGTCCTCGACCGACTCGAAGGCCAGGTACGGGTTGACCGCCGCCGCGCCGTAGCCGATCAGCACGGCGGCGTGGTGCACCTCGCGGCAGTCGCCCGACTCGACGATGAGCGCCACCTGGGTGCGGGTCTGCTCCCGCACGAGGTGCTGGTGCACCGCGGCGGTGAGCAGCAGCGACGGGATCGGGGCCAGGTCGGCGTTGGAGTCCCGGTCGGAGAGCACCAGGATGCGCACGCCGTCCTCGATGGCCTCGGAGACGTGCCGGCAGATCTCGGTGAGCCGGGCCTTGATGCCGGCGCCGCCGTCGCGGACCCGGTAGAGCCCGGAGACCCGGACCGCCTTGAAGCCGGGCAGGTCCCCGTCCTCGTCGATGGAGAGGATCTTGGCCAGCTCGTCGTTGTCGATCACCGGGTACGGCAGCACGATCTGCCGGCAGCTCGCCGGGCCCGGGTCGAGCAGGTTGCCCTCCGGGCCGATGGTGGACGCCAGGCTGGTCACCAGCTCCTCGCGGATGGCGTCCAGCGGCGGGTTGGTGACCTGCGCGAAGAGCTGGTGGAAGTAGTCGTAGAGCAGCCGCGGCCGGGCGGACAGCGGGGCGATCGGGGTGTCCGTGCCCATCGAGCCGATCGGCTCCGCGCCGCTGCGGGCCATCGGGGCGAGCAGGATCTTCAACTCCTCCTCGGTGTAGCCGAAGGTCTGCTGCCGGCGGCGTACCGAGTCGTGGGTGTAGACGATGTGCTCGCGCGGGGGCAGCTCGTCCAGCTCGATGAGGCCGGCGTGCAACCACTCCCCGTACGGCCGGGCGGCGGCCAGCTCGGTCTTGATCTCGTCGTCCTGCACGATCCGGCCGTTGACCGTGTCGACCAGGAACATCCGACCGGGCTGGAGCCGGCCCTTGGCGACCACGGTGGCCGGATCGAGGTCGAGCACGCCCGCCTCGCTGCCCAGCACCACCAGGCCGTCGGCCGTCCGCCACCAGCGGCCCGGGCGCAGCCCGTTGCGGTCCAGCACCGCGCCGACGATCTCGCCGTCGGTGAAGGCCACCGAGGCCGGGCCGTCCCACGGCTCCATGAGGCTGGCGTGGAACCGGTAGAAGGCGGCCTTGTCGGCGCGCATGTCCGGGTCGTTCTCCCAGGCCTCCGGGATCATCATGAGCACCGCGTGCGGCAGGCTCCGCCCGGCCAGGTGCAGCAGCTCGAGGACCTCATCGAAGTTGGCCGAGTCGGAGGCCGCCGGGGTGCAGACCGGGAAGACCCGGCGGATGTTGCCGGGCAGGTGCGGGCTGCGCAGCAGCGCCTCGCGCGCCTGCATCCAGTTCCGGTTGCCGCGGATCGTGTTGATCTCGCCGTTGTGCGCGATGAACCGGTACGGGTGGGCCAGCGGCCACGACGGGAAGGTGTTGGTGGAGAACCGCGAGTGCACCAGCGCGATCGCGCTGACCACCCGCTCGTCGGTCAGGTCCGGGTAGAACGCCGGGAGCTGGTCCGGGGTGAGCATCCCCTTCCACACCATGGTCCGCCCGGACAGCGACGGGAAGTAGGCCGGCACGCCCCGCTCGGCGGTCTCCCGCTCGACCTGCTTGCGCAGGCAGAACGCCACCCGGTCCAGGTCGAGCCCGGTCAGCGGGGAGCCGGCCGGGCCGGCGGGCGCGTCGGTGAGCCGGTGCGCGGCCAGGAAGAGCTGCCGGACCCGGGGCATCGCCGCGAGGGCGGTCTCGCCGAGGCCGGCCGTATCGGTGGGCACGTCCCGCCAGCCGAGGATGTCGGCCCCCTCGACCAGCGCGTACTTCTCCACCACCCGACGGGCCCGGGCCTCGGCCGCGTCGTCGTCGGGCAGGAAGACGAGGCCGGTGGCGTACTGGCCGGCGGGCGGCAGCGGGAAGTCGACGACCGTACGCAGGAACGCGTCCGGCACCTGGATCATGATGCCCGCGCCGTCACCGGTGTTGTGCTCCGCGCCCCGGGCGCCCCGGTGGTCCAGCCGGCAGAGCGCCCCGAGGCCGTTCGCGACGACCTCGTGCGAGCGGCGCCCGTGCAGGTCGGCCACGAAGGCCACGCCGCAGGCGTCGTGCTCGTGCGCGGGGTCGTAGAGCCCCGTGGTCTGCGGGGCCGGCTGGGGGCTGAGAGGGTACGGAAAGGCCACCGGGCCTCCTGTCGTCACTCAGGTTGAACATGGTGGGGACGACGTCGGCCCTCGGGGGTTTTATTGAGTCTACGTTAGGGCGTCCGGCGCAAGGCCAGTTCAGATTGATCACACTTCCAGCATCTGGGACATGTAGTCTCGCGCGGTGGATGTCGTACGCGCTGACGTGCTCGACCGGTTGGAGCGTTTCTACGACGCGGTGCCCCGGGACGGGGCCCGGACGGAGGAACACGGCGCCCTCGTGCTGTTCGTCCGGGACGGGGCCGGTTGGCCGTTCTACGCCCGCCCCCGGCCGGGCGCCACCGAGCCGCCCGCACTCGCCGACGTGACCGCCGTCCGGGCCCGGCAGCGGGCACTGGGCCTGCCGGAGGCGTTCGAGTGGGTGCACGAGGTCACCCCGGACCTGCTGGCGGTGGCCCGCTCGGCGGGGCTGAGCGTGCTGGAGGCGCCGCTCATGGTGCTGGAGCCCGACCGCCTGCCCGACCCGGCGACGCTCAGCGACGTACCGGTGCGGGTGCTCGACCCCGGCGACCCCGGCTTCGCGGCGGACGTGGCGCTGCGCCGGGCGGTCGCCGCGGTGGGCTTCTCGCACCGCGGCACCGCGCGCGGCGAGGCCGGCCCGGCCGAGCGGGACGCCGCGGTCTCCCGGCTCGACGTGGCCGCGCTGGAGGAGGAGGCGGCCCGCATCGCCGACGGCCGGCGCATCTCGGTGCTCGCCGGGACCCCCGACGAGGGGGCGCTGGCCAGCGGGATGGCCATGCGGGTCGACGACGTGGCGGAGATCGCCGGGGTGGCCACCCTGCCGGCCGCCCGCCGGCGCGGCCTGGGCGCGGCGGTGACCGCCACCCTCGCCCACCGGCTGCGCGCCGCCGGCACCGACCTGGTCTTGCTCTCCGCCGGCAGCGAGGAGATCGCCCGGGTCTACCTTCGGGTCGGCTTCCGTCGCGTCGGCACCGCCTGCATCGCCGAACCGACCGCCGTGATCGGCTGACTGCCGCTCGTCGTGCGACCGGTCCGGTCCGGGGCGGGCCGGGCCGCACCCGGGGCGCGGTCAGGCCGGCGGGTGCCAGGAGGCCGCGGCGGTCGCCGCCGTGTTGCGCAGCCGCGGGCTGATCGTGCCCAGGGCGGCGTCGCGGGCGCGCAGCGCCAGCCGGCCCCGGGTCTGGAGCACCGCCGACATCCGGCGGGTCTGCCGCACCATGGTGGCCGCGCGGGGCCGGCGCAGCCGGTCGTAGCCGGCCACCGCGTCGGGGAGCCGGGACTCGCGCAGCAGCGCCGACAGGGTGGCCGCGTCCTCGAAGGCGAGGCAGGCGCCCTGCCCGAGGTGCGGCGGCATGGCGTGCGCGGCGTCGCCGAGCAGCACCACGCCGCCCGGCCCGGCCGGGAACCCGTACGCCCGGGGCAGCGGGCGCAGCTCACGGATCTCCTGCTGCACCACGTCGGCCGGGTCGGTCGCATCGAGCAGCGTGGCGATCGGTGCGGGCCAGCCCGCGTACCAGCGCTTGAGCAGGGCGAGCTGGGTCTCCGGCGGCTCGGGGCGGGGCGCACCGGCGGCGGTGGCCACCCAGTAGATGCCGCCTCGGCGGGAGGCGCCCGCGGCGCCCCGGTCGCCGAGGGAGGCGGCCACAAAGCGGTAGCCCGCGCCGAGCGTCTCGCCGTGCACCGGCTGGTCGTCGGGGAGCTGCGGGGCGCGGTACCAGGGGATGACGGCCCGCCACGCGGCGCAGCCGGAGCTGACCACGGTCGTCTCCGGGGCGAGCTGCCGCCGAATCTCGCTGTCGGTGCCGTCGGCCGCGACCACCAGGTCCGCCTCGACGGTGTGCCGGCCGTCGCCGACCGCGGGACGCTCGCCGGGCGTCGCCCGCACGGTCCGCACGGTCACCCCGGTGCGCAGCTCCACCTGGTCGCCCAGGCCGGCGATCAGCGCGTCGTGCAGGTCCTCCCGGTGCACCACCACCGGCATCCGCTCGGCCGGGGTGGGGCGGGGCTGCACCAGCCAGTGCCCGTCGGGTCGGCGCACGCCGCCGTCGGGCAGCGGGGTGGCGATCGCGTCCAGCCCGGCGCCGAGGCCGAGGGCGCGCAGCGCGCGTACCCCGTTGGGCCAGAGCACCACGGCGGTCGTCTCCGGACGGACCCGGTCGGCCCGTTCGAGAAGGGTGACCCGCCAACCGGACCGGGCCAGCGCTCCGGCCGTCGCCAACCCGCCGAGGCCGGCGCCGACCACCACCGCGCTCCGCATGACTCCCCCGCTCAGCTGTCCCGGTCGGCGGGGCGGGCGCCGCCGGCGCCGGCCCGGTCCTCGTCCGCGCGGTCCGGGCCGGGCCGCGCCTCGCCGGCCGGCTCGCGCTCCGCGTCGGTCGCGGCCTCGGCGGTCGCGGCCTCGGCGGTCGCGGCCTCGTCGGCCTCGTCCCGGTCGGCCTCGTCCCGGTCGGCCTCGTCGGTCGCCGCCGGCTCGTCGGCGGGGACCTCGCCGGTCTCCCGGTACGTGCGGAACTGCTCCTCGGTCACCACCCGGTAGCCCTCCGGCGCGACCGGCCGCGCCCCGGCCTCCCGAGCGGAGAGGTCGACCTGGGACACGTCGCCGCCCGCCGGCGGGACCGGGGCGGCCGGCTCGCCGACCGGGATCAGGTATTCGCGCGGCCCACGTACCCGCACGAAGTAGACCAGCGCGCCGAGGAAGACCAGCGCCGCGGTCCACACGTTGAGCCGCAGGCCGAGGATGTGGTTGGCCTCGTCGGTCCGCATCAGCTCGATCCAGAACCGGCCCGCCGTGTAGCCCATCACGTAGAGCGCGAAGGCGCGGCCACGGCCCAGCCGCAGCTTCCGGTCGAGGACCACGACCAGCGCGGCGACGCCGATGTTCCAGAGCGCCTCGTAGAGGAAGGTCGGGTGGTAGAGCCCCGGCTGGAGGACCGGGTTGCCCGCGTCGTCGCGCAGCGCGTGCCCCGGGTTGTCCGGGTCCATCACGTGGACCTGCAGACCCCAGGGCAGGCTGGTGCGCCCGCCGTAGAGCTCGTTGTTGAACCAGTTGCCGAACCGGCCGACGGCCTGGGCCAACGGCAGCCCCGGCGCCAGCGCGTCGGCCACCACGGCGAACGGGATCCCCAACTGCCGGGCGGCGAACCAGGCGCCGACCGCGCCACCGGCCACCGCGCCCCAGATGCCGAGCCCGCCCTCCCAGATGGCGAACGCCTTGAGCGGCTGGCCGTCGGCGCCGAAGTATTTCTCGGGCGAGGTGAGCACGTGGTAGATCCGGGCGCCGACGATGCCCGCGGGCACCGCCCAGACGGCGATGTCGAGCACGGCACCCGGGGCGACGCCGCGGCGGCGCAGCCGGTACTCGGTGACCACGCAGGCCACCACGATGCCGACGATGATGCAGAGCGCGTAGGCCCGGATCGGAACCGGTCCGAGCTGCCAGACGGCGGTGCCGGGGCTGGGCAGGGCCGCCAGGGGGGTCATCGGGGCGAGGGTCACGGGTGCACACGGTACCGGGGCGGACCGTGCTCGCGGCACCCCCGGTCCGCCCGGGTTCGCGGGTCGGATGACTTCTGGTTTGCGCGGTCGTAGGCTCTTTGTCCATGAGCGCGCTCACCTGGGCGGTCGCCGCGGTCGTCACCGACCCCTCCGGCCGGGTGCTGCTCTGCCGTCAGTCCGGCGGCGGCCGGCGCTGGGCGCTGCCCGGTGGGCGGCTGCGCCGCGACGAGAGCCCGCCCGCCGCCGCGCGGCGGGAGATCCGCGCCGAGACCGGCTGGGAGGTCGAACTGGTCGACCTGGTCGGCCTCTACCGGCTCGGCGACCCCGCCGCTCCCCCTCCTGCCGCCGGCCACTGCGGTGCCCTACCGGACGTGCTGGTGCACGTGTTCCGGGCCCGGACGCTCGGCGTGGCGCCGGCCGGCATCCCGGCGGGCGGCTGCCACCTGGACTGGCATCTGCCGGACGCCCTGCCCGAGGCGCTCACCCCGACCACCCGCGCTGCCGTCGCCGACGCCCTGGCCGGCCGCTCCGGCGTCCTCCGCGACCCGACGCAGGACGGCGGCGAGGCCGGGCCGGCCGGTGCGGCGGCGGCCGCCCCGCCTGAGCAGCGATCCGGGGGCGAGCTGGGCACCACCCGGCGTTGACGCCCCCCGGGTACCGGCCCTACCACCGCGGCGCCGACGGGTCGCGGGCCGCCCCGGGCACGCCGCCTGCGCGGACCGGACCGATCGCTTTACTCCAGGACGGCGAGGTGGGGGCATCGGCGACCGCCGGATACCACCGCATCGGCGAGATGGAGTGGATTAAAAGAACAGAGGCGCCGGTCGTCAGCGGGCCGGGTTGCGGACGCCTTCGGCGAGTTCGGCGCTCAGGGCGCGCAGGGCGGTGAGGCCGGCCGCCTGGTCGGGGGCGTCGAGCACGCAGCGGACCAGCGCGCTGCCCACGATCACCGCGTCGGCGTACCCGGCCACGGTGCCGGCCTGGGCGCCGGTGCCCACGCCCAGCCCGACGCCGACCGGCAGGTCGGTGACCTCGCGCAGCCGGGAGACCAGGACCGGGGCCGCCTCGGAGGTCTGGGCCCGGGCGCCGGTCACCCCCATGATGGCGGTGGCGTAGACGAAGCCGCGGCAGTGCTCGACGGTCATCTTCAGCCGGGCGTCGGTGGAGGACGGCGAGACCAGGAACGTCCGGTCCAGGCCGTGCGCCTCGGAGGCGGCCAGCCACTCGCCGGCCTCCTCGGGGATCAGGTCCGGCGTGATCAGGCCGGTGCCCCCGGCGGCGGCCAGGTCGCGGGCGAACGCGTCGACGCCGTACTGCTCGATCGGGTTCCAGTAGGTCATCGTGACCACCGGCGCGCCGGTCGCGGCCACCGCGTCGATGATGCGCAGCGTGTCCGCGGTGCGTACGCCGCCGGCCAGGGCGATGTCGCTGGCCTTCTGGATGACCGGGCCGTCCATCACCGGGTCGGAGTAGGGAATCTCCACCTCGATGACGTCGACGCCGGCCTCGACCATGGCGGTCATCGCGGCGATGCTGCCCTCGACGGTCGGGAAGCCCGCCGGCATGCAGCCGACCAGCACCGCCCGCCCGTCGGCCCGGGCCTTGTCGAAGGCGACCCCGATCCGGCTCACGCTCTCACTCCTTGTCGAGGATGCCGAAGTATCCACCGGCGGTGTGCACGTCCTTGTCGCCCCGGCCGGAAAGGTTGACCACGATGACCGGCTCCCGGCCCAGCTCGGCGGCGAGCTGCGGGGCGATCTTCCGGGCGCCGGCGAGCGCGTGCGAGCTCTCGATCGCCGGGATGATGCCCTCGGTGCGGCAGAGCAGCTCGAAGGCGGCCATCGCCTCGTCGTCGTCGACGGGCAGGTAGGTGGCCCGGCCGCTGTCGTGCAGCCAGGCGTGCTCCGGCCCGACGCCCGGATAGTCCAGGCCGGCCGAGATCGAGTGCGACTCGATCGTCTGGCCGTCGGAGTTCTGGAGCACGTACGTCCGGGTGCCGTGCAGGACGCCCGCCGAGCCGCCGGTGATGCTGGCCGCGTGCCGGCCGGTCGCCACGCCCTCGCCGCCGGCCTCGAAGCCGTAGAGGCGCACCCCGGTGTCGGGCACGAAGGCGTGGAAGATGCCGAGCGCGTTGGAGCCGCCGCCCACGCAGGCCGCCACGGCGTCCGGCAGCGCGCCGGTGAGGTCGAGGCACTGCTGGCGGGCCTCGACGCCGATGCCGCGGACGAAGTCCCGGACCATCTCGGGGAACGGGTGCGGGCCCGCGGCGGTGCCGATCAGATAGTGGGTGTTCTCGACGTTGGCGACCCAGTCCCGCATCGCCTCGTTCATCGCGTCCTTGAGCGTGCGCGAGCCGGTGGTGACCGGGACGACGGTGGCGCCGAGCATCCGCATCCGGGCCACGTTGAGCGCCTGCCGCTCGGTGTCCACCTCGCCCATGTAGACCACGCAGTCGAGGTCGAACAGGGCGGCGGCGGTGGCGGTGGCCACGCCGTGCTGGCCGGCGCCGGTCTCCGCGATGACCCGCTGCTTGCCCATCCGCTTCGTGAGCAGCGCCTGGCCGAGCACGTTGCGGACCTTGTGCGCGCCGGTGTGGTTGAGGTCCTCCCGCTTGAGCAGGACCCGAGCGCCGATCTGGGCGGAGAGCCGCCGGGCCTCGTAGAGCAGCGAGGGGGTGCCGGCGTAGTCGCGCAGCAGGGCGTCGAACTCGGCGAGGAAGCTCTCGTCGGTCATCGCCTTCCGGTACGCCGCGTCGAGCTCGTCGAGCGCGGCGACCAGGGCCTCGGGGACGAAGCGGCCACCGAAGCGGCCGAAGTGACCGGCGGCGTCGGGGAGCTGGCCGGTCGGGGCCGCGGCGTCAGTGCTCATCGCGGAAGTCCTCTCGAGACGTGTCGGGCCCCGGCGCGGGGTTAGCGCACCGGGCGGGGCGTGGCCGGGTGGTTGCCGGCGTTGACCAGCTCGGCGACCGCCTCGCGGGGGCTCTTCTGGGTGACCAGGCCCTCGCCGACCAGGACCGCGTCGGCGCCGGCCGAGGCGTACCGGATGAGGTCGTGCGGGCCGCGCACGCCGGACTCGGCGATCTTGACGACGCTGCTCGGCAGGCCGGGCGCGATCCGCTCGAACACCGAGCGGTCGACCTCCAGGGTACGCAGGTCACGGGCGTTGACGCCGATCACCTGCGCGCCGGCCTCCATGGCGCGGTCGGCCTCCTCCTCGTTGTGCACCTCCACGAGCGCGCACATGCCCAGCGACTCGATCCGCTCCAGCAGCCCGACCAGGACGTTCTGCTCCAGCGCGGCGACGATCAGCAGCACCAGGTCGGCGCCGTGCGCGCGGGCCTCGTGCACCTGGTAGCTGGAGACCACGAAGTCCTTGCGCAGCACCGGCACGTTCACCGCGGCCCGGACCGCGGCGAGGTCGTCCAGGGACCCGCCGAACCAGCGGCCCTCGGTGAGCACGCTGATCGCCCGGGCGCCACCGGCGGCGTAGTCGCCGGCCAGGTCGGCCGGGTCGGCGATCTCGGCCAGCCGTCCCTTGGACGGCGATGAGCGCTTCACCTCGGCGATCACGGCCACGCCGGGCCGGCGCAGCGCCGCGTACGCGTCCAGCGGCGGCGGCGCGGCGGCGGCCAGTTCGCGGATCCGCTCCAGCGGAACCTGCTCCTGTCGCCGGGCCACGTCCTCGCGCACGCCGGCCAGGATCTCGTCGAGCACGCTTGCGGACGCCGCCGAACCGGCCTCGTCCCCCTCCGCGTGCGCATGCTCAGCAGTCACCAACGGACTCCCCTCTCCGGGTGTCATGGGCCGATGCTAGGGGGCGCCACCTGGAAGCAAGTGCCCGGGGGTATGGCGCTCCTCACGGAATGGGCTGTGGCATGATGACCGACTTGCGGTGAACACGGTGTCACGCAGCGCCACCGCGCCCATCGACCGGCGCCACCCGGGCGCGCCCCGCGCCCCCGGCCGCCATATCGACCGCCACCCATGACCCATCTCACCATGGCGGCCCGCTGCGTGCAGGACCATGACGGTCGTCGATGCTGTGAGCAAGCTCAAGGCCGAACGGCCCTGCCCAGGTCGGACCGCCTGCCGCAGAGTTGACCTGCGTTTCACGCGGGCGAAACGTGAGCCCGGCAGCATCTTCCTCGGGCAGACTCGATGAGGCGGCTGCCGACCGTCGCCAACGATCACGTGCGGGGTGACCATGAGCGCCAACGGGCCGAACCAGACCCTCGGATTCACCACCATCTCCCGGAGCGTCGCGTCGCTCGCCGTCGGCGTGGTGCACAGCCTGGAACGCGCCATGGCCGGCGACGGCCGGATGCGCACCGCCCGGGGCAACGCCTGGGAGGCGGTCTGCGCCGACCGGGCCCGCGCCGCCCAGCGCCGCGAACTGGAACGCCTGGTGGCCGAACTGGCCGCCGCCCGCGCCGCGGCCCGCGAGCGCCGGGACGCGCGCGCGACGCCCAGCCGGTGAGCTGACCCGGCGGACGCCGTGACGCTCCGGACGCGCCCGACGGTCAGCTGACCGTCGGGTCCTCGCCGCGGTCCAGCGCCTCCCAGGCGTCCCGGGTGCCTCGCTCGACCGCCGGCCGGTCCTCGCCGGCGGGCCCGGCCGGCCGCTCCGCCCGCCGCTCGTAGCGGGCGCCCATCGCGGGCCAGTCGCCGCCGCGCAGCGCCGTGAACAGCCCGCCGGCCACCAGGACCAGCCCGCCCGCCAGCACCAGCGCCGGCCACTGCCGGCTCACCCCGGACTCGGTCAGGCCGTAGCCGCCCCCGGCCGCCACGCCGAGCCCGATCAGGGCCAGCAGGCCGCCGAGCAGCCGCCGGACCCGCCCCCGGGTGGCCAGCACCGCGCCGGCGCCGGCCAGCCCGACCAGGGCCAGCGCCGACACCCAGGGCAGCAGTTCCGCGCCGGTGCGGGCGTGCCGGCTGGGCGGCAGCGAACCGCGCGCGGTCACTTCGACCGACCAGGTCCGGGTCACCGCCCAGAACGCCAGGCCCGCGCCGGCCAGGCAGAGCAGCACGGCGTACGTCAGCTCGCGCCGGCCCCGCGCGGCGGATGCGCCGGTCGACGCGCTCATCGCGCGGGCCGCAGCGTCTCGGCGGCGGCGATGGCGACGAGCACGGCGGCGGCCTTGTTCCGGGTCTCCTGGTCCTCCGCGGCGGGATCGGAATCGGCCACCACACCCGCCCCGGCCTGCACGTAGGCCCGGCCCTCGCGGATCAGCGCGGTCCGGATGGCGATCGCCATGTCGAGGTCGCCGCCGAAGCCGAAGTAGCCGACGGTGCCGCCGTAGAGGCCGCGCCGGGCCGGCTCCAGTTCCTCGATGATCTCCATGGCCCGCACCTTGGGCGCGCCGGAGAGGGTGCCGGCGGGGAAGGTCGCGGCGAGCGCGTCGAAGGCGGTGCGGTCCTCGCGCAGCTCGCCGACGACCGTGGAGACGATGTGCATGACGTGGCTGTACCGCTCGATGGTGGCGAACTCCGGCACCTCGACCGTGCCCGGTCGGCAGACCCGGCCCAGGTCGTTGCGGCCCAGGTCGACCAGCATGACGTGCTCGGCGCGCTCCTTCGGGTCGGCGAGCAGCTCGGCGGCGAGCCGGGCGTCCGCCTCGGGGGAGCCGCCGCGCGGCCGGGTGCCGGCGATCGGGTGCAGCAGCGCCCGGCGCCGCCCGTCCGCGCCGGTGCTCACCTTGAGGTGCGCCTCCGGCGAGGAGCCGACGATGTCGAAGCCGTCGAAGCGCAGCAGGTACATGTACGGGCTGGGGTTGGTGGTGCGCAGCACCCGGTAGACGTCGAGCGGGTCGGCGTGGGTGGGGCGCTCGAAGCGCTGGCTGAGCACGATCTGGAAGCACTCGCCGGCCCGGATGGCCTCCTTGGCCGCCTCCACCGCCTTCGGGTAGCCGCCCTCCGGCGTGCGGCTGACCACCTCGCCGACGCCGGGCCGGGCGACCGTCGAGATCATGGGCGGAATCGGTCGGGACAGGGCGGTGGTCATGGCGTCCAGCCGCCCCACCGCGTGGTGGTACGCGGCCGCGACCAGCGACTCCCGGTCGGGCGCGTCGAGCGGGGGCAGCACCGCGTTGGCGACCAGGATCGCCGAGCCGTCGTAGTGGTCGAGCACCACGAGGTCGGTGGCGAGCATCATGCCCAGCTCGGGCACGTCGAGTTCGTCCTCGGTCAGCTCGGGCAGCCGCTCGAAGCGGCGGACCAGGTCGTACCCGAGGTAGCCGACCATGCCGCCGGTGAGCGGCGGCATGCCGCTGGCCGGATCCCAGGCCGGGCCGGCCAGTGCGGCGACGGTCTCCCGCAGCGCGGCCACCGGGTCGCCGGCGGCCGGCACCCCGGCGGGCGGCTCGCCGGCCCAGACCGCCGCGCCGTCCCGCTCGGTCAGGGTGGCGCTGCTGCGTACCCCGATGAAGGAGTAGCGCGACCAGGCCATCCCGGCCGAGCCCACGCCCTGCTCGGCGGATTCCAGCAGGAACGTGCCGGGGCCGCCGGCGAGCTTGCGGTAGACGCCGACCGGGGTCTCCGCGTCGGCGAGCAGTCGCCGGGTGACCGGCACGACCCGCCAGCGGGCCGCCAGGTCGGCGAAGGCGGCCTGGTCCGGGCTGACCGTGCCGTCGGTCATGAGGTCGCCTCCGGGGTGCTGACCGGCAGTTCGGTGAAGAAGCAGGTGCGGTGCCCGGTGTGGCAGGCCGCGCCGACCTGGTCGACGCTGACCAGCAGCGCGTCGCCGTCGCAGTCCAGGGCGACCGAGCGGACGTACTGGTGGTGGCCGGAGGTGGCGCCCTTGACCCAGTACTCCTGGCGGCTTCGCGACCAGTAGGTGGCCCGGCCGGTGGTCAGGGTGCGGTGCAGCGCCTCGTCGTCCATCCAGGCGACCATCAGCACCTCGCCCGAGTCGTGCGCGCGGACCACGGCGGCCACCAGGCCGTCGGGGGTGCGGCGCAGCCGGGCCGCGATGGCCGGGTCGAGCCGGGAGGGGCGGTCCGGGCCGGGGGCCGTGGCGGCGCCGGAGCTGGCGGGGGCGCCGGTCACGGGCGCGTCAGAGGCGGGCACGGTTGACCATTCTCCCGTACGCGGCACCGGCACCGCCGACGTGTCCCGGGGAGCGGGCGCGGGGCGGTCCAGCGCCCGGGTGAGCTGGCCGAGATAGCGGTCCAGCCGGCCGTCGACCAGGGCCGCGGCCAGGTCCGCGCCACCGACCGCGGCGATCTCCCCGGCGTACGGGCGGACCAGCGGGACGGTGCCGGTGACCAGCCGGCCGGCCGCGGCGCCCACCTCGGCGGTGCCGCCGGGGCGCAGCCCGAGGCAGAGCAGCATGTCCTCGCGGTAGCCGGGCGGCGCGACCGGCAGGTCCAGCGCGGCGGCCAGGGCGGCCCGGCGGGACACGACCCGACCGAGGGGTTGGCCAGGCGCAGCACCGAGGGGCAGAGCCGGGCCAGGTCGGCGGCGGCGAGCCGGACACCCACCGGGTCGCCGGCCCAGCGGGCGCCGGCCGCCTTGCCCAGGGTGGCGATCAGCTCTTCGAGGCGGGGCTCGTCGGCGGGCTGGCAGAGCACCGGCAGGTCGATCCGGCGCCGCCATTCCGGCGCCGCCCAGAGCAGCCGGGCCGGCGCGGTGACCGGCAGCCCGAACGCCCAGTCGGCGGGCTGGCCCAGCCGGTTCACCCAGGAGCGGACGTCCCGGGCGGCCACGGAGACGTGCACGAGCCGGCCGTCGAACTCGGCCAGGTAGGCCCGGCGGGCCGCGTACGGGGTGCCGTTGAAGGCGGGACCCGCCGCCCCGGGTGCCGTGAAGAGGGTGCCGGGGCGGGCCGGACCCGCCGCCCCGGTTTCTGGGGCGGCGGGTGGCTCGCCGGTGCCGCCGGGCCGCTCGTCGTCGACGGAGACCAGCACGTCGACGTCGACGTCGCTGTGCTCGGTGGCGGCCTGCCGGGCGTGGCTGCCACGCAGCATGATCCCGACGACGGGACGGTCGGCGGCCTGCCGGAGGCGGGCGGCCCAGTCGTCGAGGAATTCCGGCAACGGCAACGGAGCGGGACCCACGGCGTCATGGTGCCGGACGCCCGATCTTGGCGCAATGACCGATGCCGGACCAGGTGTCCGCTGCTGGGCGCTAGTGCCCCACCGTTCGCATTCCTGCCGGGGTGTACCTTTCCCCGGCGACGGCGCCGGCGGGCACCGCCCCGCCCAGCCGGTCCCGCTGCTCCGGGGTGAGCCGCAGGTCGGCCGCGGCGGCGTTCTCCTCCAGGTAGCGGACCCGCTTGGTGCCGGGGATCGGCAGGACGTCCTCGCCCTGGGCGAGCAGCCAGGCCAGCGCCGCCTGGGCGGGGGTGCAGCCCAGCTCGCCGGCCACCGCGCGGACCGCCTCGGCCAGCTTCAGGTTGGCGTCGAGGTTGCCGTCGGCGAACCGGGGCACGGTGCGCCGCCAGTCGTCCTCGGCGAGCTGCTCCCGGCTGGTGATGGCCCCGGTGAGCAGGCCCCGCCCGACCGGCGAGTACGCCACCAGGGACACGCCCAGCTCCCGGCAGGTGGCCAGCATCTCCCCCTCGACGTCCCGGGTGAACAGCGAGTACTCCATCTGGACCGCCGAGATCGGGTGCACCGCGTGCGCGGCCCGCAGGGTGGCCGGGCTGACCTCGGAGAGGCCGATCAACCGCACCTTGCCGGCCTGGACGAGCTCGGCCAGCGCGCCGACGGTCTCCTCGATCGGGGTGGCCGGGTTGCGCCGGTGCAGGTAGTAGAGGTCGATGGTGTCGATGCCGAGCCGGGCCAGCGAGGCGTCGCAGGCCTGCTTCGCCCAGGCGGCGCTGCTGTCCACGTAGGCGCCCGGACTGCCGGTGCCGCCGAAGTTGTCGCCGCTGGTGCGGTTGCCGAACTTGGTGGCCAGGAAGACGTCGTCCCGCCGGGCCCGGACCACCGGCCCGAGCAGCCGCTCGTTCGCCCCGAAGCCGTACATGTCGGCGGTGTCGAGGTGGTTGACCCCGAGGTCGAGGGCCCGGTGCAGGGTCCGGGTCGACTCGGCGTCGTCGGCGCCGCCGTAGGCGAAGCTCATGCCCATGCAGCCCAGCCCGATGGCCGAGACCTCCGGGCCGCTCGCGTCCACTCGTCGCTTGATCATGCCAGTTCCTCCTCTGCCCGGCGGTACGCGTCGATCTTGTGGTCGAGGACCTTGAGGTCCTCCTCCAGCTCGGCCATCCGGGCCAGCACCCGGCTCCGGTGCGCCTCGAACAGGGCCCGTCGGGCACCGAGCGTGCGGTCCCCCTGCCGGGCCAGTTCGGCGTAGCGCCGCATGTCCCGTACCGGCATGCCGGTGCGCCGCAGCCGGGTGAGCAGGAACAGCCAGTTGACGTCGGACTCGGTGTAGCGCCGGCGGCCCGCGGAGTCGCGGCCGACCGGGGCGACCAGGCCCTCCTGCTCGTACCAGCGCAGTGTGTAGGTGGTCAGGCCGACCCGTTCCGCCGCCTCACCGACGGTGAGGCTCATCTCCCGCGTGCTGATGTCCACGTCCCCAGGCTTCCAGTTCGAGGGCACTCGAAGTCAACCTTGCGCCCAACCGGGCAACTCATCTAGCGTTGAGTTCAACGGTTGATGAGTTTTTGGAGGCGGGCATGGACGACGCGGTGTCGGTCCGTGACCTGGTGGTCGAGCGGGGCCGGCAGCGGGTGCTCCAGGGCATCTCCTGCGCGGTGCCCCGCGGCTCGGTCACCGGGCTGCTCGGGCCGAGCGGCAGTGGCAAGACCACCCTGATGCGCGCGATCGTCGGGGTGCAGACGGTCGGCTCGGGCACGGTCACCGTGCTGGGTCGGCCCGCCGGGGCGGCCGAGCTGCGCCGCCGGGTCGGCTACCTGACCCAGGCGCCCAGCGTCTACGCCGACCTGACGGTCCGGGAGAACGCGCGTTACTTCGCCGTGCTCCAGGGGCGGGGCCGGGCCGAGGCCGACCGGGCGGTGGCAGACGTGGGGCTGGCGCAGGCCGCCGACCAGCTGGTCGGCACCCTCTCCGGCGGGCAGCGCAGCCGCGCCTCGCTGGCCTGCGCCCTGGTCGGGGACCCGGAGCTGGTCATCCTCGACGAGCCCACGGTCGGCCAGGATCCGGTGCTCCGCGCCGACCTGTGGGCCCGGTTCCACGCCATGGCCGCCGCCGGCACCACGCTGCTGGTCTCCAGCCACGTGATGGACGAGGCGGCCCGCTGCGACCGGCTGCTGCTCATCCGGGACGGCCGGCTGGTCGCCGACGACACCCCCGACGCGGTCCGCGCCACCACCGGCGTGGACGACCTGGAGGAGGCCTTCCTCCGGCTGATCAAGGCGAACGAGCAGGAGGCCGACCAGTGAACCCCCGCATCCTCGCCGCCACCACCGGCCGGATCCTGCGCCAGCTCCGGCACGACCGGCGCACCGTGGCGATGCTGGTGGTGGTGCCCACCGTGCTGCTCACGCTGGTCTACTTCATGTACGTCGAGCAGCCCACCCCGCCCGGCCGGCCGAGCGTCTTCGACCGGGTCGCGCTGATCATGCTGGGCTTCTTCCCGTTCATCATCATGTTCCTGGTGACCAGCATCGCCATGCTGCGCGAGCGCACCACCGGGACCCTGGAGCGGCTGCTCACCACCCCGCTCGGCAAGATCGACCTGCTCTTCGGCTACGGCATCGCGTTCGGGCTGGCCGGAGTGCTCCAGTCGACCGTCGCCTCGCTGGTGGCGTACCAGGTGTTCGGGCTGGACACCGCCGGCAGCCAGTGGCTGGTGGTGATGATCGCCGGCCTCAACGCGGTGCTGGCCGTGGCGCTCGGCCTGCTCTGCTCCGCGTTCGCCCGCACCGAGTTCCAGGCCGTGCAGTTCCTGCCGGTGGTGGCCCTGCCGCAGCTGCTGCTCTGCGGGCTCTTCGTGCCCCGCGGCGAGATGGCCGGCTGGCTCCAGGCGATCAGCGACGTGCTGCCCCTGTCGTACGCCGTCGAGGCGCTCCAGGAGGTCGGCGCGCACGCCGACCCGACCGGGACGATGTGGCGGGACGTGGCGATCGTCGCCGGCGCGGCGGTGGCGGCACTGGTGCTGGCCGCCGCGACGCTGCGGCGGCGCAGCGGGTGATGGCCCGGCGCACCGGCCGGCGACCGGGCAACCCGGACACCCGGGAGGCCATCCTCGCGGCGGCCCGGGCGGCGTTCGCCGAGCGCGGCTTCGACGCCGCCTCGATCCGGTCGATCGCCACGGCCGCGGGGGTGGACCCGGCGCTGGTGCACCACTACTTCGGCACCAAGGAGGAGCTGTTCCGGGCCACCGTGGCGATTCCGGTCGACCCGGCGCAGCTCGTGCCGGCCGTGCTGGCCGGCGACCCGGATCAGGTGGGCGAGCGCCTGGTCCGCACCTTCCTGAGCGTCTGGGACTCGCCGGTCGGCGGGGCCGCCGTGGCCCTGCTCCGCTCGGCGGTCAGCAGCGAGTGGACCGCCCGGCTGCTGCGCGAGTTCCTGGTCACCCAGGTGATGCGGCGGGTCCTCGACCAGCTCGACGTCGACCCGGCGCAGCTGCCGCTGCGGGGCGCGCTGGTGGCCACGCAGGTCGCCGGCCTGGCCATGATGCGCTACGTGATCCGCCTCGAACCGGTCGCCTCCGCCGACCCGGAGACCCTGGTCGCCACGATCGGCCCGACCATCCAGCGCTACCTCACCGGCGACCTGGACTGACTCGTCAGCGGGTCTGCTCCAGCCAGGAGGCGTAGAGCAGGGCGTAGACCGACTCCGGGTCCCGCAGCAGCTCGTCGTGCGGGCCGCGCTGCACGATCCGCCCCCGGTCCACCACGATCACCTCGTCGGCGGCCTGGGCGGTGGACAGCCGGTGGGCGATGGCCAGCGTCGTCCGGCCCCGGGTGACGGCGTCCAGGGTGCGCTGGAGGCGTACCTCGGTGGCCGGGTCGACGGCGCTGGTCGCCTCGTCGAGCACCAGCAGGTCGGGGTCGGCCACGTACGCCCGGGCCAGCGCGACGAGTTGCCGCTCGCCGACGCTCAGCGCCTCACCGCGCTCGCCGACCGGGGTGTCCAGCCCAGCCGGCAGCCCGTCCAGCCAGTCGGCCAGGCCCAGCTCGGAGAAGGCGGCGGTGAGCTGCCCGTCGGTCAGCTCCGGGCGGGCGAAGCGGACGTTCTCCCCGACCGTGGCGTCGAAGAGGAAGCCGTCCTGCGGCACCATCACCACCCGGGAGCGCAGCGACTCGAAGCGCACCTCGCGCAGCGAGACCCCGGAGAGCAGCACCTCGCCCTCGGTCGGGTCCATGAGCCGGGTGAGCAGCTTGGCGAAGGTCGTCTTGCCGCTGCCGGTCTCGCCGACCACGGCCACCCGGCTCTTCGCCGGGATCTCCAGCGACACGTCGTGCAACACCGGCGGCCCGCCCGGGTAGGCGAAGGTCACCCCGGCGAAGCGGATGTCCAGCGGTCCGTCCGGCAGCTCCCGGCCCTGCTCCCCCGGGTCGGCCACGTCCGGCGCGACGTCCAGCACGTCGAGCACCCGGCGCCAGCCGGCGATCGCGTTCTGCGCCTCGTTGAGCACCTCGGTGGCGATCTGCACCGGCTGGATGAAGAGCGTCACCAGGAACAGGAACGCGGTGAGCTGGCCGATGGACAGGGTGCGGTCGACGCCGAGGTTGACCCCGACCACCACCACGCCCGCGAGGGCCAGGCCGGCCGCCAACTCACCGACCGAGCTGCCCACGATGCTGATCCGGATCGCCCTCTGCTGGGCCTGGCGCTGCCCCTCGATGGCCGCGTCCAGCCGCCGGGCGGTGCGCCCGGAGATGCCGTACGCCCGGATCACCGGCGCACCCACCACGCTCTCGCCGATGGTGCCGAGCAGGGTGCCCATCCGCTGCCGGACCAGCCCGTAGGCGCCCGCGAGCCGGCGCTGGAGCAGCCGGATCACCAGCACCGCCGGCGCGAACGCGACGAGCACCACCAGGGTCAGCTGCCAGGAGTAGGCGAGCATCACGGCCGTGGTCACCACGAGCTGGCCCAGGTTGACGATCAGGATCACGCCGCCCCACTGGAGGAACTGGGTGATCTGGTCGACGTCGCTGGTGACCCGGGAGACCAGCGAGCCGCGCCGCTCGGACTGCTGGTGCAGCATGGACAGGTCGTGCACGTGCCGGAACGCGCGCGTGCGCACCCCGGCCAGCGCGGTCTCGCTGACCGTGAACAGCCGGCGCATCATCAGGTAGCCGCAGGTGGTGGTGACCACCAGCACGGCGGCGGTGACCACCACGGTCACCATGACCACGTCCAGGTCGAGGCCGCCGAGGATGCCGTGGTCGATGCCCCGCTGCACGGCCACCGGCACGGCGACCCGGCCGACCATGTAGATCAGGGCCAGCGCCACGGTGCCGGCCAGCCCGGTCCTCAGCTCCGGGGAGAGCGCCAGCCCGCGCCGCAGCGTCCGCCAGGTCGACTCGGTCGCCTCGGCCTCGTGGTTCGCGCTCACCGCGCCGGTCTCCGTTCGCGACTGCGGGGCTCGCAGACCCGGCTCACTCCTCGCGCTCACCGGTCAACCTCGATTTCCAGGCCGGAGGTCAGCGGGGTGACCTCGTCGTACGTGCGGGTCTGCTCGCGTTCCTGCTCGGCCTGCTCGTAGGCGGTGACCAGGTCGGCGTAGCCGGCGACGGTGGCGAGCAGGTCGGTGTGCGTGCCCCGGGCCACCACCCGACCGTGCTCGACGTAGATCACCTCGTCGGCGAGCGCGATGGTGGCCCGCCGGTAGGCGACCACCAGGATCGAGGCGGGCGCGTTGCCGTCAGCCGGGGCGCGCAGCCCGGCCAGGATGGCCGCCTCCACCCGCGGGTCGACGGCGCTGGTGGCGTCGTCGAGCACCAGCAGCCGGGGCCGGCCGGCGATCGCCCGGGCCAGGGTGAGCCGCTGCCGCTGCCCGCCGGAGAGCGAGGTGCCCCGCTCGCCGACCATGGTGTCCAGCCCGTCGGGTAGCGCGGCCACGAAGCCGTCCGCCTCGGCCAGCCGCAGCGCCGCCCAGACCTCCTCGTCGCCGATGCCGGCGCGGTCCAGGGCGATGTTGGCCCGCACGGTGTCGTCGAAGACGAACGGCACCTGGGCGACCAGGGCCACGGTCGAGGCCAGCGAGGCGGCGGTCAGCTCCCGCACGTCGACGCCGTCCAGGGTGACCGTGCCGGTGCGCGGGTCGACCAGCCGCACGGCCAGCGAGGTGATGGTGGACTTGCCGGCGCCGGTCGGCCCGACCAGGGCGACCGTCTTCCCGGCCGGCACGGTGAAGGTGACCTCGCCGAGCACCTCGGCGCCGGGCAGGTGCGCCTCGGCCGGCTCGTACCCGAAGTGCACGTCGTGGAAGGCGAGGGTGGCCGGCGCCGGCGTGGCCGGGTCGAGCGTCACGTCGCCGTACGGCATCTCGCCGGTGGCGTCGAGGACCCGGCGGACCCGGTCCCAGCCGGCGACGCTGCGCGGCAGCTCGGCCAGCACCCAGCCGATGGCCCGGACCGGGAAGGCCAGCACGGTGAAGAGGAACGCCACGCTGACCAGCTCGGTCACGGTGATCGCGCCCTCCCGGAGCCGGACCGCGCCGACCACCAGCACGGCGAGCGTGCCGAGGCTGGGCAGCGTCTCCAGCATCGGGTCGAAGACGCCGCGCAGCTTGCCGACGGAGATCAGCGCGTCGCGCAGGTCGCCGGCCCGGTCGGCGAACCGGGCGGTCTCCTGGGCCTCCCGGCCCATCGTCTTGACCACCAGGGCGCCGTCGAAGCTCTCGTGCGCGATGCCGCTGACCTCGGCGCGCAGCCGCTGGGCGCGGGCCTGGCGGGGCGCCATCCGGCGGGAGTAGACCACGTTGAGCGCGAACAGCGCCGGGAACACGGCGAGCCCGACCAGCGCGAGGGCCCAGTCGGTGAGGAAGAGCGAGATCACCGCACCGACGAGCATCACCAGGGTGCCGACGGCGAAGGGCAGCGGCGCGATCGGATACCAGGCGGCCTCGACGTCCGAGTTGGCGTTGGAGAGCAGGGTGCCGGTGGCGTTGCGGTGGTGCCAGGCCAGCGGCAGGTCGAGATAACGGCGGGTGACCCGGCGGCGGTAGGCGGCCTGGAGCCGGTACTGCATGTAGCCGGCGCCGAGCCGGCGGCCGAAGATGCCGACCACCCGCAGCACGCTGATGCCGAACAGTGCGGCGGCGGCGAGCGCCAGGGCGCCGCCGGTGACCGAGCCGCGGGCGACCGCCGGGACCACCACCTTGCCGACCACCGCGCCGACCACGTACGCGCTGGCGATCACCATGAGGCCGAAGAGCACGCTGCCGGCCACCGCGACCGCGAAGATGCGCGGCTGCTCCCGGATGGCCCGGCCGAGTACCCGTAGCCCTCTGCCGAGGACGTCCCGACTTGTCCCGCTCGCCACGCTCTCCCCCGCCGTAAGCCGCAGTTATCTCCCTCATCCTTACCGGTCGGCCCCTGCTCTGCCGACCCGGCCCCGATATGTCCGCCGTCACTCCTTCCCGGTCAACCCCGCCCAGCAGGACGGACGTCCGCGCGGCCGGACGGTGCCGGACGAGGGACGCCGGCGCGGGGCCGCGCCGGACGCGCCGATCGGCCCGGGCGGGCCTACGATCGGGCCATGCCGCGGTACGCCCGAACGGAGCGCGAGGCGCTCGCCGACCTGATGCTGGAGCTGGGACCGGACGCGCCGACGGTCAACGAGGGGTGGACCACCCGGGACCTGGCGGCGCACCTGCTGGTGCGGGAGCGCCGGCCGGACGCGGCGGGTGGCATCCTGCTGCCGCCGCTGCGCGGGTACGGCGAGGCGGTCCGTCGTCGGGTGGCCGCTGGACCCTGGGCCGAGCTGGTGGACCGGGTCCGCCGCCCGCCGCGGTGGAGCCCGCTGAGCAACCCGCTGACCGACGAACTGGTCAACAGCCTGGAATTCTTCATCCACCACGAGGACGTGCGCCGGGCCCGGGCGGGCTGGCTCCCCCGCGACCTGCCGGCCCGGCAGCAGGCCGCGCTCTGGAAGCGGGCCGCCATGCTGGCCCGGGTGGCGTTGCGGCGCTTCCCGGCGGACCTGCTGATCCAGGCCCCCGGCTACGGCGAGCGGGCCGTCGGCCGCGGCGGCGAGCGGCTGCGGGTGGTGGGCGCGCCGGGCGAGCTGGTGCTGTTCATCTCCGGCCGCCAGCGGGTGGCCCGCGTCCAGGTGGACGGCCCGACCGAGCCGGCGGAGCGGTTGCGGACGGCCGGCCTGGGCTTCTGACGAAGCGCGCCGGACCGGTCACCGGATCCCGTGGGAACAGCTTCGGCCCAGCGACGGGCGCCGATCCGCGCTGCCGTACGCTCCTGACCCGCCGCCCAACCGCGGGGTGGCGGGACAAGGGGAGACGGATGCGAGGCTTCGCGCTCTCGGCACTGCACGAACCCCCCTTCCCGGCGCGCCGGCACGCCGCCGTCGAGCTGGTCGCCGGGGAGAGCGCAGCGTGGGTCGTCGACCTGGGCCTGATCGACACCCCGGCCGGGTTGCGCCGGCTCGCCGGCGCCCACCCGGTGGAGCTGGCCGGGCGGGCCTGCCCGGACGCGTCGGTCGGCGACCTGCGACTGCTCGCCGACCTGATCAGCTGGCTGTTCGTGATGGACGACGCGTGCGACGAGGACGGCCTGGGGGCCAGCCCCACCCGGCTCGCGCCGACCGTGGCGGCCCTGCTGGAGGTGCTCGACCGGCACGGCGATCCGCTCGCCCCGAGCCCGACCGGGGCCGGCCCGCTGGCCGTGGCGCTGGACGACCTGTGCCGGCGGGTCCGCGACCGGCGGCGGCCGGCGCTGCTGCTGCGCCTGGTCAGCCAACTGCGCGAGTACCTGCTGGCCCTGCTCTGGGAGGCGGCCAACCGGGAGCACCGCCGGGTGCCGGGGGTGGTCGAGTACGTGCAGATGCGCCGGCACACCGGGGGCGCCCGGCCCAGTTTCACCCTGACCGACCTGGCCCACCCGGACCTGCCCGGCCCGGACCGGCGGGCGGACCCGGCGC
This sequence comes from Micromonospora sp. NPDC005299, assembly GCF_042872345.1. Classification (NCBI taxonomy): domain Bacteria; kingdom Bacillati; phylum Actinomycetota; class Actinomycetes; order Micromonosporales; family Micromonosporaceae; genus Micromonospora; species Micromonospora sp. NPDC005299. The sequence continues at coordinate 112,519 of NZ_JBIAKG010000009.1, forward strand.
TGGCCGCCCTGGACGCGCTCGCCGCCGACCTCGTCTGCTGGTGCAACGACCTCTTCTCCTACGACAAGGAGCGGGCGACGGGCCCGGACGCGCACAACCTGGTCACCACGATCGCCGGCGAGGCCGGGCGGGGCGAGGAGGCGGCGCTGCGCGCGGCGGCCACCCGGTTCAACGAGGGCCTGGCGGCGTACGCGGAGCGGGACGCGGCGCTGGCCGCGACGGGCGACGAGGGGGTGCGGGCCTTCCTCACCACCCGGCGGAACTGGATCCGGGCCACCTACGACTGGTCCCGCGCCGCCACCCGGTACGCCTGAGCCGCGGGTTCCACCTCCCGGGAGGGCGGTCGCCGCAGGCCACCGGGGCTAGCCGCTGCCCCGGTCCAGGCAATACTCTTCGGTAACCGCAGAATGGCGTGACCCCCGTCACGTCCCTCCACCCTCTGAAGGCGGCTACAGCGATGGCTCTCGATGTACCGTACCGTTCCGTACCCGACATGTTCCTCAAGCGCGTGGCGGACTCCCCCGACCGCCACGCGTTCGCCCATCCCGCCCCGGACGACTCGGGGCCGGTCTGGCTGACGTGGGAGCAGGTCGGGCAGCGCGCCAAGGCGATCGCCGCCGGCTTGCACGCGCTCGGCGTCGGCCTGGAGGATCCGGTGGCGATCCTCGCCAACACGCGGCTGGAGTGGGTGCTCGCCGACTTCGGGATCATGTGCGCCGGCGGGGCCACCACCACCGTCTACCCGACCACCGAGCCGGAGGACGCCACGTACATCGTCGCCGACTCCGGGTCGAAGGTGCTCTTCGCCGAGAACCCCGCCCAGGCGGCGAAGATCGCCGGCACGGCGGTGCCGGCGCTGACCCACGTGGTGCTCTTCGACGGCGCACCCGACCCGGCCGCCACCGTCCCGCAGCTCACCCTGGCCGAGCTGGAGGACCGGGGGTCCCGGGCGCTGGCCAACGAGCCCGACCTGATCGACATGCTGGTCGCCGGCATCGGCCCGGACCACCTGGCCACCCTGATCTACACCTCGGGCACCACCGGCCGGCCCAAGGGCGTCGAGCTGCTGCACGGCGGCTGGTGCTGGGAGGGCGTGGCGCAGGCCGAGTTGGGCCTGCTGCACGCCGACGACCTGCAGTACCTGTGGCTGCCGCTGTCCCACTCGTTCGGCAAGACGCTGCTCTGCGGCGCCACCCACGTCGGCCTGCCCACCTACGTCGACGGCCGGGTCGACAAGCTGGTCGACCTGCTCGGGGTGATCCGGCCGACGCTCATGTGCGGCGCGCCCCGGGTCTTCGAGAAGGTCTACAACAAGGCGGTCACCACGGCACAGGGCGCCGGCGGCGCGAAGGCGAAGATCTTCGCCTGGGGCGTCGCGGTGGGTAAGGAGAAGGTCGCGCTGGAGCAGGCCGGCAAGCCGGTGCCGGCCGGACTGAAACTGAAGTACGCGCTGGCCGAGAAGCTGGTGTTCAGCAAGCTCCAGGCCCGGCTCGGCGGCCGGATGCGGGTGCTGGTCTCCGGCGCGGCGCCGCTCAGCAAGGAGATCGGCACCTTCTTCGCCGCGGCCAACCTGCCCATCTCCGAGGGCTACGGGCTCACCGAGACCAGCGCCGGCGCGTTCGTGAACCCGCCCGACGGGCTGAAGATCGGCAGCGTGGGCCGGGCCATGGGCGACCTGGAGTGCCGGATCGACACCGACGGCGAGATCCTGGTGCGGGGCAAGCCGGTCATGCGCGGCTACCACAACCTGCCCGAGGAGACCGCTGCCGCGTTCACCGAGGACGGCTTCTTCCGCACCGGCGACATCGGCACCCTCGACGACGACGGCTACCTGTGCATCACCGACCGGAAGAAGGACCTGGTCAAGACCTCCGGCGGCAAGTACATCGCGCCGTCGCACATCGAGGGCATGTTCAAGGCCGTCTGCCCGTACACCTCGCAGGCGGTGGTGATCGGGCAGGCGCGCAACTACTGCACCATGCTGGTCACGCTCGACCCGGACGCGATCAAGGGCTGGGCGGCCGGCACCCCGCTGGAGGGCCGCGACTACACGGCGATCGTCACCTCGCCCGAGGCGCAGGCCATGGTCGAGGGCTACGTGGCCGAGCTGAACGGCAAGCTGAACCGCTGGGAGACGATCAAGAAGGTGACCATCCTCCCCCGGGACCTCACCATCGAGGACGGCGAGGTCACCCCGTCGCTGAAGATCAAGCGCCGGAGCGTGGAGACCAACTTCGCCGACCAGATCGACAAGATGTACGCGGGCAGCCTCGCCGAGTTGTAGCGAGCCCGCACCGCCCGGCGGCCGTGCCCCTCCGTCCCGGGGCACGGCCGCCGCCGTGGTTCCGGGCCCGGTCACACTCCTCGCGCTCAGAGGTGCTGCTGGCGCCAGTGGCTCTGGTCCGCTTCCGCGGCGAGCTGCTCCTCCAGCGCGAGCTCCCGGACCTGGCGCCGCCCGCCGTCCTCGCTGAACGTCTCCGCGATCACCCCGATGGTGGTGAGCACCGCCAGCAGGCCCAACGCGGCCAGCTCCGGGATCGGGGCGGCGAACGGGGCGACGGCGGCGAGCACCACCACCGTGACCAGCAGCGGCCAGTGCACCTTCCGCAGCGCCACCAGCGCGCAGCCGACAAGACTGAGCAGGTAGAGACCCACCCCGCCGTAGAAGACGGCGACCCAGAAGCCGCCGAGCGGATCGCCCCAGCTGGGGGATTCTGGGCTGGCCGCCTCGGCGAGCAGGTCCTTCAGGCCGAGGGCGAAGAGAATGATCCCGGCGAGCAGGGGCAGGTGCAGGAACGTGTAGACGTCCCGGGCGAGCCGGAGCCGGGCGGCCGGGTCCCGGGCGTGGTGCAGCGCCTGCTCCAACGCGTACGCCAGGGTGTCGAAGTACCCCCACCAGAGCATCGCCACGATCAGGACGCCGAGCAGCGCGGCGACCGCCACCGGGCGGGTGAGCGGCAGCCCGGTCTTCGGGCCGAGCCCGAGCGCGATGATCAACTCGCCGAGCGCGATCAGCACCATCAGGGCGTGCCGCTCCGCCCAGTGCCCGGCCGAGACCACCACCCACCACCGCCGGGCCAGGGTCACCCCGCCGACGTACTCGACCAGCAGCGCCACGGTCCAGAGCGCCAACTGCAGCGCCACCGCGAACGGCCGGTCGGCGAGCCGCTGGGGAACCGTGCCGGCGACCACCAGCAACGCGGTGGCCACGCTCGGCAGCACCGCGCGCAGCAGCAGCCGCTGGCGCCGGACCGGATCCGCCCGGTCCACCCAGCCGAAGACCACGAGCTGGGCCATCCGGATCACGAAATAGCAGCCCGCGAAGACCAGCGGGCCGTTCAGCCCGCCGGGACGGTCGACGAACGCGCTCGGCACGCTGAGCACCAGCAGGAAGGTCGCGGCCACCGTGACGAAGCCGACCAGCGGCAGCAGGCCCTGGTCGGCGCGCACCGCGTTGCCGAGCCGGGCGAAGCCGGTCCACGACCACCAGAGCAGCGCCAGCACCAGCAGGCAGCGGTAGAGGTTGGTCGGGGTGAGCAGGGTGGCGGTCAGCGTGGTGACGTTGATGAACGCGAAGACGAAGACCAGGTCGTAGAAGAGCTCCAGCCGGGTGGTCCGGGAGCCCGGCGCGCCGAGTCGCACCACGCGCGACCATCCGGCACCCCCGCCGTTCCCCACCCGGGCAGTCTCCGCAATCCCCGCCCCGCGCCGGTGCCGATCAGGGGATCCGTACCGGAACGGGGCCTACCGCCCGGGCGCGCCGCCCGCGCCGTGCTCGTCGAGGAACTCGTCGCGCAGCGCGCGGCGGGCCGCCCCGAAGAGCACCATCTCGGCCACCACCATCCCGGCGCAGACCACGGCGAGCAGCCCCAGCGCGGCCAGCGCCGGCAGGTGGTCGGCCATCGGCAGGAGCAGCACCAGCAGCACCGTGGTGGCGACCCGCGGCCAGTTGACCGAGCGCATGTTGCGCAACCGGAAGCCCACGTGGCCGAGCAGGTAGACGATCACGCCGCCGTAGAGGGCGAGCAGGCCCAACCCGTGCAGCGGGTCGGTGAGCCGGTGGTGGGTGTCGTCCGCGACGTACGCCAGCACCTTCTTGAAGCCGAGGGCGAGCAGGATGATCCCGGTGATCATCGGCAGGTGGAGGTAGGTGTAGGAGTCCCGGCCCAGCGCGGCCCGCTCGGCGCCCCGCGCCCGGGCCAGCACCCGCTCGGCGGCGATCGACACCACGTCGAAGTACGCCCACCACAGTGCCGCCGCCACCGTGACGCCGAGGAACGAGGCCACGATGATCGGCCAGGAGATCGGCAGCGCGGTGATCCCGACGCCGATCGCGACCAGGGACTCCCCCAGCGCCACGATGATGATCAGGCCGTGCCGCTCGGTCCAGTGCGCGGCCGAGTAGATCTGCCAGCCCGCCGCGCCGATGGCCATGATGCCGCCGTAGTCGACGACGAGGGCGAGCACCCAGAGCAGGGTCCGCAGCCACACGACCCGCGCCGGGTCGTCGGTGAGGTACGAGGGCAGCAGCGCGGCGGTGAAGAGCAGCACCGCCCCGCCCAACATCGGCAGGGCGGCGCGCACCAGCTGCCGGCGCAGCCCGGCGTCGCCGCGGGCGGCGTACCAGTAGAGGACCAGGTGCAGCACCCGGACGGCCAGGTAGCAGGCGGCGAACACGACCGGGCCGGGGAGCCCGCCGGGCAGGTCGACGAACGCCTCCGGGATGGTGGCGGCGACCACGAACATGATGGCCACCACCGCGAAGAGGACCACCCGGACCACGCCCTCGTCGGCGCGGACGGTGTTGCCGAGCCAGGCGTAGCAGCACCAGCACCACCAGAGCAGGGCCAGCACCAGCAGGCCCCGACCCATCCCGGGCCAGGTCAGGTCGGCCGCCATCAGCGCGGTCACCTGGGTGAGCGCGTAGACGAAGACCAGGTCGAAGAAGAGCTCCAGCGGGGTGACCGAGGCGCCCTCGGTCATCCCCCGCATCCGCGGCCCGCGCCGCGTCCCGTCCGTCACGGCCGACAGTCTCGCAGCCGTCCGGCGGGGGTGCTGCCCCCGAGCCACCCGGCGCCGCGGTCGGGTCAGGCGATGACGGAGGGCTCCCGCCACTGCGGCCGGCCGGTCCGGTCCAGGTCGTAGCGGACCGCGGCCAGCCGGCCGACGGCCTCCACCAGGTCCGCGGCGGGCAGGGTGAAGGGCAGCCGGAGGAACCGCTCCAGGGTGCCGTCCAGGCCGAAGCGGGGTCCGGGCGCCAGGCGTACGCCGACCTCCTCGGCCGCCCGGGCCAGGGCGCTGGAGATCGGGCCGTCCAGCTCCACCCAGAGCGTCACGCCGCCGCGCGGCACGGTGACCCGCCAGTCGGGCAGCCGGTCGGCCATCGCCGTGACGAGGGCGTCCCGCTGGGCGGCGAGCTGGACCCGCCGGTCGGCCACGATGCCCGGCCCCTGGGCCAGCAGGTGCACCGCGACGAGCTGGTCGAGCACGGGGCTGGCCATGTCCACGCCGACCCGGACGGCGGCCAGCCGCTGCACCTGCGGGGCGGACGCCCGGACCCAGCCGATCCGCAGGCCACCCCAGTACGGCTTGCTCATCCCGCCGATGCTGATGACGCGGGAGTGCCGGTCGAAGGTGGCCACCGGCGGCGGCAGCGGGGTGCCGTCCAGCGGCAGGTCCACGAAGGACTCGTCCACGATCAGGTCGGTCCCGGCGGCGTGCGCCGCGCCGACCAGCCGCTCCCGCAGGTCGGTGGCCATGAGGTGGCCGGTCGGGTTGTGGAACTCGGGGATCACGTACGCCAGCTTCGGCCGGGTCTGCCGGATGCTGCCCAGCAGCAGGTCGGCGTCCCAGCCGTCCCCGTCGGCGGCGAGCCCGTGGGTGGTGATCCGGGCCCGCCGGGCGGACAGCGCGGCGAGGGCGTTCGGGTAGGTGGGCGACTCCACCAGCACCCCGCCGCCGGGCGACAGGGCCAGCCGCAGCACCAGGTCCAGCGCGTGCTGGGTGCCGCTGGTCACCATGATCTGCTCCGGGCTGGTCGGCAGCCCCCGCTCGGTGTACGCGCGGGCCACCGCCTCGCGCAGCTCGATGATGCCGGTCGGGTGGTAGCCGGCGCCGCCGAGATAGCGCGGCAGATCCTCGGCGGCGGCCCGGGCCGCCGGCACGAGCTGCGCCGGGGCGGAGAGGGCGGCCACGCCCAGGTCGATCATGTCCCGGTCGTCCAGCGGGGTCCAGAGCCCGGTGCTGGCCACCCGGTGGGTGCCCGGAAGCATGGTCCAGCTCCCGGCGCCCCGCCGGCTGGCCAGGTGGCCGGTCTCGCGCAGCTCCCGGTACGCGGCGGTCACCGTGGTCCGGCTGATCCGCAGCGCCTCGGCCAGATCGCGCTCGGCCGGCAGGCGTACCCCGAGGGGAAGCCGGCCGTCGGCGAGCAGCCCGCGGACCGCGGCGGCGAGCGCGGCGTAGTCCGGGCTGCGCCGGCGGCCCGGCAGGGCATGCCACTGCCCGAGGAGCCGAGCCAATTGGACGCCACGCACCTGGCTCGTCATGGCCACTCCTCCTAAATTGGCTCTGTCCTGGGCAGGATTGGCCCCTAGGGTGGCATGCATGGCACAGATTGGCAATCTCCGGTACCGGCCGGCCCGGCGGCTCGTCCAGCTCTACGCCGGGCTCGCCCTCTACGGGATCAGCATGGCGCTGATGATCCGGTCCGGACTCGGGCTCGACCCGTGGGACGTGTTCCACCAGGGGCTCGCCCGGCAGACCCACCTCTCCTTCGGCACGGTCACCATCGCGGTCGGCGCGCTGGTGCTGCTGCTCTGGATCCCGCTGCGGCAGCGCCCCGGCCTCGGCACCGTCAGCAACGTCGTGGTGATCGGGCTGGTCGTCGACGCCACCCTGGCCCTGCTGCCGCCCGGCGAGGGCCTGCCGCTCCGCGCCACCCTGCTGGTCGTCGGGATCGTCGCCAACGGCGCCGCCACCGGCCTCTACCTGGGCGCCGGGCTCGGCCCCGGCCCGCGCGACGGTCTCATGACCGGCTTCACCGCCCGCCGGCCCCGCTACTCCATCCGGCTGGTCCGGACCGTCATCGAGGTGACCGTGCTGAGCCTGGGCTGGCTGCTCGGCGGCACCGTGGGTCTCGGCACCGTGGCGTACGCGGTGGCCATCGGGCCGCTCGCCCAGTTCTTCATCCCGATCTTCGCGGTGCCGGCCCCGCCGGTCGACAAGCCCGCCGACGAGCCGGCGGTCCCCTGCGCGCCGCGCCCGGCCGGCGAGGCCGCCTGACCGCCCCTCGATCACGCAGCGTCACCTCGACCGCGCCGACCGCCACCCTGTGGGACGCCCGGGACGTCGCTGAGCTGCGGCGACGTCCGGCAGCGAAACCGGGTGTTTTCTCCGCCGCCGCGGCCGGGCATCATTCGTTCATGGGGGAGAACGGTTGGCGTCGGAGCGACGCCTGGATCTTCGTCTCACTGGTCATCGCGAGCGGCGCCGGTCGGCACCGCCGGGCCGCCGCGACCCGGCGCCCGGAGGGCGTGCGCCTCGCCGACGTCCTCTCCACCGCCGACCACCTCAACCAGGCCATCCCCGAGCGGCACGAGGTGGAGGGAGCGGTCCGCCGGCTGGCGAGCGCCGGCCTGGTCAGCGTCACCGACGGCTGGTTCCGGGTCACCCCGGACGGCGAGCGGCTCTGGCGCACCCGGCCCAGCGCCGGGCTGGGCACCACGGTGGACACCGTGCAGGGCGTGCTGAGCCGCCGCCCCGCCCCCGACGAGTTCGACTGGCAACTGGACGAGGACGACCACGCCGCCGCGGTGCAGGAGTACGCGGTCCGCTCGATCCCCATGCCGCGCCGCTCCCGCGAGGGCCACCCCGGCCGCCCCTGACCGCTAGCGGCGCCAGGGGGTGGGCGGGGTCAGCGGATCGGGTGGCCGGCGCCGCGCAGGGCGTCCTTGACCTCGCCGACGGTCAGCTCGCCGAAGTGGAAGACGCTGGCCGCGAGCACCGCGTCGGCGCCCGCGCCGATGGCCGGCGGGAAGTGGGCCACCCGGCCGGCCCCGCCGCTGGCGATCACCGGCACGTCGACGACCGCGCGGACCGCCTCGATCAGCGGCAGGTCGAAGCCGGACTTGGTGCCGTCGGCGTCCATCGAGTTGAGCAGGATCTCCCCGGCGCCCAGTTCGGCGCCGCGCGCCGCCCAGTCGACCGCGTCGAGGCCGGTGCCGCGACGCCCGCCGTGGGTGGTCACCTCGAAGCCGCTGGGCGTGGTGCCGGCCGGCGCCCGGCGTACGTCGAGCGAGAGCACCAGCACCTGGCGGCCGAACCGGTCGGCGATCTCGGCGATCAACTCGGGGCGGGCGATGGCCGCGGTGTTCACCCCGACCTTGTCCGCGCCGGCGCGCAGCAGGGTGTCGACGTCGGCGACCCGGCGGACGCCCCCGCCGACGGTGAGCGGGATGAAAACCGACTCGGCGGTGCGCCGCACCACGTCGAGCATGGTGCCGCGGTCGCTGCTGGAGGCGGTGACGTCGAGGAAGGTCAGCTCGTCCGCGCCGGCCCGGTCGTACGCGGCCGCCAGCTCGACCGGGTCGCCGGCGTCGCGCAGGTCGAGGAAGTTGACCCCCTTGACCACCCGCCCGGCGTCCACGTCCAGACACGGGATGACCCGAACCGCCACCGTCATGCCGCGAGCCTATCCAACCGCCACGCCACGGCGGCCGGCCCGACCGGGCCGGCCGCCGCGAACGAGTGCTGGCTCACACCCGGACGAGCATCTTGCCGAGGTTCTCGCCGCGCAGCATGCCGAGGAAGGCCTCCGGGGCCCGCTCGATGCCGTCGACCACCGTCTCGTCGTAGGAGATCCTGCCGTCCCGCAGCCAGCCGGCCATCTCCTGGACGAACTGCTCCCGCAGGTGCCCGTGGTCGCCGACCAGGAAGCCGCGCAGGGTGAGCCGCTTGCCGATGAGCAGCGCCAGGTTGCGCGGGGCGGCGGGCGGCTCGGTGGCGTTGTACTGCGCGATCATGCCGCAGATGGCGGCCCGGCCGTGCAGGTTCATCGCACCGATGGCGGCCTCCAGGTGCTCGCCGCCGACGTTGTCGAAGTAGACGTCGACGCCGTCCGGAGCGGCGGCCCTGAGCCGGTCGCGGACCGGCCCGTCGTGGTAGTCGAACGCGGCGTCGAAGCCGAGCGCCCGGAGCCGCTCGACCTTGGCGGGGGAGCCGGCGCTGCCGACCACCCGGGCCGCGCCGCGCAGCTTGGCGATCTGCCCGACCATGCTGCCGACCGCGCCCGCCGCGCCGGAGACGAAGACCGTCTCGCCCGGCTTCATGGCCGCCACGTCGAGCAGTCCGGCGTACGCGGTCAGCCCGGTCATGCCGAGCACGCCCAGGTAGGCGGTGACCGGCGCCAGGCGCGGGTCGACCTTCCGCGCCCCCTTGGCGTCGACCAGCGCGTACTCCCGCCAGCCCAGGCCGTGGAGCACGACGTCGCCGGGCGCGAAGCCCTCGGCCTCGCTGGCCACCACCTCGCCGACCGCGCCGCCGTCGAGCGGGGCGTCGAGCGCGAACGGCGGCACGTACGACTTGACGTCGTTCATCCGCCCGCGCATGTACGGGTCGACCGACATGAACTGGTTGCGGACCACGAGCTGGTCCGGCCCCGGGGTGGGCACCTCGGTGGTGACCAGCCGGAAGTTGTCGGCGGTCGGCCAGCCCTGCGGACGGGACGCCAGGTGGATCTCCCGGTTGGCGCTCATCGGGCGTCCCGGACGGTCAGGCTGACCTCGATGTTGCCCCGGGTCGCGTTGGAGTACGGGCAGACCTGGTGGGCGGCCTCGACGAGCTGCTGCGCGGCGGACCGCTCGACGGCGGGCAGGTCCACCACCAGGGTGACCGCGAGGCCGTAGCCGCCGCTGCCGTTCGGGCCGATGCCGACCTCGGCCTCGACGACCGAGTTCGAGACGTCCGCCCTGGCCTTGCGGGCGACCAGGCGCAGCGCCGAGTGGAAGCAGGCCGCGTAGCCGGCCGCGAAGAGTTGCTCCGGGTTGGTCGCGCCGCCGGCGCCGCCCATCTCCTTCGGGACGGCCAGGTCCAGGTCGAGGCCGCCGTCGGAGGTGCGGACGTGGCCGTCCCGGCCGTCGCCGGTGGCCTGCGCGGACGCGGTGTAGAGCACCTGCATGGTGGTCACTGCTCCTTCTGTCGGTGGATCGTCTCGGTGACCCGGGTGAGGGTGTCGCGCAGGGCGACCAGCTCGGCCTCGGTGAGGCCGGTGGCGCGGGCCACCTGTCGCGGCACCTCGTCCATCCGCTCGCGCAGGGCCCGGCCCTGCGGGGTGAGGCCCACCTCGACCCGACGCTCGTCGGCCGCCGAGCGGGTGCGCACCACCAGGCCGGCCGCCTCCAGCCGCTTGAGCAGCGGGGAGAGCGTGCCGGAGTCGAGCCGGAGGCGCGCGCCGAGTTCGGAGACGGTGGGGGCGTCGTCGCCGCGCTCCCAGAGCACCAGCAGCACGAGGTACTGCGGGTAGGTCAGGCCGTGCTCGTCGAGGATGGGCCGGTAGACGTCGGTGAGGGCGCGCGACGCCGCGTAGAGGGCGAAGCACACCTGCCGGCGCAGCACCAGATCATCGGTCACCCGCAAACCGTAGCGCCCAATTGAGTTGTGCACAATCGATCGGGCTGCGAGGTGACCGCCCTCACACCGCGGGACGGCGCCCTCAGCGGTCGCCGAGCCAGGCCTCCAACTCGACCTCGACCAGGTGGTCCGGGTCGATCAGCCCGGCCACCACCACCATGGTGGCCACCGGGCGGACCGCGCCGAACACCGCGTTGTGCGCCCGGCCCACCTCGTCGGCGTACATCCGGTCGGTCACGTACATCCGGGTGCGCACCACGTCGGCCGGCCCGGCGCCGACCTCGGCGAGCGCGTCCAGGCCGATCCGGATCGCCTGGGCGGTCTGCGCGGCGGCGTCCCCGACGTGGGCCACCCGGCCGTCCACCGTCGAGGTGCAGCCGGCGGTGAGGGCCGACTGCCCGGCCCGGACCACCCGGCAGTAGCCGTAGAGCGCCTCCCACGGGCCGCCCGAACCGAGCCGGGTGACGGCCGAACCGTCACCCGAGAGGTCCAGCTCCGACCCGGCGCTGTCGCCCGCGACGGCGGTCACGCCCCGGCCCGCAGGGTGGAGAGTGCCTCGGCGACGGTGAACGCCCCCGCGTAGAGCGCCTTGCCGGCGATCACGCCCTCCACACCCACCGACTCCAGGGTGGCCAGGGCGAGCAGGTCGTCCAGGGTGGACACGCCGCCGGAGGCGATCACCGGGGCGTCGGTGCGGGCGCAGACCTCGCGCAGCAGGTCCAGGTTCGGCCCGCGCATGGTGCCGTCCTTGGTGATGTCGGTGACCACGTAGCGGGCGGCACCGGCCTTGTCCAGCCGGTCCAGCACCTCGTAGAGGTCGCCGCCGTCACGGGTCCAGCCGCGCGCGGAGAGGGTACGGCCGCGCACGTCCAGCCCGATGGCCACCTTGTCGCCGTACTCGCCGCAGATCCGGTCGCACCACTCCGGGTTCTCCAGCGCGGCGGTGCCGATGTTGACCCGGGCCGCTCCGGTGCCCAGCGCGGCCTGCAGCGATTCGTCGTCCCGGATGCCGCCGGAGAGTTCGACCTTCACGTCGAGCTGGCGGACCACCTCCGCGAGCAGATGGGCGTTGGTGCCCCGGCCGAACGCGGCGTCCAGGTCGACCAGGTGGATCCACTCCGCCCCGTCGGACTGCCAGGCGAGGGCGGCCTCCACCGGATCGCCGTACGCGGTCTCGCTACCGGCGGCGCCCTGGACGAGCCGGACGGCCTGGCCGTCGGCGACGTCCACGGCGGGCAACAGGGTGAGAGTCAACGCTCTTCTCCTCGCATCTTCAACGGCGGTCCAGGGCGATCACCACGATCGCGGGCAGGACCAGCAGTAACAACACGACCAACGCCAGCCGCAGCGCCAGGTCGTCGACGAAACTCCAGATGCCGGCCACCGCCGCGCCGGTGAGCAGCGCGATCGCCGCCCGCTCGCCACGGCTGTGCCGGCGCAGCCGGCCGGTCCGGCCCCGCCGCGGGGTGAGCGTCAACCGGCGTACGACGGCGCGTCGCCGTGCCCGGCGCGCCACCCGGCGGGCGCGCGCGGCGCGTTCCCGCTCCTGCTCGGCCTGGCGTGCCTCCCGGCGCCGGGCCCGCTCCTTGCTCACGCTGCGCCGCCGGCTGGTCGCGGCCGTGGGGCTCGCAAACCCGGCTCGCTCCTCGCACTCACAGGGTCGTCAGCCAGTTGCGCAGCAGGGTAGCACCCGTGTCGGCCGACTTCTCCGGGTGGAACTGGGCCGCCGACAGGGGGCCCCGCTCGATCCCGGCGACGAAGTCCGTGCCGTGGTGGGCGGTGGTGACGGTGGCACCGGCGGCGGCCAGCGCGGCGGGGGCGGTCGCCCCGTAGGAGTGGACGAAGTAGAACCGGGCGTCGGCCGGCAGGCCGGCGAAGAGCACCGAGCCGGCCGGGGCCTGCACGGTGTTCCACCCCATGTGCGGCAGCCGCGGCGCGGGCAGCCTGGTCACCCCGCCGGGCAGCAGCCCGAGCCCCTTGGTGACCACGCCGTGCTCGTCGCCGTGCTCGAAGAGCACCTGCATGCCGACGCAGATGCCGAGCACCGGGCGGCCGGCGGCGACCCGGTCGGCGATGACCGGGCCGGCGCCCAGCGCCTCGATCCCCGCCATGCAGGCGGCGAACGCGCCGACGCCCGGCACCACCAGGCCCTCGGCCTCGGCGGCGGCGGTCAGGTCGGCGGTGACGGTGACGTCCGCCCCGACCCGCGCCAGGGCGCGCTCGGCCGACCGCAGGTTGCCCGACCCGTAGTCGAGCACCACGACCCGCCTGCCCATCAGCCCTCCCCCGGCAGCAGCCAGAGCAGCCCACCGGCGGTGGCCAGCACGGCCAGCAGGCCGGTGATCACCACCGCGCCGCGGGCGGCGCCCTGCTTGTAGAGCGACCAGGTCCCGCCGACCAGCACCCCGGCCAGGATCAGCAGCAACGTCGGCAGCGGCCGCCCCATCAGTGCCGCCCCTCATTCGCGACGGCGGTTGTCCGCTGCGCCGCGTTCCGCGCGCCCATTACAGCGCGCCCTTCGTGCTGGGGATCGCGCCCGCGGCGCGCGGGTCGATCGAGGTGGCCTCACGCAACGCCCGGGAGACCGCCTTGAACTGGGCCTCGACCACGTGGTGGGCGTCCGGGTGGCCGCCCGGCCGGGCCGCGCGCAGCACGTCCACGTGCAGGCTGACCCGGGCGGCCTGGCCGAACGACTCCCAGATGTGCCGGGTCATGCTGGTCGGGTAGACCGGCCCGATGTACGGCGCGAGCGCCGGCTCATCGTGCACCACGTAGGGCCGGCCGGAGAGGTCGACCGCGGCCCGGACCAGCACCTCGTCCATGGGGACGGTGGCCGAGCCGTACCGCCGGATGCCGGCCTTGTCCCCCAGCGCCTGGTCGAACGCGGCGCCCAGCGCGAGCGCCGTGTCCTCCATGGTGTGGTGGGCGTCGATCTCCAGGTCGCCGACCGTGTGCACGGTCAGGTCGAAGCCACCGTGCCGGGCGATCTGGTGGAGCATGTGGTCGTAGAAGCCGACGCCGGTCTCGATGTCGGCCTTGCCGGTGCCGTCGAGGTCGATCTCGACGAGGACCTTGGTCTCCTTGGTGATCCGCTCCACCCGGGCGGTCCGGCTCATGACAGCTTCTCCATCGCAGACAAAAAGGCGTCGGTCTCGGCGGGGGTGCCGGCGGTGACCCGCAGCCAGCCGGGCAGGCCGACGTCGCGGACCAGCACGCCGGCGGCGAGCAGGGTGCGCCAGGCGGTGGCCTGGTCGCCGCCGACCTCGAAGAGCACGAAGTTGGCGTCGCTGTCGGCCACCCGGTGCCCGCGGGCGCGCAGTTCGGCGACGATCCGGTCGCGCTGCCGCATGATCGCGGCCACCGTGCCGAGCAGGGCGTCGCGGTGGGCCAGCGCCGCGCGGGCGGCGGCCTGGGTGAGCGCCGAGAGGTGGTACGGCAGCCGGACCAACTGCACAGCCTGCACCACGGCCGGATCGGCGGCCACGTAGCCGAGCCGGCCGCCGGCGAAGCCGAAGGCCTTGCTCATGGTCCGGGTGACCACCAGCCGGGGGTGCCCGGGCAGCACGGCGAGCGCGCTGACCGTGCCGGGCCGGGCGAACTCGGCGTACGCCTCGTCCACGACCACCATGCCGGGCGCCTCGGCCAGCACGGCGGCGACCACGGCCGGGTCGAGCGCCGTGCCGGTCGGGTTGTTCGGCGAGCAGAGGAAGACCACGTCGGGCCGGTGCGCCCGGACCTGGGCGACGGCGTCGGCCACGGTCAGCCCGAAGTCCGCGTCGCGGGCGGCGGGGATCCAGCCGGTGCCGGTGCCGAGCGCCAGCAGCGGGTGCATCGAGTACGCCGGGGTGAAGCCGAGCGCGGTGCGCCCGGGGCCGCCGAACGCCTGGAGCAGCTGCTGCTGGATCTCGTTGGAGCCGTTGGCCGCCCAGACGTGGTCGACGGTGAGCCCGTGGCCGAGGTAGTCCGCGAGGTCGGCGCGCAGCGCCATGGCGTCCCGGTCGGGGTAGCGGTTGAGGTCGCGCAGCTCGGCCGCGAGGGCCTTGCCGATCGCCTCGACCACCGGCTCGGGCACCGGGTAGGAGTTCTCGTTGGTGTTCAGCCGCACCGGCACGTCGAGCTGCGGCGCCCCGTACGGGCTGAGGCCCCGCAGGTCGTCGCGGATCGGCAGGTCGTCGAGGGTGGTCACGAGGTCTCCCCCGGGAAGCGCGCGCTGACCGCCTGGCCGTGCGCCGGCAGGTCCTCCACGCCGGCCAGGGTGACCACGTGCGGGGCCACCTCGTGCAGCGCGTCGCGGGTGTATTCCACGAGGTGGACGCCGCGCAGGAAGGACTGCACCGACAGCCCGGAGGAGTGCCGGGCGCAGCCGCCGGTGGGCAGCACGTGGTTGGAGCCGGCGCAGTAGTCGCCGAGCGACACCGGCGACCAGGCGCCGACGAAGATCGCGCCGGCGTTGCGCACCCGCAGCGCCCACTCGCGCGCGTCCGCGGTCTGGATCTCCAGGTGCTCGGCCGCGTACGCGTCGACCACCCGCAGCCCGGCCTCCAGGTCGTCCACGAGGACGACCCCGCTCTGCTCGCCGCGCAGCGCGGTGCCGATCCGCTCGGCGTGCTTCGCGGCCGGCACCTGCCGGGCCAGCTCGGCGTCGACCGCGTCGGCGAGCGCCGGCGACGGGGTGACCAGCACGCTGGCCGCGAGGGGGTCGTGCTCGGCCTGGCTGATGAGGTCGGCGGCGACGTGCGCCGGGTCGGCGGTGTCGTCGGCCAGGATGGCGATCTCGGTGGGCCCGGCCTCGGCGTCGATGCCGACCACGCCGCGCAGCAGCCGCTTGGCGGCGGTGACCCAGATGTTGCCGGGGCCGGTGATCATGTCGACCGGGTCGCAGCGCTCGGCGCCCGCCGGGTCGACGGTCGCGCCGTACGCCAGCATGGCCACCGCCTGGGCGCCGCCGACCGCGTAGACCTCGTCGACGCCGAGCAGCGCGCAGGCGGCGAGGACCCGCTGGTCGGGCAGGCCGCCGTTCTCCTTCTGCGGCGGGCTGACCACCACCAGCGAGCGGACCCCGGCCGCCTGGGCGGGCACCACGTTCATCACCACGGTCGACGGATACATGGCCAGGCCGCCGGGGACGTAGAGGCCGACGCGGTCGACCGGCACCCAGCGCTCGGTCACCGTGCCGCCCGGCACCACCTGGGTGGTGTGGTCGGCGCGGCGCTGGTCGGCGTGGACCGTGCGGGTGCGGGTGATCGACTCCAGCAGCGCGGCGCGGACCTGCGGGTCGAGGGTGTCCTCGGCCGCGCGGATCACGTCGACCGGCACCCGCAGGTGCTCCGGGGAGATGCCGTCGAACCGCTCGCTCGCCTCGCGGATCGCCGGGTACCCATGCTCCCGGACCGCCTCGACGAGGGGGCGGATCCGCTCGACGGCCACGGAGACGTCGAGCTGGGCACGGGGCAGCAGGCGGCGCGGGTCGCGGGACCCGCCGCGCAGGTCGATCCGGTTCAACACCCTTGCGAGTCTAGGCGGCCGGCCCGCGCGCCGACCGAAGCCGCCCGTACGCCGGGACGGTGAGCCGGGACACGCCGCCGGGGCACGATCGGGATACTCTCGATCACGTGACCGCACGGCTGCCGGTTTTCCCGCTCGGGACGGTCCTCTTCCCGGGGCTGGTCCTCCCGCTGCACATCTTCGAGGAGCGTTACCAGGCGCTGGTGCGCCACCTGATCGGGCTGCCCGAGGGCGCGGCGCGCGAGTTCGGGGTGGTGGCGATCCAGGCCGGTTGGGAGGTCGCGCCGCCCGGGCCGCCGGGCCGCCCGGGCCCCGCCGGCGGCGAGGTCACCCTGCACGAGGTGGGCTGCACCGCCGAGCTGCGGCAGGTCACCGAGCTGGCCGACGGCGGGTTCGACATCGTCACCGTGGGGCGGCGGCGGTTCCGCATCGCCGAGGTCGACGACGCCGCCGCGCCCTACCTGACCGCCGAGGTGGAGTGGCTGCCCGAGCCGGCCGGCGCCGACGAGGTGGCCGACCTGCTGGCCGCCCGGGTGATCTCGGTCTTCCGGCAGTACCTGGGCCTGGTCCGGCCCGACCCGCAGGAGATCTCCGAGCAGCTGCCGGAGGATCCGACCGTGCTGTCGCACCTGGTCGCCGCGACCGCGGCGCTGACCGTCGACGACCGGCAGCGGCTGCTCGCCATCGACGACACCGCCGGCCGGCTCCGGGCCGAGCTGCGCCTGCTCAACCGGGAGACCGCCCTGCTGCGCGAGATCCGGGCCGTCCCGGTGCCGCTCAGCGAGCTGGCTGGTCCCCCGGTTCCGAACTGATCCCCGGCCCGCCGGGCGCCCAGCCGCCGTCCCACTTGGGCTCCGGCCGCAGCGAGGGCCACCGCGACCAGCCGGCCAGCAGGGTGTACGTCACGGCCGCGCCGAACGCCGCCAGCAGCAGGTTGCCGTGCGGCACGGGCAGCGGCCCGTACCAGTCGATCCCGCCGGCGCGCAGGTCGGCGGGCTTGGTGAAGTCGGTCCCGGGCGGCGCGCTGTCCAGCAGCCGCTGGTAGGCGCCGAGCCCGATCCGGCGCCCGACCTGCCAGGCCACGACCGCCGCGCCGAGCCCGCCGAGCGCCCCGGCGACCAGGCCGACCGGGCCGCGCCGGCGGCGCAGCACCACCCAGAGGGTGATGGCGGCGAGCACCCCGAAGCCGAGGCCGAGCAGGCTGAACCAGCCGTCCGCGGCGATGGGCTGCTCCGGCTGCGGGGTGGCGTAGACGGCGCCGTCGGCGGTCATCTGCACCGGCGTGCCGGGGGCCACCAGCGCCCAGAGCAGGCCCAGGGGCGCGCCGAGCGCGGTGAGCAGCAGCGCCGCGCCGAGGGCGACCGCGGCGGCCCGGCCCCCGGCCCGCCGGGTGGCGGACGGCACACCGGGCGCGGCGCCGACGACACCGGGGTAGCCGGCGAGCGGATCCGCGCCGGGCGCGGCTCCGACGACGCCCGGGTAGCCGGCGAGCGGGTCCGCGCCGGGCGCGGTGACCGGGGTGCCGGCGGGCACCGGCAGGCCGCCGGGCCAGCCGGGCACCTCCCCCTCGGCCGGGGGCCGGTCGGGCGGTGCGCCGTCGGTCGGCCGGTCGGGCCGCGGGGAGCTGTCCGCACCGGCGGGCGGGCGGGCGGCGTCGCCGGGCGCGGCGGGACCGTCGGCGGCCCGCTGGGAATCAGGGGTGTCCGGACTCACCCCGTGATCCTCTCAGGCGACAGGGCGGCGCGGGGCGGCGGTGGCGGTCAGCGGCCGAACGGTTCCAGCATCACCGAGGCGGCCTTGAGCCAGCCCTGCCGGGTCTCCGCCTGGAGCTGGTGATATTCGATCGAGGAGCCGGTCTCCAGCGCCGGGTCGTAGGGCACCACGGCCACCGCCCGGGTCCGGGTGGCGAAGTGCCGCTCCAGGTCGTCCTGGAGCGCGGTACGACCGGGGGTGGGGCAGGAGATGAGGGTGACGGCGTTGTCGGCCAGCTCGCCCATGCCCTCCTCGTGCAGCAGGTCGAGCATCCAGTCGGCGCTGAACGCGGCGTCCTCCCGGGGCACGGTGGTCACCACGAGCTGGTCGGCGGCCTGCATGACGGTGCGCCAGTTGGGGCTCTCCACGTTGTTGCCGGTGTCCACGCAGACCACGTCGTGGGTGCGGCGCAGCAGCTCCAGCACCCGCTTGACGGTGAACTGGTCCAGCCGCTGGGCGAAGCGCGGGCTCTCCTCGCCGGCCAGCACGTCGTACGAGCCGTCGGAGGCGTGCCGCAGGTAGTCGTCGAGGTGCTCCAGGAGGGTGGCGCCCTCCAGGATCTCGATCTGCGCGAGGTCGTGGATCAGGTGCCGGATGGTGCGGGCGTGCCGGGCGCTGCCGGCGCGCAGGCCGAGGGTGCCACGCAGCTCGTTGTCGTCCCAGGCCAGCACCCCGCGCCCGCGGATGCTGCCCACGGTGGCCGCGGCGAGCACGGTGGCGGTGGTCTTGTGCACCCCGCCCTTGGGGTTGGCGAAGGCGAGCACCCGGGGCCCACCCAGCTCGCGGCGGAGCACCCCGGCCGCCCGTTCCAGCTCGGTCTCCGGTTCCGGTGCGCGCCACTCCACCCGGGCCGGCTCGATCCGGGCGGGCTCGATCCGGGCGGGCTCGATCCGGGCGGGGTAGGCCTCGGTCTGGGCCGGGTAGGCCTCGGTCTGGGCCGGGTAGGCCTCGGTCTGGGCCGGGTAGCCAGGGGCGGGCGGGGCCGGCTCGGGGGCGGGGTGGGTCTCCGGCCGGTAGCGGCCCCGGTCCAGCAGCGCGTAGCGGGACTCCGCCGGGGGCGGGTCGGGCTGGTAGCCGCCGTCGAGCAGGGCGTACCGGGACTCGACCGAGGCGGTGCCCCGACCGCGCGCCTGCGGCTCGGGATAGCCCGGCTCCGGCGGGTGGACCGGCTCGGCGCGCCAGGACGGCTCGGCGCGCGGCTCCGGCTCGGCGCGGTACGCGGGCTCCGCCCGGTAGGCCGGCTCGCCGCCGTAGCGCGGGTCGACCCGGTAGGCCGGCTCCACCCGGTAGGTCGCCTCGACGCGGTAGGCCGGATCGGCGTCGAAAGACGCGTCGGCGGGGTGGGCGACGGCCTGCGCCCGGCCGGTCCAGCCGGTGCCCGCGCCGCGCCGGGGCAGCGGCTCCTGGGTCGGCGGCGGGGGTTCTTCGGGGCGGTGGTCGGCGTCGGGATGCTCCGCGCCGCGACCGCCGAGCCGGGCCCGGTCGAGCAGCGCCCGCCACCGTGGTGCCGGCTCAGCCTGCCGACCCCAACCGGTCTCGCTGCCGTCCAAGGCCTCGCCCCTCCCCCAGCCCATCGATCTCCGTCTGACAGGCTACGAACGAAACCCTATTCGGACCACACCCCGGCGCGCACATCCCCCGGTGCCTGTCCTCACCGCGGGGCCGGGCACGAGGCCTTCCACCTGCACGTCTCAGGAGGTGGGAGCGGGATTGGGCGGTCCCGCCCCGGCGGCGGGCCGGCTGGCGGCCGGTGAGGATCCGGTCACCGTCGGTGCGGATTCCGACGAATCGGCCATACCAACGTTCGGCGCGAGCCCGGTGTCGGCCGGCGGCCGGGCCACGTCCCGCTGCTCCGGCAGCGGAGGGGTGAACACCGTGCGGTCCAACCGGGTCACCTCCGGGGCGGGGTCGACCGCGCGGACGCCGGAACGGGCGGCCAGCGCCCGCAGAGCGTCCGGGGCGTCCCGGACCACCGCGGCGTAGACGCAGGCGCAGGCCGTCCGGTAGCCGACCGCCTCCCGCGCCGCCACGACGGCCCCGGTGTCGTACACCCGGCGCAGCTCGGGATCGGCGGTGGCCGCCGGGGCGGCGGCGCGGGCCCGGTAGTCGGCGGCCTCCCGGTCCTTGCGCACGGCCACCTCGGCCATTCCCGCGACCACGTCGTCGGGGACGCGCAACGCGGCGATCCGGACGATCTCGGTCTGCCGCCCGGGCACCGGCACCCGGGCCAGCACGGCGGAGACCGGGGCGCCGCCCAGCGCGGTGGCCACCTGCGCCGGCGTCAGGTACGCGGCGAACGACACCAGGGCGTAGCTGCCGGACGCCGGGGCGTCGAGCCGGCCGAGTTCGTCGGCGGCGGCGCGCAGGTAGGCCGGGACGGAATCGCCGTCGGTCACCCCGACCCGGGTCACCTCACCCACGGTGCGGTCCCCCACCGGCTGGTCCCGCCGCTGCGCGACGGCGACCACCAGCACCACCAGCGCGCAGGCCAGGGCGAGCCAGGTGAGCGCGGTGGTGCGCGACCGGCGCGGCGGCTCGGTGTCGGTGCTCATCGGCGGGTCAGTCGCTGAGGATCTCCAGCGCCCGGGCCAGGTCGTCCGGGTATTCACTGACGAAGGTGACCTCGTCGCCGGTTCGCGGGTGCAGGAAGCTCAGCGAGCGGGCGTGCAGCCACTGGCGGCTCAGCCCGAGCCGGGCGGACAGGGTCGGGTCGGCGCCGTAGGTGAGGTCGCCCACACAGGGGTGCCGCAGCGTGGAGAAGTGCACCCGGATCTGGTGGGTACGCCCGGTCTCCAGCCGCACGTCGAGCAGGCTGGCCGAGGGGAACGCCTCGAGGGTGTCGTAGTGGGTGATGCTCGGCTTGCCGCCGGAGACCACCGCCCAGCGGTAGTCGTGGTGCGGGTGCCGGTCGATCGGCGCGTCGATGGTGCCCCGCAGCGGGTCCGGGTGGCCCTGCACCACGGCGTGGTAGCGCTTCTCCACCTCGCGGTACTTGAACGCCCGCTTCAACGCGGTGTACGCCTGCTCGCTCTTGGCCACCACCATGACCCCGGTGGTGCCCACGTCGAGCCGGTGCACCACGCCCTGCCGCTCGGCGGCGCCGCTGGTGGAGATCCGGTGGCCGATCCCGGCCAGCCCGCTGATCACGGTCGGGCCGGTCCAGCCCGGGCTGGGGTGGGCGGCCACCCCGACCGGCTTGTCCACCACCACGATGTCGTCGTCGGCGTAGACCACGGTGAGGCCGGGCACGGCCTGCGGCACCACGGTCGGCGGGGCGGCCGGCGCGGGCAGCGTGACCTCCAGCCAGGAGCCCGCCTTGACCTTGTGCGAGTTGGGCCGGGCCGCGCCGTCGACCAGCGCGTCCCCGGCGTCGACCAGCGCGGCCGCGGCCGTCCGGGACAGCCCGAAGAGCCGGGAGACGGCCTGGTCCAGCCGCATGCCGTCGAGCCCGTCCGGGACGGGCAGGGACCGGTGGTCGCCGCCGGCGGCGAAGGCGGAGGTCACGCGCGCTCCCGCTGCCCGGCGGGAGCCTCGGCGACGGACCGCGCGGCGGTGGCCCGGGAGCCGTCCCGCTGCCGGCCGGTCAGCTCCAGGAACACCGCCAGCAGCACGCCGCAGACCAGCGAGCTGTCGGCCAGGTTGAACACCGGCCAGACCTGCCCGTACGGGTCGAAGAGGCTGACCATGTCGACCACGTGGCCGACGAAGTGCCCGGGTGCCCGGAAGACCCGGTCGGTGAGGTTGCCCAGCGCCCCGCCCAGCACCAGCCCGAGCGACACGGCCCAGGGCAGCGACCGCAGCCGCAGCGCCATCCAGGCGATCCAGGCGATCACGCCGAGGGTGATCAGCGGGAAGACCCAGGTGTGGTCGGAGCCGATACTCCACGCGGCGCCGCTGTTGCGGGTCAGGCTGAGGTAGACCGCCCCGCCGAGCAGCGACACCGGGCCGCGCCCGGTGAGCTCCGAGAGCGCGAGCTGCTTGGTGACCAGGTCGGCGACCAGGGAGGTCAGGGCGACCCCGAGCAGCAGGCCGGTCGCCTTGCGGCGGGGCGTGCCGGTGCCCGATTCGGCGGTGCCGGACCCGGCGGGCGGTGCTGCGGTCATCTGCTCCCCATCGACGCTCGCGACGGTGGCGGTCACCGTCTGCCGTTCGGCGGCTGGGGAACGGACGTCAGCGCCGCTCCTCCAGCTGCTTGCAGCTCACGCAGAGGGTGGCCGACGGGAAGGCGGCGAGCCGCTCCACCGGGATCGGGTTGCCGCACCGCTCACACCAGCCGTAGCCACCCTCGTCGAGGCGCTCCAGGGCGCGCTCGACCTGCGTGATCCGTTCCTTGATGCTGTTGGCGAGAGAGATCTCCTGCTCACGCTCGAACGTCTTGGTGCCGGTGTCGGCCTGGTCGTCCCCGGCCGAGTCGGTCAGCCGGTCGCGCTGCAGCTCGGTGATCTCGCTCAGCGTCTGATCGTACTCGGCGTTGAGCTCGTCCCGCCGTGCCGCCAGGGCGGCCCGGATCTTCTCGGTCTCCGCCGCGCTGCGGGTGGCCTTCGCCACCGGCTTACGGCCGGCGGTCCTGGTGTCGGCTGGCTTCGCCATCGTCAGCTCCCTCAGCCGCGTGCCGCGGCGGTCAGCGTGCCTGGGCGGGGGTCGCCAGCACGGGCGTCCCCCATGTACAGAACGGGCGCACGGCGATGCGGCCGCGCACTCCGGAGGGTGGCAAGAATACGGAACGTACAGGCGTCCGACAACGTGCCGCACCGTCGCACCGCGATTCAGCCCCGAACTGCCACCAATCGGGGCAAAGGGAACGCTAGCAGATCAGCCGGTCCGGTCCTCGCCGTACTCGCCAAACCACCGGGCCAGCCGACCCCGGCGGCTCACCGCCCGCAGCCGCCGCTCCGCCTCGTCCCGTACCTCCGCCGTGGCCACGATGAGCAGGCTGTCGCCGACCTTCAACCGGGTGTCCGGGCCGGGCACGAAGCCCACCCCGTCCCGCAGCACCAGCGTCACCGAGGCGCCCACCGGCAGCCGCAGCTCGTCCACGTGCACCCCGCCCAGCCGGGAACCGGGCGGCACCTCCAACTGGAGCAGGTCGGCCCGCATCCGCTCCAGCGGCGCCGTCTCCAGCAGGATCTCCGCGGCCTCGGCCGGCGCGGTCACCCCGAGCCGGCGGGCCGCCGGCGCCAGGGTCCCGGCCTGGAGCAACGTGAAGATCACCACCAGCACGAAGACCGCGTCGAAGAGCCGGTCGGCGCCCGGCACCCGCAGCGAGAGCGGGATGGTGGCCAGCACGATCGGCACCGCGCCGCGCAGCCCGGCCCAGGAGAGGAAGAGCTGCTCGCGCAGCCGGAACCGGAACGGCAGCGCGGACACCGCCACCGACAGCGGCCGGGCGAGCAGCAGCAGGGCCAGCCCGGTGACCACCGCCGGCAGCACCGCCGCGTCCAGCCGGCTCGGCGAGACCAGCAGGCCGAGCAGCACGAACAGGCCGATCTGGGCCAGCCAGGCCAGCCCGTCGGCGAAGCCCAGGATGGCCTGCCGGTGCGGCAGCCGGGCGTTGCCGAGCAGGACGCCGGCCACGTAGACGGCGAGGAAGCCCGAGGCGTGCAGCACCGAGCCGGCCGCGTACGCCAGCACCGTGAAGCCGACCACCGCGATCGGGTAGAGGCCGGAGGACGGCAGGGCGGCCCGGCGCAGCGCGTACCGGCCGGTGATCCCGGCGGCCACCCCGACCGCCGCGCCGACGCCCAGCTCGTAGCCGACCAGGAGCACCTCGTACCACCACGGGTGGGCGGCCTCCACCCCGGCCCGGGACAGCAGCAGCACCAGGATGACGACCGGCGCGTCGTTGATCCCGGACTCGGCCTCCAGGGTGGCCACCAGGCGGGGCGGCAGGCGCAGCCGGCGCAGGGTGGCGAAGACGGCCGCCGCGTCGGTGGAGGAGAGCACCGCCCCGTACAGCAACGCCAGCCGCCAGTCCAGGCCGAGCAGCAGGTGCACCACCACGCCGACGACCAGGATGCTGACCGCCACGCCGACCGTGGAGAGCGCGGCGGCCAGACCGAGCACCGGCCGCAGGGTGCTCCACCGGGCACTCAGCCCGCCCTCCGCGATGATCACGATGAGCGCGCAGAAGCCGAGCACCCGGGTCAGCTCGACGTCGTCGAAGCGGATGCCCAGGCCGGCCTCGCCGATGGCCACCCCGAGCGCCAGGTAGGCCAGGAGACTCGGCACGCCGAGCCGGGTGGAGAAGCGCACCGCGCCCACCGCGACCAGCAGAACGGCCGCGCCCACCAGCAGCGCGACATCGAGCCCCGGCGTCATCCGCGGCCGATCCGGAGGGTCCTCACCCGGCCGATCCGTCGCGGAGCCGCCGGAGCACGTCGGGCAGCCCGGGGGCCGGGTGCTCAACGAGGAAGAGCTTGTCCCGGCTGGCCGCGCCGGACCGCAGGGAGACCGCCGCCGGCCGGACGCCGAGCGCGTCGGCCAGGGCGCGGCGGGCCGCCTCGGTGGCCCGGCCGTCCACCGCGGGCGCGTTCACCGCGACGACCAGGGCCGGCCCGTGCGGCCCGTCGAACCGGCCGCCGACCCGGGCCCGCGAGGCGCCGGGCTTCACGCGTACGGCGACGGTGAGCGTGTCGTCCATGGTCACCATGATCAGTGCGGCCGGGACTCGGCGAGCAGCGTGGTGGCCGGCGCGCAGCGGCCGCACGGGGTGAAGCCCAGCCCGACCGCCTCGGCGACCGGCAGGGGCTCGTCGACCCGGCCCACCAGTTGAGGGCAGCCGGGCAGGTGGAAGCGGGGATGGCCGTCGACCACCCGGACCTCGCCGTCGAGCCGGACCAGCCGCGCGACCTCCCCGGCGGTCAGGAACTCGGCCGGCGGATCGCCCTCGAACGGGCCGTCCGGCGCCGGCGACGTGGGAGTCGGCGCGTCGGAGGCCGTCTCGGCCCGGGACGGGCCGCGGGGAGCGGGCGGCGAGTAGGGCTCGGCCGGCGGCGCGAACGGGTCCGGCTCGAACGGGTCGGGCTCGAACCGCTCGGCCGGCGGGCCGTACGCGGCGGCCGGCGGGTCGAACGGGTCGGCCACCGGTGGCCCGGGTGGTTGCCGCCACCCGGGTCCACCGGTGCCGACCGGCGACGTGCGGTGCGGGACCGGGATCTCCGGCTCGTCCGGGGACGGGCCGGTCGTTGCGGTCCGGCGACGCGGCCCGGTCTCCCGGCCCGCCGTGGCCCTTGCGCCGGCCGCCTGGCGGGCGAACGCGACGAGGGCGACGGCGGCCAGCAGGCTGACCGCGATCGAGGTGATCAGCAGCGGGCTGGACCCACCGGCCAGCCCGGCCACCAGGAGCACGACCGCGACGAGGATGAGCAGGATGCTGGCGGCTATCACGGCTCACCCCCGGCCGCGTCGTGTCGGTCTGCGTTGTCGGTGGCCGCCGCGGGGACGACCACCGACGCCGGGATCAGCGGCCGGACTCGAGCGAGCCCGTGCGGCCGCCGCCGCCGTAGGAGCCGGCCAGGCCGGCGGTGGCGAGGCCGTTGCTGCCGCCGGCGGCACGGGTGCCCTCGGAGCGGTTCATCTCGACCTCGAGGCCCTGGCCGCGACCGTCGAGGTCGCGCAGCTGGCTCTCCAGGTACGCCTTGAGGCGGGTGCGGTACTCGCGCTCGAACTGCTTGAGCTCTTCGATGTGCTTCTGCAGCGCGGTGCGCTTGGCGTCCAGGCCGCCCATGGCCTCCTGGTGCCGCTGGCGGGCGTCCCGCTCCAGGGCGTCGGCCTTGGCGCGGGCCTCGCGGGTGACCTCCTCGGCCTTGGAACGGGCCTCGGAGAGCAGCTGGTCGGCCTCGCGCCGGGCGTCGGACACGTGGTCGTCGGCGGTGCGCTGGGCCATCATGAGCACTCGCAGCGCCTGCTGCTCGCCGTCCGCGGCGGCGGAGGCCGCCGGGCCACCCTGGGCGCGGACCTGCTCCAGCTCGGCCTGCATCGCGCGGGCCGCCTGCTCGGCGGCCGCCTTGTCGCGCTGCACCCGGTCGAGCTGGGCCTTGACGTCGTTGAGCTCCGCCGCGAGCCGGGCGTCGCCGCCGGGGCCGGCGGGAGCGCCACCCCGACCGCCGCGCTCCACCTGGGCGCGCAGCTCGTTGTTCTCCTCGATCAGACGGGCGAGCTCGCGCTCGACCTCGTCCAGGAAGGCGTCGACCTCCTCCTCGTCATAGCCCCGCTTGCCGATCGGCGGCTTTTTGAAGGCGACGTTGTGGACGTCGGCCGGGGTCAGCGGCATCGAAACTCCTCGGGTCAGTTGCGGCCGCGAAAGCGCTCTGGTCAGGCAAAGGCCACGATCAGGCGCCTAAACACGAACTCCATCAGCACGAACAGGATAACCAGGAGCACAAGGGAGGCCAGGTCGATGCTCACGGTACCAATTCGCAGTGGTGGGATCACACGCCTCAACGCGCGCAGGGGCGGATCAGTGACGCTCCACACGACTTCCAGTCCCGCCGATGCTCCACGGCCCGGTTGCCAGCGGCGACCATAGGCCAGGACGGCGCCGAGGACAAATCGGGCCAACAGCACAAGAAGGAAGAAATACAGGAGCAGATAGAGCACCTGGAACAGGATCGACAACACGGCAGGCGACGTCCCTCGGTCGTGCGGGCTAGCTCATGCTGAAAAAGCCGCCCTCAGCGATCTTGGCCTTGTCCTCCGCGGTGACCTGGACGTTGGCCGGTGAGAGCAGGAACACCCGGTTGGTCACGCGCTCGATCGTACCGCGCAGGCCGAACGCCAGCCCGGCAGCGAAGTCGACCAGCCGGCGGGCATCCGCCTCGTCCATCTCGGTGAGGTTGATGATCACCGGCACGCCGTCGCGGAAGTGCTCGCCGATGGTGCGCGCCTCCCGGTAGGTGGTCGGGTGCAGGGTGGTGATCTGGTAGCGCTGCTCGTCCTCGGGCACCACCGCCCGCTCGCGCGGCTGGGCCTGCGGCGCCAGGGCGAGGTTGTCGCGCGTGTGGTAGGTCAGCGCGCCGGAGGTCTCGCCCGCGCCGGAGCGGGTGATCGACCGGACGCTGGACCGCTCGGCCCGCTCCGGCCGCTCCACCTCGGCACGATCGTTCTCGACGGCGCGGCTCGACGCGCGCTCGGTCAGCCGGCCCCGGTCGCCGGCCCGGCCACGGCTCGCCGGCGGCTCCTCGGACTCGTCGTCCTCGTCGTCGGCGAACTCTTCCGAGTAGCGGCTCGACCGGTAGCGCGACTCGCGGTAGCCACCCTTGTCGTAGCCACCGTCCTCGTACGCCCGCTCATCGTCCTCCTCGACGAGACCGAGCCAGACCCCCGCCTTGCGCAGTGCACCCATCCCCGCGCCCTTCCGTCCGCCGTGCGGCACGCGCCCCCGATGCCGTGTCGCTTGATCACGAGTGGACAACGATGCCCACCGGACCGGATCGGCAATCCCCTGGCGAGCGATTCGCGGTCCGCTCGCCACGGCCCCCGGCTACGGGAACGCCGTTCCTGAACAACACTGCTGTAATTTGCTTCTTTCGCGGTCAGGCTACCGCAGCGTGGGGCGCATTCCGAGTAACGCGCTGCCGACGCGGACATGTGTCGCGCCGTATCCGATCGCAATTTCCAGATCGCCGCTCATGCCCGCCGAGAGCACCGTCGCACCGGGATGGTCGGCGCGGAATCGCGCCGCCACCTCGGCCAGCCGGGCGAACGCCCGGTCCGGCTCCCAGCCCAGCGGGGCGACCGCCATCAGGCCGGCGAGCCGCAACGCGCCGGCCCCGGCCACCGCCGCGGCCACCGCACCGAGCCCCCGGTCCGGGTCGGCCGCGTCCGGCAATGCCCCGCCGCGCGCGGGGTCGCCGTCGACGCTCACCTGCACCAGCACGTCCAGCGGCCGGTCCCGGCCGGCGGCCGCGGCGCCGTCCAGGGCGGTGGCCAGGCGCACGCTGTCGACCGACTGGACCACGTCGGCGTAGCGGACCACCGAACGGGCCTTGTTGCGCTGGAGCTGGCCGATGAAGTGCCAGCGCGGCGCGGCCCCGGCGGCGGCCGCCTCGGCGGCCTTCGGGGCAGCCTCCTGGTCGCGGTTCTCCCCCACGTCGGTCACCCCGAGCCCGGCCAGCGCGACCACGTCGGCGGCCGGGTACGTCTTGGTCACCGCGACCAGGGTGACCTCGCCCGGGTCCCGGCCCGCCGCCGCGCAGGCGTGGGCGATCCGGGCCCGGACCCGGGCGAGGCCGGCCGCCAGCTCGGCGCGACGGTCGGGTCGCACCGTGGTCGGTGAGTCGGTCATCGGCGCGGCTCAGGACCCGTTCTTGAGGAAGTCGGGCACGTCGACGTCGTCGAAGAGCACTCGGCGCGGCGACTGCTGCGGGGCCGGCATGGTGGCCGGCGGGCTGACCGGCGCGTTCGCCTGCGTCGGCGGGTTCTGGTTGGTCTTGCGGGACGGCTCGACCGCCTTGTACGCGGGCGCGCCCCCGTCGAAGCCCGCCGCGATCACGGTCACCCGCACCTCGTCGCCGAGCGCGTCGTCGATGACCGCGCCGAAGATGATGTTGGCGTCCGGGTGGGCCGCGTCGGTGACCAGCTGGGCCGCGTCGTTGATCTCGAACAGGCCCAGGTCGGAGCCGCCGGCGATGGAGAGCAGCACACCCCGCGCGCCGTCCATGCTCTGCTCCAGCAGCGGGCTGGAGATGGCCGCCTCGGCCGCCTCCACGGCGCGGTTCTCGCCGCGGGCGCTGCCGATGCCCATGAGCGCGCTGCCGGCGCCGCTCATCACGCTCTTCACGTCGGCGAAGTCCAGGTTGATCAGACCCGGCGTGGTGATCAGGTCGGTGATGCCCTGGACACCGGAGAGGAGCACCTGGTCCGCGGTGCGGAAGGCGTCCATCATGGAGATGTTGCGGTCGCCGAGCGCGAGCAGCCGGTCGTTCGGGATCACGATGAGCGTGTCGCACTGGTTGCGCAGCTCGTCGATGCCGGACTCGGCCTGCACCTGGCGGCGCTTGCCCTCGAAGGAGAACGGCCGGGTGACCACGCCGATGGTGAGCGCGCCGAGCTTGCGGGCGATGTTGGCCACGACCGGCGCGCCCCCGGTGCCGGTGCCGCCGCCCTCGCCGCACGTCACGAAGACCATGTCGGCGCCCTTGAGCACCTCCTCGATCTCGTCGCGGTGGTCCTCGGCGGCGTTCTTGCCGACGTCCGGATTGGCGCCGGCGCCCAGCCCTCGGGTCAACTCCCGGCCGACGTCGAGCTTGACGTCGGCGTCGCTCATCAGCAGCGCCTGCGCGTCGGTGTTGATCGCGATGAACTCGACGCCCTTGAGCCCAACCTCGATCATCCGGTTGACGGCGTTCACGCCGCCGCCCCCGATGCCGACGACCTTGATGACCGCCAGGTAGTTGTGCGGAGGTGTCATCTCCGGTCCTTTCCCTTCGAGATTGGCATGGGCCGACCCCACACGGCTTGGCCAGACCAGCGGCGGAGCATTTCCCAGCTGTTCCGACGGCTGAAACCCTCACCCTCTACTAGAGGCTTAGAGCGATGTCAACCACTGATCTCTTCGGGGCAACGTATGCGCCGCCGCGCGCTGAGCCAAGGACCTGCCCGGCGTGTCGCCCGTGGAGCGGGCCGGCTCACGTCGGCCGACCGCCGGATCACTGGAACGTGACCACGTCCGGAGCGCTGACGTCGATCGTGTCGGCCTTCCGACCGAGCAGGGCGGTGGCCACCTTGGACTTGTCCGGGCTGCGCGTCGCGTCGCCCCAGACCACCTTCCGGTCGTCGCGCAGCAGCAGGGTGATCCGGGCCAGCCCGGCCACGTCCACCGCGACCAGCTCGCCGCGCAGCTTCGGGCTGAGCGCGGCGAGCACGTCCAGCCCGGCGCGGGTGCCGGGGTCGTCGGGAGCCGGCCTGCCCACCCGGACGACGGGCAGCCCGGCGGGCGCCTGATCCAGGTTCTGGAAGACCACGCCGGCCCGGTCCACGACCGCCCAGCGCTCGCCCTGCGGCACCGCGGCCACCGGGGTCCGCTCCACCACCCGGATCACCAGGGCGCCCGGCCAGTCCCGCTCCACCGTGGCTCGCTCCACCGGAGCGAGCGTGCCGACCCGGCGGGCGGTCGCGGCCAGGTCCACCCGGGCCAGCGGAGCCTCGTCGGGCACGGCCGCGGCGTCGCGCACCTCGACCGGGGTGACCAGCGTCGCGCCGACCACCCGCACCTCCCGGACACCGAACAGGCCGGTGTTCAGCACGGTCCAGGCAACCAGCCCGGCGACCGCCAGCACGGCGACGGTGACCGCCCAGGGCAGCGCGGCGCGCATCCGCCGCTGCCGGGCCCGGGCCATGAACCGCCGGGTGGACGGGGGTACGGCATCCGCGCTCGCCCGGACCAGCTGCCACCGGCGGACCGGGTTGCGTCGGCCGGCCCCGCCGTCCTGGCCGGGGGTGCGGCCACGGGCCGGGCCGGGGCTCATCCGGCCGTGGCCGCCGCGCCGTCCGGGTCGACGCCGGTGCCGATCGCCGCGGCGTCACCGGTCCGGGCCAGCAGGGCGTCGAGCAGCTGGTCGCCCATCAGCGAGATCGGCGGCGCGCCCATGGTCACCACCACGTCGCCCGGCCGGGCCCGGCGGGCCACCTCGGCCGGCACGTCGTCCCACGCCTCGACGAAGACCTTCCGGTCCGCCGGCAGCGGCACCACCTGGACCAGGGCGGCCGAGCCCTCGCCGGGCTGGCGCAGCTCGCCTGGGCCGAAGACCTCCAGCAGCACCAGTTCGTCGGCGATGCCGAGGGCGGCGGCGATCTCCGCCTGGAGGTCCCGGGTGCGGTACAGCCGGTAGGGCTGGAACACCACGATGAGCCGGCCCTCGCCGGCCACCTCGCGCAGCGTCTGCAGGGCCAGCGTCATCGAGGTCGGGTGGTAGGCGTACTCGTCGTAGACCAGCACGCCGTCCGCGACGCCCTTGCGCTCGAAGCGCCGCCGCACGCCGGGGAACGCGCCGAGCGCGGCCTCCGCCGCCGTGATCGGCAGCTCCAGCAGGTACGCGGCGAGCACCGCCGAGGCGCTGTTGAGGCCCATGTGCCGCCCCGGCATCGGCAGCCGGATCTCGCCCAGCGACCGGCCCTCGATCTCGGCCAGGTAGCGCACCCCCTGTGCGGAGGAGGCCATCGCGCTGAGCTTCAGGTCGGCGTCGGCGGACTCGCCGTACGTCCAGACCCGGCGCCCCTCGGCCCGCAGCGTCTCGGCCAGCCGCCGCCCGCCCGGGTCGTCGGCGCAGGTGACGATGAAGCCCTCGGGGTCGGTGAGCCGGGCGAACTCGGCGAAGGTCGCTTCCAGGTTGGCGAGGTCGCCGTAGGTGTTGAGGTGGTCGGCCTCGATGTTCGTGATGATCGACACGTACGGGCGGTAGATGAGGAACGAGCGGTCGCTCTCGTCCGCCTCGACCACGAAGTACTCGCCGGTGCCGTGGTGGGCGCCGGAGCCGACCTCGGAGATCTCGCCGCCGATCACGAAGGACGGGTCGGTGCCGGCCTGCTGCAGCACCATGGTGACCATTGAGGTCGTGCTGGTCTTGCCGTGGGTGCCGGCGACCGCCACGGTCCGGCGGCCGGTCATCGCGGCGGCGAGGGCCTCGGAGCGGTGCAGCACGCGTAGCCCGCGCCGGCGCGCCTCGGCCATCTCCAGATGGTCCTGCGGGATGGCCGAGGAGTAGACGACCGTGTCCACGCCGTCGAGGTTGGTCGCCTCGTGGCTCATGTGGATGGTGCCACCCAGCGCCCGCAGGCCGGCGAGGGAGGGCCACTCCCGCAGTTCGCTGCCGGAGACCGGCAGGCCCCGGGTGAGGAAGAGCCGGGCCAGGCCGCTCATGCCGACGCCGCCCACCCCGATCAGGTGGATCCGGCCCAGGTCCTCCGCGGTCATGGTGCCGGCGGGGGTGAACTGCGCGGTGTTCATGCGACGTACCTTCCGGTCGCGGCGGCCGCCATCAGCGGCTCACCGCCTCGTAGACGAAGTTCAGCAGGGCGACGTCGCCGTCGCGCCGGCCGTACGCGGCCGCGGCGCCGCCCATCGCGGCGAGCCGCTGCGGGTCCCGGATCAGCGGGATCACCGTGCGCTCCACCCAGGCCGGGGTCAGCTCGGCGTCGTCGACGAGCAGCCCGCCGCCGGCCTCCACCACGGGCAGCGCGTTGCGCTTCTGCTCCTGGTTGCTGTGCGGGTAGGGCACGTAGATGGTGGGCAGTCCGATCGCGGCCACCTCGGCGCAGGTCATGGCGCCGCCGCGGGCCAGCATCAGGTCGGCGGCCGCGTAGCCCAGCTCCATCTCGGACAGGTAGGGCAGGGTCACGTACGGCACCGGCAGGTCGGTGGGGACGGAGACCGCCTCGTTGCGGGCGCCGATCACGTGCAGCACCTGCACGCCGTTGCGGGCCAGTTCCTTGGCCGCCCCGGAGACCGCCAGGTTGATCGAGCGGGCGCCCTGCGAGCCGCCGGCCACGAAGAGCACCGGCAGGTCGGGGCGGAGCCCGAAGTGGGCGCGGGCGGCGTTGCGCACGGCGGCCCGGTCCAGCCCGGCGATGCCCCGGCGCAGCGGCACCCCGACCACCCGGGCGTCGCGCAGCGACTCGGCCTGCGCCGGCTGGTGCGGGAAGCCCACCGCGACGTTCTTCGTGAACTTCATGCCGAGCCGGTTGGCCACGCCCGGCGGCACGTTCACCTCGTGGATGACGATGGGCAGCTCGCGGCGCCACGCGGCCAGGTAGCCGGGGACCGAGACGTACCCGCCGAAGCCGATCACGGCGTCGGCCTGCACCTCGTCGAGCACTTTGCCCGCCGCGCGGGCCGCCTTCCACATCCGGTCCGGGGTGCGCACCAGGCTCATGTTGACCGAGCGGGGCAGCTGGTAGGCCGGGATCTGGCGCAGGTCGTAGCCGGCCGGCGGGATCAGCTCGTTCTCCAGCCCCTTGGGTGTGCCGAGGCAGGTGATCCGGACGCTCGGGTCGTGTCGGCGCAGGCAGTCGGCGAAGGCGAGCAACGGGTAGATGTGGCCACCCGTACCGCCTCCGCAGAGCACCACCGAACGCAGCGGACCCATCAGCGTCTCCTCTCGCTCGCCGTGCCGGCGCGCGTCCGGTCGGGCCGGGCGCCGCGGGCTGCGGCCTGGTCGTCCTGCCGCCGCGGGCGGGACCGGGGCACGGACCCTCGGTCCGCCGGTGGCGACGCCGGTCGGCGGCGCCGGCCGGGAAGCGGCGGCAACGGGGCCCACACTAGTCGGACCCACCGGGCCGGCGGACGGGCATGCAGGGCCCGGGCCGCGTCGGGCTCGGCGCGGGCGAAGGAGGCGAGCATCCCGACCGCGGCCAGGGTCACCACCAGGGCGCTGCCGCCGTCGGAGATGAACGGCAGGGGTACGCCGGTGAGCGGCAGCAGCCCGGTGACCCCGCCGACGTTGATCACGGCCTGGCCGACCAGCCAGGCGGTGACCCCGGCGGCGGCGAGCCGGCGGAACGGGTCCTCCACCCGGCGGGCGATCCGCAGCCCGGTGT
The DNA here is from genome assembly GCF_042872345.1 of Micromonospora sp. NPDC005299. Classification (NCBI taxonomy): domain Bacteria; kingdom Bacillati; phylum Actinomycetota; class Actinomycetes; order Micromonosporales; family Micromonosporaceae; genus Micromonospora; species Micromonospora sp. NPDC005299. The sequence continues at coordinate 145,936 of NZ_JBIAKG010000009.1, forward strand.
AGGCCAGCACCGCGAAGAGCACCAGCACCACCGTGCAGCCGACCACCCCCAGCTCCTCGGCGATGATGGCGAAGATGAAGTCGTTGTGCGCCTCGGGCAGCCAGCCGAACTTGGCGCTGCTCTTGCCCAGCCCGACGCCGAACCAGCCGCCGTGCTCCACGGCGAAGCGGGCCTGGACGAGCTGGTAGCAGTTGGGCAACTCCAGCTCGAAGCAGGTCTTCGGGTCGGGCGGGTCGAGCCACATGGTGAGCCGCCCGAGTCGGTAGTTGTCGGCGTCCCGCGACCCGGAACCGGCGCCTAGTGACGCGGCGGCGACCAGCAGGCCGATCCCGGCCAGACCGATCGCGGAGAGGGTGGCGAAGACCCGCTTCCGCACCCCGGCCGCCCAGAGCATCCCGACCACCAGCGCGAGCAGGCAGAGCATGCTGCCCAGGTCGTTGTAGCCGACCAGCACGAAGAGCAGCCCGACCACCGGGAACAGCGGGGTGGCCAGTTCCTTCCACCAGCCGAGGGCGGCGCCCTTGCGGGCCAGCACGTGCGCGCCCCAGAGCACCAGCGCGAACTTGGCCACCTCGACCGGCTGCACCGAGATCGGACCGAGGTAGAGCCAGAGCAGCTGGGCCTTGAGCGGGCCGAGCGACTCGACCCGAAGCAGCGCCTCCAGCGCGACCAGCAGATTGAGGACCAGCAGGAGCGCCACGGCCACCCCGAGGAAGGGCCGGGACACCGCCCGGAACGTCCGGGCGGGCAGCCGCTGGCAGGCCCAGAAGGCCACGATGCCGATCACCGCGAAGATCGCCTGCTTGACCAGGGACGCGGTGGCGTCCCCCTCCTCGGCGAAGTCCTTGACGCTGGTCGCGGAGAAGACCATGGTCAGGCCGATCAGCAGCAGCAGGCCGGCGCTGGAGAGCAGCAGGTAGTAGGAGGCCAGCGGCCGGGCCAGCAGGCCGCGCAGCGCGGCCAGCCCGCCGGCCGCGTCCAGCCCGAGCAGCGGCCCCGGCGGGTCGGCCGGACGGGTCGCCGCGGGCGGCCGTCGGGCCTGCGTGTCGGTCGCGCCCTCGGTGTCTCTTCCCTCCCCCACCCGCCCATCATGGCGGCTCGACCCGCCCGTCCGTGGCGCAACCGCCCGGTCGGCGTGTCGGAACGCGAAACGGCGGGACCCCTGGTAACGCCCAGGGATCCCGCCGTGACGCAGCGGCAGCGGGTCAGCTCACCGCGGCGAGGAACTCGCTGTAGAACAGGCCCAGCGCGATGGCCACACCGATGCCGGCGATGATCCAGAACCGGACCACGATGTTGACCTCGCTCCACCCGGCCAGCTCGAAGTGGTGCTGAAGCGGCGACATGCGGAACACCCGCTTGCCGGTGGTCCGGAACGAGATGATCTGGATCACCACGGACATCGTGACGATCACGAAGAGGCCGCCGATGATCGGCAGCAGCAGGATGGTCCGGGTGGACATCGCCATGCCGGCGATCAGGCCGCCCAGGCCCAGCGCGCCGGTGTCGCCCATGAAGATCCGGGCCGGCGAGGTGTTCCACCAGAGGAAGCCGACGCAGGCGCCGGCCGCCGCCCCGGCGATCAACGCGATCTCCAGCGGGTCCCGGACGGCGTAGCAGTACGCCTCGGAGTAGTTCGGGTCGGCGCACCAGTGCCGGTACTGCCAGAAGGCGATCAGGGCGTACGCGGCGAGGACCATCACCGAGGCGCCGGTGGCCAGGCCGTCGAGGCCGTCGGTGAGGTTCACCCCGTTGGTCGCCGCCATCACCACCAGGATGATGACGATCACCGCGCCGATCTTGCCGATCTCCAGGGCCGGGATGTCCCGGATGAAGCTCAGCATGGTGCTGCCGACGGTCTCGGTGTTGGTCGCGTTGCCGCGGACGTCGGTCATGCTGCTCGGGAAGTAGAGCGCCACGACGCCGAAGATCGCGCCGACCAGGATCTGGCCGGCGAGCTTGCCGCGCTTGTTGAGGCCGCCGCTGTGCCGCTTGCGGACCTTCAGGAAGTCGTCGATGAAACCGACCGCCCCGGAGAACACCATCAGCCCCAGCAGCACCAGCGCCGTGATGGTCGGCTCGACCTGGGCGATTTGCGCGTCCGGCAGGGTGGTCAGGGCCAGGTGACCGGCGACGTACGCGATCACCGTGGCCAGGATGAAGACCACGCCGCCCATGGTCGGCGTGCCCTTCTTGCCCTGGTGCATGGCCGGACCCTCGGCCCGGATCGGCTGGCCGGCCTTGAGCCGGGTGAACACCTTGATCGCGATCGGGGTGCAGAAGAGCGAGATGAGGAAGGCGACCCCGATGGCGACGATCACCGCCCTCATGCAGCCGACCCCTTCTCGGCGTCCGCGCGCAGCGCGTCGGCCACCTCCCAGGTGCGGTACCGGGAGCCCTTCACCAGCACCACGTCACCCGGACGTAGCTCGCTCCGCAGCACCTCGACGGCCGCCGCCTGATCGGTGAGCAGCACCGACTCTCCTCCCCAGTTGCTTACCGCTGTGGCGCCTTCGTGGATCGGCGCCGCCGACTCGCCCACCACGAGCAGCCGGTCGACCCCCAGTTCGGCCGCGAGCCGGCCGACCTGCTGATGCCCCTCCCGTTCGAAGTCACCCAACTCGGCCATGTAGCCGAGCACCGCGACGGTACGCCCCGTCCCCCGCATGCTGGCCAGCGCCCGCAGCGCCACGCCGGTGGAGGCCGGGTTGGCGTTGTACGAGTCGTCGATCAGGATCACCCCGTCGGGGCGTTCCCGCACGTCCATCCGGCGGGTGGAGACCAGGCCCAGCTCGCCCAGGGCCACCGCCAGGTCGGCCAGGGGCAGGCCCAGCTCGCGGGCGACCGCCGCGGCGGCCAGCGAGTTGGACACCTGGTGCCGGCCGGTCAGCCCGAGCCGCACCGGCGCACTCCCCTCCGGCGTGACGAGGGTGTACGACGCCCGGCCCCGCCCGTCCAGCGTCACGTCGACCGCCCGCACGTCGGCCCGCTCGGACTCGCCGTAGCGGACCACCCGGGCCGCGGTGCGCGCCGCCATGGCGTCGACCCGCGGGTCGTCGGCGTTGAGCACGGCCAGCCCGTCGGCGGGCAGCGCCTCGACCAGTTCCCCCTTGGCCAGCGCGATGGTCTCCACCGAGCCGAACTCGCCGAGGTGCGCCACCCCGACGTTGAGCACCACCGAGATCCGCGGCGGCACCACGTCGCACAGGTAGCGGATGTGGCCCACCCCGCGGGCGCCCTTCTCCATCACGAGGTAGCGGGTCTCCGGGCCGGCCTGCAACGCCGTGTACGGGTGCCCCAGCTCGTTGTTGAACGAGCCGGGCGGCGCCACGGTCGGGCCGAGCCGGACGGCCAGCTGGGCGATCAGGTCCTTGGTGGTGGTCTTGCCGGAAGAACCGGTCAGCCCGATGACGGTCAGCCCGGGCAGCCGGTCGACCACCGCGCGGGCCAGCCGCCCCATGGCGTCGAGCGCGTCGCCGACCAGCACCATCGGCACGCCGGGCACCTCGCGGGTGCCGAGCACGGCCACCGCCCCGGAGGAGACCGCACCGACCGCGTAGTCGTGCCCGTCCACCTTCTCGCCCGGGAAGGCGACGAAGAGGCCGCCGGGGGTGACCTTGCGGGAGTCGAACTCCACCGAGCCGGTCACCCGGGCGTCCGGGTCGGCGCCGACGAGCCGGCCGTCGACCGCGGCGGCCACCTCGGCCAGGGTCAGCGGGATCATCGCTGTCCCACCAGGTCGCCGAAGCGGGCGCGCAGCGCCTCCGCCAGCTCCACCCGGTCGTCGAACGGCAGCACCTCGCCGTTGATCTCCTGGCCGCGTTCCTGGCCCTTGCCCAGCAGCGCCACGATGTCCCCCGGTTCCGCCACCCGGACCGCCTCCTCGATCGCGGCCCGCCGGCCGGGCGCCTCGATGATCCGCGCGCCGGTGCCCGCCGCGTACGCGCCGGCCAGCACCTCGGCCCGGATCGTGGCCGGGTCCTCGGTGCGCGGGTTGTCGTCGGTCACCAGCACCACGTCGGCGCCCCGCGCGGCGGTGCCGCCCATCACCGGCCGCTTGCCCCGGTCCCGGTCGCCGCCGGCGCCGAGCACGCAGATCAGCCGGCCGCCGGTCAGGTCCCGCAGCGCCGCCAGGACCGCCTCGATGGCGTTCGCCTTGTGCGCGTAGTCGACCACCCCGCGCACCGGGGCGTCGCCGCTGACCAGTTCCAGCCGGCCGGGCACCCCGCCGCAGGCGGCCACCCCGCTGACCGCGGTGGTCGGGTCGACCCCGGCGGCCACCAGGGTGGCGACGGCCAGCAGCGCGTTGGCCACGTTGTGCCGGCCGGGCAGGGCCACCCCGGTGGGCAGGGTCAGCCCGTCGGGGCCGTGCACGGTGAAGCGCTGCGCGTAGCCCTCGCCGCCGATGCCGTCGGCCCACCAGGTGGCGGTCGGGTCGCCGGCCGCCGAGTAGGTCACGGTCGCCGGCTTGAGCAGCGGCCGCAGCGCCGGGTCGTCGTGGTTGAGCACCTCGACCCGGCAGCGCCCGTCGAAGAGCTTCGCCTTGGCGGCGAAGTAGTCCGCCTCGTCGGCGTGGAAGTCCAGGTGGTCGGAGCCGAAGTTGGTGTAGCCGCCCACGTCGAACCGGACCCCGCCGACCCGGCCCATCGCCAGGGCGTGGCTGGACACCTCCATGACCACCGTGTCCACCCCGCGCTCGCGGGCCACCGCCAGCATGGCGTGCAGGTCGGTCGCCTCCGGGGTGGTCCGGACGCTGTCGATCACCAGGTCGCCGAGGCGGGTCTCCACCGTGCCGATCAGGCCGGTGGTGTGCCCGGCGGCGCGCAGCCCGGACTCGATGAGGTAGCTCGTGGAGGTCTTGCCGGCGGTGCCGGTCACGCCGATCACGGTCAGTCCGGCGGTCGGGTCGCCGTAGACGGTGGCGGCGACCTCGCCGAGCACCGCCCGGGGGTCGTCGACCACCAGCACGGGCAGGCCCGCCCCGGCGGCCAGCGCGACGCCGGCCGGGTCGGTCAGCAGGGCCACGGCGCCCGCTCCGGCCGCCGCGGCGGCGAACTCCGCGCCGTGCCGGCGGGCCCCGGGCAGGGCCGCGTACAGGTCGCCGGGGCGGACCTCCTGGCTGGCGTGGGTCACCCCGGTGACGGCCACCTCGGCGGCCCCCTCCGGCGGCGCGACGGCCAGCCGGGCGGCGAGGTCGCCGAGCCGGACGGGATTCACGGTGGCGGGTCGTGGATTGCCGGGCACGGCGTCAGACCCTACCCGGTCGTCCGGTTCCGACCGCACAGCCGCCCCGGTGGTTCGTCGCCACTCACCGATCATGTCCCGCCCCGCCGGTTCAGTGCGGAAAGACCTCGAACTTCGGGGACTTGTTGGTCGCCGAGGGCGGCACCCGGTAGTGCCGGAGAGTGAAGGACATCATCTCCCGGAAGGCCGGCGTGGCCACCGCCCCGCCCTCGCCGCCCGGGCTCCAGGCGAAGACCGCCACCACGTACCGGGGCTTCTCGGCCGGGGCCATCCCGATGAACGAGGCGACCTCGCCGGGCTGGCGCTTGCCGTTCTCGTAACGCAGGCCGGTGCCGGTCTTGCCGGCCACCCGGTAGCCGGGCACCGCGGCGGCCAGGCCGGTGGCCCGCCCGTCCGGGCCGTCGACCGTGGTGACCGCCTCCAGCATCCGGCGCAGCGCGGCCGCGTTGGCCGGGCTGAGCACCGAGCGGGTGACCGGGGCGGCGCCGGGCTTCTTCTTCCCGTCCGGGCCGATCACGTTCTTGATCAGGTGCGGCTGGACGTACGTGCCGTCGTTGGCGATGGCGGCGTACGCGGCGGCCATCTGCAACGGGGTGGCGTCCACGCTGTGCCCGATCGGCACCGACCCGTACGACGAGCCGCTCCACTCGCTGGCGGGGAGTAACCGACCGGCGGCCTCCCCGGGCATGCCCTCGCCGGTGGGCTGCCCCAGCCCGAACCGCTTCTGGTAGTCGATCAGGCGATCCCGGCCCAGTTTCTCGGCGATCTCGATGGTCCCGACATTGGACGAGAAGGCGAGCATGCCCGGGATGCTCATGGTTCGCCCGTTGGCCGGGTGGGTGTCCGTGAAGGGCACGCCGCCCCTGGTGATCGTGTTGGCCACCGGGAAGCTGGTGTCCGGGGTGATCACGCCCTCCTGGAGGGCCGCGCCGTAGGTGATCGCCTTGTGGATCGAGCCCGGGTCGACGATGAAGCTGGTGGCCGCGTCCTCGCGGTCGGCCGGGGAGTTGACCTTGGTGGGGTCGGCCGCGTTGTAGGTGGGGAAGCTCGCCTGGGCCAGCACGTCGCCGGTGCCGACCTCGAAAACCACCGCCGCACCGACGCTGTTGCGGGTCTGGGCCATCGCGTCGGACAGGATCCGCTGGGTCTTGAACTGCAGATCGCGATCGATGGTGAGCTCCAGCGAACTGCCCGGTTGAGCCGGGGTGGTCTGGCTGTAGCCGCCCGGGATCGGCGCGGCCAGGTCGCCCTGCCCCACCTCGTACCGCTTCCGGCCGGGCTTGCCCTCGAGGACGTCGTCGTACTTCGCCTCCAGCCCCTCCAGGCCGGTCATGTCCTGGCTGACGAAGCCGATGAGGTTGGCGGCCAGGTCCCCGCCGGGCACCTCGCGCCGCTCGTCGCGGTGCACGCCGATGCCGGCCAGGTCCAACGCCATGATCTGCTTGGCCCGGTCGATGTTGACGCCGCGCGCCAGGTACTCGAACTGTGACCAGCCGCCGCCCGGCAGCTTGCGGCGCTTCATCTTCCCGGCCAGTTCGGAGGCGGGCACGCCGAGCAGTGGGGAGAGCAGCCTGGCGGTGGCGACCGGGTCCTTGACCTGGGTGGGGTCGGCGAAGACGTACCGCGCCTCCACACTGTGCGCCAGCGGGGCGCCGGTGCGGTCGTAGATCGCCCCGCGCGGGGCCGGCAGCTCGACCACGGCGAGACGGCTGGCGAGCCCGCCATCGGCGTACGCCGGGGTGCTGGCGGTCTGGAGGTAGATCAGCCGGATGCCGATGGTGGTGAAGAGCGCCAGCACGAGCAGCGTGCCGAGCCGCAGCCGGCGGCGCGGGTCGGCGAGCTTCGGCGGGCGGCGCGGCTTGCGGGCCGGCCGCCGGGCGGCGGCCGGCCGCTCGGGGCGGCGCGGCCCGGGCCGGCGCCGCGGCGCGGGCTGGTCGTCGTCGTCGAACGGCTCACGCACCGGCCGGGCGGACACGGTCCGCACCACGCCGGCCCGGCCACCGGCCGCGGTCTCCCGGCGGCCGGCGCGGGTCGCTCCGGTCCGGCCGCCGTCGAGCACCTGCAACGCCGGGCGGAACGGGTCCCCGGAGCGGCTGCTGCGCGGGGTACGCCGTTGCTCGGCGCTCCCACCGGTGCGGGCCGCGCCGCCGCCCTCCCGGATGGTCCGGCCCCGCGGGGTGTACGCCCGGGCGTCGGAGATCCCTCCGACCCCCGGCTCCCGGTGCTCCGCGCCCCGGGACGAGCCGCGCCGGGAGCCCTTGGCGTCCCGGCGCGGTTCCTCCGATCTCGGCGGCACTGCTCAGCCTCCGTTGCCCTGCTGGCTGGTGATCGCCGGCGCGCCCTCCACCGGGTGCGGGACGCCGATCACCTTCCCGTCCGGCAGCCGGATGTAGGCCAGCTCGTCGGAATCGACCAGGCCCAGCTTGCGGGCGTTGGCGGTCAGGTTGCCGGGCGCCTTCTGGTCGGCGATCTCCTTCTCCAGCTGCTGCTGGTCGACGTCGAGCTTGGCCTGCTGCTGCTGGAGCTTCTCCAGCTTGAAGGCGTTCTCGTTGATCTTGGTGTTGACCGCCAGGATGCCGAACACCCCACCGACCACGAGCACCAGGATCAGCCCGACGAACGGCGCCCGCGGCACACGGACCGGCGGCGGCGGGGCGACCCGCAGCCGCGGCGAGGTCGTGCCGGTGGCCTTGGTGCGCTCGGCCGGCCGCAGCGCGGCGCTGCCCTGGGTGGGGAACTCGCGCGCCCCCCGGGCGCGAGTCTCCTCCCGGCGGTCGGGCCGGTCGGCCGTCACCGTCGACGTGGTGCCACGCGGGGCGCGCTGCGCCGTGGTCCGGCCCCCCGACCGCGGTGCGCGCTGCCCGATGCCGGTGTCCCGGCTGTCGCGCTGGTTGACGTTCATGTCCCCTCCCCCTCTTCGTCCGTCCCGTTCCCGTCCCCCGAGGCCGACCGCGGGTCCGTTCCGGACCCCGGTGACCCCGTCCCCGGTTGGTGCATCGCCTTGACCCGGCGGCGGTACCGTTCGCGGTCGGTACGCCCCTGCCGGGCCGCCTCCGGGTCGAGCCGTTCCGCGGCCCGCAGCCGCACCGAGGCGGCCCGCGGGTTCGCCGCGACTTCGGCCTCCCCGGGCAGCTCCGCGCCCCGGCTGAGCAGCCGGAACGTCGGACCCGACCCGGGCAGTTCGACCGGGAGGTCGACCGGGCCCTTACTGCGGACCCGGTCGGCGAGCGCCTGCTTGGTGAGCCGGTCCTCCAGCGAGTGGTAGGACAGGACCACCATGCGGCCGCCCACGGTGAGCTTGTCCAGAGCGGCCGGCAGCGCCGTCTCCAGCGCTGCCAGCTCTCTGTTTACCTCGATCCGCAAAGCCTGAAACGTTCTCTTTGCCGGGTGTCCCCCGGTTCGTCGGGCTGGTGCCGGAATGCTCTCCCGGACCAGCTCGGCCAGTCGCGCCGACGACGTGATCCGCGCGCGCTCGCGCTCCCGGATGATCGCCGAGGCGATCCGCCCGGCGAACTTCTCCTCGCCGTACACCCGCAGCACCCGGGCCAGGTCCGGGTGGGAGTAGGTGTTGACCACCTCCTCGGCGGTCACCCCCCGGGTCTGGTCCATCCGCATGTCCAGCGGCGCGTCCTGCGCGTACGCGAACCCGCGGTCGGGCGCGTCCAGTTGCAGGGACGAGACGCCGAGGTCGAACAGGATCCCGTCGATCGCCGGGTAGCCGAGCCGGTCGAGCACCTCGGGCAACTCGTCGTAGACGGCGTGCTCCAGGTGGATCCGGTCGGCGAACCGGGCCAGCCGGGCCCGCGCGTGGGCGAGGGCCTCGGTGTCCCGGTCCAGGCCGATCAGCACCGTGTCCGGGTGCGCCTCGAGCACCGCCTCGGCGTGTCCGGCCAGGCCGAGCGTGGCGTCGACGTGGACGGTGCGGCCGGGCCGGCCCAGCGCGGGGGCCAGCAACTCGAGACACCGCTCGAGCAGCACCGGCACGTGCGTGCCGCGTAGCTCCCCCATCTCGACCCCCACTGGTTGAAACCCGCTTCCGTCCCTGTGTCCGTCGTCGTCACGGCGCCTCGCCATACCGCCAGATCCCCATCCGCTCCCGCCCGCCGGAGGCCGCGGCCCTCCGTATCGGATCGTGCGCCTGGCACCGGGGAAGGGGTGCCAGGAACTCGAAAGCGGGTGGAGATCTCGCAGTACGTCGGGCGCCGTCACGCCCTACAGACCGCCGGGCAGCACCCCCTCCTCGATGTCGGCGAAGTCGTCTTCGCTCTCCGCGAGGTAGGCCTCCCAGGCCGCCCTGTCCCAGATCTCCACCCGGGTGCTCGCGCCGATCACGACCAGGTCGCGGTCGAGAGCGGCGTACGACCGGAGATGCCCGGGGATGGTGACCCGTCCCTGCTTGTCCGGCACCTCGTCGTGCGCGCTGGCGAAGAAGACCCGGCTGTAGGCCCGGGCCGCCTTGCTCGTCATCGGCTGCGCGCGCAACTGGTCGGCGATCCGCTGGAACTCGGGCATCGGGAAGACGTAGAGGCAGCGCTCCTGCCCTTTGGTGATCACGACACCCCCCGCCAGCTCGTCCCGGAACTTCGCCGGAAGGATCAACCGGCCTTTGTCGTCCAGGCGCGGAGTGTGGGTGCCGAGGAACATCGGCCCAACCCCCTCGCCCTGAGCGGCGTTCGCGGCGCCGCTGACCCCCCGGGCCGGTGTGGCCCTCCCGGCCTCACCATCGCGCCCCACTCTACTCCACTTCCCTCCACCCGCAACCAGAAACGCCCGCGTGGCGCGGCGTTTGCGCGCGCAAAACAGCACGTCAGCGGGGGTGGGGCGGAGTGGAGGGGTGCGGCGGGCCGCGAGGGCCGTCCGCTTCCCGACATTGATCGACTCCGTCCGGCGGAGCGCGCGGTGGCCGTCCGCCGGACGTCCCCGGCCGAACGGATCGCCGTCGGCGGCGATCTGGTGGGCCCGGTGGTCCGGTAACCTCGCTCGGGTGACGGACGCGAAGATGCCCCTGCGGGCAAAGGTGGCCAGCTCCGTGTCGCGGACCGCCGCGGCGCTGTCGCGGGCGGCGGGCCGTGGCGACGGCTCGGTCATCGGCGGCTGGATCGGCCTCAAGATCGACCCGGACCTGCTCGCCCACCTCTCGACCGGGCGCGCCATCGCCCTGGTGTCCGGCACCAACGGCAAGACCACCACGACCCGGCTCACCGCCGCCGCCGTCGGCGTGCTCGGCCGGGTCGCCACCAACTCCTTCGGCGCGAACATGCCCACCGGGCACACGTCGGCGCTGGCCAAGGCCGGCAGCACGCCCTACGCCGTGCTGGAGGTGGACGAGCACTATCTCGCCCAGGTGCTGGAGGCCACCGAGCCGCACGTCGTGGCGCTGCTCAACCTCTCCCGGGACCAGCTCGACCGGGCCAAGGAGGTCGCCATGATGGCGCAGCTCTGGCGCGCCGCGCTGGTCCGGCACACCGACGTGCGGGTGGTCGCCAATGCCGACGACCCGATGGTGGTCTGGGCCGCCACCCCGCCGGCCGACCCGGCCCAGGGCCACGTCCCGCCGCACGTCACCTGGTTCAGCGCCGGCCAGCGCTGGCACGACGACTCCTGGGTCTGCCCCGAGTGCGGCTCCACCATCCAGCGCTCCGGCGAGCAGTGGTGGTGCACCGGCTGCCCGCTGCGCCGCCCCCAGCCGCAGTGGACCGTCGAGGACGACGGGGTGCTCGACCCCACGGGCGCCTGGCACAAGGTGCAGCTCCAGCTCCCCGGCAAGGTCAACCTCGGCAACGCGGCCACCGCCCTGGCGGTCGCCGCCGAGTTCGGGGTACGCCCCGTGGACGCGGTCTCCCGGCTCGGCTCGGTCACCTCGGTGGCCGGCCGCTACGCCCAGGTCGACCGGGACGGGCGCAACATCCGGCTGCTGCTGGCCAAGAACCCGGCCAGCTGGCTGGAGGCGTTCGACATGGCCGACGTCGCGCCGACACTGCTCTCCATCAACGCGCGCGACCCCGACGGGATGGACACCTCCTGGCTCTTCGACGTCGACTTCTCCCCGCTGGCCGGCCGGCAGGTGCTGATCACCGGCGACCGGGCGTACGACCTGGCGGTCCGGCTCGACGTCAACGGCGTGCCGTTCCAGCACGTCCGGACCTTCGACGACGCGGTCCGGGCCGTGCCGCCGGGCCGGCTGGAGGTCATCGCCAACTACACCGCCTTCCAGGACATCCGAGCGGAGCTGGACCGTGTCAACTGAGAGCCTGCGCATCGTCTGGATCTATCCGGATCTGCTGTCGACCTACGGCGACCGGGGCAACGCGCTGATCCTGGCCCGCCGGGCCCAGCTGCGCGGCATGCCGGTCGAGGTGCTGGAGGTCCGCTCCGACCAGCGGCTGCCCGCCACCGCCGACATCTACCTGATCGGCGGCGGCGAGGACGGCCCGCAGGCGCTGGGCGCGCAGCGGCTGATCGCCGACGGCGGCCTGCACCGGGCGGTGGCCCAGGGCTCGGTGGTGTTCGGCGTCTGCGCCGGCTACCAGCTGCTGGGCACCTCCTTCTTCGCCAAGGGCACCCGGTGCACCGGGCTGGAGCTGCTCGACATCTCCTCCGACCGGGGTCCCACGCGCGCGGTCGGCGAGCTGGCCGGCGAGGTCGACCCGCGGCTGGGCATCCCCTACCTGACCGGGTTCGAGAACCACGGTGGGCGGACCCACCTCGGCCCCGGCGTGTCGCCGGTGGCCCGGGTGACCGCCGGGGTCGGCAACGACGGGACCACCGAGGGCGCCTGGCGCGGCAAGCTGCTCGGCACCTACTCGCACGGCCCGGCGCTGGCCCGCAACCCCGCCCTGGCCGACCTGCTGCTGCGCTGGGCGACCGGCGTCCACCAGCTCCCCCCGCTCGACGACACCTGGGCCGACCGGCTCCGGTCCGAGCGCCGCGCCGCGGTGGCCGCCGCCGCACGGGAATGATCGGCGCCGCCCGACGGCTGCTCCGGCAGCCGTCGGCGCGCCGGTTCGCGCTGCTGCTCCTGCTGCTCGCCGGGTGCGTCGTCACGCTGCTGCTGGTTCCCCGCCCGGACCCGGGTGACCTGCCCCGGCTCGCCCACTCGCTCGGCGCCTACGCGCCGGCCGCCGCCGTGGTGGGCGGCGCGCTGCTGCTCGTGGCGCTGGTCCCGCGGACCTTCGTCACGCTGGCCGCCGGGGCGATCTTCGGCCCGGTGCAGGGCGCCGCGTACGCCCTCGGCGCGGCGCTGCTCGCGGCGGCCATCGGTTTCGCGGTCGGCCGCCTGCTGGGCCGGCAGTTCGTCGCCGAGCGGGTCCGTGGCCGGCTGGCCCGGCTGGACGGCTGGTTCGCCCGGCAGAGCGTGTTCGGCGTGATGACCGTCCGCCTGCTGCCGATCGCCGGGTTCGGGCTGGTCAGCTACGGCTACGGCACCACCGGGGCGCGGGTGCTGCCGTTCCTGGCCGGGAGCGTGATCGCCTCCGCTCCCACCGCGATCGGCTACGCGGCCATCGGCGCGGCGGTCAGCTCCCCCGGCTCGATCAACTGGTACGCCGCCGCCCCGGCCAGCCTCGGCCTGATCGCCAGCGTGTTCATCATCCACCGCTGGTGGCGGGCGGAGCGGCACCGCCGGCTCGGGCCGAGCTGACATGGTTGGCACCGGGGAGACGCTGCCCGGCGGGTTCGTCGCCGAGGTGGTCCGGATCGGGGACACCGTCCGCCGTACCCCGCCCGCCGACGCCGCCTTCGCCGCCGCGCTGCTGCGTCACCTCGCCGCGACAGCGCCCGGGATCGCGCCCGCGTACCTCGGGACGGACGAGCGGGGTCGGCAGGTGCTCTCCCACATCGAGGGTCTGGTGCCCTGGCGCGACAGGGAGGACCGGGCCTTCTTCGCCGACGCCGCGCTGACCCGGTTGGCCGGCCTGATCCGGGCGGTGCACGACGCCTGCGCCGGCACCGACCTGGCCGCCGGCGCGGAGACCGTCTGCCACCGGGACCTGTCCCCAAAGAACACGGTGTACCGGGTCGAGCCGGCCGGTCCGGTGCCGGTGGCGCTGCTGGACTGGGACCTCGCCGGTCCCGGCCGGCGCGTCGAGGACGTGGCGTTCGCCGGCTGGCACTGGGCCACGCTGGGCGGCGACGCCGACCCGACCGAGCTGGGCCGTTGCTGCCGGCTGCTCTGCGACGCCTACGACCGGCCGACCGGGGGGCTGCTCCCCCGGGGTGAGCTGGTCGGCGTCATGCTCGACCAGGTCGAGGGCACCTGGCGGGGCATCGACACCGGCGCCGACCGCGACGAGCCCGGCATGCGCCGGCTGCGCGCCGCCGGGGCGGTCGAGACGGTACGCGGCTGGCACGACTGGCTGCGCCGGCACCGCCGCACGGTCGAGGTCGCGCTCGCCGCGCGGTGACCGCCGGCCGGCCCGACCAGGCCGCCCGCCGGACCGCCCTTCGGGCGAGCCCGCCCTCCTCGGCGAGCCCCGTTCCCCTGGCGACCCGTTCCCCGGCGACCGCCGCCACCGTGCCGAAGGCACCACGGCGGCTGATCACACTCGTCAACTCATGACCGGCCGAACTCTCGTGCTACCCGACGACACCGGTGCCGGCCAGGCCGCTCGACCCGCCGAGGTCACCGTGCGCCGACCGGTGGAGCACCGGTCAGCGGGGTGGCCCGACCAGGCCGGCCTCGTAGGCGGCGATCACCAAGTGCACCCGGTCCCGGGCGGCCAGCTTGGTGAAGAGGCGGGCCACGTGCGCCTTGGCGGTCGCCGGGCTGATCACCAGCTCCGCCGCGATCTCCGGGTTGGACAGGCCGCGCGCCACGAGTGTGAGCACCTCCCGTTCCCGGTCGGTGACGCCGGGCAGGGCACGGGGGCGGGGCGCCGGGGCGGGGCGGCGGGCGAACTCGGCGATGAGCCGCCGGGTGACGCCCGGTGCGATCAGCGCGTCGCCGGCCGCCACCACCCGCACCGCCGCCAGGATCTCCTCCAGCGCCATGTCCTTGACCAGGAATCCGCTCGCCCCGGCGCGCAGCGCCGCGTGCACGTGCTCGTCGTCGTCGAAGGTGGTCAGCACGAGGACCCGGGTCGGTCCGCCGGCCGCGACGATCTCCCGGGTCGCCGCGATCCCGTCGGTGCCGGGCATCCGCAGGTCCATCAGCACCACGTCGGGGGCCAGATCGCGGGCCGACCGGACCGCCTCCGCGCCGGTGCCGGCCTCGCCGACGACGACCAGGTCCGGCGCGTCGGCCATGAGGACCCGCAACCCGGCCCGCACCAGCGGCTGGTCGTCGACGAGGAGGACGCGGACCGTCACGACGAGCCCACCGGCAGCACGGCGGCCACCCGGAAACCGCCCTGCGGCCGCGGACCGGTCTCGCACCGGCCGCCGAGCAGCGCGGCCCGTTCCCGCATGCCGATGATGCCGTGCCCTTCGCCGCCGAGCGGGCCGCCGCAGCCGTCGTCGAGCACCTCGACGTGGGCGGCGTCCGGCGCGTACCGCACAATCACCCCGCACTCGCTCACCCGCGCGTGGCGTACCACGTTGGTCAGCGCCTCCTGCACGATCCGGAATGCGGCCAGCTCCACCTCGGCGGGCAGCGGACGGGGCTCGCCGTCGATGGCGAGCGTCACCCGCACCCCGGCATCGGCCGCGGCCCCGACCAGCCGGTCCAGGTCGGACAGACCGGGCGTCGGTTCCAACGATGCGCCGCCGGGGCGGCGCAGCGCCCCCAGGGTACGGCGCAGCCCGGCGAGCGTCTCTCGGCTGGTGTTCTCGATGGTGGTGAGCGCGGCACGGGCCTGCGCGGGCTGGCTGTCGATGACCCGGGCGCCGACGCCCGCCTGGATGGCGATCACGCCGATGCTGTGCGCCACCACGTCGTGCAACTCCCGCGCGATGCGCAGCCGTTCCGCGGTGACCGCGTCGGCGGCCGCGTGTGCCCGCACCTGCTCGGCGTGCCGGCGGCGCACGAGCACCGAGTTGCCGAGCACCCACGCGGCGAGGACCGCCGGGACGGAGAGGATGGCCCGGTCCAGCGCGTCGGCGGCCGGGTTCACGAAGGCGGCGGCCACCTGCACCAGGAGCACCATGACCGCCGCGGGCACCGACACCCGGCGCAGCCCACGGGCCGCGACCGCCCCGAGCATCACGTCGACGACGAGGAACTGGAGGTACCAGACGCCGGCCAGGTAGCCCTCCTCCCACGCGTTCGTGGTGGCGGTGACCAGTGACGCCCCGGTGAGCATGAGGCCGAGGGCGAGCAGCGGTCGGCGACGCAGCAGGCCGGCGGGCAGCAGCACCGCCAGGACCGGCGCGAGATAGCGCACCGGGAGCCCCGGCACGCTGTTGTCGGGGGTGGGGACGACCAGCACCGGCCCGCCCATGCCGGAGGTGGCGGCGAGGAGCAGCACCACCGGCAGCAGCGCCACCGCGGACCAGATCAGCACGGTCCGCACCCGGCGGGCGCGGGGACGCGGGACGACGGCGTGCATGCGGTCACCGTATCCAGCGAGCGGTCGCCCGGTCATCGGCCGGCGGGCGTACGCCCGGGGGCGGGGTGTCGGCGGTCCGGTGTGGCCGCCGGCAGGACGACCCGGTGGCCGGAACACGGAAGCGTCTAAGCCATGATCGAGCTCAGGGACCTCACCAAGCGGTACGGCGGCACGACCGCTGTCAACCGGCTGACCCTCACCGTCCGGCCCGGACACGTCACCGGCTTCCTCGGCCCCAACGGCGCCGGCAAGTCCACCACGCTCCGGCTCGTCCTCGGCCTGCACCGACCGACCGGCGGAACCGCCCTGGTGGACGGACGCCCGTTCGCCGACCGGCCGCGCGGGCTGCGGCACGCCGGCGCGCTGCTGGACGCCGGGGACGTGCACGGCGGACGCAGCGCGGGGGCGCACCTGGCGGCGCTGGCCCGCAGCAACGGGCTCCCCCGCGCCCGGGTGGGCGAGGTGCTCGACCAGGTCGGCCTGACCGGGGTGGCGGGACGCCGGATCGGCGGATTCTCGCTCGGCATGCGGCAACGGCTCGGCATCGCCGCCGCGCTGCTTGGCGACCCGCCGGTGCTCCTCTTCGACGAGCCGTTCAACGGTCTCGACCCCGAGGGGGTGCGCTGGGTGCGGGCCCTGTTCCGCCGGCTCGCCGCCGAGGGCCGGACCGTGCTGGTCTCCAGCCATCTGATGAGCGAGATGGAGCAGACCGCCGACCACCTGGTGGTCATCGGGCGGGGCGAACTGCTCGTCGACGAGAGCCTCGCCGCGTTCGCCGCCCGCAGCGCCCATACCCAGGTGATCGTGCGGACGACCGACCCGGCCACGCTCGCCGCCGCGCTCGCGGCGGCCGGCGGCGCCGTCACCCCGGGCGGCGGGGACGCGCTCACCGTCACAGGGCTGTCCGTCGACCGGATCGGTGAGCTGGCCTTCTGCGCCGGTGTCGCCGTCCACGAGCTCACCAGCCGGGCGGCGTCCTTGGAGGAGGCATTCATGGACCTCACCGCCGACCGACTCGACTACGCCGCCGGAGGCCGATGATGCGCGCCCGTTTCCGTGACCTGCTCGCCGCCGAGTGGATCAAACTGTGCTCGCTGCGCTCCACATACGGCGCGCTGGCCCTGATCGCGGTCTCGGCGGTGCTGTTCAGCGCCCGTGCCGCGCTGGCCGACCACCACAACTGGCCGGGCTACTCCGCCGAGCGGCGAGCCGCGTTCGACCCGATCCACGACGCCTTCCCGGAGGAGGGCTGGCTGTTCATCATGCTCGCCGCCGGCGCGGTGGGTGCGGTCATGATCGCCGGCGAGTACGCCAGCGGCCAGATCCGCACCACGTTCCTCGCGGTGCCGGACCGCCGGGCCGTGGTCGGCGCCAAGGTCGTGGTGCTGGCCGGCGTCATGCTCGCCGTCGGCGCGGTGGCCTCGGCGGCGTCGTTCGGAGTGTCCCAGGCGATCCTCGCCGGCCGGGACGCGGGCGCGTCGATCGGCGACCCGCAGGCACTCCGCGCGACGGTGGCCTCGGCGCTGCTGCTGCCGGTCTGCGCGCTCGCCGGATTCGGCGTCGGCGCCCTGGTACGGCACACCGCCCCGGCGATCGTGGTCACCGCGACGCTGCTGCTGCTCGCCCCGCTGGCCTTCGACATCAACCAGCGGTGGACCGCCGCGATCCACAACGCGCTTCCGGTGCCGGCCTGGGAACGTCTGGTCGGGAACCCGTACGTGCTGCCGAACCTGCACGTGGCGAGCGTGCCCGGCTCCTGGGCGGTGTTCGCCGCCTGGCCGGTGGCCGCCGCGCTGCTCGCCGTCGTCGTCGTGCACCGGCGCGAGCCCTGACCGGCTCGTGGGCGCGCCCGGTCCGGGCGCGCCCACGGACCGGCTCAGGCGACGACCGAGACCATCCGGCCCTTCACCACGATCACCTTGCGCGGCTCCTTGCCGGCCAGCGCGCCGGCCACGGCCTCCAGCGCGGCCGACCGGACGTCGTCCTCGGACGCGTCGGCGGCCACCTCGACCCGGCCCCGGACCTTGCCGTTGACCTGCACGGGGTAGGTCACCGTCTCGGCGACCAGCAGCGCCGGGTCGGCGGTCGGGAAGTCCGCGTACGCCAGCGAGGTCCCGTGGCCCAGCCGCCGCCACAGCTCCTCGGCGATGTGCGGGGCGAACGGGGCCACCATCAGCACCAGCGGCTCGGCCACCTCGCGCGGCGTCTCCGCCAGGCGGGTCAGCCCGTTGGTCAGCTCGATCAGCTTGGCGATCGCGGTGTTGAACCGGATCGCCTCCATGTCGCCGCGGACCCCGTCGATGACCTTGTGCAGCAGCCGCCGGGTGGCCTCGTCGGCCGGCGCGTCGGTGACCCGCAGGGCGCCGGTCCGCTCGTCGACCACGGCTCGCCAGACCCGCTGCAGGAACCGGTAGGAGCCCACCACCGCCCGGGTCTCCCAGGGGCGGGACACCTCCAGCGGACCCATCGACATCTCGTAGACCCGGAAGGTGTCCGCGCCGTACGCCGCGCACATCTCGTCCGGGGTGACGACGTTCTTCAGGGACTTGCCCATCTTGCCGTACTCGCGCTTGACCTCGGTCTCGCCGTGGAAGTACCGGCCGTCGACCTCGACGACCTCCTCGGCCGGCATGTAGGTGCCGCGCGGGTCGGTGAACGCGTACGCCTGGATGTAGCCCTGGTTGAACAGCCGGCGGAACGGCTCGAAGGACGAGACGTGGCCCAGGTCGTACAGCACCTTGTGCCAGAACCGCGCGTACAGCAGGTGCAGCACGGCGTGCTCGGCGCCGCCGACGTACAGGTCGGTGCCCCCGCAGTCGCCCGCGCCGCGCGGCCCCATCCAGTACGCCTCGTTCTCCGGTTCGGCGAAGCGCCGCGAGTCGGTCGGGTCCACGTAGCGCAGCTCGTACCAGCAGGAGCCGGCCCACTGCGGCATCACGTTGGTCTCCCGGGTGTAGCGCTTGGGCCCGTCGCCCAGGTCCAGCTCCACCTCCACCCAGTCGCGCCGCCGGGACAGCGGGGTCTCCGGGTTGCTGTCGGCGTCCTCCGGGTCGAACGTCTTCGGCGAGAAGTCGTCCACCTCGGGCAGCTCGACCGGCAGCATCGACTCGGGCAGCGCGATCGGCGCCCCGGTCTCGTCGTAGACGATCGGGAACGGCTCGCCCCAGTAGCGCTGCCGGGAGAACAGCCAGTCCCGCAGTCGCCAGGTGACCGCGCCCGCGCCGTGCCCGTTGGCCTCCAGCCACTCGATGATCCGCGCCTTGGCGTCGGCCACCCCCAGGCCGTTCAGGTCCAGGCCGCGGTCCGGCGCGGCGCTGTTGACCGCCGGGCCGTCCCCGGTCCACGCCTTGCCGTCGAAGCCCTCCGCCGGCTGCACGGTACGCACGATCGGCAGGTCGAAGACCTCGGCGAACTCCCAGTCCCGCTCGTCCTGGGCGGGCACCGCCATGATCGCGCCGGTGCCGTAGCCGGCCAGCACGTAGTCGGCGATGAAGATCGGGATCTGGCCGCCGGTGACCGGGTTGGTCGCGTACGCGCCGACGAAGACGCCGGTCTTCTCCTTGGTCTCCGCCTGCCGCTCCACGTCGGTCTTGGCCGCGGCGGCCTTCCGGTACGCCTCGACGGCGACCCGCGGGCTGGCGTGCCCGCCGGTCCAGGCGTCCCTGGTCCCCGCCGGCCAGGCGGCCGGCACCAGCACGTCGACCAGCTCGTGCTCGGGGGCCAGCACCATGTAGGTGGCGCCGAAGACGGTGTCCGGCCGGGTCGTGAACACCCGCACCGGGCCGTACTCGGTCGGGAAGTCGATGTGCGCGCCGGTCGACCGGCCGATCCAGTTGCGCTGCTGCAGCTTGATCGGCTCGGGCCAGTCCAGCGTGTCCAGGTCGTCCAGCAGCCGGTCGCCGTACGCGGTGATCCGCATCATCCACTGCTTCAGGTTCCGCTTGAAGACCGGGAAGTTGCCCCGCTCGGAGCGGCCGTCGGCGGTGACCTCCTCGTTGGCCAGCACGGTGCCCAGGCCCGGGCACCAGTTCACCGGCGCCTGCGAGACGTACGCCAGCCGGTGGTCGTCGACGATCTTCCGCCGCTCGCCCACGGTCAGCTCGGCCCACGGCCGGCCGTCCGGGGTGGGGCGCGTGCCGCCCTCGAACTCGGCGATCAGCTCGGCGACCGGGCGGGCCTTCTTGGCGTCCGCGTCGTACCAGGAGTTGAAGACCTGCAGGAAGATCCACTGGGTCCAGCGGTAGAAGTCGGTGTCGATGGTCGCCACGGACCGCCGCTCGTCGTGGCCCAGGCCCAGCCGGCGCAGCTGCTCCTTGTACCGCTCGATGTTGGCCTCGGTGGTGGTCCGGGGGTGGGTGCCGGTCTGCACCGCGTACTGCTCGGCGGGCAGGCCGAACGCGTCGAAGCCCATCGCGTGCAGCACGTTGCGCCCGGCCATCCGCTGGTAGCGGGCGTAGCAGTCGGTGCCGATGTAGCCCAGCGGGTGGCCGACGTGCAGGCCGGCGCCGGACGGGTAGGGGAACATGTCCAGCACGTACAGCTTCTCGGCGCCCGCGCGCGGGTGGGTCGGGTCGGCCAGCGGACCGACCGGGTTCGGCGCGTGGAAGGTGCCCTGCCGCTCCCAGGTGTCCTGCCAGCGGTGCTCGATCTCCTCGGCCAGGGCGGCGGTGTACCGGAAGGGGGGAATGTCGGTGGCCGGTGCGGCTGCCTCACTCATGGCGTCTCCTCGGCGCGGGTCATGTCGGATATGGGAGGTCTGCTGCGGGCACAAAAAAGCCCCTCGCGCAGGAGGGGCCGCCGTGCTGTCGCGCGCTCAGCGCATCAGCACGGCTCGGTAAGAAGCAGGAAGACTCCGGCCATGACCGGCAGTGTACCCCGTCGGCGGGTCGCGCCTCTCGCCCGCCACGACAGGAACCGGGACGGGGCTACCCGGGTGCGGGCGGGCCACACGTCCCCCGGTCCGGCGAATATTCCGGGCGTAACCGGCCGACCGCCTGCGGGGGTCGGCGACAACGAGAAACATGGTTAGCCTGAGAGGCCAGTGAGATTTTTGCGGCAGAAGAGGCTCGGCGTCGCGAACCCAACGGCGGGTCCAGGTGCTCTATACAGAGCTGCCGTCCGGCGACGAGGAGGAGGCCCGTGACACAACAGACCTGGGACGAGGTGGGCGGTCTGCTGCCGCACGACGAGTTCCGCGCCGCCAGCGAGGCCATCGTGGCCAACATCGAGCAGGTCATCGAGGGCAAGACGGCCACCGTCCGGCTCGCCCTGGCGGTGCTGCTGGCCGAGGGCCACCTGCTGATCGAGGACGTGCCCGGCGTCGGCAAGACCAAGCTGGCCAAGGCACTGGCCCGGTCGATCGACTGCTCGGTGCGCCGGATCCAGTTCACCCCCGACCTGCTGCCGAGCGACGTCACCGGGGTCAGCGTCTACAACCAGGAGACGCACGACTTCGAGTTCCGCCCGGGCGCCGTCTTCGCCAACCTGGTGGTCGGCGACGAGATCAACCGGGCCTCGCCGAAGACCCAGTCGGCGCTGCTGGAGTGCATGGAGGAGCGGCAGGTCACCGTCGACGGCGTGACCTACCAGTTGCAGACCCCGTTCATGGTGATCGCGACGCAGAACCCGATCGAGATGGAGGGGACCTACCCGCTGCCGGAGGCGCAGCGTGACCGGTTCACCGCCCGGATCGCGATGGGCTACCCGGACGCGGGCGCCGAGCTGGCCATGCTGGACGGCCACGGGGCCACCGACCCGCTGAACGAGCTGCGTCCGGTCTCCGACGCGGCCACCGTCCGCCGGCTGATCGGCCACGTCCGGCAGGTGCACGTCGCCGAGGCCGTCAAGCAGTACGCGATCGACCTCGTCACCGCCACCCGCGAGGCGCCCGACCTGCGGCTCGGCGCGTCCCCGCGGGCCACCCTCCAGCTACTGCGCACCGCCCGCGCGGTGGCCGCCCTGGAGGGCCGCGACTACGTCCTGCCGGACGACCTCCAGGCCCTGGCGGTGCCGGTGCTGGCGCACCGGATCATCCCGACCGCAGACGCGCAGCTCGCCCGGCGCACCACCGACGCGATCGTCGCCGAACTGGTGCACCGCCTCCCGCTTCCGCACGACCGCAAGCGCTCCCCGTACGACACCCGGCCCGGCGGCACCGGTCGCGGGCCGTACGAGCCGCGGAGGCCGTGAGGTGCGCGACGGGCTGCGAGGGCTGACCACCCGCGGCCGTTCCTTCCTGGCGGCCGCAGTGGCCGCCGCGATCTCCGCCGCCATCCTGGGCGAGAAGGACCTGCTCCGGGTGGCCGTCCTGCTCGCCATCCTGCCGCTGCTCGCGGCGGCCTATGTCGGGCGCAGCCGCTACAAGCTCGCCTGCAACCGGTCGCTGGAGCCGCACCGGGTGCCGGTCGGGGCCAACTCCCGGGTGGTGCTGCGGCTGCAGAACCTGTCCCGGCTGCCCACCGGCACCCTGCTGCTGGAGGACCGGCTGCCCTACGCGCTGGGCAGCCGCCCGCGGGTGGTGCTGGAGCGCCTCGGCGCCCACCAGGCCAGCTCGGTGGCGTACACGGTCCGGGCCGACGTGCGCGGCCGCTACGAGGTCGGGCCGCTGGTGATCCGGCTGACCGACCCGTTCGGGCTCTGCGAGCTGAGCCGCGCCTTCCCCAGCACCGACCACCTCACGGTGATCCCGCAGGTCATCCCGCTGCCTCCGGCCCGCCTCCCGGGCGAGTACGCGGGCAGCGGCGACAGCCGGGCCCGCTCGGTGGCGGTGCACGGCGAGGACGACGCGGCCACCCGGGAGTACCGGATGGGTGACGACCTGCGCCGGGTGCACTGGAAGTCGACGGCCCGCACCGGCGAGCTGATGGTGCGCCGGGAGGAGCAGCCCTGGGAGAGCCGGGCGACCGTGGTGCTGGACACCCGCGCCGCCGGGCACCGGGGCGAGGGGCCCACCGCGAGCTTCGAGTGGGCGGTCTCGACGGCCGCCAGCATCGCCGTGCACCTGCGCCAGGCCGGCTACAAGCTGCGCCTGGTCACCGGCTCCGGCGCGGACGTGGACGCCACCGAGGCCGGCGGCGACGGCCTGCTCCTCGACCACCTCGCCGAGGTGCATCTGGACAAGCGCGGCGAGCTGACCACGCTCGTGCAGCAGGTCCGGCAGCGGTCCGACGGCGGCCTGATCATCGCGCTCCTCGGCACGCTGAGCACCCCCGAGGCCGAACTGCTGGCCGGACTGCGCGGCAACGGCGCCACCTGCGTGGCCTTCCTGCTGGACAGCAACACGTGGCTGAACCTGCCACCGAAGGCCCGGGCCGAGGCGGAGCACGCGCACGGCGCCGCCGCGCTCGCCCTGTTGAAGAGTGGCTGGCGGGTCATCGGGGTGGAGCACGGCAGCCGGCTGCCGGTGCTCTGGCCGCAGGCGGGCCGCGGGTCGCAGGGCTTCGCGCTGCGGGCGGCGCTGGCCGAGACGGTGGCCGGAGGCGTGCGATGACCGGAAGGGTGGACCCGTGACCGCGCACCGCAACCTCGGCTTCGTCGCCGCGGCGGCGACCCTGCTGGCGGCGGCCCCGCTGTCGGCGATCTTCGAGCGCTGGACCTGGCTCATCCAGGCGGCCATCGTGGTCGCCGTGGTGGCCGGCGCGGCCGCGCTGAGCCGGCTGGTCCGGGCGCCGCTGTGGGGCCAGGTGCTGGCCATGCTGGCCGGTCTCACGCTCGCCCTGACCTGGGTCTTCCCGGGTGGCACCGAGTTCTTCGCGTTCGTGCCCACCCCGGCCACCTTCGCCCACTTCGGTGACCTGCTGAGCGCCTCGCTGTCGGACATGCGCTCCTACGGCGTGCAGGTGCCGGACGTGGACTCGCTGCTCTTCCTCGCCGTGCTCGGCATCGGCGCGGTGGCCGTGGTGGTCGACGTGCTCACCGTGGGGCTGCGCCGGCCGGCGCTGGCCGGGCTGCCCATGCTGGCCATCTACTCGGTGCCGGTGGCGGTCTACGTGGACAGCGTCCCCGCCACCCCGTTCGTGGTGGGCGCCTGCGGCTACCTGTGGCTGCTGGTCACCGACAACGTCGACCGCGTACGCCGGTTCGGCCGCCGGTTCACCGGCGAGGGGCGCGACGTCGACGTCTGGGAGGCGTCGCCGCTGGCGGCGGCGGGCCGCCGGCTGGCCGTGGTCGGCGTGGTCCTGGCGGTGGCCCTGCCGCTGGCCGTGCCCGGGATGACCGGCGGGCTCATGAGCGCCGTCGGCAACGGCACCGGCACCGGCAACGGGCGGCCGGGCCAGGGCGGCAGCCCCGGCCGGATCGACCTCTTCGCCGCGCTCAGCGGCCAGCTCAACCAGACGGAGGTGACCGAGCTCGTCAAGGTGACCACCAACGAGCCGGCCCCGTTCTACCTGCGCTTCGGGGTGGCCGACGAGCTGCGGCCGGACGGCTTCCGGGTGCGGGTGCCCAGCGGGCGGCCGGCCAACCGGAACCTGCCGGATCCGACGGAGCGCGGCGGCCGGGGCGTGACGCAGCAGCGCTACCGGGCCAGCGTCGAGGTGACCAAGAACCTCAACATGCCGCTGCTGCCGGTCTACTCGGAGCCGGTGAAGACCGAGGACCTGAGCGGCAACTGGCTCTACGACACCAATCTCCAGATCGTCTTCTCCAACCGGGACAACTCCCGGGGCAAGCGCTACTCGTTCGACTACGTCCGCTCGACGTTCAGCCCGACGGCGCTGCGCGCGGCGCCGTCCCTGCCCGCCGACGACCCGGTGCTGGCGCAGCAGACCGTCACGCCGGCGGTCCGCGCGGTCGACCGGCTCGTCGACCAGCTGGTCAAGGGCCGCACGAACGACTACGACAAGGTCCGGGCGATCTACGACTACTTCTCGGTGGAGAACGGGTTCACCTACTCGCTGTCCACCCGGAGCGGCAGCAGCGGGGAGGACATCACCGACTTCCTCGCCACCAAGGTGGGCTTCTGCCAGCAGTACGCCGCGGCGATGGCCTGGCTGGTCCGGTCGGCCGGCATCCCGGCCCGGGTGGCGTTCGGCTTCAGCAACGGCAGCAACGCCGGCGACGGCACGTACGCGCTGACCAACAAGAACCTGCACGCCTGGACCGAGGTCTACTTCGGCGGGATCGGCTGGGTGCCCTTCGACGCCACCCCGGCGGCGAGCGTCCAGGGATCGGTCCGCTCGGCCTGGGCTCCGGACACCGACGCCCCGGAGGACGTCACGCCGGTGCCGGGGAGCACCGCCGCCCCCGAGGGCGTCGGCCCGTCGGCCGGCGCGGACGACCCGGATCGGCTCGACAAGGACGCCGACCAGGGCCTGGCTGTCGGCGACAGCGGTCCGACCCGGCAGAGCCCGGTCTGGCCGTGGTGGGTGGCCGGGGCGCTCGCCCTGCTGGTGCTGCTCGCGGTGCCGGCCCTGCGTCGCTCCGCGCTGCGCCGGCGTCGGCGCGCCCGGGCGGCCGTGCCCGCGGCCACCACCCTGGCCGCCGTGCCCGGGCAGCGGGGCGAGGCGCGCGAGATCGTGGTCGGCGTGGACGCCGACGCGGCCCGCGGGGACGCGCATGCCGCCTGGGACGAGCTGCTCGACACGTTGGTCGACTTCCACATCCGGGTGGACCTGACGGAGACCCCCCGGACGACCGCCGAGCGGTTGGCCCGGGAGGCGCTGGTCGAGGACGCCGGTGCCGTGACGGGGGTCCGGCTGCTGGGCCGGGCCGAGGAGCGGGCCCGCTACGCCCGTGACCCGCTGACCGGCGAGGAGTTGCATCCGGCCCTGCGGTCGGTGCGCGGCGCCCTCGCGGCGCGGGCGGACCGGCGTACCCGGCTGCTGGCGGCCCTGCTGCCGCCGTCGGTGCTGCTGCGCTGGCGGACCGCCCTGGCCGAACGCTCGACCCGACTGGTCACCACGACCGGGCAGGTGCGCCAGCGGCTGCTGCGCTGGAACCCGCGTCGTCTCCTGGCGGGCCGACCGGCCCGCTGACCCGGTCCGGCCCGCCGGCGCTCCCCCGCCGGCGGGCCGGACCGGGTCGCCTCGGGCAACCCAGCGGATGCGCCGGAATCAGGGCGTGCGGTGATCAGGGCGTGCGGTGATCAGAGTGCGCGGGGAGCAGGGCCTGCCGGTGATCGGAGTGCGCGGGGATCGGGGCGTGCCGGGGATCAGATCGCGCGGGGAAACCAGTGCCAGGGGCATCAGGGCGCGCGGAAGCGACCGCGCTCGCCGGGCGCGCTGCCGGCGATCCACCGTTGCGAGGACCCGCCCCCTCAGGAGCGGGACATGCTCAGCGGTGGCCCTCCGGGCGCTGCCGCCAGCGGTCCTCCATCCGGTCGAGGAAGGAGCCCCGGCGGCCGCTGCGGCCACGGGGACGACGACGGCTCGTCGTGCCGCCGACCACGTGCAGGTCGGGCGACTGGGATCGGCGGTGCGACTGCACCGCGTAGCCCAACGAGGCCAGCATGACGACAAAGCCCGCCACGGCCAGCGGGGGCGTCTTGATCACGGCACCGTAGATCAACAGGGCCAGACCAGCGATGACCACGCCGGCAGCGACGAGCACGCGACGCCGCGCATGGAAACGCGGGTCGCTGGCGCGCACGGCCGAGGCGAACTTGGGGTCCTCGGCAAGCGACCGCTCGATCTGCTCGAACAGCCGCTGCTCGTGCTCCGAGAGCGGCACGGCACTCCTCCCCGGTCACGTTGGTCGGCCCGGACGGGCCGACAGACCGTGGCAGCCAACCGGCTGCTTACCCGCAAGTCTACGAGGGGGCTCGCGCGTCGGAAAGCGGGACGACCTACGGCCGGGTCTGTTTTTCGACTCGCCGGGGATCACGCTTCCCGAGAAGACTGGCCGGACCTATGACGGACCGCCCGAATCGGGCGGCCGCCGCGTCGGCCGCCGCCTCCGCCTCCCGCCAGCCGCGCTCCGGCGCGCCCAGGGTGAGCTGCTGCGGCGTCTCCTCCGCCGCGGCCAGCCCCTCCATCCGGACGCCGACCAGGCGGACCGGCTCGCCGGGGGCGAGGGCCGTCCAGAGCGCCCACGCCGTGTCGAACATCTCCCGGGCGGTGTCGGTGGGCACGCCGAGCGTGCGGGAGCGGCTCACCGTGCGGAAGTCGGCCAACCGGACCTTCAGCGACACGGTGCGCCCGACCTGGCCCGCCGCGCGCAGCCGGGCGCCGGCCTTCTCGGCGAGGGCGAGCAGCGCGCGGCGGATCTCCACCGGGTCAGTGACGTCGGTGTCGAACGTGACCTCCGCGCCGATCGACTTCTCCACGTGCTCCGGGGAGACCCGGCGCGGGTCCCGCCCCCAGGCCAGCTCGTGCAGGTGGCCGGCGGACGCCTCGCCCACCGCCCGGCGGAGCAGGCCCGGCGACGCCTCGGCCAGGTCGCGCACGGTGCGCAGGCCGAGCCGGTGCAGCGCCTCGGCGGAGCGCTCCCCCACCCCCCACAGGGCGGCCACCGGCAGCGGGTGCAGGAACTCCAGCACCCGGGCGGCGGGCACCACGAGCAGGCCGTCCGGCTTGGCCCGGGTGGAGCCGAGCTTGGCCACGAACTTGCTCGGCGCCACCCCGACCGAGCAGGTCAGCTGCTGCTCCTCGGCCACCCGGCGGCGAATCAGCCGGGCGATCTCGGTGGGGGTGCCGAAGAGCCGCCGGGCGCCGGCCACGTCGAGGAACGCCTCGTCCAGCGAGAGCGGCTCGACCAGCGGGGTGACGTCGCGGAAGATCCGCATCACCGCCCGGGACGCGGCCGAGTAGGCGGTGAAGTCCGGCGGCAGGTAGACCGCCTGCGGGCAGAGCGCCCGGGCCCGGGCGGTGGGCATGGCGCTGCGGACACCGAAGCGGCGGGCCTCGTAGCTGGCCGAGCTGACCACCCCGCGCGGCCCGATCCCGCCCACCACCACCGGGCGGCCGCGCAGCTCGGGGCGGCGGCGCACCTCCACCGAGGCGAAGAAGGCGTCCATGTCGACGTGCAGGATCGGGCAGCCGGTGTCGTCGGCGTCCGGCCCGAAGCGCGGATCCCCGCCCCGGGGCAACGACTGGCTGCGGCCCATCCCCGCAGGTTAGCCGCCCGGTCCGACACTCCCGCCCGGAGCGGGTCAGCCGCGGACCACCAGCAGCGGAATCGTCATCTCGGCCGCGGTGTCCGCGCCGTGGTACGCGACCAGCCGGGACTCGATCGGCTTCTCCGAGCGGGTGGCGACCACCGCGTACGTGCCGCGGCAGACCACCACCACGTCGCCGATCCGGCCCAGGTGGGCCTCCGGCACCGGGCCGAACCAGCCGGTGGCCACCGCCTCCGCCCGGGTCAGCACCCGGGCGGCGCTGTCCAGGACCGCCGACCAGGCGGCCACCACGTCGGCCGTGGCGCCCGGCTCGACGTGCAGGTAGCGGACCCGGGGCTCCCCGGCCACCACCCGGACGCCGGCCCGCAGCCGGGGGTCGGTGTCCAGGTCGATCCGGTGCTCGTCGGGCACGTCGAGCTGCCCGTGGTCGGCGGTGACCAGCAGGGCGGCGTCCGGCGGCAGCCCGTCGACCAGCCGGGCGAGCAGCCGGTCCACCTCGGCGGCAGCCAGCCGCCAGGGCGCGGAGTCCACGCCGCTGAGGTGCCCGTGCCGGTCCAGGTCGGGGTGGTAGCCGGAGACCAGGGTGGGCCCGGGACCGGCCGCCAGGGCGGCGAGCATCCGCTCGGCGACCGCGTCGGCGCCGGCCGCGCCCCGGTAGTCGCCGCCCCGGTTGGCGGCCAGGGTGAGGCCGCTGCCGCCGTACTCGGGCCGGCTGACCACGGTGACCGCCACCCCGGCGGCGCGGGCCCGTTCGTACCAGGTGGTGACGGGCTGCCAGCGCAGCGGCTCCGGGTCGCCGGCCCACTCGATGTGGCTGAGCACCCGGTCGGTGCCGGGCACCCGGACCTTGAAGCCGAGCACCCCGTGCGCGCCGGACGGGGTGCCGGTGCCGAGGCTGACCAGGCTGGTCGGGGTGGTGGAGGGGAAGCCGGCGGTGAGCGGGACGCCGACCGTGGCGGCGAGCCCGGCCAGCGTCGGCGCGTGCGGGGCGGCGGTGGGGATCTGGTACCAGCCGAGCCCGTCGACCAGCAGCACGGCGATCCGGCGCACCCCGGCCAGCCGGGGCGTCAGGCCGAGCAGGTCGGCGGCGCCGGGCACGCCGAGCAGCGCGAGCGCGCTGGGCAGCACGTCGGCCAGGCTGCCGCCGCCGTAGCGGGGCGCGACCGGGTCGAGCGGACCCACCGCCGGGCCGGTCATGCCGGGCGGCGGGCGAACAGGTGCAGCTGGGCGGCGAGGTCCCGGTGCGGCGGCCGGGCGGCGAGGGCCCGTTCCAGCTCGACCAGGGCGGCCGGCTGGCCGTCCGCCACGGCGGCCGGGAGCAGGTCGGCGAGCACGCGTACGCCGTGGATCTCCTCGACGGCGAGACCGGCGGCGGCGAGCAGGGCGGTGGCGCCGTCGGCGTCGTAGCGGCGGCGCAGGGTGTCCCGGGGGCCGGCCGTGCCGGCCGGGTCGGTGGCGAGCGCGGCGGCCACGTCCAGGTGGCCGTTCATGGCCCGGGCCAGCACGGCGGCGGCCCGGCCGGCGACCAGCACGCTGGCCGCGCCACCGGGGCGCAGGGCGGCGGCCAGCGCGGCGACCACCGGGGCGGGGTCGTCCACGACCTCCAGCACCGAGTGGCAGAGCACCAGGTCGACGGTGGCCGGCTCGACCAGCCCGGCGAGCGCGTCGCCGTCGCCCTGCACGGCGCGTACCCGCTCGGCGACCCCGGCCTCGGCGGCCCGGCGGGTCAGCGCGGCGAGCGCGTCGGGGCTGGCGTCGACGACGGTGACCCGGTGGCCGGCCTCGGCGAGCGGGACGGCGAAGCCGCCGGTCCCGCCGCCGACGTCGAGCACGGTGAGCCGCTCGCCGGCCCGCCGGTCCAGCTCGGCCCGGAGCACCGCCCAGATCACGGCGGTGCGGGGGGTCAGGGTTCGGGTCGGGTCCACGCCGCCGAGCCTAGTCACCCCGGGGCCCGCGGTCAGGACTCGCCACCGCCGGCGGGGTCCTCCTCGGCGCGGGACCGCTGGGCGTTGGCCACCGGCCCGTCGGTCACCTGGTATTCCCGCGGCTCCACCTCGTGGGTGGGCGCCCAGCCGGCGCCCAGCCGGGTCCGTCGGGCGTTCGCCACGCCACCGGGGTACGTGCTGTGAAAGGTCATCGGTTCATCCCCCATACCCGGGTGGGCCACTCTGCCCACCCGTGCCGGGAGTCTCCCGCCTCCGGAGCCCGGAAACCGTAATGTGGATCACTCCCACTCAACGGAAATCCCGGGACGCCGGTGTGACGGGCGGCTCGATCGCATCCAGCCGGTCCGCGGTGAGGCTGATGACGCCCTCGTGCCGCTGCAACCGGCCCCGCACCACCAGCGCGCCGCTGGTGCGGGCGATTCGACGGTAGCGCTGCCAGAGCCCCGGGGAGCAAGTGACATTGAGCATGCCGGTCTCGTCCTCCAGGTTGAGGAAGGTGACCCCGCCGGCGGTCGCCGGGCGCTGCCGGTGGGTGACGATCCCGCCGACCCGGATCCGCTGCCCGGGCTCCACCCGGCCCAGCCGGGCGATCGGCACCGCGCCCAGCGCGTCCAGCCGGTCCCGGATGAACCGGGCCGGATGGCTCTCCGGGGACAGGCCGGTGGCCCAGACGTCGGCGACCAGGCGATCCACCGCCTCCATCCCGGGCAGGGTGGGCGGGACCGTGCCGGTCACCGTGCCGGGCAGCCGGCCCGGCCGGTCCTGCGCCGCCGCGCCGGCGGCCCAGAGGGCCTGCCGCCGGGTCAGCCCGAAGCAGGCGAAGGCGTCCGCGGTGGCCAGCGCCTCCAGGTGCGCCGCGGTCAGCCCGACCCGGCGGGCCAGGTCCGGCATGTCCCGGTACGGCCCGTGGGCCGTCCGCTCCGCCTCGATCCGCTCGGCCACCTCGTCGCCGAGGGTACGCACGCCCGACAGCCCCAGCCGGACCGCCGGACCGCCCAGCCCCCAGGCGTGCGGCGGCTCGCCCGGCTGGCTCCCCCACCGGGTCTCCGGCGTGGACTCCAGGACCGCCTTGGCGCCGCTGGCGTTGATGTCCGGCCGGCGGACCTCGACGCCGTGCCGCCGGGCGTCGTCGACCAGGGTCTGCGGCGAGTAGAAGCCCATCGGCTGGGCGTTGAGCAGGGCGGCCAGGAACGGGCCCGGGTGGTAGCGCTTCAGCCAGGAGCTGGCGTACACCAGGTAGGCGAAGCTCATGGCGTGGCTCTCCGGGAAGCCGTAGCTGGCGAACGCGGTGAGCTTGCGGTAGACGTCGTCGGCCAGCTCGCCCGTGATGCCCCGCTCGGCCATCCCGGCGTAGAGCCGGTCGGCGATCTGCGCCATCCGCTCCACCGAGCGCTTCGCCCCCATGGCCCGGCGCAGCTGGTCCGCCCCGGCCGCGTCGAAACCGGCCAGGTCGATGGCGAGCTGCATGAGCTGCTCCTGGAACAGCGGCACGCCGAGGGTCTTCTCCAGCGCGTTGCGCATCAGCGGGTGCGCGAAGGTCACCGGCTCCTGGCCGTTCTTGCGCCGGATGTACGGGTGCACCGAGCCGCCCTGGATCGGGCCGGGCCGGATCAGCGCCACCTCCACCACCAGGTCGTAGAACTCCCGGGGCTTGAGCCGGGGCAGGGTGGCCATCTGGGCTCGGCTCTCCACCTGGAACACCCCGACCGAGTCGGCCCGGCAGAGCATGTCGTAGACCTCGGGATCGTCCAGGGTCATGTCGCCCAGGTCCAGGCTCATTCCGATCAGGTCGTAGCCGTAGTGCAGCGCGGAGAGCATGCCGAGGCCGAGCAGGTCGAACTTGACCAGGCCGACGGCGGCGCAGTCGTCCTTGTCCCACTGGAGCACGCTGCGGCCGGGCATCCGCCCCCACTCCACCGGGCAGACCTCGATCACCGGCCGGTCGCAGATCACCATGCCGCCGGAGTGGATGCCCAGGTGCCGGGGGAAGGTCTGCAGCTCGTTGGCGTACGCCACCACCTGCTCGGGGATGTCCTCGACGTCGACCGCCGCGACCGAGCCCCAGCGGTCGATCTGCTTGCTCCAGGCGTCCTGCTGCCCGGGCGAGAAGCCGAACGCCTTGGCCACGTCCCGCACCGCCGACCGCGGCCGGTAGGAGATGACGTTGGCGACCTGGGCGGTGTGCTCCCGGCCGTACCGGGCGTAGACGTGCTGGATCACCTCCTCCCGGCGGTCGGATTCGATGTCCACGTCGATGTCGGGCGGGCCGTCCCGCTCGGGGGCGAGGAAGCGCTCGAAGAGCAGCCGGTGCCGCACCGCGTCCACGTTGGTGATCCGCAGCGCGTAGCACACCGCCGAGTTGGCCGCCGAGCCCCGGCCCTGGCAGTAGATGTCCTGCTCGCGGCAGAACGCGACGATGTCGTAGACCACCAGGAAGTAGCCGGGGAAGCCGAGGTCGGAGATCATCCGCAGCTCGTGCTCCAGCTGCGCGTATGCCTCCGGGTGCGCCTCGGGCGGGCCGTAGCGTTCCCGGGCGCCGGCCATGGTGAGGTGGCGCAGCCAGCTCATCTCGGTGTGCCCCGGCGGCACCGGGTACGCCGGCAGCTGCGGCGCGACAAGTTGCAGGTCGAACGCGAGTTCCGCGCCGAACTCGGCGGCCCGGGCCACCGCCCCCGGGTACGCGGCGAACCGCGCCGCCATCTCCGCGCCGCTGCGCAGGTGGGCGGTGGCGGCGGCGGGCAGCCAGCCGTCGATCTCGTCCAGGCTGCGCCGGGCCCGCACCGCCGCCACGGTGGTGGCCAGCCGGCGCCGCCCCGGGGTGGCGTAGTGCACGTTGTTGGTGGCCACCGTGGGTAGCCCCGCCGCGGCGGCCAGCTCGGCCAGCGCGTCGTTGCGGTCGGCGTCGAGCGGGTGACCGTGGTCGGTCAGCTCCACCGCCACCGTCTCGGCGCCGAAGAGCGCGGTGAGCCGGTCCAGCTCCCGGGCCGCCGCGTCGACGCCCTCGGTGAGCAGCGCGGCGGGCACGTGCCCCTTGCGGCAGCCGGTGAGCACCAGCACGTGGTCGCGCAGCTCGGCGGCGACCTCCGCCAGCTCGCCGTAGACCGGGCGGCCCTTCTCGCCGCCGCGCAGCTGCGCCCGGGCGATGGTGGCGGCCAGTCGGGCGTATCCCTCGTGGCCGTGGGCCAGCACCAGCAGGTGCGCGCCGTGCGGGTCCGGCTCGCCGTTCTGCGGGCCGGGCAGCCCGAGGGAGAGCTCCGCGCCGAAGACCGTCGGCAGGTGCAGCGCGCGGGCCGCCTCGGCGAAGCGCACCACGCCGTAGAAGCCGTCGTGGTCGGTGACGGCGAGCGCGGTGAGCCCCAGCCGGGCGGCCTCCTCGGCCAGCTCCTCGGGGTGGCTGGCGCCGTCGAGGAAGCTGAAGTTGGAGTGCGCGTGCAGCTCCGCGTAGGGCACCGCGTCGTCGGGGCGGGGCAGCTCCGGCGGCGCGTACTGCTGCCGCTTGCGGCTCCACGCCGGGGAGTCGCCGCCGTCGGCGTCGACCGCGAGCGGGTCCACCACGTGCAGGTGCCGCTCGCCCCGGGGTCGCCCCTTGCCGGACCGCCCGTCGGGTCGTCCGGAGAGCACCTGCTCCAGCTCCGACCAGGGCATCTTCGGGTTGTGGAAGCTCACCGGCCGGCTCCCGGACGGTTTCGCGTCGAAGTTCTGGCCGGCCTCCGGAGGGGCCGGATTCCTCCCGGATCGGGTTCCGTCCCCGCCAGCCGGTGGGTGACTGTTGGTTGACTACGAACTTGATGACGCGGATGAATCACGGAGGCGGAAGCCGAAGCGGAAGCGGAAGCGGAAGCGGATGGCGATCCGTTCACGTCATCAAGTTCGTAGCCTCTGATGGGTAGGAGCCGGCGTGGCACGTCGGCGTACCGCGCGGCCGGGACACGGCGCGCGACCAGAGCACAGCGCATGGCCGGGGCACGGCCCGCAGCCGACGCACGGCCCGCGGCCGAGACACGGCGGTCAGTCATAGATCGCCTCCACCAGCCACTGGCCGCTCTCGACCGCGAGCAGCAGGGCGGCCCCGTCGGCCAGGCAGACCTGGAACCGGGCCCGGCGGCGGGCCTCGGCCGGCGCCCACCACCGCTCGTCCACCGGCCACGGGCCGGCCCAGCCGACGATCTCGGCCGGCCGGCCGGCGCCGACGGTCAGCCGGGCCGGCGCGGCGCTGATCGCCAGCCGGGCGCTGACCACCACCGGCTCGCCGGTGGCGTCGTGCACGGCGGCCAGCAGCGGGGTGGGCAGCACCACGGCCGGCGCGGGCGGCGGGATCCGCCCCGGCCACGGCGGCACCGGCGCCGCCGCACCGCTCCGGGCCGGGCGGCCAGTCCGCACTACCGCACCGGCCGTGGCCCGCCCGGTCGGCACCGTCGGCCCGGCGGCGGAGCCGGGCTCGGCGGCCGAGGCAGGCGCGGCGGCCGGCAGGGGTGGCGGGCCGGGGCGGGTGGGCAGGCGCTCGTCGCCCCACGGGACCAGGCGCACCTGGTCGGCCGGGGAGCGCCCGCCGCCGAGCACGGCGGTGACCACCGCCTCGGGGCCCAGGATGCCCTGCACCCGGCTCAACGCGCGGTGCGCCCGCTCCCGCTCCTCGCCCGTCTCCCCCCACAGGCCGGGTTGCAGGCCGGCCTGGGCGAGCACCCCGTCGGGCACCAGCCGCAGCCGGATGATCCCGGCGGTGGGGCGGGCCGGGCGGGCGCCGCCCCGGCCGTTGCTGCCGGACAGCCAGCCGTCGAGCTGCCAGCGGACCCGGTCGGCGATGGCCGCGGCGGTGAGCAGGCCGTCGTGCCGCCAGACCCGGTGCAGCTCCTGGCCGTGCGCGGTGACCGCCTCGATGCCGAGCCGGGTGCAGGCCAGCCCGTGCGCGGCGAGTCGCTCGTGCAGTTGCTCGGCCAGCGTCCGGGCGGCGAACGCCGCGGCGTCGACCCGGTCGATCGGCTCGTCGTGGTCGGCGGTGACGGTCAGGTCGGCGGGCGGCTGCCGGACCGCGAGCGGCCGGTGGTCCCGGCCGGCGGCGAGCCGGTGGGCCAGCGTCCCGTCGAAGCCGAACCGGGCCAGCACGTCACCGGGAGGCAGCGCGGCGAAGTCGCCGAGGGTGCGTACGCCCAGCCGGCGCAGCAGGTCGGTCAGGGTGGGCCGGCCGAGCGCCTCGACGGGCAGGCCGGCCAGGAACTCCGGGGTCCCGCCGGGAGGCACGATCCGCCCGTCCCGGGCGGCCAGCCCGGCGGCGAAGACCCCGTCGGCGATGCCGACCTGGCTCTCCACGGCGCAGGTCTGGGCGACGTGCTCGACGATCCGCTCGGCCGCCGCCTCCTCGCCGCCGAGGTAGCGGCTGGGGCCCCGGGCGGCCAGCGCGCAGGCCCCGGGGCGGATCACCTCGACCCCGGCGACCACCTCCTCGACGGCGGCCACCACCGGCTCGAACGCCCGGGCGTCCCGGGCGGGATCGTGGTCGACGACGGTGAGCTGGGGGCAGCGCCCCTGCGCCTCCCGCCGGCGCAGCCCCCGGCGGACGCCCTCGGCGCGGGCCCGCTCGGAGCAGGCGACCACCCGGTTGGCGTGCAGCACCGCGACCGGGTCGGTGGCCGGCACCCCGTCGACGATCTCGGCGGCGAGGACCGGCCAGTCCGGGCACCAGAGCAGCAGGGTCCGCGCCGGCGCACCGCTCATGCCGACCCGACCACGGTGAGCGGCCGGACGGCGGCAGCGGCCGGGGCCACCACGCGGAACCGCCGGGGCGCGGCGGCGCGGACGGCACCGCCAGCGCCGGTCGACCGGGGGATCACCCGGGTCAGCTCGTCGCCGGGCAGCCAGACCTTGATCTCCTTGGGGCGGGCGGCCGCGCCCCGGCCGCGGGCCGAGACGGTCACCTCCCGGCGGCGCAGCCGGCCCCGGCCGGGCCCGAGTCCCTCCCAGACCCCGCGGACCACCTGGAGCGTCACGTCCGCGCCGTCCCACCGGCCGTACGGGACGAGCACGCTGCCGCGCTGCCGGGCCCGGGCGGCCAGCCGGTTGGCGACCGAGACGGAGACCGTGGTCGGCACGGCGGTGACCACCACGTCGACCCCGTCGATGAGCGCGGCGACGACGGTGGGCCACTCCGGCCCGGGGTTCGGCACCAGGGCGAGCCGGTCCAGGGCGATGCCGGCCTCCGCCGCCGCGCCCGCCCCGAAGGTGGGCACGCCGACCACGGCGCACCACGAGCCGGCCCGGGACGCCTCGGCGAGCAGGGCGAGGATCAGGGAGGTGGCGCCGCTGCGCCGGGGCTGGCCGACGCCGACCGCGATGGTGCTGCCGCGCCGCAGCCCGCGGTTGGGCAGCAGCCCGGTCAGCTCGGGCCGGACGGGAAGCACCCGGTGGCCGCCCGCCGGGTCGGGCGCGCTGGCCGGGCGTACCAGCTCGGCCAGGGCGGCGGAACCGACCACCATGCGGCCCGCCATCGGACCAACCCCCCGTCGTGTGTTCACCACGGGCACCGGCCCGTGGATGGTGCTTGGATCGTGCGGTGCGGGACGCCCGTGTGGCCCCGGCGGCGGCGCACACGCCGCCGCCGGGAGTGGCGGCCCGCCCCCCCCGGGGCCCCCCGGGGGGGGCGGGGGCCCCCCCCCGGGGGGGGGGGGGGCCGGGGCGGGGGGCGGGGGGGCGCCCCCCCCCCCCCCCCCCGGGGGGGGGCCCCCCCCCCCCCCCCCCGCGGGGGCCCCCCCCCCCCCCGGGGGGGGGGGGGGGGGGGGCGCCCCCCCACGACTCAGGCGGCGGCTGCTCCGGGTCGCGGCGAGGCGTCAGACACGCCGAGCCGGAGTGGCCGGTCCAGCCCGTCGAGCGCCGGTTGGTGTCCCAGGCCGAGCGCGGTCTCCACCACGGTCACGAACTCCTCGGCGGCGCGGAGCAGGTCGTCGGCCTCCCGGGCGGTGACCACCCGGGGGATGCCGGCCTCGGCGGCGGCCCGCTTGCTGGCCCCGGCGGCGAAGTAGGTGGCCCACTCGTCCAGCTCGGGGGCGACGGCGGCGAGCAGCACCCAGACGCTGGTGATCCGGTTGCGCCGGGTGGGTGCGGGGCGGGCGCGGGCGGCCAGCAGGGCGGCGGCGGCGCGCAGCGCGGCGAGGTGGGCGGCGGCGTACCGGAGGCCGTCGGGGCGGGTCCGGGCGGCCTCGGCCAGCCCGTGGCGGGCCACCACGAGCAGCTGGGCGGGGGTGCGGTGCGGCAGCACGTGCGCGGGCACCGTGGGCGCCTGGGCCGGACTGGTCGACATGGTCTCTCCTCCGCGTGGGCCGGGGCGGGGCGGCCTGCGCGACGGGGAGCCGTCGCCCGGGACGCCCGGAACGGGCGGTGCGGAGGAAGACGCACCAGGTGGGGGCCGGCCGGGTGTGGACGCTTCCCCACACCACACCCGGCCGGCGTACCGGCGGGTCCGTCGCCCGCCGCCCGGGGGTCGTGGGCGGCGGGCGACGATCCTGCCTGACGGGTCCGGACTCGCGACTGTCCGGAGCCCGGTGCGGTCCGCGGAACCGCACCTCCCGGGAGCCGGAGCCGCGAAACACCGCTCCCGGACGTTGGAACGAGCGTACGACTGAATCGAACACTCGTTCTAACTGCTCTGACAGTACACCTCCCCTCCGACGAAAATGCAACGTGTGACGCGGCGGCGCGTCGAGCGCCGGCCGGTGGATTCCCAGCGCGCGCACAGCATCGACAAAGGAGCCGCCGAACTCCGGCCCCCAGGGTTGACGACATGAACGTCAGCCGTACCGAGAAGAACCCCCGATGACCGCCGCCGTCGCCGGCCGGCGGACCCTGCCGGCGGCCCCGGCCTGGTGGGCCGACGTGGCCGGCAGCGCCGCGGCGCTCAGCCTGCTCGTGGTCACCGCGCTCTGGACCGCCGACCGCGGCGTGCAGGAGCTGCTGGGCGGTGTGGCCACCGGCCTCACCTCGCTCGGCCGGCTCGCCGGCCTGGTCAGCGCCGACCTGATGCTCGTCCAGGTGGTGCTCATGGCCCGGGTGCCGCTGATCGAGCGGCGCTTCGGCCAGGACCGGACCGCCCGCTGGCACCGGCTCACCGGCTTCACCTCGTTCCACCTGCTCCTGGCGCACGTGCTGCTGACCGTCCTCGGGTACGCCGGCACCGCCCGCCGGGGGGTGCTCGCCGAGACCTGGGACCTGGTCGTCACGTACCCGGGGATGCTGTTGGCCACCGCGGCGCTGGCCCTGCTGGTGCTCGTGGTGGTGACCTCGGTCCGCGCGGCCCGGCGCCGGCTGCGCTACGAGTCCTGGCACCTGCTGCACCTGTACGCGTACCTGGGCGTCGCGCTGGCGCTGCCGCACCAGCTCTGGACCGGCGCGGACTTCCTCGCCTCGCCGCTGGCCCGCGCCTACTGGTGGACCGTCTACCTGCTGGCGCTGGCCAGCGTGCTGGTCTGGCGGCTGGGGCTGCCCGCCTGGCGCTCGCTGCGGCACCGGATCGAGGTGGCCGCCGTGGTCCCCGAGGCGCCCGGGATCACCTCGGTCTGGCTGCGCGGGCGCGACCTGCACCGGCTGCCCGTCCGGGCCGGGCAGTTCCTGCTCTGGCGGTTCCTGGACGGCCCCGGCTGGTCCCGGGCCCACCCGTACTCGCTGTCCGCGCCGCCGAACGGCGACCTGATGCGGATCACGGTCAAGGACCTGGGCGACGGCAGCGCCCGGGTGGCCGCCCTGCGCCCCGGCACGCGGGTGCTCGTCGAGGGACCGTACGGGCGGCTCACCGGGGAGCACTGGCGCGGCGGCGGGATCACCATGCTGGCCTGCGGGGTCGGCATCACCCCGCTGCTGGCGCTGCTGTGGGAGCTGCCGTACGCGCCCGGCCAGGCGGTGCTGCTCCACCGCGCGCGTACCCCCGCCGACCTGGCCTTCCGGGCGGAGCTGGACCGGCTCGCCGCGGAGCGCGGGCTGGTCGTGCACCACCTGGTCGGCCCCCGGGCGGCGCGCCCGTCCTGGCTGCCGGCCTACGCCGAGGGGATCTCCGACGCGGAGGCGCTGCGCCGGCTCTCCCCCGGCGTCGCCGGCCACGACGTCTTCCTCTGCGGACCGGACGGCTGGGTCGACGCCGCCCGCGCCGCGACCCGTGCGGCGGGGGTCCCCGACGCGCACACCCATCACGAACGTTTCGCCTGGTGACAGGCGCGAAGGGAGGATCCGTGCGACGGATCACCGGCTGGCTGCTCTCCACCGTGGCGGCGCTGGTGCTGCTGTTCAGCTACAAGACCAGCACCATGGGCGCGGGCGGGGCGAGCAGCGCGATCACCTCGGGCGCCGACGGCTCGGCCGGCAGCACCTGGAACGGCACGGACGGCGGCGGCACCGACTCCGCCGGAACGGGCCCGTCGTCGACCGGCTCCTCCGGCGGCGACGGCACGGCCACCGGGTCGGTGGCGCAGACCCGGTGGGGGCCGGTGCAGGTGCGGATCACCGTCTCCGGCAGGAAGATCACCGACATCGCCGTGCTCCAGGTGCCGGACGGCAACCACCGGGACCAGGAGATCAACGACTACGCGGTGCCGATCCTGCGGCAGGAGGCCCTCGCGGCGCAGAGCGCGCGGATCGACACCGTCTCCGGGGCCACCGTCACCAGCGACGGCTACCGCGAGTCCCTCCAGTCCGCCATCGACGCGGCGCACCTGGGATGAGCGGGACCAGGCCCGACGGACCGGACCGGCGCGCCTGGGTGGCGCAGGTGATGGGGCTGCCGGTGAGCGTGCACCTGCGCGGCCCCGGGGTGCGCACCGACGCGGTGGCCGAGCGGGTGGCGCGGGTCTTCGCCGAGCTGCGCGACGTGGACGCGACCTTCAGCACGTACCGGCCGGACAGCGTGCTGGGCCGGCTCGGCGGGGCGATGCCCGACCCGGCCGCCGCGGATCCGCTGGTGCGTGAGGTGGTCGAGCGCTGCGAGGCGGCCCGCGTCCGCACCGCCGGGTGGTTCGACGCCCGGCGGCTGACGCTGCCCGGCGGGGGCACCGGCTTCGACCCGTCCGGCTTGGTCAAGGGCTGGGCGGTGGAGCGGGCCGCGCGCTGGCTGGCGCTGCCCGAGCACGACCTGTGCCTCAACGCCGGCGGGGACGTGCTGCTGCGCACCGCGCCGGGCCGGCCGGCCTGGCGGGTCGGGATCGAGGACCCGGACCGCCCCGAGCGGCTGCTCGACGTCGTCGCCCGCCCGCACGGCGCGGTCGCCACGTCGGGCACCGCGCGGCGCGGCGCGCACATCACCGACCCGCGCGCCGGGCGGCCGGCCGAGGCCGTCCGGTCGGTCACCGTGGTCGGCCCCGACCTGCTGTGGGCCGACGTGTACGCCACCGCGGCCGTCGCCCGCGGCGCGGACGCGCTCGACTGGCTGGCCACCCTGGACGGGTACGCGGCCCTGCTGGTGGACGCCGGCGGCGGGGTCCGGGCCACCCCGAACTGGTCCGGCTCCCGCCCGGCGGCTCAGACCCGCGCCGCGTAGTCGGGCAGGTCGGCCTCGGTGGCCAGCGAGTCGGTGCTGCGGACCAGCAGCGACTGGACCGGGCGGGTGGCCAGCAGCCGGTCGCGCAGCCACAGCCCCCAGCCGCTGGCCGGGGCGAGGAAGTGGCCGGGGCTGGCGCCGCGCTGCCAGCGGCCGGCGTAGCCACGCATCCGCCGCTCGTACGCGGGCAACGCCACCCGGTGGTCGCCGCCGGCCAGGGCCAGCTCGCCGGCGAGCACGTACGCCCCGACCAGGCCGGTGCCCACCCCCATCCCGCCGAGGGTCACCCCCCAGGCCGCGTCGCCGAGCAGCACCGCCCGGCCGGTGTGCCAGTGGGGCACGCTGACCCGGGCGATCGCGTCGAAGTAGAGCTCGGGCGCGGCGCGCAGGCCGGCCAGCAGCCGGGGCACGTGCCAGCCCAGCCCGGCGAAGGCGTCGGTGATCAACGCCTTCTGCCGGTCGAGGTCGAGCCGGTCGTGGTCCTGCCGGGGCGAGGCGAACACGACGAGGGCGCCCGCCCGGCCCGGGTCGCGCTGGTCGGCGGCCACGCTGGCCATCCGGCCGGGCACGTTGTACTGCCGTGGGACGACGTCGAAGCCGCCGTCGTTGGGCAGGTCCCAGCCGGCCAGGTGGTAGCCGAGGTGGGTGACGTACGCCGACTCGGGCCCGAAGGCCAGCCGCCGCACACCGGAGTGCAGCCCGTCCGCCCCGACCACCAGGTCGACGGTGCGGGAGGCGCCCCGGGCGAAGTCGACCCGCACCCCGTCGGTGGTCTCGGTGAGCGCGGTGATCCGGTCGCCGAACACGTATCCGACCCGGTCGGCGCCGTGCTCGTAGAGGATCCGGGACAGGTCCCGGCGGAGGACCTCCAGCTCGCCGCCGGCGAACTCGGCGGGCAGCCGGAAGATCTCCCGGTCGTGCTCGTCCACCCGGCTCATGGCGCCGGCGTGGGTCTGCACGGCGCGCAACTCGTCGAGCACGCCCATGGCGGCGAGCACACCGAGGTGGGTCGGGCCGCGGAAGTCGACGGCGAAGCCGCTGGTCCGCAGCGCGGGGGCGGTCTCGACGACGGTGACCTCGGCCCCGTGCCGGGCGAGCCACCAGGCCACCGCCGGGCCGGCGACACCGGCGCCGGAGACGAGCACGCGGAAACCGCGCAGTGGAGTGGGCATGTCTTTCCCCGTTCTAAACTGTGTCCGTCGGATACAGAGTACTCTAGACACATTTTCGAGCCGAGGACAAGAGGGGTGACCGTGGAGACCGGTGGCGTCGACAAACGCCGGCTGTTCGAGCTGCTGTGGGGCACACCGACCGGCCCCCGGCGCGGGCCGCGCCCCACCCTCACGCTGGCCGCGATCGCCCGCGCCGGCATCACCATCGCCGACGCCGACGGACTCGACGGGCTGACCATGCAGCGGGTCGCCGAGTCGTTAAACGTCACCAAGATGGCGCTCTACCGGTACGTGCCCGGCCGCGCCGAACTGGTGGCGCTCATGCTGGAGACGGCGGTCGGCGAGCCGCCCCCGCCGCCGGCCGGGGCCGACTGGCGCGGCCAGCTCGACGACTGGACCCGGCAGCTCTTCGACCGGTTCCGCCGGCACCCGTGGGCCCAGGCGGCGACCGTCGGCCCCCGGCTGCCCGGCCCGAACGAGCTGGCCTGGCTGGAACGGGTGGTCGCCGCCCTCGCCGGCGCCGGGCTGACCGGCGCCGAGCAGCTCGACGTCGCGGTGCTCCTGGTCGGGCACGCCCGCAACCTGGCCCAGCACGCGGCGCCGGACGACGCGCCCGGCGCGGGCCGGGAGGCCGCCTTCGGCGTCCTGGTCCGCGGCCGGGAGGAGCGGTTCCCGGCGCTGGACGCCGCCCTGCGCGGCATCGACCCGGAGGCCGCCGACGCGGCCCTCGACTTCGGCCTGGCCCGGATCCTCGACGGCATCGACGCGCTCATCACCGCCCGCGCCGCCACCGGCCCCGGACACCCGGGCGGGGCGCACAAGCGTGGTCCGGTCGACCGGGAAGAATGAGGGCATGCAGCCACACCCGAACGTGCAGGCCGTGCAGCGGGCC
The DNA here is from genome assembly GCF_042872345.1 of Micromonospora sp. NPDC005299. Classification (NCBI taxonomy): domain Bacteria; kingdom Bacillati; phylum Actinomycetota; class Actinomycetes; order Micromonosporales; family Micromonosporaceae; genus Micromonospora; species Micromonospora sp. NPDC005299. The sequence goes on from NZ_JBIAKG010000009.1 coordinate 188,239, forward strand.
CTCGACGACGCGGGCGCGCGGGACGGCTCCGGCGGCCCGAGCCAGGTCCGCCTGCTGCCCGAGGCCGTGCACACCGCCGCCGCGGCGGCCGAGACGCTCGGCGTCGGAGTCGGCGCCATCGCCAACTCGCTCGTCTTCGACGCCGACGACGCGCCCCTGCTGGTGCTCACCTCCGGCGCGCACCGGGTGGACACCGCCGGGCTGGCCGCGTCCCTCGGGGTCACCCACCTGCGCCGGGCCACCCCGGAGTTCGTCAAGCGGCACACCGGGCAGGTGATCGGCGGGGTCGCCCCGGTCGGCCACCCGCGGCCGCTGCGCACCCTCGTGGACACCGCGCTGGCGGCGTACGACGAGGTGTGGGCGGCCGGCGGCGTGCCGCAGGCGGTCTTCCCCACCACGCACGCCGAACTGCTGCGGCTCACCGCCGGCACCCCGACCGAGGTGGCGTGACCCCGGGACTCGTCACGCTGCACGTGTGGCGGATCCCCCGGACGGCCGTCCCCCGGGCGCTGGCCCGGATGGCGACCCACCCGGCGCGGCTGCGCCGGATGCCCGGCGTCCGGTTCGCCAAGCTGCTCGGCACCGGGACCGGCACCGGCTTCGGCCCCGGCGACGCCGACCTGACCCGGTGGGCCGCACTGGTGGTGTGGGACTCCCCCGCCGCGGCGGCCGGCTTCGACGCCTCCCCGGTCGGCCGCTCCTGGGCCCGGCTCGCCCGGGCCGCCGTCCGGGTGGAGCTGCGCCCGCTGACCAGCCGGGGCGAGTGGTCCGGCCACCGGCCGTTCGGCGAGCCGTCCGGCGGCCGGGTCGCCGGGCCGGTGCTGGCGCTGACCCGGGCCCGGCTGCGGGCCCGCCGGGCGGTCACCTTCTGGCGGGCGGTCCCGCCGGTCGCCGCCGCCCTGCACACCGCGCCCGGGCTGCTCGCCCGGTTCGGCGTCGGCGAGGCCCCACTGGGCTGGCAGGGCACGGTGAGCGTGTGGCGCGACGCCGCGGACCTCGTCGCGTTCGCGTACCGTCACCCGGAGCACCGGGCCGCGATCACCCGTACCCCCACCGAGGGCTGGTACGCGGAGGAACTGTTCGCGCGGTTCGCGGTGGCCGACGTGGTCGGCGACCGCGCGGTGCTGGGATGGGCCGCCCCCGAAGGCGATCCGGAAACGGCGAGAGGGAACGCATGAGGTTGGTGCGGTGGACGCCGGACGATCTGGTCCGGCGGCTGGACGACGTGGTGGCCGTCTACGGCGAGGCGATGGGCTACCGCGCTGACCTGCTGGAGGCCCGGCGCGGCTACATCGCCACCCACGTCCGCCGGCCCGGCTTCCGCGCCGTCGCCAGCCTGACCACCGAGGGGCGTCTCGCCGGATTCGGGTACGGCTACCTCGGCGCCGCCGGCCAGTGGTGGCACGACCAGGTGCACCGCGCGCTGGACGGCGAGGCCCGGCAGCGCTGGCTGACCCACTGCTTCGAGGTGGTCGAGCTGCACGTCCGCCCGCCCGCGCAGGGGCACGGCCTGGGCGCCGGCCAGCTGCGCGCGCTGCTCACCATGGCCGAGGGGAGCACCACCCTGCTCTCCACGCCGGAGGCCGACGAGCAGAAGTCCCGGGCCTGGCGGCTCTACCGCCGGTTCGGCTTCGTCGACATCCTGCGCCACTTCCACTTCCCCGGCGACGAGCGGCCGTTCGGCGTGCTCGGCCGGGACCTGCCGCTGCCCCCGCCCAGCCCCGGCGGCGCCCCGGCCCCGGCCCCGGACACGCCGTGAGCGCGAGGAGTGAGCCGGGGTTGCGAGCCCCGCAGTCGCGAACCAAGGGGACGCCGTGAGCCGTGGCCGGCTGCCCTGGGCGCTGCTGGCCGTCCTGGTCCTGGCCCAGATCTGCTACCCGCTCACCGGCGGCGCGACCCGGGCCGGGCTGACCGTGGCCACCGTCGGGCTCGGCTGGCTGCTCTCCGTCGGGCACGCCCTGCTCAGCCGGGGTACGCGCACCGCGCTCGCGCTGGTCGCCGTGGCCACCGGCGGCGGCTTCGCGATCGAGGCGCTGGGGGTGGCCACCGGCTTCCCGTTCGGCAGCTACGACTACTCCGGCGAGCTGGGCCCGAAGCTGGCCGGGGTGCCGCTGGTCATCCCGCTGGCCTGGACCTGGATGGCCTGGCCGGCCTGGCTCGCCGCGGTCCGGCTCACCCGCTCCCGCCCCGGCCGGGTCGCCCTCGCCGCGGTCGGGCTGGCCGCCTGGGACCTCTTCCTCGACCCGCAGATGGTGGCCGAGGGCTACTGGCGCTGGCGGGACGCCACCCCGGCCCTGCCCGGCCTGCCCGGCATCCCGGTCAGCAACTACCTCGGCTGGCTGCTCTTCGCGGTGCTCCTGACGGCCGCGCTGCGCCCGCTCGCCGGGCCGGCCGTCGACCGCACCGACGGGCGGGACGCGCCGATGTTCGCGCTCTACCTGTGGACGTACGCCTCCAGCGTGCTGGCGCACGCGGTCTTCCTCCGGCTGCCCGCCTCGGCGGCCTGGGGCGCGGCCGGGATGGCGGTGGCCGCCGTGCCGCTGGCGGTGACGCTGCTGCGCGCCCGCCGGCACCGGGCCGGTGGCGGGGTGGCGGAGCCGACCCCCCGCGTCGACGCGCCGGCATGATCCCCGCGCTGGTCCTGGTCGCGGCGGTCGCCGCGCTCACCGCGCACACCATCGTCAACGCGACCGCCTGGTTGCGCCGCCCCGACGCCGGCCCGGTCGAGGTCACCGAGGCGGTGGCGGTGCTGCTGCCGCTGCGCGACGAGGCCGACCGGGTCACCCCGTGCCTGCGCGCGCTGCTCGCCCAACGCGGCGTGCCGGAGCTGCGGATCGTGGTGCTCGACGACGGCTCGACCGACGGCACCGCCGACGTGGTCCGCGCGGTGGCCGGCGACGACCCCCGGGTCACCCTGCTCACCGGGGTCGCCCCGCCGCCCGGCTGGCTGGGCAAGCCGCACGCCTGCTGGCAGCTCGCCACCCGCACCGACCCGGCCCCGACCGTGCTGGCCTTCGTCGACGCCGACGTGGTGCTCACCCCGTACGCGGTCGCCGCGGCGGTGACCGGGCTGCGCGCGGCGGGCGCGACGCTGCTGTCGCCGTACCCCCGGATCCTGGTGCGGACGGCGGCCGACCGGCTGGTGCAGCCGCTGCTGCAGTGGTTGTGGCTGACCTTCCTGCCGCTGCGCGCGATGGAACGCTCGCCCCGGCCGTCCCTCGCGGCGGCGGGCGGGCAGTTCCTGGTCGTGGACCGGGCCGGCTACCTGCGGGCCGGCGGGCACGCCGCGGTCGCCGACCGGGTCCTGGAGGACATCGAGCTGGCCCGGGCGGTGAAGCGGTCCGGCGGCCGGATCGCCCTGGCCGACGGCTCCCGGCTGGCCGCCTGCCGGATGTACGACAGTTGGCCGCAGCTGCGTGACGGCTACACCAAGTCGCTCTGGGCCTCCTTCGGGCACCCGACCGCCGCCGCGGTGGTGGTGGCCCTGCTGCTCCTGCTCTACACCGCTCCCCCGCTGGTCGCGGCCGGCGCCCTGGCGGCTGGCGCGCCCGCGACGGCCGGGCTCGCGCTGGCCGCCTATCTGCTCGGCGTCGCCGGCCGGGCGGTCAGCGCCCGGGCGACCGGCGGGCGTGCCTGGCCCGACGCGCTGGCACACCCCGTATCGGTCGTGGTCCTCGGTTGGTTGACCCTCCGGTCGTACCATCTGCGGAAGCGGCGCCGGCTCACCTGGCGGGGTCGCCCGGTCGGCTAGGAGGGGGTGGCATGGCGCGGATCGTGGTCATCGGCGCCGGCGTGGGCGGGCTGGCCGCCGCCGCCCGGCTGGCGGTCACCGGGCACGAGGTCACCGTCCTCGAACGGGCCGACACGGTCGGCGGCAAGCTCGGCCGGCACCGGCACGACACCCCCGAGGGGTCGTGGCGCTTCGACACCGGGCCGAGCCTGGTCACCCTGCCGCAGGTGTTCCACGACCTGTTCGAGGCGACCGGCGCGAAGCTCGACGAATACCTCGACCTGGTGCCGCTGGACCCGATCGTCCGGCACGTCTTCCCCGACGGCGGCCCCGCCCTCGACTCGTGCGCCGACCCGGCCGAGTTCGCCGCCCGGATCGGCGCGGCGTTCGGCGACCGGGCCGCCGCCGACTGGCAGCGGCTCTGGCGGCGGGCCGGCCGGGTGTGGGCGGCCTCGCACCGGGACGTGCTGCGCCGCACCGTCGACTCCCCCCGCGACCTGGCCGCGCTGGCCTGGCGGCTGGGCGACCTCGCCGCCATCGGCCCCGGCCGCACCCTGCGCGGGCTGAGCCGCCGGCACCTGTCCGACCCACGGCTGCGGATGCTGCTCGACCGGTACGCCACCTACACCGGCGCCGACCCGCGCCGCGCCCCGGCCGCGCTGGTCGCCGTCCCCTACGCCGAACTGGCGTACGGCGGCTGGTACCTGCGCGGCGGGCTGGGGACCCTGGCCGACGCGCTGCTGTCGCGCTGCCTGGACCTCGGCGTCGTGGTGCGGACCGGCGCCACGGTCACCCGGATCGACGCGGCCGGCGGCCGGGTGCACGGCGTACGCCTCGCCGGGGTGGCCGCACCCGTCCCCGCCGACGTGGTGGTGGCCAACGTCGACGCGCTGACCGTCTACCGGGACCTGCTGCCCAGCCCGCGCCGACTCGCCGGGCTCACCGACCGCAGCCTGGCCGGTTTCGTGCTGCTGCTCGGCGTGCGCGGCGACTCCGGGCTGGCCCACCACACCGTCTTCTTCCCGCGCGACCACGACGCCGAGTTCGACGCGGTCTTCGGCGACCCGGGGCGGGGCGTCCGGGCCCGGCCCGCGCCCGACCCGACCGTCTTCGTCACCGTGGCCGACGACCCGGCGGTCCACCCGGACGGGCACGAGGCGTGGTTCGTGCTGGTCAACGCGGCCCGGCACGGCACCGCCGCGGGCGCGGTCGACTGGCGGCGGCCGGGGCTGGCCGAGGCGTACGCCGACCGGATCCTCGACGTGCTCGCCGAGCGGGGCGTGGACGTGCGGGACCGGCTGGTGTTCCGGGAGATCCGCACCCCGGCCGACCTGGACGCGGCGACCGGCGCGCCGGGTGGGGCGATCTACGGCACCGCGGGCGGGCTGCTCCGCCCGGCCAACCGGGGCCCGGCGGCCGGGCTCTGGCTGGTCGGCGGCTCCAGCCACCCCGGCGGCGGCCTCCCCATGGTCGCCCTGTCGGCGGAGATCGTCGCCGACGCCATCGGCCCGGCCTGGTAGGTCCCTGCCGGGCGGGGGTCAGCCGGCGTCGACCAGGGCGCGGCGGACGGCGGAGAGCAACTGGCCGAGGCCGAAGCCGGCCAGCAGCACCCAGACCGTGGTGGCCATGGTGATGGTGCCGGCGGTCAGGTCGGCGTCGATCAGCCCGGTGAGCCCGGCGACCACCAGCCCGACCAGGGCCACGCACACCCGGGTGGGACGCTCCCCCACGGTCACCGCCCCGATCTCCCGCATTCCGGCGGAGACCGCCCGCGCCCGCACGTACTCGTGCAGCCAGGACAGGCCCCCGGCCGCGGCGACCAGCGCGCCGGGCGCGCCGAGCAGCCAGAACGCGGTCAGCCAGGCGGCCTCGCCGAGCCGGTCGGCCACCGAGTCGTAGACGTAGCCGAGCCGGGTGGTGCGGTTGGTCGCCACCGCCACCGCGCCGTCGACGCTGTCCGCCACCGCCGCCAGCAGCACGAACAGCGCGCCCAGGAACGGCCCGTCGCCCACCCGCCCCACCAGCAGGGGTACGCAGATGCAGAGCAGCACCCCGACCACGGTCACCGGGGTCGGGCCGACCCGCAGCCGCCCCAGGATGTAGCCCAGGTGGTAGGCGAAGCGCAGCCAGGCGCGGACCACCGGCGCGGCCACCCGGGGGTCGAAGCCGCCGTGCAGCCGCGCCCACGCGGTCGCGTACTGGTCCCAGTTCAGCTGTGTGCCCACCACGGATCAACCGTAGAAGGGCGGCGCCGGTGTCGTGGGCCGGCTGGTCACACCCGCGCGTCGGCGCGCAGGCGCTGCCAGACCTCCCGGGTGGCGGTGGACCGGTTGAGGGTGATGAAGTGGATCCCCGGCACGCCCTCGTCCAGCAGCTTCGCGCACATCTCGCCGGCCTGCTCGATGCCGAGCCGGCGGACCGCCTCCGGGTCGTCGGCCACCGCGGCGAACCGCTCCGCGAGGGCCGGCGGGAACGGCGCGCCGGAGAGCTGCACGGACCGCTCGATGGTGCCCAGCTGGGTCACCGGCATCACCCCGGCCAGGATCGGGGTGTCGCAGCCGGCGGCGGCCACCCGGTCGCGCAGCCGCAGGTAGTCGTCGGCGTCGAAGAACATCTGGGTGATCGCGAACTCGGCCCCGGCCCGGCATTTGCGGACGAAGTGCGCGGTGTCGCTGGCCACGTCGGGCGAGCGCGGGTGCTTGTAGGGGAACGCGGCCACCCCGACGCTGAAGTCGCCGGCGTCCCGCACCAGCCGGACCAGCTCCTCGGCGTACCGCACGCCCTCCGGGTGCTCGACCCACTCGCCGCCCGGGTTGCCGGGCGGGTCGCCGCGCACGGCCAGCACGTTGCGCACCCCCACCGAGGCCAGCCGGCCGATGACGTGCCGCAGCTCGGCGACCGAGTGGTCGACCGCGGTGAGGTGCGCCATCGGCAGCAGGGTCGTCTCGGTGGCGATCCGCTCGGTCACGGCGACCGTGGTGTCCCGGGTCGACCCGCCCGCGCCGTAGGTGATCGAGACGAACGAGGGGCGCAGCGACTCCAGCTCGCGGATGGCCTGCCAGAGCAGGCGTTCCCCCTGCGGGGTCTTCGGCGGGAAGAACTCGAAGGAGAAGGTGGGCTGGCCGTCACGGATCAGCTCCCCGATGGCCGGCTGGGGATTGGGGAGGACCGAGGGAAGACCGAGCGCCACGGATCGACTGTAACCGGCGGGTCCGGGCCGACCCAGGATCTTCCCAGCCCGCGAGCACGAGCGCGGCGGAGCGTCGTACCCCGGGGGTAGGAAGGGGGCAGCGCGGTGGGGCCGGCCGGTGGCCGGTCCCGGGGGGCCCGCGCGGGGGTCGCCACGATCGGCGACGCGCCGGTCCGGCACCGCCGGGCGTCCGCGTCGCCACCCGCGCCGTCGCCTCGGGAGGACCCGATGACCCCGTCCCCGCCACCCGGCCCGCGCCTGCTCGGGCCGCTCCTGGCCGAGCTGCGGGCCGCTCGCGGCTGGAGCCAGCAGCGGGTCGCCGCCGAGCTGTGCGCCGCCGCCGGCGTGCCGACCCTGACCCGGCACGAGGTGTCCCGGTGGGAGCGGCAGCGCCGGCTCCCCGGCGACTTCTGGTCCGGCTGGCTGGCGGTGGTCCTCGGGGTGCCGGGTGAGCTGCTCGCCGAGGCCGCCGCGCGCAGCCGCCGGCTCGGGGCGGTGCCGGCCGCCGTCGATCCGGCCGGCTCCCGCGCCCGGCTCGCCCTGCTCACCCTGGCGCACCGCTGGGCGGCCGACCCGTCCGGTGGCACGCTGGGCGGTCCGCTCGCCGGCGTGGGGCCGTCCGGGCGACCGTCCCCGCCCGGGCCGGCGGCCGACCCGGGTGCCCCGGCCCGGCATGCCCGGGTCCACCACGCCGCACCGCCGGGCCGCGACGGTCCGCCGGGCGGCGACGGTCCGCCGGGCGGCGGCGAGCTGGCCGAGCTGCGGCGCTGGGACGACCTGCTGGGCGGGGCCGACCTGGCCGGGCACGGCGCCCGCCGGCTACGCCATGCGGCCCGGGGCTACCGCGCGGCCGGGCCCGGCGGCCGCCGCCGGCTGCTGCCGGCGCTCGCCGAATCCGCGCAGCTGGCCGGCTGGCTGGCCGCCGACGCCGGGGACCTGACCGGCGGGTTGGTCGCCTACCGGCTGGCGCTGCGCGCCGCGGTGGCCGCCGGGGACCCGCCGCTCGCCGGGCACGTGCTCGGGTCGGCCAGCCACCTGCTGGCCGGCGCCGGGGACCCGGCGGGCGCGCTGACGCTGGCCCGGATCGGCTACGCCGGCTGCCGCGCCGCCGCCTCCCCCGGCCTGCGGGCGCTGCTGCTGCACCGGGTGGCCCTCGCCGCCGCGCTCGCCGGCCGGCCGCGCGCCGCCGGGCAGGCGCTGGCCGGGGCCGCCCGGGCCGGCGCTCCCGACCCGGGCCGGGAGCCGCCCTGGCTGTACTGGCTCGACGAGGCCGAGCTGGCGGCGATGACCGGGCGCACCCTGGTCGCGCTGGGCCGCCCCGGGCCGGCGGTGCCGCTGCTCCGGCCGGCGGCCGGCGCGCGGGGCCGGCCGCGCCGGGCCGCCGTCTACGGCGGCTGGCTGGCCCGGGGCTACCTCCAGCTCGGCGAGGTCCCGGGAGCCTGCGCGGTGGCCGGCGCGGCGCTGCTCGACGCCGTCCGGTCCGGCTCGCCCCGGGCGGTCGGCCAGCTCACCGAGGTGCGCCGCGGGCTGGCCGCGCACCCGCACGAGCCGGCCGCCCGGCGCTGGGCGGGACTGTTCGCGGCGGCCCGCCCCTACCTGCCGGTCGGCCCGCCGGGCGGATCCGGGGCGGCGCGGGCCCGCCGGCCCGGGTCGACATCGCGCGCGGCACGCCGGGACGGCGGTCGGGCACGACCGGCGGGGACCGGCTAGCGTCGTCGGCGTGACCCACGCTGCTCCCGTGTCCCCCGTCGACCGCGCCGGTCTCCGCCAGCGGATCGACAAGGCCCTCACCGAGTTCCTCGCCGGCCAGCGCGGCTGGCTCACCACCCTCGACGACGGCCTGGTGCCCGTCGCCGAGGCGATCGAGGCGTTCGTGCTGGGCGGCGGGAAGCGGCTGCGCCCGGCCTTCGGCTACTGGGGCTACCGGGGCGCCGGCGGGGTCGACTCCGACCAGGTGGTCGCCGCCCTGGCCGCGCTGGAGTTCGTGCAGGCCAGCGCGCTGATCCACGACGACCTGATGGACCGCTCGGACACCCGCCGGGGCGAGCCGGCGGTGCACCGGCGGTTCGCCGCCCGGCACCGCGCGGCCGGCTGGAGCGGCGACCCGGACGGGTTCGGCGACGCGGCGGCCATCCTGCTGGGCGACCTCTGCCTGGTCTGGTCCGACGAGCTGCTGCACTCCGCCGGCCTGGACCCGCGCACGGTGGCCCGGGCCCGGCCGGTCTTCGACGAGATGCGCACCGAGGTGACCGTCGGGCAGTACCTGGACGTGCTGACCCAGGCCACCGGGGACACCTCGCTGGAACGGGCCGGCAAGGTAGCCCGCTACAAGTCGGCGAAGTACACCGTCGAGCGGCCGCTGCTGCTCGGCGCCGCGCTGGCCGACGCCCCGGCCGAGGTGCACGCGGCCTACTCGGCGTACGGGCTGCCGCTGGGCGAGGCGTTCCAGCTCCGCGACGACGTGCTGGGGGTGTTCGGCGACCCGGAGCGCACCGGCAAGCCGGCCGGCGACGACCTGCGCGAGGGCAAGCGGACGTACCTGGTGGCCGCGGCCCTCGAGGCACTCGACGACGCCGGCCGGGAGCTGCTGCTCGGCGGGCTCGGCGACCCGGGGCTGGACGCCGCCGGGGTGGCCCGCCTGCGCGAGCTGATCACGGCGAGCGGCGCGCTGGAGCGCACCGAGCGGCGCATCGCCGCCCTCACCGAGAGCGCCCTGGCCGCCCTCACCACCGTCGACCTGGACACCGAGGCCCGCCAGTCCCTGGTCGACCTGGCCATAGCCGCCACCCGCCGAACCGACTGACCCGGCCCCTTCCCGGCGCCACCCGGACGATCATGAGGTTGGCGGCGAAGTCGATCTCGGAAAGTGCCGCAAACCTCATGATCGACGGGCTGGGGCGGGGCCGGTCAGAAGCCGAGGGCCTGGGCGCGGCGCTTGACCTCGCGGGCCTGGTCGCCGGCGAGGGCGGCGGCCGGGGTGGCGCCCGCGAGGGTGGGGTCCTCCTGGTAGAGCCAGCGCAGCGCCTCCTCGTCGTCGTACCCGGCGTCGGCGAGCAGGTTGAGCACGCCGGGCAGGTGCTTGAGCACGGTGTGGTTGGCCACCAGGTCGGCCGGGATCCGGCGGACGCCGTCGCGGCGCACCGCGAGCAGATCCCGGTCGCGGATCATCTGGTGCACCTTGCTGATCGAGAGGTCGAGGCGCTCAGCCACGTCCGGCAGGGTCAGCCAGCCGGCCGGGTCGGTCGGTCCGGGCAGGTCGGCCCCGGTGGTGGCGCTCTCGGCGGGTACGGAATCGGTCACCCGACCACCCTGCCACGTGCCCTGCGGGGCCGGTCGGCGGCACCCCGTACCCCGCCGGACGCGTGCGCGGGTGCCGCCGCGTCGGATGCCGGCTGTAGCATCCTGTTCAACCTTCACCCTCCCGACACATAGACTGCCTGCCGATGGACACACAGGTCGCCGACACGTTGCTGGGCTCGCTGATCGACGGGCGCTACCGCATTCGCGGTCGCGTGGCTCGTGGCGGCATGGCGACCGTGTACACCGCCACCGACGAGCGCCTGGAGCGCACCGTGGCGGTCAAGATCATTCACCCGACCCAGGCGCCCGAGGCCCGGGCCCGGATGGCCGGCTTCGTCGAGCGCTTCACCGACGAGGCGAAGACCATCGCCCGGCTCACCCACCCCAACGTGGTGGCGGTCTACGACCAGGGCAGCCACGCCGGCCTCCCCTACCTCGTGATGGAGTACGTGCGCGGCCGCACCCTGCGCGACGTGCTCGCCGAGCGGCGCCGGCTCAACCCGGACGAGGCGCTGGCCATCGCCGAGCAGATGCTCGCCGCGATCGCCGCCGCGCACCGGGCCGGCCTGGTGCACCGCGACGTCAAGCCGGAGAACGTGCTGGTCGCCGAGGCGCCCAACGGCGGCACCACCAGCCTGGTGGACAGCGTGGTCAAGGTGGCCGACTTCGGGCTCGCCCGCGCGGTCGAGGCGAGCGCCGAGGAGGAGAACGGCAACCAGCTCATGGCCACCGTGGCCTACGTGGCGCCGGAGCTGGTCTCGCACGGCCACGCGGACCCGCGCACCGACGTCTACTCGGCCGGCATCGTGCTGTTCGAGATGCTCACCGGCCGGGTGCCCTACGACGGCGACCGCCCGGTGGAGGTCGCCTGGCAGCACGTCGACCGCGACGTGCCGGCCCCGTCGACCCTGGTGCCGGCGCTGCCCCCGGTCCTCGACCAGCTGGTCGCCCGGGCCACCCGGCGCGACCCGGCCGCCCGCCCGGCCGACGCCGGCGCGCTGCTGACCGAGGTGCAGGCCGCGCGGGACGAGTTGGGCAACGTCAACTCGCACACCGCGGTGCTGCGGCAGGTGGGCGACGAGACGAGTGTGCTCGCGCAGCCCACCATGGTGGTGGCGGCGGTCCGCCCGGCCGAGCGCCCCGCCTGGGCCCGGCTGCCCGAGGGCGGCGCCCAGCGCACGCACCGCCGCCGCGCCGTCGAGGACGAGGGCCTGGGCGGCCGGCTGGCCGGGCTGCGTACCCGGGTGATGGGCTCGCCACGCGGCCGGCTGGCGGTCGCCGCGGCGGCCGTGGTGCTCGGCCTGGTGGCCGCGGTGGGCGGCTGGTGGTTCGGGGTGGGCCGCTACACGGTCGCCCCGCAGCTCGTGAGCCTGACCAAGGTCGACGCGGAGACGCAGGCCACCCGAGGCGGCTTCACCCTGCGCTACGCCGATCCCCGCTACGACGAGAAGATCCCCAAGGACACGGTGCTAGGCCAGGACCCGGTCTCCGCCACCCGGATCGTCAAGGGCGGCACGATCACCCTGACCCTGTCGCTCGGTCCGGAGCGGCTCCCGGTGCCCGACGTGGTGGGCAAGGACTTCGAGCTGGCCCAGGCCGAGCTGACCGACGCCAAGCTGGTGCCGGTCAAGGGCAGTTCCCGCTACGACGACGCGCTGCCGGCCGGGGTGGTGCTGGCCACCGACCCGAAGGTGGGCACGGTGGTCAAACCGGGCGCGAAGGTGACGGTGGTCCTGAGCAAGGGCCGCGCGCCGGTGACCGTGCCGAACCTGGTGGGCAAGAGCCTCACCGACGCCCGCGGCATCCTCGCCCGGCTGGGGCTGACCCCGGTCGAGACGTACAAGGACTCCGACAAGCCGAGGGACGAGATCCTCGGCCAGAGCCCGGCCGACGGCACCGGCGTGGAGAAGGGCACCCAGGTCAAGCTGGACGTCAGCAAGGGCCCCGCCCAGGTGCCCGTCCCCCGGGTGGTCGACCTGCCGTGCCAGCAGGCCAAGCAGGTGCTGGAGAGCCAGGGCTTCCCGGTCACCATCCAGCTCAACCCGAACGGGGTGGCCCGCTTCCAGAACCCGGGCGAGAACACCCCGGTGCCGCCGGGCACCCCGGTCACGGTGACCTGCCTGTGAGCGAGCGAACCGTGGGGCTCAGCAGCACGCGACGGCGGGTCGGCTCGCACACCCCCACCTCCGGCGGCCTGGCCAAGGCGGCGCTGCCCTACGCCGACGCGGCCGCCTCCGAGGCGGTGCAGGTCTACGTCTCCAACTCCCGGGGCTGGGCGCTGCCGGCGGGTGACCCGAAGCAGGACGTGCTGTTCCGGGACGGCTGCGGCGAGCGCGGCCTGCCGGCCTTCATCCACGCCTCGCTGCTGGTCAACCTCGGCTCCCCCACCCCGGCCACGGTCGAGCGGTCGGCGGAGACCCTGGCGCACGCGCTGCGCCGGGGCCGGGCCATCGGCGCCGAGGCCGTGGTGTTCCACGCCGGCAGCGCCGTCGACGCGGGCCACGCCGAGGCGGCCATGCGGCAGGTCCGCGAGGCCCTGCTCCCGCTGCTGGACGAGGCCGCGGCCACCGGCGGGCCGATGCTGCTGGTCGAGCCGAGCGCCGGGGGCGGCCGGTCGCTGGCCTCCCGGGTCGAGCACCTGGGCCCCTACCTCGAGGCGGTGGACCGGCACCCGATGATGGGCGTCTGCTTCGACACCTGCCACGCCTGGGCGGCCGGGCACGACCTGGCCGCCGAGGGCGGGATGACCGCCACGCTGGACGCGCTGGTCGCCGCGGTGGGCGCGGACCGGCTGAAGCTGGTGCACGCGAACGACTCGAAGGACCTGTGCGGCTCCACCCGGGACCGGCACGAGAGCATCGGCAAGGGCACCATCGGCGAGCCCGCGTTCGCGGAGCTGATGCGCCACCCCGCCACCGCCGGCGTCCCCGTCCTGGTGGAGACCCCCACCGAGAAGCACGTGGGCCACGCCGCCGACATCGCAACCCTCAAACGCCTCCACCCCTGAGGCCCACCCGGGCCCAGCCGGGCACCCAGGTGGGCCGGCGGGTCAGGCGCGGAGGAGGTTGGTCAGGATCTCCGCGGCGTGGTCGATCTGGGCGTCGGAGACGTCCATGTGGGTGACCAGGCGGGCGGTACGCGGGCCGAGCACCGAGATCAGCAGGCCCTGCGCCCGGGCGGCGGCCGCCAGGGCGGGCGCGTCGAGCGGGTGCTTGGCCAGGTCGAGCGGGACGATGTTGGTCCGCACCACGGTCGCGAGCACCCCGTACGGGGCGACCGCCTCGGCCAGCCGGGCGGCCTTGGCGTGGTCCTCGGCGAGCCGCTCGACGTGGTGGGCCAGCGCGTGCCGGCCGGCGGCGGCCAGGATGCCGACCTGCCGCATCCCGCCACCCATCCGCTTGCGGACGAACCGCGCCCGGGCGATCTTCTCGGCGCTGCCGACCACCAGCGAGCCGACCGGGGCGCCGAGGCCCTTGGAGAGGCAGACCGAGAGGGTGTCGAACAGCCCGCCGTACTCGGCCAGCGGCACCCCATCGGCGACGTGCGCGTGCCAGATCCGGGCGCCGTCGCAGTGCAGGGCGAGACCGTGCTCGTCGGCGACCCGCCGCAGCTCACGCAGGGTCGCGAGGGGGATCACCCCGCCGCCGCCCCGGTTGTGGGTCTGCTCGACGGCGATGGCCCGGGTCGGCACCGCGAAGTAGCCGTCCGGCCGGACCATCCCGGCCACCACCTCGGGGTCGACCTCCGCGCCCACCGCCGGCCAGGTCCGCGAGGAGATCCCGCCGTACGCCGCCGCGGCGCCGATCTCGTACGTGACCACGTGCGCGTCGGCGTCGCAGAGCAGCTCGTCCCCGGGCGGGACGACAAGCTGGAGGGCGATCTGGTTGGCCATCGAGCCGGTCGGGGCGAACAGCGCCGCCTCGTGCCCGAAGAGCGCCGCGACCTCGGCCTCCAGCGCGGCGACGGTCGGGTCCTCCCCGTAGACGTCGTCGCCGACCTCGGCGGTCGCCATCGCCTCCCGCATCCCGGCGGTCGGCCGGGTCACGGTGTCCGAACGAAGATCAACAAAGTCAGCCATTGTCATCCTTTCGGCTGCCGACTGCGGGGCTCGCAAGCTCACTCCTCGCGTCAGCCACTGCCATTCTTTCGGCTGCCGACTGCGGGGCTCGCAAGCTCACTCCTCGCGTCAGCCACGGAGCATCTCCGCAACCAGGAAGGCCAGCTCCAGCGACTGCTGGGTGTTCAGTCGCGGGTCGCAGGCGGTTTCGTACCGGTCGGGCAGGTCGAGGTCCTCGATGCCCTGGGCGCCGCCGAGGCACTCGGTGACGTCCTCGCCGGTCAGCTCGACGTGCAGGCCGCCCGGGTGGGTCTCCAGGCCGCGGTGCACCTCGAAGTAGCCGAGCACCTCGTCGACGATCCGGTCGAAGTGCCGGGTCTTGTAGCCGTTCGAGGACTCGTGGGTGTTGCCGTGCATCGGGTCGCACTGCCAGACGACCTTGGCGCCGGCGGCGGTGACCTTGGCGACGATCGGGGGCAGGGCGTCCCGGACCCGGTGGTTGCCCATCCGGCTGATCAGGGTGAGCCGGCCGGGGACGTTGTCCGGGTTGAGCTTCTCGCAGAGTTCGATGGCCTCGTCCGGGGTGGTGGTCGGGCCGAGCTTCACCCCGATCGGGTTGGCGATGCGGGAGATGAAGTCGAGGTGCGCGCCGTCGAGCTGCCGGGTCCGCTCGCCGACCCAGAGGAAGTGCCCGGACAGCCCGTACGCCCGGTTGCCGGAGATCCGGGTGAGCGCCCGGTCGTACTCCAGCGCCAGCGCCTCGTGGGAGCAGTAGAGGGTGACGGTGCGCAGCGCCTCGTCGTCGGTCATCCCGCAGGCGCGGATGAAGGCCAGCGCGCGGTCGATCTCCCGGGCGATCGCCTCGTAGCGCTCGCCGGCCGGGGACTGCTTCACGAAGCCCTTGTTCCAGTCGTGCACCGCGTGGAGATCGGCCAGCCCGCCGGCCAGGTACGCCCGGAGCATGTTCATGGCGGCGGCCGAGTTGGCGTACGCCCGGATCATGCGCTGCGGGTCGGCGACCCGCGCCGCCGGCGTGGCCTCCAGCGAGTTGATCATGTCGCCGCGGTAGGCCGGGAGGCCGCGCGCGTCGGTCGGCAGCGACCGGGGCTTGGTGTACTGCCCGGCGACCCGGGCCACCTTGACCACCGGCAGCGACGCGCCGTAGGTCAGCACGATCGCCATCTGGAGCAGGGTGCGGGCGTTGGCCAGCAGGTGGCTCTCGGTGTTGTCGGCGAAGGTCTCCGCGCAGTCGCCGCCCTGCAGCAGGAACGCCTTGCCCTCGCAGACCAGCGCCAGCCGCTGCCGGAGCTGGTCGACCTCGTAGGGGGCGACCACGGACGGCACGGTGTCCAGCACCTTGCAGACCTCGGCGACCTGCTCCTGGTCCGGCCAGGGCGGGGTCTGCGCGCGCGGCAGCTCCCGCCAGCGGTCCAGGCCGAGGGCCGCGTCCTCGGCGGAGTCGACGGTCGGACGACTGGTCTGGAGCCCCGGGCTGCCCACGGCGGGGTGACTCAGCTGATGCCACTCATGGCGCATGGGAGAAAGCGTACGGCGACGGCCGGGGCGGCCCGCCGCCGAGGGGGACGGTTCCGGTGGTTGGGAGATCAGCGACACACTCCGGGACCGCCGCAGGTCGGGGCGGGTGCGGGGTCAGGGGGTGATGCCGGGCTCCGGGGTGTTGCCGCCCGGCGCCTCGCCGTCGATGCACCAGTCGGCGCCGGTGCGGGTGACGGTGAACAGCAGCGAGCGGGTGGCCTTGCGGGACCCGACGGCCACGGTGACCGACGTGGTCACCTCCTCGCCGCGCGGGCCGGACCGGACGTCGGTGATGGTGGCCTGCGGGACGGTGAAGTGGTCGGCGAAGTCGCCGTTCGGCCCGGTGGCGGCGGCGTCGAAGGCGGTCTGCATGGGCGCGCAGAGCTGGCTGCGACCGGCGTCGACGTCCTTGGCCGCCATCGCATCCAGGTACGCCTGGACCCGCTCCCGGCTCTTGGCCGCCGCCTCCTCGGCCGGCGCCCGCTGGGACTGGCTGGCCGGGCTGCCCGGGGCGTCGTCCCCGCCGCCGAGGCCGCAGCCGGCCAGCGTGACCGGCAGGAGCGCGAGCAGGGCCGCGCCGGCCACCGCCCTCGGGTGCGTCAGGCCCATCGGTCCCCTTCCATCGGCGCGGGCATCGGGACATGCCGAGCGGCGAGTCTGTCACATCGACGTCGCCGGATGCCGGCCCGCCGGGCCGCCGAGCGGCGGCGGCCACCGGATCCTCGACGACCCTGCCATCCTCGCCCGGATCGCCCCGGCCGGCCAGGGCGGCACGCGGACCGGCGTCCGGGCCCGCGGGCGAATGGACGCCGGGCCGGCCGGCAACGACAATGGCGTACCCCCAAGGAGGTGACGGTCATCCTCGCCGTGGCAACGGTCGACACCGCCGGGTTACCCCCGGCCGAGCGGTTCGACTTCTGGCAGGACGTCGTGGCCCGTGAGTCGGTGGCCGCGCGGATCAGCAGCGCGCACGCGGCCGACTTCGCCGCCTCGGCCCGGGCCGTCGACCTGGGCGTGGTCCGGATCGGCGCCTGGCGGTACCCGTCGCTGGAGCTGGCCCGTACGCCACGGCTGATCCGCAGCTCGGACCCGGAGCTCTACCAGCTCGCCCTGCCGCTGAACGGCCACGGCGTGGTGTCGCAGCAGCGGCGGTCGGGCCGGCTCGGCCCGTCCGGTTTCGCCCTCATCGACACCGTCCGCCCGCACGGCTCCCGGCACGCCCCGGACCGGGCCGCCGACCCGCTGGAGACGCTGACCGTCCTGGTGCCGCACCGGGCCCTGCCGCTGCCCCCGCGCCGCGCGGCGGCGCTGCTCGCCGCGGACATCCCCGCCGACGCCGGGATGGGCGCCCTGCTGGCCAACTTCCTGCGCCGGCTGGTGGCCCACCCCGAGCAGTACGCCGCCTCGGACGCGCCGCGGCTCGACCGGATCGCCCTGGATCTGATCGCCGGCACCCTGGCCGGGCAGCTGGAGGCGGAGCGGGAACTGCCCGTCGAGGTGCGGATCACCGGCCTGCTGGCCCGGGCGGAGGCGTGGATCCGGCAGCACCTGGCCGATCCCGGGCTCACCCCGGCCGCCGTGGCGGAGGCGCACCACCTCTCGGTGCGCGCGCTGCACCGGCTCTTCGAGGACGCCGACACGAGTGTGGCGGCACTGATCCGCACCGCCCGGCTGGAGCGCTGCTTCCGCGACCTGGCCGACCCGCGGCTGCGGCACCTCGCCGTCCACCAGGTGGCCGCCCACTCGGGCTTCCGCGACCGGGCACACTTCAGCCGGGCGTTCCGTGCCGCGTACGGGCTCTCGCCCCGGGAGCACCGGGCCCGCAGCATCCGTACCTGAACGAAAACCGTGCGGGGAGGGGCCGGTGCGGCCCCTCCCCGCCGGGTGGGTGGTGCGTCGGCCCTCGGCTCAGCCGAGACCGCCCTTGATGGCGCCGATCAGCTCACCGTTGCTGGTGTCTCCGGAGAGCTCCCAGAAGAACGCGCCACCGAGGCCCTGGTTTCTCGCGTAGGTCATCTTGCCGCCGATGGTCGCCGGGGTGTCGTAGCTCCACCAGTTGCTGCCGCACTTGGCGTAGGCGGTGCCGCCGACCGTGCCGGTGGCCGGGCAGCTGTTCTTGAGCACCTTGTAGTCCTCGATGCCCTGTTCGTAGGTGCCGGGCGCAGGGCCGGTGGCGGTGCCGCCGGGGGCGCTCTGGGTCACGCCGGTCCATCCCCGGCCGTAGAAGCCGACGCCGAGCAGCAGCTTGTCCGACGGCACGCCCTTGGACTTGAGCTTCTGGATCGCCGCGTCGGACCAGAAGCCCTGCTGCGGGATCCCGGTGTAGGAGTAGAGCGGGGAGTGCGGCGCGGTCGGCCCCTGGGCGTTGAAGGCGCCGAAGTAGTCGTACGTCATCGGCATGAGCCAGTTGAGGTACGGCGTGGCGCCGGCGTAGTCGGTCGCGTCGATCTTGCCGCCGTTGCTGCCGTCCGCGGTGATCGCCGAGGTGACCAGGAAGTTGGCGCCGAACTTGCTCCGCAGCGCGCTGACCACGTTCTTGAACGCGTTCGGGCCGCTGGTGTCGCACTGGAGGCCGCAGGCGTTCGGGTACTCCCAGTCGACGTCGATGCCGTCGAAGACGTCCGCCCAACGCGGGTCCTTGACCAGCGCGTAGCAGGAGTCGGCGAACGCGGCCGGGTTCTGCGCGGCCTGGGTGAAGCCGGCCGACCAGGTCCAGCCGCCGAAGGACCAGAGCACCTTCAGGTTCGGGTACATCTTCTTCAGCTTGCGCAGCTGGTTGAAGCTGCCGCGCAGCGGCTGGTCCCAGGTGTCGGCCACGCCGTCGACGCTGTCCGCCGCGGTGTACGCCTTGTCGTAGTCGGCGTAGCTGTCCCCGATGCTGCACCGGCCGCCGGTGGTGTTGCCGAAGGCGTACAGGATGTGGGTGAGCTTGGCGGCGGACCCGCTGGTGTGGATGTTCTTCACGTGGTAGTTCCGGCCGTAGACGCCCCACTCGGCGAAGTAGCCGACAACCTTCTTGCCCCCGGTCGGCGGGGTCGTGGTGGGCGGAGGCGTGGTCGGCGGGGTGGTCGTGGGCGGCGTCGTGGTGGGCGGCGTCGTCGTGGGCGGCGTCGTCGTGGGCGGCGTGGTCGTCGTCGGAGGAGTGCCGCCGCCGGAGCAGGACGCGCCGTTGACCGTGCAGTTCACGGGCGCCTTGTACGCCCCGGTGCCGTTGTAGCCCCAGCTGAAGCTGGCGCCCGCGGCGAGCGGGCCGGCCCAGCTCTTCTTGACCGCCACGTAGTGGTTGCCGCTGCTGGTGACGTCGGCGTCCCAGGAGCTGCTGATGGTGGTCCCCGCGGGCAGGTCGAACTCGATGCGCCAGGTGTTCACGCTGGCGCTCGTGCCGTTGGTGATGGTCACCTTCGCCTCGTGACCGGTCCCCCAGTCCTGCACCTTGGTGAACGTGGCGGTAACGCTGCCCGCGGCGGAGGCGGTCGCCATCGGCACCGCCGCGACCGCGAGCGCGACCACGGCGCCGGTGGCCCAGAGGGCCCGGCGGAGCGATGTCTTCATACGGCGTCTCCCCAAACAGTTAGGAAACTTTCCAGATTGGATGCTGAGACGCTACTCACGCGTCACCACTTCGTCAAGATGTAGATACATCGATTCATCGGGTCCGGCGTCGGTCGGCCCCCGCGGCCCCGTAGCCTCGTGCCATGACCGTTTTCGACGTGCAGATCGACACCCTCGCCGGCGGCCCCGCGGACCTCGGTCGCTATCGGGGCCGCGCCCTGTTGGTGGTCAACGTGGCGTCCCGGTGCGGCCTCACCCCGCAGTACGCCGGCCTCCAGGCCCTCGCCGACGAGTACGCGGACCGGGGCCTGACCGTGCTGGGCGTGCCGTGCAACCAGTTCGCCGGCCAGGAGCCCGGCAGCGCCGCCGAGATCGAGGAGTTCTGCCAGGTCAACTACGGCGTGACGTTCCCGCTGACGGAGAAGGTCGACGTCAACGGCCCGCACCGGCACCCGCTCTACGCCGAACTGGTGTCCACCCCGGACGCCGAGGGGCACACCGGGGACGTGCGCTGGAACTTCGAGAAGTTCCTCGTCGCGCCGGACGGCACGGTGGCCGCCCGGTTCGCTCCGACGGTGACCCCGGACTCCCCCGAGCTGCGTGCCACCGTCGAGAAGGTGCTGCCGGTCGACTGACGCCGTCTTGTAGGGAACCTTCCTTGACCGCCCATCGAACTGTAGCTAAGTTTCAATGACCTCGGACGAGGAGGTCATGATGGAGCGCAGAAGGTTCCTGGCCGGCGCGGGTGCGGTCACCGCGGGCGCGGTTGCCGCGACGGGCCCGGGCACGCCGGGGCAGGCGGTGCCCGGCATCCGTCGGGTGGCGACCGGCCTGGACGTGCTGGTCGATTCCGGCTTCGCCGCACTGGCCGGCCAGCGGGTGGGGGTGGTGTCCAACCCCACGGGCGTGGACTCGGCCTACCGGCACCTGGTCGACCTCATGCACTCCTCGGGCAGCGTGCAGGTCGTCGCGGCGTTCGGCCCCGAACACGGATTCCGCGGATCCGCCCAGGCCGGCGGCAGCGAGGGCACCGGGACGGATGCCCGCACCGGCATCACGGTCTACGACGCGTACGGCGCCAGCCAGGCCAAGTGGGAGAGCCTGTTCACGTCTGCCGACGTGGACACGGTCGTCTTCGACATCCAGGACGTGGGCGCCCGCTTCTACACGTACATCTGGACGATGTACACGTCGATGGTCGCGGCCGCCCGGGTCGGCAAGCGGTACGTCGTGCTCGACCGGCCCAACCCCGTCGGGGGGCGGGCGCGCGGGCCGATGATGACGCCCGCCTTCACCTCCGGCGTGGGGCTGAAGGAGATCGTCCAGCAGCACGGCATGACCGTCGGCGAGCTGGCCCGGTTCTTCAACGCGGAGTTCCTGCCCGCCGACGCCGGACGGCCGGTCGAGCTGGAGGTGGTCCGGTGCCGGAACTGGAAGCGTGACCGGCTCGCCGCCGACACCGACCTGCCGTGGGTGATGCCCAGCCCGAACATGCCGACGCCCGACACCGCGCTGGTCTACCCCGGCACCTGCCTGTTCGAGGGCGTCGCCTCGATCACCGAGGGGCGGGGCACCTGCCGGCCGTTCGAGCTGATCGGCGGGCTCGCCGGCGGCTTCGACCACCACTGGGGAGACCGGCTCAACGCCCGGAACCTGCCCGGTGTCGAATTCCGTGAGGCGTACTTCGCCCCGACGTCGGCGGGGCAGAAACCGGCCCTGCTGAACAAGCAATGCGCCGGCGTCGAGATCAAGGTCGTCGACCGGGCCGCCTACGACCCGATCCGCACCGCGGTGGCGATGCTGGTGGAGGCGCGGAAGTACCCGGCGTTCGCGTGGCGGTTCGACTCGTACGACACCGCCCGGCCGTACTGGGTGGACAAGCTGACCGGCTCGCCCCGGCTGCGCACGATGATCGACGCGGGAGCCGAGGTGGACGACGTGGTCGGCGCCTGGGCCGACGAGCTGGCGGCCTTCGACCGGCGGCGGCGTCCGTACCTGCTCTACTGAGGCCGGTCGACGACGGGGCCCGGGGTGTCCGCACCCCGGGCCCCACCGCCCGCTCGGCCCGTCAGGCGGACCGGAGCGGGCCCGTCCCGATCAGCCCGCGGCGGAGCGGAAGACCGGGTAGTAGCCGCCGGACTGCCCCGCCGCCGTCGGGTGGTACGAGACGGTGAGGTTCAGGTAGTTCAACGCGTGCAGCCACTTCTCGCCGTAGCTGCACAGCTGGTGGCCGACGAAGATCGAGCGGACGTCCGCGAACGTGAAGCCGGCCGAACTGGCCGCCGTGCGGGTGATGTCGTCGACCAGGTTGATCCCCTCGTTGATCTTCGCGCGGGAGGTGGCGCTGAGCCCGACGCAGACCGTGCCGAGCTGGTAGAAGACCGGGTAGCCGACCACCACGACCCGGGCGGAGGGGGCCCGGCTGCGGATGCCGTTGTAGACGTTGGCCAGCTTGCCGGGAAGCTGGGTGCGGGCCTTGTCCTCGGCGGCCTGGATCGCGGCCACGCACTGGGTCTCGCCCTGGAGCACGCAGGTGCTCATGATGGTGGCGAAGCCGACGTCGTTGCCGCCGATGGTGACGCTGACCAGCGTGGTGGTCGAGGAGAGCGCGGCGAGCTGGTTGTTGATGACGTCCGTGGTGGTCGCGCCGGAGCAGGCGACCGAGCGGTACGAGGCCGGCCTGATGTTGGTGTTGTAGAGCGCCGGGTAGGCGTTGTTGCTGCGCAGGCAGGACCCGCTCTCGGAGGTGTAGCTGTCGGCGCCGACGCCGGAGGCGTACGAGTCGCCGAGAGCGACGTAGCGGTCGGTCGGGGCCGCCTGGGCGGGGGCGGCCAGGGTCATCGTGACGCCGAACGAGGCGGCCAGCGTCAGGGCGAGGGTGGCAAGACGGGATCTCCGCACGTCGCACTCCTGGGGGTGGGAAGTGGTGGTGAGAGATAGATATCAATGAATCGGGGGCCTACGGAAGATCAACATTTCGCGCCGGTTGCCGATAGATACTTATAGATACAAAACGTTGTCGTGCCAGTGACCGCGACTGAAGGTTTTCGCCACCGCGCGGAGCGGACTAGGCTCGTCGAGTGCGGTTGATCACCGGGGACGACATGACGGCGGCCGAGCGGCGCCTCGACGGGCGGGTGGTCCGCACCCCGCTGCTGGACGCGCCGGCCCTCGGCGCCGACCTGGGCCTCCGGTTGGCGGTCAAGGCCGAGAACCTCCAGCACACCGGGAGCTTCAAGGTCCGCGGCGCCACGAACGCGCTGCTCGCCCACGCCGAGCGCGCCGGCACACCGGCCGGGCTGGTGGCCTTCTCCGCCGGCAACCACGCGATCGCGGTGGCCCACGTCGCCCGCGCCTCCGGGCTGCCCGCGGTGGTCTGCATGCCGCCGCACGCGGTGCCCGGCAAGCTGGCCACGGTCCGCCGGCTCGGCGCCGAGGCGGTGCTCACCGACGACCTGCTGGCCACCGCCGAGGCGGTCGCCGCCGAGCGCGGCTTCCACCTGCTCGCGCCCTTCGACGACCCGGACGTGATCGCCGGTCAGGCCACCGTCGGGCGGGAGATCCTGGCCGACGGGCCGCCCCCGGACCTGGTGCTCGTCCCGGTGGGCGGCGGCGGGCTGATCAGCGGGATCGCCGCGGCGATCCGGGCCGGGTCACCGGGCACGCGGATCGTCGGGGTGGAGCCGGACGGGGCCAACGCCATGTCGTACGCGCTGCGGACCGGGACACCGACCCCGCCGTTCCGCCCCGCCTCGGTCGCCGACGGCCTGGCCGCCCCGTTCGCCGGGCGGCACACCCTGGCGCACGTCCGGGCGCTGGTCGACGCGGTGGTCGAGGTGCCGGAGGCGGCCGTCCTGCCCGCCTGGGCCGAGTTGGTGGAGGCCACGAAGCTGCTGCTGGAGCCGGCCGCCGCGGTCACCCTGGCGGCGCTGCGGGCGGGGCTGGTCGAGGTGGCGCCCGGCGAGCGGACCGTCCTGGTGCTCAGCGGCGGCAACGTCGCGCCGGCCCTGCTGGCCACCCTCGGCTGACCGGTCAGAGCGGGCGGCGGCCGGCTCCGGCGGGATCAGACCGGGCGGCGGCCGGCGAAGCCGCACTCCACCCGGTGGTACCAGCGGACGTCGGCGTCCCCCTCCAGCCAGCACCAGAGCACCGCCCGGCCGTCCCGCTCGCCGGGGAAGTCGAGCAGCACCGGGGCGATTCCCTTGACCTGGATGCCGTGCTGGTGCAACTCCTCCACGACGGCGTGCAGCCGGGCCTCCAGGGCCTTCACCTCGGCCAGCCCACCGAGGGCGCTGACCCCGTGGTCGGCCAGGTCGATCCGGAGTTCGGCCAGGTCGGCGCGGAGCCGGATCAGCTCGTCGATGCGCGGCCGCAGGGTGGCCACCAGGTGTCGCGCCTGGGCGAGAGTGAACACCGCGCCAGTATGGGGCACGCCGCCGGAGATCGACTCCCGGTCGCCGTGCCGGCGGGAGCGGGCCGGTCAGTCGGCCTGGGCGGCGAGTTCGCGGGCCCGGTCGCGGGCCGCCTCCAGCGCCGCCAGCATGGCCGCGCGGACACCATGGTTCTCCAGCTCGCGGATCGCGGAGATGGTGGTGCCGGCCGGCGAGGTGACCGCCTCGCGGAGCTTCACCGGGTGCTCGCCGGAGTCGCGCAACATCACGGCCGAGCCGATGGCGGTCTGCACGATCAGCTCGTGCGCGACCTGCCGGGGCAGCCCGAGCAGGATGCCCGCGTCGATCATGGCCTCGACCAGCAGGTAGAAGTAGGCCGGGCCGGAGCCGGAGAGGGCGGTCACCGCATCCTGCTGGGACTCGGGCACCCGGAGGGTGGCGCCGAGCGGCTTGAACATCTCCTCGGCCAGGGCCAGGTGCGCGCCGGTGGCGTGCGCCCCGGGCGAGATCGCGCTCATCGCCTCGTCGACCAGGGCCGGGGTGTTCGTCATCACCCGGACCACCGGGGTGCCCTCGGGCAGCCGGCGGTTGAAGAAGGCGGTGGGCAGGCCGGCGCAGAGCGAGATGACCAGCTTGTCGGCGGGCACCTTGGGGCCGATCTCGTCCAGCAGCGTGGCCGCGTCCTGCGGCTTGACCGAGACGGCGAGCACCTCGGCCTCGTCCACCGCGGTGAGGTTGTCCACCACCCGGACGCCGTACCGGGCGGTCAGTTCCTCGGCGCGGGCGGGTCGCCGGGCGGTGGCGAGCAGCCGCTCGACCGGCCAGCCGGAGCGGAGCAGCCCGGAGAGCATCAGCTCGCCGATCTTGCCCGCGCCGATCACCGCGACCGTGTGCACCTCGGGTGCCATGAGCCGTACCCCTCTCGGTGGAGGTGCGGCGCGGCGGGCCCGTCGGAGGACCCGCCGCGCCGCCCGCCGTCGGTCAGCTGCCGAAGAAGACCTCGGCCTCGGCGTACCGCTCCAGCGGCACGGTCTTCAGCTCCCGGGTGGCCTCGGCCAGCGGGACGCGGACGATGTCCGTGCTCTGCATCGCGACCATCTTGCCCCAGTCGCCCTCGTTCGCCGCGTCGATCGCGTGCAGGCCGAGCCGGGTGGCGAGCACCCGGTCGAACGCGGTCGGCGTGCCGCCGCGCTGGATGTGGCCGAGCACCACGGTGCGGGCCTCCTTGCCGGTCTTCGCCTCCAGCTGCTCGGCGAGCCACTGGCCGACGCCGCCCAGGCGGACGTGGCCGAACGCGTCGAGCTCCTGGTTGTGCAGCACCATCTGGCCGTCCAGCGGCTGGGCGCCCTCGGCGACCACGACGATCGGGGCGTACTGGTGCTGGAAGCGCTTCTCGACGTAGCCGGCCACCTGCTCGACGTCGAACTGCCGCTCCGGCAGCAGGATCACGTTGGCGCCGCCGGCGAGACCGGCGTGCAGGGCGATCCAGCCGGCGTGCCGGCCCATCACCTCGACGACCAGGGTGCGGTGGTGGCTCTCCGCCGTGGTGTGCAGCCGGTCGATCGCCTCCATGGCGATGTTCACGGCGGTGTCGAAGCCGAAGGTGTAGTCGGTGGCGCCGAGGTCGTTGTCGATGGTCTTCGGCACGCCGATGACGTGGACGCCCAGCTCGTGCAGCTTGGTGGCGACCCCGAGGGTGTCCTCGCCGCCGATCGCGATGAGCGCGTCCACGCCCTGCGCGGCGAGGTTGTCCTTGATCCGCTCCACGCCGCCGTCGATCTTGAACGGGTTGGTCCGGGACGAGCCGAGGATGGTGCCGCCGCGCGGCAGGATGCCACGGACGTCCGCGATGCCCAGCGGCTTGGACAGGCCCTCCAGCGGACCCTTCCAGCCGTCCCGGAAGCCCACGAACTCGTGACCGTAGGTGGCGACGCCCTTGCGGACCACCGCCCGAATCACCGCATTGAGACCTGGGCAGTCGCCGCCGCCGGTGAGCACGCCGATACGCATGATCTGCTCATCCTCCTGGAGCATCAGGTAAAGCCCGGATAAGCCCCAGGATATGTGTCAGATCAGACCATCGGCGCCGTTGCCGGCCCGGGGCGGGCCGTCAGTGCGCACTGTAGTCGGCGTGGGTCTCCGCCGACACCGCGCCCCGGCCGGTTCCGGCCCCCGGACCGGCTACCGTTCAGTAGCTGACCTCGCGGTTCTCCCCCGCCGTCGGCGGCTGCCCGGTGACCGCCGCCCGGGCGAGGCCGAGCAGATTGACCACCCTGTTGCCCGGCGCGTCCCAGTACTCGGCCGAGCCGGCGTGCACCCTGATCAGCGTGATGCCCGGGGTGTCCAGCCCGTCCGGGAACCAGGTCTTCAGCAGCGGGTGCCACAGCCGCTCGGCCCGGGCCCGGTCCCACTGCTCGACGGCGGTGCCGGCCACCGACACCCAGGCGTGGTGCCGCTGGTCGGAGAAGCCGACGTTGACCTGCGGGTTGACCCGGATCTGGCGGACCTTCGCGGAGTCCGCGTACGCGAAGAACCACAGGTCGCCGTCGAACTCGGCCTCCTGGAGTCCCATCGGGCGGCTGACCAGCCGCCCGTCGACTGCGGTGGTGGTCAGCAGGCAGATGCGCGCGTCCCGGATCAGCTCGGTGACCCGGCGGCGGCCCTCCTCGGCGCTGGTCGGCTGCTGGCTCATGCGCCCTCCCTCGCGATCGGTTCGATGCGAACCGTGCCCGGGACAGAAACGGTCAAACCTGCCGACAGGTCACCTGGCGGTCATGGCCCGCCAGCGGGCCAGGTTGTGCCGGGCGTCGACCAGCGCGTCATGCCGGTCCGCGTCGGCCTCCGGCAGCCGCGGCCGGCCCCGGTCGTCCCAGAGCTGGCGCAGCTCCTTGGTGAACCGCGGGATCTCCCGGGGCAGCGCCGGCATCGCGCCCCAGAGCTGGGCCAGCACGACGTGGTCGTACGCCGCGTACCAGGCCCAGAGCTCCAGCTGCTCCCCCGGCCGGTCCCGGACCGGCGCCAGCAGGAACTCGTGGAGGTCGTCGCGGATCCGCTCCCGGGACCGCCAGGCCCGGTCGGCCGGCGAGGGGAGCTTGTCCAGGACGTTGCGGCGCACCCAGGGCACCGCCCGGGAGTCGTCGAACTCGGTGGAGACCGCGTAGAACTCGCGGCCGTACTCGTCGACGACGCCGATCGACACGAGGTCGACGATCCGGCCGTCCTCGATGAACTCGCAGTCGTAGAAGTAGCGGTAGACCATCGGCACCATCCTCGCCCACCGCCGTCACCCGCCGGTCGCCGGGGCCCGCGCCGAGCTGCGACGGCGCGCCACCGCAGCTGGGGACGGTCACGGAAGTGTCTCCAGGGGTGTACAGCACGCGACGGGACCGTCATGATCTGATGTGTACCGCTACCGGACGCCGAACCGGTTGAGATGCCTCGTGCCGGGGATGAACAGGTTCACCCGGTGTGCGAGTTGTGGTCCTTGACCGGGGAGGGGTTGGGCCGTGGAGATGCGCCTGCCGGAGCCGGGTGACGCGCTCACGGGCGTCGAGATGTTCGCCGGGCTGGAGCCGGAGGTGCGGCAGCGGGTCATCGCCGCGGCGGTGCCGCGGACGTACCGCAAGGGTCAGTTGCTGTTCGTCGAGAACGACCCCGGCGAGTCGCTGATCGTGCTGCGCCGCGGCGCGGTGGCGGTGTTCCGCACCGCCCCGACCGGCGAGCGCGCGGTGCTGTCGGTCATCCGGCCGCCGGACGTGCTGGGCGAGGTCTCCCTGTTGGACGCCTCGACCCGGTCGGCGTCGGCCGAGGCGATCGAGGACTCCGCCGCGCTGGCGCTGTCCCGGCCGGCCTTCATGGAGCTGGTGCACTCCAACCCGCGCATCCTCGACGCGGTGATGCGCTCCCTCGGACAGCTGATCCGGCGGCTCACCGAACAGAACGCCGACCACGTCTTCCTCGACCTCCCCGGCCGGGTGGCCAAGACGCTGGTCCGGCTGGCCGGCGAGAGCCAGGCCCCGATGATCACCATCGAGCTCAACCAGAGCCAGCTCGCCGAGATGGCCGGCGGCTCGCGGCAGAGCGTCAACCAGGCCATCGGCTCCTTCGCCAGCCGGGGCTGGCTGCGCACCGAGGGGCGCCGGATCGTGGTCACCGACGTGGCCGCGCTGCGCCGCCGCGCCGGCATGAACGACCGCTGACGGCACGCACGCGGCGCCCGGCCACGGGCCGGGGCGCCGCCGTCGGCTGACGGACACGCCGAAAGGGCCGGGGCGCCACGCCCCGGCCCTTCGTCGTCTCCGACCGGCTCAGACGCCGGCGCTGCCCGGCCCCGCCCACGCGGTGGTGCTGCCCGGGCCGGCCCACTCGCTGGTGTCCTTGCCGCCGCCGGAGCCCTCGCTGACGATGCCCTCGGCCTGGAGGGTGGCGAGGGTGGCCGCGTCCACGTCGACGGACTCGCCCGCCGCGTGGGCGACGCCGTCGCCGTCGGTCCAGTCGCTCTCCAGCTTCACGTACACCATGGTTGGTCCCCCTCGATCGCGGTCGTCGTCGTCCGGCGGCATGAATCTAATCGCCTGACGGCCCTCCCGGCCGCCCGGACGAGTGTCCACAAGCCAACAGCCCGGTACCTGACACTGCCGCCGGGCGGGATACTCACCGTGACGCCGCGGGGGACGGCGCCCGGCCGGGACCGGCCGGAAGATCCAGTGGAGGCCTGACATCTCCGCGCAGTGTGACCGTTGTGGACGTACCGCGACCGACGGCGACCGCTTCTGCGGTGGCTGCGGCGCCGAGCTGGGTGCCGTCTGCCCACACTGCCTGCGCCCGCTCGCCACCGACGTGACGTTCTGCACCTCGTGCGGCGCGCCCCGCGCCGGGGCCAGGCAGCCGGTGCCGACGCCGCAGGAGGACCGCCGCCGGGTCAGCGTGCTCTTCGTCGACCTGATCGACTTCACCCCGTACGTCGAGCGGGCCGACCCGGAGCAGGTCCGCGGCATGCAGACCGGCTTCTTCTCCGCCGCAAAGCGGGTCGTCGGGCAGTACGGCGGGGTGGTGGAGAAGTACATCGGCGACGCCGTGATGGCGCTCTTCGGCGCACCGGTGGCCACCGAGACCGACGCGCTGCGCTGCGTACGGGCCGGGCTGGAGCTGCAACGGGTGCTCACCCGGTTCGCCCCGAGCGGCCACGACGAGCTGCGCTTCCGGGTCGGGGTGGCCACCGGCGAGGCGCTGGTGGACGTGGCCGCCGCCCGCGACGGCGGGCAGGCCATCGTGGCCGGCGACGTGGTCAACACGGCGTCCCGGATGCAGTCGGTGGCCCCGCCCGGCGGGGTGCTGGTCTGCGGCGCCACGCACGCGCTCACCAAGGACGCCATCCGCTACGAGGAGCAGCCCGCGGTCACCCTGCGCGGCCGCTCCTCCCCCACCGAGGTCTGGCTGGCCCTGGCCCCGGTACGCCGGCAGCCCACCGACCGCGAGCCCGACACCACCCCGCTGATCGACCGCGAGCACGAGCTGGGCCTGCTGGTCAACGCGCTGCACCGCTCGCTGCGGGACCGGCTGCCCCAGGTGGTGACCGTCTTCGGCCGGGCCGGGCTGGGCAAGAGCCGGCTCATCCGGGAGCTGCACCGGCACGCCGGGCGGCTGGTCGACGAGCCGCTGACCTGGCGTACCGGGCGGTGCCCGCCGTTCGGCGAGAACGTCACCTTCGCCGCGCTGGCCGACATCGTGAAGACCGAGGCCGGCATCCTCGACACCGACCCGGCGTCGACCGCCGCCCAGCGGCTCACCGCCGCGGTCACCGAGCTGGCCGGCCCGGCCGAGCGGGACCGCCTGGTCGACGCGCTGCGCCCGCTGGTCGGGCTCACCGGCACCGCCCTGCCCGCCGAGGAGGCCGAGTCGGCCTGGCGGCGGTTCCTCGTGGCGCTGGCGGCCCGGCGCCCCACCGTGCTGGTCTTCGAGGACCTGCACTGGGCCGACGACGCGATGCTGCGCTTCGTCGAGCTGCTCGGCAGCGCCGCCCGGGACGTGCCGCTGCTGCTGCTCTGCACCGCCCGCCCGGAGCTGGTCGACCGGGACCCGAGCTGGGCGGGGACGATCACCGGCTCGGTCACCATCACCCTGCCCCCGCTGCGGGACACCGGCATCGCCTCGCTCTACGCGCACATGTTCGGCCAGGCCGCGTTCCCCGCCGAGATGCTCACCCCGCTGGTCGAGGTGGCCGGCGGCAACCCGCTCTACGCCCACGAGTACGTGCGGATGCTCATCGAGCAGGGCGCGCTGCGCCAGTCCGGGCGCGGCTGGTCGCTGGAGAAGCACCTCGACCTGCCCATGCCGGAGAGCGTCCACGCGGTCATCGCCAACCGGGTCGACCTGCTCGACGCCAAGGACCGGGCGGTGCTGCTGGCCGCCTCGGTGGTGGGCGTGCAGTTCTGGCCGGGCGCGGTGGCCGCCGCGCTGGGCCAGCCCGTCGAGGCGGTGGAACGGGCGCTGCGTCGGCTGGAGCAGCGCGACTTCGTGCACGAGCAGGCGGCGTCGACGATGGCCGGGCAGCCGGAGTTCCGGTTCCGGCACGTGCTGGTGCGGGACGTCTGCTACCAGCGGCTGCCCCGGACCGAGCGGGTGGCCCGGCACGAGCGGACCGCGGACTGGCTGGACGCCCTCTCGCACACCCGGGACACCGACCTGGCCGAGGTGCTCGCCCACCACCGCTGGGCGGCCCACGAGATCGCCCGCACCCTCGGCATGGACACCCACCGCTACGCCGGCGCGGCGCGGGCCGCGCTGCACCGGGCGGCCCGCCGGGCGTACGCCCTGCACGGGCTGGACGCGGCGGCGGCGCACGCCGGCCGGGCGCTCGGCCTGGCCGACGACAGCGACCCGGTGGGCCGACTCCAGCTGGAGCTGCTCAGCACCGAGATCTCGTTCTACCGCGACGGCAACGCGTTCCTCTCCGGCGGCGGGCCGGAGCAGCTGCACGCGCTCGCCGACCGGCTGCTCGCGCACGGCGACGAGGCCTGCGCGGCGCGGGCCTGGACCCTGCTCGGTCAGGCGGCCTGGCTGCGCGCCGACCGGAGCGCGGCGGTGGCCTGCCTGGACCGGGCGGTGGCGCTGTTCGAGCCGCTGCCGGACAGCCCGCAGAAGGCCGACGCGTACGCCGAGCTGGGCCGGCTGCACATGCTCAACTACGAGCGGGACGCGGCGGTCGCCGCCGCCGAGACCGCGGCGGAGATCGGCGAGCGGCTGGGGCTGTCGGAGACCCGGACCAACGCCCGGATCACCGCCGCCACCGCCCGCTACCAGGCGGGCGACCGGTCCGGCCTGGACGACCTGCACGCCCTCGTGGAATACAGCCGGGACCAGCAGCTGCTCGCCCTGCACCGGGCGGTGCAGAACCTCGCGTACGCGGTCCGCGAGGAGGGCGACTGGTTGCGCTCGGACGCGCTGCTCACCACCGCGCCGGCCCGGACGGCGAGCGGGCAGACGCTGACCACCAGCTACTCCGGCGAGGCCATGCGGGCCTACTTCGACGGGGACTTCGGCCGGGTGATCACCGCCGCGGACGCGTTCGTGGACACCCCGACCGGCGGCTGGGACATGCAGGTGCGCGGGCTGCGCTCCTGCCTGCTGGTGCTGCGCGGGCAGCCGGTGCCGCCGGCGCCCCGGCCCGCCCCGCGCGACGGCGTGGCGGCGCCGCGGCACCGGGACGACGTGGCCGCCGCGCTGGACAGCGCGCGGCGGAGCGGATTCCACCGGCCGCACTGGACCATGCTCGGCATGGCGGCGCTGTGCCGGGCGCTGCAGGACCGGGCCGAGGAGGCGGCGGACCTGGTCGACGAGCTGGCGGAGGCCTGGTCGGCGGTGCCCGCACTGGCCAGCGGCGAGTGGATCGCCGCGGCCGGGTACGCCGCCGCCCTGGCCGGCCGGGACGCGGCCGTGCGGGTCCGGGCCATGCTGGACCGGCTCGACCATCGCACGCCCTGGTCGGAGGCGGCGCTGCGGACGGTCACCGGTGCGGTCGCGGCGGCCGACGGTGACCACCGCCGGGCGGCCGAGCTGCACCTGGCCGGCGCGGAGATCTACGCCGGAATCCCGGACGTGACCGACCGGATGCTGGCCCTCGCCCTGGCCGCCGGCGAGCTGGGGCTGGCCGGGGACCCGGAGACCGCCCCGCTGGCGGAGGTGCGGGCATTCGCCCAGCGCAACGAGGCGCCCGGGCTGCTGGTCCTGGCCCGCCGCCCGGTGCCGGACGCCGGCCCCGCGGTGGCCTGCTGAACCGCGCCGCGCGGGCGGCTCAGGCGGGCACCGGCTCCCGGGGCCGGGTCTTCGCCTTCTGCGCGTACATGTCCACGTACTCGCGGCCGGAGAGTTCCATCAGTTCGTACATGATCTCGTCGGTGACGGCGCGCTCGACGAACCGGTCGCCGGACATCCCGGCGTAGCGGGAGAAGTCGAGCGGGGCGCCGAAGCGGATCCGCACCCGGCCCAGGTTGGGGATGATCTGACCGGTCGGCTGGATGGCGTCGGAGTTGAGCATGGCCATCGGCACCACGAGGGCGCCGCTCTCCAGGGCGAGCCGGGCCACACCGGTCTTGCCCCGGTAGAGCCGGCCGTCCGGCGAGCGGGTGCCCTCCGGATAGATGCCCGCGATGCCCCCGGAGCGCAGCACCCCGAGCTGGGTGTCCAGGGCGGCGCGGGCCGCCCGCCCGCCGGAGCGGTCGACCGGGATGGTGCCGGAGCCGACGAAGAACATCTTGGTCAGCCAGCCCTTGAGGCCCTTGCCGGTGAAGTATTCGGCTTTCGCGATGAATGTAACTTTTCGCTTGACGATCAGCGGGGTGAAGATCGAGTCCGAGAACGAGAGGTGGTTGCTGGCCAGGATCACCGGGCCGGCCTCCGGGACGTTCTCCAGCCCCTCCACCTGCGGGCGGAAGATCAACCTCAGCAGCGGGCCGAGGATGATGTACTTCAGCAGCCAGTACAGCACCGGGGTCCTTCCAGGCGGGAGCGGTGACGGGCCACGATCGCCGGGGCCGCCGGGACCGTGCCCCGGGGCGCCGTCGGCGAGCGGGACTGTCGGGGAAGAGCGTACGAACAGGGAGCGGCACGCCACAACGCACTCCCGGAACCGGGTCCCGACGTGTCAGGATTCAGGGCACGACGATGCGGCGAAGGGGGTGACCGGTGTCAGGGGGCGGGCCCCGTCGGGGACGACGGGACAACGGGCTCGACGCGGCCGAGTACGCGGTCGCGGGCGACGTCGATCCGCGCGTCGGGGAGCACCTGCTCGACGTGCTCGCCGCGGGCGGCATCGCCGCCTACCTCCAGCCCTCGGCCGACCTCAACCCGGTGACCCGCACCACCACCGTCCCGTCCCGCCCGATCGACCGGCTCTACGTCGACCGCTCCCACCTGACCACCGCCCGCGACTACCTCACCCAGCTCAGCGACGAGGAGCGCCGCGAGCCGGCCCGCGACGACGAGCCGGACATCGAGGCCGAGTGGGCGAAGATCGTCGCCGGTTTCCACACCGCACCGAGCGCCGGGAGCCACCCCTGGCCGGCCGCCGAGGACGTCGACGAGCCGGTGGACCCGACCACCCCGGGCGGCGGCGCCCCGGGCCGCGCCGAGGAGACCGCCGGCCCGACCGCCACCGACGTGCGGCGGCTGCCCTACGCGGCGGACGTCTCCGGCATCTCGCTGAGCCGCGGGCGGCAGGACGAGCCCTCGCTCCTGGACGGCCTGGACACCTTCGGCGCCGACCTGCCCGGCGACGCGGACGAGGAGCACTTCACCCCGCCACCGCCGCCGCCGCTGCCGCGCTTCTCGAAGTACGCGGTGCTGGGTGTGCTCTGCATCGTGGTCGGGTTCCTGCTCTTCCTGTCGCCCACCGTGCTGTCGGCGGTCGACCCGTCGGTGGTGACCCTGTTCGGCTTCACCGGCATCCTGGCCGGCTTCGTGATGCTGATCTGGCGGCTGCGCCCCGGCGACTCCGACGAGCACGACCCGGACGACGGCGCGGTCGTCTGACCCGGGCGGGCAACCCGCGCCCGGATGCCGGGACACCCGCGTACCGGGCCGGCGACGTAACAGGGGTGTAACTTACTGTCAGTAGGAATACCGCTGAACGTCACTTCCCGCACCGGCTGTCCGGGTTGGGCGCCTCCTCCGGTGGTCGGTCCTCTGCTGATCGGAATGCCCGAGATGCGACAGAGTCCCCTCGTGGTGGTCGCCAACCGCCTTCCCATCGACGACAGTGTGGCGCCGGATGGCGCCTTCGAGTGGCGCCGCAGCCCCGGCGGCCTGATGAACGCCCTGCACCCCCTGCTCCGGCACATCCCGGCGACCTGGGTGGGCTGGGCCGGCGGCACCGGCCCGGCCCCGCACCTGCCCGACGTGGACGGGGTCCGGATGCGCGCCGTCGCGCTCAACGGCGAGGACTTCCGCGACCACTACGAGGGCTTCGCCAACGCCACCCTCTGGCCGCTCTACCACGACGCCGTCGAGCAGCCCGAGTACCACCGGCGCTGGTGGGAGGCGTACCAGCGGGTCAACCAGCGGTTCGCCGAGGCCGCCGCCGAGGTGGCCGAGCCCGACGGGCTGGTCTGGGTGCAGGACTACCACCTCCAGCTCGTGCCGGGGCTGCTCCGCGACCTCCGCCCCGACCTGCGGATCGGCTTCTTCCTGCACGTGCCGTTCCCGCCGCCGGAGCTGTTCATGCAGCTCCCCCGCCGCGCCGAGCTGCTGCGCGGGATGCTCGGCGCCGACCTGATCGGCTTCCAGCGGGCCCAGGCCGCGCACAACTTCGCCCAGCTCGCGACGAAGGTGCTCGACCTGCCCGCCACCGACCGGCGGATCGGCGTCGGCGACCGGGTGGTCCGGATCGGCGCCTTCCCGGTGTCGATCGACGCCGCCGAGCTGGGCGCGCTCGCCGCCCGGCCGGACGTCGCCGACCGGGCCCGGCGGCTGCGCCAGGATCTCGGCGACCCGGAGCGCGTCATCCTCAGCGTCGACCGGATGGACTACACGAAGGGCATCGAGCAGCGGCTCAAGGCCTACCACGAGCTGCTGAGCAGCGGGGACGTCAAGGTCCGGGACACCGTGCTGGTGCAGGTGGTGGTGCCCACCCGGGACCGGGTGGCCCAGTACCAGATCCTCCGTGACCGGGTGGAGCACCAGGTCGGCCGGATCAACGGTGAGTTCGGCCGGGTCGGCGAGCCGGCGATCCACTACCTCAGCCAGCCCTTCGACCGCACCGAGCTGGTCGCCCTCTACCGGGTCGCCGACGTGATGGCGGTGACCCCGCTGCGGGACGGGATGAACCTGGTGGCCAAGGAGTACGTGGCCGCCCGGGTCGACGGCACCGGCGCGCTGCTGCTCAGCGAGTTCGCCGGGGCAGCCGCCGAGCTGGCGCAGGCGTACCTGGTCAACCCGCACGACCTGGACGGGCTCAAGGCCGCGCTGCTGGCCGCCCTGCGGGCCGCGCCCGAGGACGTGGCGGCCCGGATGCGGGCCATGCGGGAGCACCTGGGCCGCAACGACATCCATGCCTGGGCCCGGTCCTACCTGCGCGCCCTGGACGAGAGCGGGTCGCTGGTCACCCGGGTCGCCGGCACCGAGTGACCCGCGCCGCCGCTCACCCGAGGGCGGGCGCCGGGTCCTTGTCCAGCCAGTCGAGGATCGCGTCGACCGGCTCCCGCCAGCGGGCGTCGAGCATCAGGTCGTGCCCCATGCCGGGAAACAGCAGCGGGGCGGAGGCGTAGCGGCGGGCCGCCCGCGTCAACGCGGCCGCCGGCACCACCCGGTCGTCGGGGCTGCCGAGCACCAGCACCGGCGGGCGGCCCACCGCCGGCTCCGGCTGCCGCCCGGTGAGCAGCTGCCACTGTGCCCGGCGGCCGGCCCGGCCCAGCCGGGCGAGGTGCCGGCGGGCCTCGGCGTCGGGCAGCTCCCGGCTGAACAGCTGCCGGCGGTTCAGGCGCAGGCCGGCGCCGAACACCGCGGGCACGGTGCCGGCGGGGTTGCGGCGCAGCGCCGTGCCGAAGGTGCCCCAGCCGCCGAGCACCGGCGCCACCAGCACCGCCGCCCGGGCCGGGTAGCGGGCCAGGGCGTGCGCCACCACCCGGGCGCCGGCGCCGTGCCCCACCAGCACCGCCTGCCGCGGCAGGCTCGCCGCCGCCTGGACCACGTCATGGGTGTACGACCGCAGCGTCGCCCCCGGCGCCGGCTCGCTGCCGCCGTGCCCGCGCAGGCTCAGCGCGTACGCCGGGAAGCCGCGGCCGGCGGCGTGCCCCAGCCAGTGCTCGGCGAACGCCCACGCCCCGTGCCCGAACCCGGGCACGAACAGCAGGGGTGGCTTCGCCTGGTCCAGCTCGGGCACCGCGGCGACGACCTCGCGGCGGGCCCGACGCTCCGGACGGGCCCACTCCCCACCCCGGACGACCCGCACCCGCTCGGCAGTCACTGAGCCGGCCTGTCGTTCGCGACTGCGGGACCACGCTGCGCTGCGTTCCTCGCGCTCACTTGTCCTCCAGGTCGTGGAGCGCCCGCTGGAGCGCGCGCAGGTAGTCGGCGTGGCCGACCTCGAACCAGTGCCGGGTGCTGTCCTTCACCCGGCCCGAGTACCGCTCGCCGAGGCCGGCGGCGACCCGGCGGCCGAACGCGGCGGCCCGGTCCGGGCGGGTGGTGCGCAGCGTGAGCAGCCGGGCGAAGAGCACGCTCTGCCAGTGCGAGATGGGGAAGATGCCGGAGTCCGGCTGCACCAGGCCCACCACGGCCAGGGTGGGGTGGCCGGCCGCGAACGCGTTCAGCCAGAGCCGGGGCCGGCCCGAGCCGTCCGCGTCGCCGAGCACCTGACCCTCCAGGAACTCGAAGCGCGGCAGGTAGCCGGTGGCGAAGACGACCAGCTCGGGGTCGATCTCGCGGCCGTCGGCCAGCTCGACGGTGCGGTCGCCGAACCGCGCGACGTCCGGCACCGGGGTGATCTCCCCGTGGCCCACGTAGTAGACGAGCTGGCTGTTGGCGATCGGGTGGGTCTCGTAGACCCGGTGGTCGGGCCGGGGCAGGCCGAACCGGGTCAGGTCGCCGACGGTGAGCCGCAGCGTCCAGTGGTAGAGCCACTGCCGCACCCGCAGCGGCACCCGCAGCGCCAGCAGGGTGTCGTTGACCTGGTCGGCGGGACGGCCGAAGACGTACTTCGGGGCGTACCAGTAGCCGCGGCGGGTGGAGTGCCAGCAGCGGGACGCCTGCTGGGCCGCCTCGACCGCGATGTCGCAGCCGGTGTTGCCGGCACCGACCACCAGCACCCGTTTGCCGCGCAGCTGGGCCGGGTCCTTGTAGGACGAGGCGTGCATGACCTCGCCGCGGAACTGCTCCAGCCCTTCGTAGCGGGGCAGCTTCGGCGACCAGTTGTGCCCGTTGGCCAGCACCACGGCCGCGTAGCGGGAGGTGCGCTCCGGGCCGTAGCCGCCGGTGCTGCGGGTGGTGACGTCCCAGCGGTCCCCCTCGACCGGCTCCACCCGGACCACCTCGGTGCCGAACCAGACGTGCTGGCGCAGGTCGAAGTGGTCGGCGTAGCGCTCGAAGTAGGACAGCAGCTGGGCGTGGTGCGGGTAGTCCGGCCAGTCGTCCGGCATCGGGAAGTCGGGGAACTGGGTGAACGGCCGGGACGAGATGAGGTGCGTGCTGGCGTAGACCGGGCTGCGGTCGTGCCGCCAGTTCCACGCGCCGCCGACGCCGGTCTCCCGCTCGTAGCAGTCCACGCCGAAGCCGGCCTCGCGGAGGTTCTTCACGGCGGTCAGGCCGCTGGCCCCGGCGCCGATGACGCAGACGGTGTCGCCCCGGTCGGAGACCGGGCGGCCGTCCCGGGTCGGGGCGACCGTCGGGTCCGGATCGGGACGGCCGAGGTCGGTGGAGGAGGACACCGGGGAATCTCCTTTTGTGCGGCACGAGTGCCGGGTCGGTGCGAAATCCTGCCGACAATGCCCGCCGTTGTCCAGCCCCCACGGGCGGATCGCGGCGGGCGGGGGCTCAGTCGCCGGCGGGCAGCAGCAGGTCGACCAGGACCGGGAAGTGGTCGCTGGCCCGGCGGGTACGCGGGGTGTCGACCACGTCGTAGTCGACCACGATGATCCGCGGGTCGACGAAGAGGGCGTCGATGCGCCGCCGCGGGTCGGCGCAGGAGAAGGTCTGCCGGTCGGCCCGGTCCGCGGCCACCGCCGCGTCGGTCAGTCCCTCCGCGACGGTCCGCCAGGCCGCCCCGTCCGGCCCCTCGTTCAGGTCGGCGCCCGCCACCACGGGCAGCGTCGCGGCGGCCAGTTCCCGCTTGAACGCGGCCGCCTGGGCGGGCCGCTCCGCCGGGTCGGTGGAGAGGTGGGAGCCGGCCAGCAGGAACCGGGTGCCACCCACGAGGCACTCGGCGTACGCGGCGCCGCGCAGGTGCCGCCCCGGGGTCAGCGGGTAGCGCTGGCAGCGGGTGGCCGTCACCCGGACGCGCAGGCTGGTCAGCAGCACGTTGCCCAGCGACGGCAGGCCACCGGCCGCGACGACCAGCCCGAACGAGTCGGCCAGCGTGGCGCACTTCTGCCGCCACCGGAACCGCCGCAGCCCCTCCTGGACGACCACCACGTCGGGCGCGGCCTCCCGGACCACCTCGGCCAGCGCCGCGGTGTCGTCCCGCTGGCTGTGGATGTTGTAGGACACGACCCGCAGCGGCACGCCGGCTGCCGGCACGTCAGATCCGCCGGGCCAGGTCGGCGGCGCCGATGACGCCGGCGGTGTTGCCCAGCTCGGCCGGGCGCACCTCGGCGACGGGCAGGCGGCTGCGCTGGGCCAGGGCGTCGGTGAACGACCGGCGGGTCGGGCCGAGCAGCAGGTCTCCGGCGTCGATCACGCCACCGCCGACCACCAGCACCTGCGGGTCGAGGATCTGCGCCATGTCGGCGAGGCTGGTGCCGAGCCAGCGGCCGACCTGGGCGAACGCCTCGGCGGAGACCGGGTCGCCGCCCTTCGCGGCGGCGGTCACCATCGGCCCGGTGATCCCCTCGGCCTCGCCACCGGCCAGCTCCAGCAGGGCGGTGGCCCGGTGCGGCTCCTGGCGGGCGGCGGCGCGGGCGAAGCGGACCAGGGCGCTGCCACTGGCGTACTGCTCGATGCAGCCCAGCCGGCCGCAGCCGCACTGGTGGCCGTCCGGCACGGTGAGCATGTGCCCCAGCTCGGCCGCGATGCCGTGGGCCCCGCGGACCAGCTCGCCGCCGAGCACGATCCCGCCGCCCACCCCGGTGCCGATGGTGAACATGACCATCGAGTCGTCGGCGTGCCGGGCCGCGCCGTAGCGGAACTCCGCCCAGGCCGCGACGTTGCCGTCGTTCTCCACGATCACCGGCAGGCCGGTGGCGTTGCTGACGTACTCGCGCAGCGGCTCATCCCGCCAGGCGAGGTTGGGGGCGAAGAGCACGGTGGAGCGGGAGGCGTCGATCCAGCCGGCCGCGCCGATGCCGACCGCGTCGACGGTCCGGCCGGTGGCCAGTTCGGTGACCAGCTCGGTGATGACGTCGCGGGTCTTGGCCACGTCGTCGGCGGGGGTGTCCCGTCGGGCCTGCACGAGAACCTTGCCGGTGTCGTCCACGACACCGCCGGCCACCTTCGTGCCACCGACGTCGACTCCGATGGTCAGCGTCACCGCTGCCACTCCCCTCTGCTGTGCTGCCCGGCGCGGCCGAACCGGCCGTGCGATCCCGGGATGTCCGGTGGTCAGGCCCCGTCGCCTGGTGCGTCCTCGCCCACCTCGCCGGACGCCCGCGAGGCGGGCACCACGGGACGGCCGGCCGGCCGCCGGCTCGGCGCCGGCACGTCGCACCCGTCGGCATCGGCGGGTGCGCCCTCCCCCCGGGTGGCGGCGGACCACACGTCCTGCTCGGGTGCCGGCTGAGAATCATGCCCGGTACGGGTCGCCTCGCGCCACACGTGATCCCCCGTCGCCGGTCCGGCGGCCGCCCCGTCGGACCCGCCCGTCGCCGTGGGGGCACCCGGCCCGGCCGGCTCCGCCGGGGTGAACGCGCGCAGCAGGCTGGCCACTCCGGCGGCCAGATCGCCGGCGCCGGTGGCGAGCCGCTCGGCGAATTCCGGACTCGGATCGCGCAACGCCGCGATACCCCGGCAGACCGGGCAGACGCAGCATTCCGGCGAGCCGGTGGCGAAACGCGCGCCGGCGCCGGGCGCGGCGGGCGAGCCGCCACCCGTGCCGGCGCCGCCCGGGGTGTGACCGAGGACACCCGAGAGGATCCCGCCGAGCGGGCCCCAGGGACCGGAGCCCGGCGTGGCGGCGGCCAGCTTCGCGCTGGCCAGCAGCATGGCGACGAGGCGCTCGGCCTCTTCCCGGGCCGAACCCGGATCAGTGGTGCCCATGGTTCGGCTCCTTCACCGTGACAACCGGGACGACGGTCGGGTCAGTGGGCCGCACCGAGTGCTTCTACCCGGCGCTTGAGCTGCTTCAACGCTGCATCCATGATCATCTTCTCGGCCTTGCGGCGAAACATGCCGAGCATCCCCACGGACAGCTCCACCTCGAGGGTGTAGGTCACCGTGGTCGTTCCGTCCGGGTTGTCGACGAGGTCGTACGACCCGCGCTGGGACTTCTGCATCTTCGACGGCGCCACCAGGCGCCACTCGATCCGGGAGATGTCCTCGGCGTACTCGTAGGCCAGCACGTACTCGTCGGCCATCACGCCCGCGTCGATGGTGAACCGGACCTGGCTGCCGTAACCGTCCTCGTACTCCTCGATCACCTCGGCCCGCCGCACCGCCTCGGCCCACTCGGGATAGCGGGCGAAGTCGCAGATGACCGCCGCCACCCGGTCCGGTGACGCGCCGACGACGATCGACTGGGTGGAGGAGTCCGCCATGGGGGGGAGGCTACCCGGCGGCGGACCGGCGCGCGCCGCTCCACCCCCGCCCGTCGCGGCGTGCCCGACGAGGGTGTCCCACCAACCGGGCGGGGAACCTCCCCACCTTCTCCCCGGAAGCGGGCGGGTAGGTTTCGACAGAGCCGACCACGGCCGGCCCGGCCAGTGCGAGCACGAGGGAGTGCAGGTGCGCGAGTTCTCCGTTCCGCCGATCGTCACCGTCGGCGACGCGGCCAACCTGACCGACCCGGTCTGGGACAACGCCGAGGTCGCCCCGGACGCCGTGCAGTTCGTCCGGCGCGCCGAGGGCACCGGCGGCACGTGGATCGACGTGACCTGCCGGCAGTTCCGCGACGAGGTCGTCGCGGTGGCCCGCGGGCTGGTCGCGGCCGGTGTGGCCCCCGGTGACCGGGTCGGCCTGATGAGCCGCACCCGCTACGAGTGGACCCTGTTCGACTACGCGATCTGGGCCGCGGGCGCGGTCACCGTGCCGATCTACGAGACCTCCAGCGCGGAGCAGGCCGCCTGGATCCTCTCCGACTCCGGCGCGGTCGCCGTGGTGGTGGAGAGCACCGCGCACGCCACCCTGGTCGCCGGGGTCCGCGACCGGCTGCCCGAGCTGCGTGAGGTCTGGCAGATCGAGCTGGGCGCGGTGGACGAGCTGGTCGCCGCCGGCGCGGCGGTCGACCCGGCCGACGTCGAGGTACGCCGCTCGACGCTGAAGGCCGACGACGTCGCCACCATCATCTACACCAGTGGCACCACCGGCCGTCCCAAGGGCTGCGTGCTGACCCACCGCAACATCTACGCCGACATCGCCAACGCCGTGCCGGTCCTGCCGAACCTGTTCCGCCAGGGCGCCTCCACCCTGCTCTTCCTGCCGCTGGCGCACGCCTTCGCTCGGCTCATCCAGGTCGGCGTGGTGCAGGCCCGGGCCACCATGGCGCACTGCTCGGACACCAAGAACCTGGTCGGCGAGCTGCAGGAGTTCAAGCCGACCTTCGTGCTCTCCGTACCCCGGGTCTTCGAGAAGGTCTACAACGGCGCGCGGCAGAAGGCCGAGGCCGACGGGAAGGGCGGGATCTTCGATCGGGCCGAGAAGGTCGCCATCGCCTACAGCGAGGCGCTGGAGACCCCCGGCGGCCCCGGCCTGGGCCTACGCGCCCAGCACGCGCTCTTCGACAAGCTGGTCTACGGCAAGCTGCGGGCGGCGATGGGCGGCCGCTGCCGGGACGCGATCTCCGGTGGCGCACCGCTCGGCACCCGGCTCGGGCACTTCTTCCGCGGCATCGGGGTGACCATCTGCGAGGGCTACGGCCTCACCGAGACCGCGCCGGCCGCCGCCGCGAACCTGCCCGGGCACACCCGGATGGGGTCGGTCGGCCGGCCGCTGCCCGGCGTCACCATCCGGATCGACGACGACGGCGAGATCCTGATCTCCGGGGAGATCATCTTCCAGGGGTACTGGCACAACGAGGCGGCCACCGCCGAGGCGCTGAGCGCCGACGGCTGGTTCCGCACCGGCGACCTGGGGCAGCTCGACGAGGACGGCTACCTCCGCATCACCGGCCGCAAGAAGGAGATCATCGTGACCGCCGGGGGCAAGAACGTCGCCCCGGCGGTGCTGGAGGACCAGGTCCGGGCGCACCCGCTGGTCAGCCAGTGCCTGGTGGTCGGCGACCGGCAGCCGTTCATCTCGGCGCTGGTCACCGTCGACGAGGAGGCGCTGCCGAAGTGGCTGGCCGCGCACGGCCGCCCCGAGGACACCAGCGTCGCCGAGCTGCGCGAGGACGAGACGCTGCGGGCCGAGGTGCAGACCGCGATCGACCAGGCCAACCAGACGGTCTCCAAGGCCGAGGCGATCAAGGTGTTCCGGATCCTGCCGCAGGACTTCACCGAGGCGACCGGCGAGCTGACCCCCTCGCTCAAGGTCAAGCGGCAGGTCGTGCACAAGACGTACGCGGCGGAGATCGCGGACATCTACCGAGGCTGACTACCATCCGTCACGTGCCCGCCTCGACACCCAGCCCACCGCAGACGCAGCCCCTCGCGGCCGCGGCCCGCGCGGTCCTCCTCGCGCTGGTCGCCGCCCTGACCCTGTTCGCCACCCGCGACGCCACCCAGCTGTGGTGGATCGCCCTGCTCGGCGTCGCCGGGCTGCCCGCCGTGCTGGCCCCGCAGCACCGACTGCTCGCCCCGATCAGCCGCTTCGCCGAGGTGGTGGTCCTCGGGCTGGCCGCCAGCCAGGTCGCCGCCGACACCCACCTCACCGGGGTCACCGGCGGGCTGGGCGCGTCGGCGGTGCTGCCGTACCTCGCCGTGCCGGTCACCGTGACCGCGCTGCGCCGCCGGTTCCGCGAGGGCGCGGCGCTGCTCGTGGTGTCGGCGGCAACCCTGCTGGTCAGCGCGGCCTTCACCGAGGTCGGCGGCGAGCCGCAGCTCGGCCAGCTCGGCTACCTGGCGGTCTGCGCGCAGTGGCTGATCCTGGCCGGCCTCGGGCTCTACACCGCCGGCATGCTCCAGCGGGTGATGCGGGTCCGCGGCGAGGGCAAGCCCCAGCCGTACGCGGAGGCCACCCGGCTGCTCACCCAGCTGCGCACGGTCGCCCGCCAGCTTCCCGGCGCCACCCTCGACCCGGGCGGCATCTCCGAGCACCTGCTGGAGGAGCTGCGGGTGGTGGCGAAAACCGACCGGGGCGCGGTGCTGTCGGCCAGCGGAGGCGGCCGGCTGGTGGTGCTCGCCCAGATCGGTGCGGACCGGGTGGACTGGGAGACCACGCTCGACGCGGACTCGGCCATCGCCGACGCCTGGGCCAGCCAGCAGCCGACCACCTCGGCCCGCTCGCAGGCCCGCTCCCGGCAGTCCGGCGAGGTCTCGGCGCTGATCGTGCCGCTGGTCGCCGGGGTGCGCACGGTCGGCCTGGTGGTCGTCGAGGCGGACACCGCGCACGCGTACCCGCCGCCGGTGGTGTCCCGGGTGACCGCGCTGACCGGCCCGGCGGCGCTGCGCCTGGAGGCCGCGCTGCTCTTCGACGAGGTGCGCTCCCTGGCCACCAACGAGGAGCGGCAGCGGCTGGCCCGGGAGATCCACGACGGGGTCGCCCAGGAGCTGGTGATGGTCGGGTACGGCATCGACAACGCCCTGGCCACCGTGCACGACGACGCCGAGGAGACGGCCGACTCGCTGCGCACGCTGCGCCAGGAGGTCACCCGCGTGATCACCGAGCTGCGGCTGAGCCTGTTCGAGCTGCGCAGCGAGGTGGACCGGCACGGCGGCCTGGCCGCCGCCATCGCCGAGTACGCCCGCACGGTCGGCGCCTCCGGCGGCCTGCGCGTGCACCTGTCCCTGGACGAGTCCACGGCCCGGCTGCCCGCCGCCACCGAGGCCGAGTTGCTGCGCATCGCGCAGGAGGCGGTGACCAACGCGCGCAAGCACGCCGGGGCGGCGAACCTGTGGGTCACCTGTGAGGTGGACCCCCCGTACGCGCAAATTGAAGTGTCGGATGACGGTCACGGCATCGGTGACCAGCGCCCCGACGGGCACTACGGTCTTGCGATCATGGCCGAGAGGGCGGAACGTATCCGGGGCCGGTTGGAGATCAGGCCGCGACAACCGAGCGGCACGACCGTGGCGGTGGTACTCGGCTCCTCGCCCCGGCGCGGTAAGGTGCGCGGCAGCGCAGCAGCAGAAGGGGAGTAACCCGAGGATGACCACTAGCCCGACACCGGCCACCCGTACCAAGGTTCTCCTTGTCGACGATCACGATCTGATCCGCAAGGGTTTGCGGCACGCCTTCGAGCGGGACCGGCAGTTCGAGGTCGTGGGCGAGGCCGCCACGGCCGCGGAGGGTGTGCGCCAGGCCGGCGCGCTCCAGCCGGACGTGGTGATCATGGACCTGCGGCTGCCGGACGGCAGCGGCCTGGAGGCCACCCGCGCCCTGCGCAAGTCCAGCGCGTCGATGGGCATCGTC
Source organism: Micromonospora sp. NPDC005299 (assembly GCF_042872345.1). Lineage (NCBI taxonomy): Bacteria > Bacillati > Actinomycetota > Actinomycetes > Micromonosporales > Micromonosporaceae > Micromonospora > Micromonospora sp. NPDC005299. The sequence goes on from NZ_JBIAKG010000009.1 coordinate 232,863, forward strand.
GTGCTCACCATGTACGCCGGTGACGACCAGCTCTTCGGCGCCCTGGAGGCGGGGGCGAGCGCGTTCGTGCCGAAGACCGCCCCGGCCGACGAGGTGGTGGCCGCCGCCCGGCACGCCGCCTCCTCCCCCAGCGCGTTCACCGCGGCCGACCTGGCCGAGGCGATGAAGCGCCGGCTGGCCCCGTCCGGTCCGCAGCTCTCCCCCCGCGAGGGCCAGGTGCTGCGGCTGCTGGCCGACGGCATGAGCGTCGCCGGCATCGCCAAGCAGCTGTTCGTCAGCGAGTCGACCGCCAAGACGCACATCTCGAAGCTCTACGAGAAGCTCGGTGCCGCCAACCGCGCCCAGGCGCTCATGACGGCGCTGCGACTGGGGCTGCTGGAGGCCCCGGACGCGCCGAAGTTCTGACGGCGTCCCGCCAGCCTGACGCCGGAGAGGCCCCCGTCCGCACCGCGGACGCGGGCCTCTCCGGCATTCCGGGCACCTCGTGACCGCGTACGGTGAGGGGCCGGACGCGGAGCGATGGCGGTCTTTGCACCGCGACGGCGGGCGGGCAGAATACCCGGGTGATCCGCGCGGCGGTGACCCCCGCGCGCCGCCGACACAAAAGGGGCAAGCGCATGCAGCGGCCGGACTGGGCACCCGAGACCATCGACATCGAGCGCCCCAGCGTGGCCCGCATGTACGACTACTACCTCGGCGGCTCGCACAACTTCGCGGCCGACCGGGCGGCCGCCCGCGCCATGGTCGAGGCGGTGCCGGAGGCCCCGCTCATGGCCCAGGCCAACCGGGCCTTCCTCCGCCGGGCGGTGCAGTTCCTGGCCGACTCCGGGGTACGCCAGTTCCTCGACATCGGCTCCGGCATCCCGACCGTGGGCAACGTGCACGAGATCGCCCAGCGGATCGACCCGGAGTCCCGGGTGGTCTACGTCGACGTCGACCCGGTCGCGGTGGCGCACAGCCGGGAGATCCTGGCCGGCAACGACCGGGCCGCGGTGGTCCAGGAGGACCTGCGCCGGCCGGAGGCGATCCTCCGCCATCCCGACGTCCTCCGGCAGCTGGACTTCTCCCAGCCGGTCGCCGTGATGATCGTTGCGGTGCTGCACTTCATCCCCGACACGGACCGCCCGGAGGAGTTCCTGCGGACGCTGCGGGCGGCACTGGCCCCCGGCAGCTACCTGGTCATGTCGCAGGCCAGCGACGACGGCCGGGCCGGCACCGGCGAGCGGGCCGAGGCCGAGCGGGTCTACCGGCGCACCGACAACCAGCTCTTCATCCGCAGCCGGGCCGAGCTGACCGCGCTGTTCGCCGGCTTCGAGCTGGTCGACCCGGGCGTGGTCTGGGTGCCGCAGTGGCGGCCGGACGCCCCGGAGCACGCGGAGAACGCCGCGCAGGCGGTCTTCATGGGCGGCGTCGGGCGGCTCGGTGGATGACGACGGGGCCACCGCCACCCGCTCCCGCCCCGGCGCCTTCGCCCGGGCCTGGGCGAAGGCGGTCTCCGGGACCAGCTACCTGCCGATGACCCAGGCCCAGCTGGAGGCGCTGCTCCAGCGGCTCACCGAGCGGCTGGCGCTGGCGTTGCGCGCCGACCCGTTCGACCTGCGGATCGGCCAGCAGGTCGGCGCCGAGCTGGTGCAGTCGCACATCGCCTCCGCGGAGGGGCTCGGCCGCACCATCGAGGTGATCCAGCTCCGCCTCGTCCGGGATCTCGACCTGGCCGTCGACGACGTCGACGACCGGATGGCCCGGCTGCTGGCCACCGTCGCCACCGGGTACGCCCGCGCCCTGCGCGACCGCACGCTGGACGAGCAGGAGGCCATCCGGCGGGCCGCCATGATGGCCCGGGCACAGGCCGAACGCGCGCTGCGGGAGAGCGAGGCCCGGTTCCGGCACCAGGCCACCCACGACCCGCTGACCGACCTGCCCAACCGCACGCTGTTCACCGAGCGGCTCACCGCCGCCATCACCGCGCCCGGGCGGGGCGCCGACCGGATCGGGGTCTGCTTCCTCGACCTGGACCGGTTCAAAGTGGTCAACGACGCCCTCGGCCACCAGGTCGGCGACTCGCTGCTGGTGTCGGTGGCACGGCGGCTGCGCCGGGCGCTCGGCGAGCACCTGGTGGCCCGGCTGGGCGGCGACGAGTTCGTCATCCTGGTCGAGCGCACCGGCTGCACCGAGGACGTGGTGAAGGTGGCCGAGGCGGCCCTGGCCGCGGTGAGCGAGCCGGCGCTGGTCGACGGGCACGAGCTGACCGTGTCCGCCAGCGTCGGCATCGTGGAGCGGCAGGTGGCCGGCACCTCGCCGCTGGAGCTGATGCGCGCCGCCGACAGCACGCTGCACTGGGCCAAGGCGGCCGGCGGGGCCCGCTGGTCGTTGTTCGACGCCGACCGCAACCGGCGGGAACTGGCCCGGTACGCCCTCTCCGCGGCGATCCCCGCCGCGCTGGACCGGGGCGAGTTCTACCTCGACTACCAGCCGCTGACCGGGCTGCGCGACGGCCGGGTGGTCGGCATGGAGGCGCTGGTCCGCTGGCGGCACCCGGAGCTGGGCGTGCTCAGCCCGGACAGCTTCATCCCGCTGGCGGAGGAGACCGGCCTCATCGTCCGGCTCGGCAGCTGGGTGCTGGCCGAGGCGTGCCGCGAGGCGCGTACCTGGGCGGCCGGGCCGGCCGGCGCGCCGTTCGTCAGCGTCAACCTCGCCGTCCGCCAGCTGCACCGGCCCGGGCTGGTGCAGGAGGTGCAGGGCGTGCTGGGGCGCAGCGGCCTGCCCCCCGAACGGCTGCAGCTGGAGATCACCGAGAGCACCATGATGAGCGCCGTGGCCGAGCCGGTCCGCGCCCTGCGGGTGCTGGCCGACCTCGGCGTCCGGGTGGCCATCGACGACTTCGGCACCGGCTACTGCAACCTGGCGTACCTGCGGGACCTGCCGGTGAGTGAGCTGAAGGTGGCCGGCGAGTTCGTGGCCGGGCTGCGCGCCCCGGCCGACGACCCGGGCAGCCGCACCGACGAGCGCATCCTCGCCTCGCTGGTCTCCCTGGCGCACGCCCTCGGCCTGACCGTCACCGCCGAGGGGGTGGAGACGGCCGACCAGGCGGACCGGCTGCGGGCGATCGGCTGCGACGCCGGGCAGGGCTGGCACTTCGGCCGCCCGGGGCCGGCCGGGCCGCACCTGGACCGCTCCCCCGCCCTGACCGACACCGCCTCCTGAGCCGCGTCAGGCCGGGGTCCGCGGCCGGCGGCCGTCCTCCCCGTGCAGGTAGGCCAGCACGGCCAGCACCCGTCGGTTGTCGTCGCCGGACGGCGGCATCCGCAGCTTGCTGAAGATGTTGTTGATGTGCTTGTTGACCGCCTTCTCGGTGACGAAGAGCCGGGCCGCCACCGCCCCGTTGGACCGGCCCTCGGCCATCAGGCCGAGGACCTCCCGCTCCCGGGCGGTCAGCTCGTCCAGCGGTCCCGCCCCGGACCGGCTGGCCAGCAGTTGGGCCACCACCTCCGGGTCCATGACGGTGCCGCCGCCGGCCACCCGGCGCACCGCGTCGACGAACTGGTCCACGTGGGACACCCGGTCCTTGAGCAGGTAGCCCACCCCACCGAGCCGGTCGGAGAGCAGCTCCCGGGCGTAGAGCTGTTCGACGTGCTGGGACAGCACGAGGATCGGCAGGCCGGGGATCTCGGCGCGGGCCCGGATGGCGGCCTGCAACCCCTCGTCGGTGAAGGTGGGCGGCAGGCGGACGTCGAGCACGGCGACGTCCGGGCGGTGCGCGATCAACGCGGGCAGCACCGACGGTCCGTTGTCGACGGCCGCTACCACCTGGCAGCCGAACGCCTCCAGGATGCGGATCAGCCCGTCCCGGAGGAGGGCGAGATCCTCGGCGATGACAACTCGCACGGCAGCTCCATGCTGATGACGGTGGGCCCACCGGCCGGACTGGTCACCACCATCGTCCCATCGAACGCGGCCAGCCGACGCCCCATCCCCGCCAGGCCGCTGCCCGCCGCCGGGTCGGCCCCGCCCCGCCCGTCGTCACCGACCACGATGGTCAGCCGCCCGTCGGCGTGGCCGAGCTCGACCCAGGCCCGGGACGCCCCGCTGTGCTTGCTGACGTTCGTCAGCCCCTCGGCCACCGCGAAGTACGCGGCGGACTCCACGGGGGCGGCCGGGCGGCCCGGCAGGTCGACGGTCACCGCCACCGGCAGCGGCACGGCCAGCGCCAACGCGCGTACCGCGCCGGCCAGGCCGCGCTCGGCGAGCACCGGCGGGTGGATGCCGCGTACCAGCCCGCGCAGCTCGGCCAGGGCCTGCCCGCTGGTCTCCCGGGCCTCGGCGAGCAGCCGCCGCACCGCCTCCGGGTCGTCCCCCACGAGCTGTTCGGCCAGGCCGATGCTCATGCTCAGCGCGACGATCCGGGCCTGCGCCCCGTCGTGCAGGTCCCGCTCGATCCGCCGCAGCTCGGCCGCCTGGGCGTCCACCGTCTCGGCCCGCGTGACGGTGAGCTGGCGGACCCGCAGCGCCAGCTCGGCCGAGCGGGTCGGCGGCAGGAAGAACCGGGCGAAGGCCAGGTGCAGCCAGACCAGCCAGCGTCCGGCGGCCAGCCCGCCGACCAGGAACAGCGCGCCCAGCGGGAAGCAGAGCAGCGCCTCGACGAGGTTGTCGATCGGCCAGAACGGGCCGTAGCCGAAGCCTACGGTCAGGTGCAGCACCAGCGGGACCCCGAGCACCCCCTCCAGGCCGTACAGCGGCAGGGCGAAGGCGGCCAGGCAGACCGCGCCGGTGACCGCGCCGGGCAGCAGCCAGGACAGGTCGCGCCAGGTGGCCGGGTCGGTCACCACCCAGCGGAACCGCCGCCAGGTGCCGAACTGCGCCCCCGCCGGAGCCGGCAGGTAGGGCATGGCCAGTTCGACCCCGCCCCAGCCGGCCAGCCGGCGGTGCAGCCCGGCGCAGAGCCGGACCAGGGCAGTGGCCACCGGGAACAACGCGAAACCCACGCCAAACACCGGGATCAGCAGCAGCGACACCAGTGACAGCACGAAGAGCGCGACGTGCGTGCTCAACGACAGCAGGGCGATCAGCAGCCCCTGCGCGGCGGTGACCGCGCCGGGCCGGATCCAGGTGCGGAGCAGTCCGCGTACGTCCACGGGCCCATTCTGCGGCACCGGCCGCGCCGGATCGGTGGTGCTGCCACCACCTCGGCCGGCGCGCTGACACCCCTGACCCGCGCCGGGCGGGGCCGAAGGATCGGAATCGGGGTCGCCGACCCCGCAACCGTGACGACGAAAGGAAACTCGGATGTCCCCGCAACGCCTGGCCGGCCTGCCCGCCGGCCGCCGCAGCAAGTACGCGGTCCTCCTCCTCTGGCTGGTGCTGCTCGTGGCGGCCGGCCCGCTCGCCGTGAAGCTCGGCGAGGTGCAGGACAACTCGACGCTCGGCGCGCTGCCGGCCGGCGCCGAGAGCAGCCGGGCCGTGCAGCGGGCCGAGGCGGCCTTCCCCGAGTCGCGGCACCCGCTGGCCATCGCCGTCTACGTCCGCGACAGCGGCCTCACCGCTGCCGACCGGACCCGGGTGGAGGCCGACCGGGCCGCCTTCGCCCCGTACGCCGACGGCGGCGCCGTGTCCCCGCCGGTGGCCGCCGCCGACGGCCGGGCGCTGCTGCTCTCCCTGCCGGTCAGCCTCGACGACGAGCGGCGCGCCGAGGCGGTCGACGCGCTCAAGGACCGGCTGGCCGACGGCGCGCCACCCGGCCTGCGGACCGCGCTGACCGGGGACGCGGCCGCCGAGCACGACGTCTTCGACGCGTTCTCCGGGATGGACGGCGCGCTGCTGCTGGCCACCGCGCTCACCGTCGCCCTGCTCCTGCTGGTCACCTACCGCAGTCCGGTGTTGTGGCTGATCCCGCTGGTCGGGGTGGCCGTCGCCAACCAACTCGCGGGGGCGGTGGTCTACCTGCTGGCCCGGCACGCCGGGCTGGCCGTCGACTTCCAGAGCCAGACCATCCTCACCGTGCTGGTGTTCGGCGTCGGGGTGGACTACGCCCTGCTGCTCATCGCCCGCTACCGCGAGGAGCTACGGCGGCACGCCGACCGGCACGCCGCCATGGCGGCCGCGCTGCGCCGCTCGGCCGGCGCGGTCTGCGCCTCGGCGGCGACCGTCGCGATCGGACTGCTCTGCCTGCTCGCGGCCGACCTACCGGCCACCCGAGGCCTGGGCCCGGTCGGCGCGGTCGGCATCGCCGCAACGCTGCTGGCCATGACCACCCTGCTGCCGGCGGTGCTGGTGCTGTGCGGCCGGTGGCTGTTCTGGCCGTTCGTGCCCCGGTACACCCCCGGCGCCGACACCCGCGACCACGCCGCGGACCACGGGGTGTGGCGCCGGATCTCCGGTCTGGTCGCCGGCCGGCCCCGGGTCGTCTGGCTCGGCACCGCCGCCGCGCTGGCCGCGCTGACCCTGGGCATCGGCAACCTCGGCCTGGGCCTGCCCGACGACGAGTCGTTCACCACCGAGGTCGGCTCGGTCGCCGGGCAGCGGCTGATCGCGGCCCACTACCCGGGCGGCTCTGCGGCGCCAGCGGAGATCCTGGCCGCCGCCGCGACGGCCGACCGGGTGGTGGCCGCCGCCCGCGCGGTGCCGGGCGTCGCCGAGGTGGGCGCGCCGGAGCGCTCGGCGGACGGCCGGTGGGTCCGGGTGCCGGCGGTGCTCGCCGCCGCACCGGACAGCGACGCCGCCCGGGACACGGTGACCCGGCTGCGGACCGCCGTGCACGCGGTGCCCGACGCGCGGGCCCTGGTGGGCGGGCGGACCGCCACCGTGCTCGACGAGGAGCGCACGGTGAACCGCGACAACCGGGTGGTCATCCCGCTGGTGCTCGTGGTCGTCCTGGTCATCCTGGTGCTGCTGCTCCGGTCGCTGGTCGCGCCGCTGCTGCTGATGGTCAGCGTGGTGCTGTCGTACGCGGCCGCCATGGGGGCCGCCGGGCTGCTGCTCGACGCCCTGGGCCACCCCCGGCTCTTCGTCGGGGTCCCGCTGCAGGCGTTCCTGTTCCTGGTCGCGCTCGGGGTGGACTACACGATCTTCCTGATGACCCGGGCCCGGGAGGAGGTCGCCCGGATCGGGCACCGGCCGGGCGTGCTGCGCGCGCTGACCGTCACCGGGGGGGTGATCACCAGCGCGGGCGTGGTGCTGGCCGCCACCTTCGGCGCGCTGCTGGTGCTGCCGCTGGTGCCGTCGGTGCAGATGGGCGTCATCGTGGCGGTCGGCATCCTGCTGGACACCCTGCTGGTGCGCAGCCTGCTCATCCCGGCGCTGACCCTGGACCTCGGCGTGCGCACCTGGTGGCCGGGGCGGTTGGCCCGCCGGTCGCCGCAGCCGGTCCCGCCGGAGCCGGCCCTGGCCCGGACCTGACCGGTTCCCGTTCGCGACCCCGGCCCGGCTCCCGGGCCGGGGTCAGCCGGCGAGCAGGGCGGCCATCCGCTCGGCCTGGGTCTCCCAGCGCCACTCCCGCTCCACCCAGGTCCGGCCGGCCGCGCCGAGCTGGCGGGCCAGGTCCCGGTCGGCGAGCAGGGTGGCCACCCGGTCGGCGAGCTGGGGCACGTCCCGGCCGCGGACCACGTATCCGGTCTCGCCCTCGCGGACCGCGTCCGGCGCGCCACCGGAGTCGCCGGCCACCACCGGCAGCCCGGTCGCGCTGGCCTCCAGGTAGACGATCCCCAGGCCCTCGACATCCAGGCCGCGGTTGCGGGTCCGGCAGGGCATCGCGTAGACGTCGCCGGCGGCGTAGTGGGCGGGCAGCTCGGCCGAGGGCACCGAGCCGGTGAACACCACGTCGCGTTCCACCTCGGTGTGCCGGGCCAGCTTCTCCAGCGTCGCCCGGTAGGGGCCGCCGCCGACCACCAGCAACGCGGCGTCCGGCACCCGGCGGCGGATCTCCGGCATCGCCCGGATGAGCATGTCCTGCCCCTTGCGCGGGACCAGGCGCGAGACGCACACCACCACCGGCCGGTCGGCCAGCCCCAGCCGCAGCCGCACCCGCTCGCCGTCGACGCCCGGGTGGTAGGTGTCCACGTCGACGCCCGGGGCGAGCCGGCGCAGCTCGGTCACCCCGTCGAGCACCCGGGCCAGCCGGACCCGGGTGTACTCGCCGAGGTAGGTGGTGACGTCCACGCCCCGGCCGATCCGGCGCAAGGCCGTCCGGGCGCCGGGCAGCGCGGCCCAGCCGGCCTCGTGCCCGTGGGTGAGCGCCACCGCCCGGCGGATCCCGGCCCGCCGGCGCAGCCCCGTCGCGAGCAGCCCCAGCGGGGCCGCCGCGCCGAACCACACCGTGTCGCAGTCGTAGGCCCGGGCCAGCAGCGCCGCCCGGCGGGCCACCAGCGGGGTGGGCAGCAGCACCCTGGTCCGCTCCCGGACCACCTCGAACGGCTGGTCGGCGTCGAACTTGGCCGCGCCCCGCCAGCTCGACGCGTAGACCACCACCGAGCCCGGGGGCTGGCGCACCGCCAGGTTGTGCACGAACGACTGGATGCCGCCGGGGCGGGGCGGGAAGTCGTTGGTGATCAGCAAGGTGCGGCTCATCCGCCGGACTCCCTGGCGTAGGCGCGGGCGGCGGCCATCCGCTCCACGGTGGACGGATGGGACGCCGACCAGAGGTATTCCCAGCGGGGCGGGTCGGGGTCGGCCAGGTTCACCCCGGCCAGCCGGCGCTGCATCGCCTCGAAGGTGGCCGGGTCGCCGGTGAGCGCCAGCGCGTGCGCGTCGGCCCGGGCCTCCACCCGCCGGGAGACCAGCGCCTGCAGCGGCGTGGCCACCAGGCCGGCCACCGTGACCAGCGCGAGCAGCAGCGGGAACGCCCGCGGTTGGGCGATCGAGTCGACGCCGGCCTGCCGCAGCAGCGGCGCCCAGGACCCGATCAGGTAGAGGGCCACCACCGCGGCGGCGGCGCCCAGCGCGCCCGTTAGGGTGCCGGTCCAGACGTCCCGGTCCTTGGCGTGCCCCAACTCGTGGGCGACCACGCTGGTGACCTCCGCCGGGGCCGCCTCGCGCAGCAGGGTGTCGTAGACGACCACCCGCCGGGTCGGTCCCAGCCCCGAGACGTACGCGTTGACCGCCCGGGTCCGCCGCGAGGCGTCGGCGACCAGCACGTCGCGCACGGGCACCCCGTCCCGGGCCGCCAGGCTCGTCAGCTCGGTGCGCAGCGGGCCGGGCTCCATGGGGGTGAACCGGTTGAACACGGGCTCGACCAGCACGGGCAGCACGAACGACAGCAGCACCACCAGCGCGGCGGCCCCGGCCGCGCCGAACGCCCACCACCAGCGCGGGGAGAGCCGGACCACCGTGTAGAAGCCGAGCAGGACGAGCGCGCCGATGACCGCGCTGACCGCGTACGACTTGAGCAGGTCGACGGCCCAGCCGCCCCAGCCCTGGGTGCTCAGCCCGTAGCGGGTCAGCACGGTCTGCCGCCAAGCGGCGAAGGGCAGGGTGAGCAGGTCGGCGAGGAACACCACGGCCAGCCCGCCGAGCACCGCCTGGGCGGCCCAGTGCCCGCCGAAGGGCCGGCCGGCAAGCTCGACCAGGCGGCCGCCGAGCGGGGTGAGCCCGAGCAGCACGGCCACCACGAGGCCGACGGCGAGCGCCGACCAGCCGGCCGGGCGCAGCGCGCCGTGGAAGGCCCGGCCCCGGGCCACCTGGTCGACGGGGAGCGCGCGCAGCGCCGCGAGTTGGTCGGCGCGGGGTGCCGGCGGCCGGCTCCACGGCACCAGCAGCGCCCCGGCGACGAGCAGCGCGACGGCCAGCCCGGCCAGGGTCAGCACCGCCCAGCCGCGCGGGGTCACCGCGCCACCCCGTCGCGCCCTACCCGCATCATGCCGCTCCCCTCCCGCCGTGAGGGCTCATCCTAAGGCCCGTGGGCGGCGCGGTGGCCGTGGTGCCCGAGCGGGATCAGGCGACCCGGCGGCGGGCCGGACGCCGGGGAGCGGGCGGGGCGGCCAGCACCTGCACCTCGAACCCGGCCCGGGCGAACACCTCGATCGCCCGGTGCTCGGCGGGGCCCAGGTCGGCGGCCGCGGAACCGGTGTCGAGCAGCGCGGTCACCAGGCAGCCGGAGCACCCGGCGCCCCGGATCCCGCAGGTGTCGCAGTCGATGAGCATCAACGCCTCCTGACGAGTCGCCGGTGGCGGACAGGAGAGGAGCCCACCACCGTCGGTCACCACGAGGCTAGGCCGAGGCTGTGACAGAACCGGACAACGAGGCAGCACCCACCCCGAACCCGATCATCGGCGTCAGGACCGGGCGAGCCGCCGCAGCAGCGAGTCCGCACCGAGCGGGTAGGCGCCGTGCCGGCGTACCCCGTCGGCGACCTCGCGGTCGGAGGAGACCACCACCACCGGCCGCCCGGCCGGCTCGGCCCGGACCAGCCGGCGGATCAGCTCGTCCGCCGTCTCCCCCTTGTGGGAGAAGAGCACCCGCACCCCGCGCGGCGCGGGCGGCAGCCCGTGGATCCGCTCGGCGCCGTCGAAGACCACGGTGACCTCGTCCCCGGTCTGCGCGGCGATCCCGCCCAGCCCGGTGATCAGCCGCTTGCGCTGCTGCTCCAGCGACATCTCGCCGAAGCCCCGCTTGGTGACGTTGTAGCCGTCCACCACCAGGTGCGCCTTGGGCAGGGCGAGCAGCTGGTCGAGGCGGGCGGGGTCGTCGGTGTCCCGGGCCCGGGTCGCGGCCCCGGCCGGGGTGGCACCGGACCGGTCGGCGAACGCGTCGGCGACGAAGTCGGCGGGCAACTTCTCCACCGGGTCCAGGGCCAGCTCGCGGCGGAGCCCGACGGCGGCCTGTCCGATCGTCTCCAGCAACAGCCACAGCTTCGCCTCGTCGACCGAGCGGGCCTCCTTGGCGCTGACCCGGGCCACCCCGGCCGCGGCCTCCGCCTCGGCCAGCCGGGCCCGGGCGCGGCGCAGCTCGGCGTCCGCGTCGGCGGCCGCGCGGGCCGCCCGGCCGCGCTCGGTGGCCAGCATCTCGGTGGCCTTGCGCTCCCGGGCCTGGGTCTCCCGGAGGGTACGGGCGAGCTGCCGGGCCTCCTCGCGGAGCTGGCCCAGCTCCTCGCCGACCCGGGCGAGCTCGTCGCGGAGCTTCTCCGCCTCGACCCGGGCCACCGCCCGGTCGTGCTCGGCGCGGGTGGCCCGCTGCTCGGCCTCGCGGACCAGCTCGGCGACCACCGCGCTGTCCGCCTCGGCGCGCACCGCGGCGCCGCTGGCCTCGATCAGCTCCCGCCAGCCCCGGGGCCGGGCCAGGTAGGCCAGGGCGGCCACCTCGACCGGGTCCGCCGCCGCCGGGGCGGTCCCCTCCACCACGGCCGCGCCCAGGTCGCCGGCGTCGGCGAGCACCCGGGCGGTGACCCGCTGCCGGAACAGCGGGTCGGCGGTGAGCTGGGCGGCGATGGCCGGGGCACCGAGCCGGGCGCGCCGGTTGGGGGCGAACTTGGCCACCCGGCGCAGCGGCACCGGCACCTCGTCGGCGGCCAGCCCGGGCAGCACCGCGGCGGTGAGCGCCACGATGCGCTGCCGGACCGGCTCGGGCAGGGTGGGTTCCGGCTCGGGCGGTGCGGAGGGGTTCTCACCGGCGTCGTGCGCGCCGACCACCGGCTCCTCCAGGGAGGAGTCGTCGTCGTGCGGCTCGGTGAGGGGCATGTGGCAAGTCTCCCACCCCGAACGGGCTCACCACCCGGTGAGTGAGCCGATCTCTCATCCTACCGCCGTGGTAACCCTGGGGCTGCCGGGACGGGAGTGTCGGACCCCGCCGCTAGCGTGCCGCGGGTGACGCGAGCGGACTACGTCCAGGAGGCCCTGGCCGGCCTGGACCGGGTGGCGGGCACGGGGGTGGACCCCGCGCTGCCGCTCTACGCGACCACCTTCGTGGTGGTCGACCTGGAGACCACCGGCGGCGCGCCGGACGGCGGCGGGATCACCGAGATCGGCGCGGTGAAGGTGCGCGGCGGCGAGGAGCTGGGCGTGCTGGCCACCCTGGTCAACCCGGGGGTGCCGATCCCGCCGTTCATCACCGTGCTGACCGGGATCACCCAGGCCATGCTGCTTCCCGCGCCGCCGATCGAGCAGGTCCTCCCGAGCTTCCTGGAGTTCGTCTCCGACGCCGTCCTGGTCGCCCACAACGCCCCCTACGACGTGGGCTTCCTCAAGGCCGCCTGCGCGAAGCACGGCTACCGCTGGCCCAACCCGCGGGTGCTCGACACCGCCGCGCTGGCCCGCCGGGTGCTCACCCGCGACGAGGTGCCCAACCGCAAGCTCGGCACCCTGGCCGCCTACTTCCGCACCGCCACCCAGCCCACCCACCGGGCGCTGGACGACGCCAAGGCCACCGTCGACGTGCTGCACGGGCTGATCGGCCGGCTCGGCGGGCACCGGGTCGACACCATCGGCGAGGCCATCGAGTTCGCCCGGGCGGTCACCCCGACCCAGCGACGCAAGCGGCACCTCGCCGAGGGGCTGCCGAAGGTGCCCGGCGTCTACATCTTCCGCGCCGCCGACGACCGTCCCCTCTACGTCGGCACCTCCGGCGACATCGCCACCCGGGTGCGCAGCTACTTCACGGCCGCCGAGAAGCGGGCCCGGATCTCGGAGATGCTGGCCGCCGCCGAGCGGGTGGAGGCGGTCGAGTGCGCCCACTCGCTGGAGGCCGAGGTGCGCGAGCTGCGGTTGATCGCCGCGCACGCGCCGCCGTACAACCGGCGGTCGAAGTACCCGGAGCGCCAGGTCTGGCTGAAGCTGACCGACGAGGCGTACCCGCGGTTGTCGATCGTGCGCGACCTCGCCCCCACCGACTCGGCCTACCTCGGTCCGTTCCGCTCCAAGCAGGCCGCCGAGCTGGCCGCCGCCGGGTTCCACGACGCGGTGCCGCTGCGCCAGTGCACCCATCGGCTGTCCCGGCGCACCACCATGCCGGCCTGCGCCCTGGCCGAGCTGGGTCGCTGCCCGGCGCCCTGCGAGCACCGGATCACCCCCGAGGAGTACGACCACCGCGCCGCCGTCCCGTTCCGCACCGCCACCCGGGACGACCCGCAGGTGGTGGTGGACGCCCTGCTGGCCCGGATCGAGGTGCTCTCCGGCGCCCAGCGCTACGAGGAGGCCGCGGTGGTGCGCAGCCGGCTGGCCGCGGTGCTGCGCGCGGCGGTCCGGATGCAGCGCCTGGCCGCGCTGACCGGCATCGCCGAGCTGGCCGCCGCCCGTCCGGCCGCCCGGGGCGGCTGGGAGCTGGCCCTGGTGCGCCACGGCCGGCTGGCCGGTGCGGGGGTGTCCCCGCCGGGTGTCCACCCGCGACCGACCATCACCGCGATCCGGGCCACCGCCGAGACGGTCCTGCCCGGGCACGGCCCGGTGCCGGCGGCCACCGCGGAGGAGACCGAACGGATCCTGTCCTGGTTGGAGCGACCGGAGACCCGGCTGGTCGAGACGTCCGCCGGGTGGGCCTCGCCGATCGCCGGCGCGGGCCGGTTCCGCGACCTGCTGACCAAGGCGGAGAACGGCGCATCCCACCAACTCTCGACCGAACGCTCATGACCAAGTGTCCGATCGGACTACGTCAACTCCCTTAGGCTGTTGGAGAAGTGCAGTCCTGCCCGATTCGCGGGCCTGCTCCCGGTCGCCGGTCCCGGCGGCCCGGGGGCCGGGGTGAGGAGGTGTCCCAGGTGGACGTCGACGCCGGACACGGCGCCGCCCTGGGCGGCGCCCTTCCGACCCAGCCCGGCGACCTGCCGCTCTCCCGGCGCCTGCGCTCCCTGCTCACCTGGCCCACCACCGACAACGACCCGGTCACCGCGCTGGTCCGCGCCCATCGCGGCATCCATGCCAGCGCCGACGCCTCGGTGCTGCGGCGGGCCTACACGATCGCCGAGAACATGCACCGCGGTCAGTTCCGCAAGAGCGGCGAGCCGTACATCACCCATCCGCTCGCGGTCGCCCAGATCTGCGCGGACCTCGGCATGGACACCACCACCCTGGTCGCCGCGCTGCTGCACGACACGGTGGAGGACACCCGCTACACGCTCCAGGCGCTGCAGGAGGACTTCGGGCGCCAGGTGGCCCACCTGGTCGACGGGGTGACCAAGTTCGACAAGGCGTTCTACGGCAAGGCCGCCGAGGCGGAGACCGTCCGCAAGATGATCGTGGCGGCCGGCAAGGACGTCCGGGTGCTGATCATCAAGCTGGCCGACCGGCTGCACAACATGCGCACCCTCGGGGTCCGCTCGGCCGCCTCCCGGGAGCGGATCGCCCGCAAGACCCAGGAGGTGCTCGTCCCGCTCTGCGACCGGCTGGGCATCCAGACCCTCAAACGCGAGCTCGACGACGTGGTGCTGCTGCACCTGCAGCCGGAGGAGCACGCGCGGATCGCCCGGTTCGTGCACGACCGGCCGGGCTGGGACGCCTACCTCGACGACGTGGTGACGAAGACGAAGGCGGCGCTGCGGCGCAGCCGGGTGGACGCCGAGGTCGGCCCCCGCCCCCGGCACCTCTACTCGATCTGGAAGGACACGGTGGCCGGCGAGCACACCGCGCCCTACGACCTGCCCCGCATCGCCATCGTGGTGGACGGCCCGGCCACCGACTGCTACGCCGCGCTCGGCACGGTGCACGGGCTCTGGCGGCCGGTGCCCGGGCGCTTCAAGGACTTCATCGCCTCCCCGAAGAACAACCTCTACCGATCCCTGCACACCAGCGTCTGCGGCCCCCAGGACCGGACCGTCGAGGTGCTGATCCGCACCGAGGAGATGCACCACGCCGCGGAATACGGCGTGGCCGCCCACTACCGCTTTCCCCGCGCCACCGGCGGGGCGCCCGACCGGGCGGACGAGCTGGCCTGGCTGCGCCGGGTGCTCGACTGGGAGCAGGAGACGGTCGATCCCACCCAGTTCATGGAATCGCTTCGCTGCGACCTGGCCGAGGCGCAGATCCAGGTGGTCGCCGACGGTCGGCAGGTGGTGCTGCCGGCCGGAGCCACCCCGGTCGACCTCGCCTACGAGCTGGGCACCGAGCGGGGCGACCACTGCCTCGCCGCGCGGATCAACGGGCGGCTCGCCCCGCTCTCCTCCGAACTGGAGGAGGGCGACGTGGTGGAGATCTTCACCGAGAGCGACGCGGAGAGCGGCTTCGAGGTCGACGTGGCGCCGCGCGGGCCGCGCCGCGAGTGGTTGGGTTTCGTCAAGTCCCCGCACGCGCAGATGCAGATCAACCGCTGGTTCGCCGAGCACACCGAGCCGGGCATCTCGATCGCCGACAAGGTCCGCCTCGGCCGGGCCACCATCGGCCTGGCGCTGCGCAAGCACGACCGGGGCCTGGCCAGTGATCTGCCGCTGCTGCGGCTCTCCGAGGAGCTGGGTTACCCCGACCTGGAGACGCTGCTGGTGGCGGTCTTCGACCGCACCGTGGAGCCCGACACGGTCGTCCGGCAGCTGATCGATCTGGTCGACCACCGGCAGTAGCGAGCTCCGCTCATCCGCCGGCGCCGCCCGGCCACTAGCCTTACAGGCATGATCCCCCGCGCGCGTGCCACCGGACGGGCCCTCGGCTACCAGATCTTCTACCGGCTCCCGGTCCCGCTGCGGCGCCGGCTCGTCCGGCTCGCCGTACCGAAGTACATCGTCGGCGCGGTCACCCTGGTCCGAGACGCCGAGGCCGGCGGGGCGGGGCGGATCCTGCTGCTGCGCCAGCCGCCCGGCCACAGCTGGACCCTCCCGGCCGGCCTGCTGCAGCGCGGCGAGGCGCCGGTGGTCGGTGCGGCCCGGGAGCTGTACGAGGAGTCCGGCATCCGGCTCTCCCCCGAGCGGCTCCGCCCGGCCGTGCCGAACGCCGTGGTGCACGCCAAGGGCTGGGTGGACGTCGTCTTCGAGGCGGAGGTGCCGGCCTCCAGCACCGAGCTGACGGTGGACGGCGCGGAGGTCTTCGAGGCCGCCTGGCACCCGCTGGACGAGCTGCCGCGGCTGAGCCGGGCCACCGCCAACCTGCTCCGGTACTACGGGATCGGCCCGCGCGCGGGCGAGGTCCCGCCGGCGGCGCCACCCGCCGCGTGACCGCCGCCGGCGCGCCCGCCGCGTCCGGGCCGGGCTGGCGGACCGCCGTGGACGTCTGTGCGGTGGTGCTCGCCGCCGGCGAGGGGACCCGGCTGCGCCCGCTCACCGCGCACCTGCCCAAGGCGCTCTGCCCGGTGGGCAACGTGCCGCTGCTCGACCGGGCTCTGGACCGGCTGGCCGGGCTGGGCCTGACCGGGCCGGACCGGGTCGCGGTGAACGCCTGCTACCTGGGCGGTCAGGTGGTGGCGCACGTGGGCGCCCGGGCGCACCTGTCGGTCGAGCCGGGCGATCCGCTCGGCACCGCCGGCGGGCTGGGCAACCTGCGGGACTGGATCGCCGGGCGGGGGGTGCTGGTCGGCAACGCCGACGCGTACCTGGCCGACCCGGACGCCCCGCCGGGACCGGACGTGGCGGTGCTGCTGGACGGCTGGGACGGGCGGAGCGTACGCCTGCTCGGCCGGCCGGCGGACGACCCGGCGGCCCCCGGCACCTTCGACGGCCACCGGTTCGTGGGGTTCTCGCTGCTGCCGTGGCGGCTGGTCCGGGAGCTGCCGGCGACCTTCGGCGATCTGGTCCGGGCGGTCTGGCGGCCGGCGGAGGCGGCCGGCGCGCTCACCGTGGTCCCCTACCGGGGCACCTTCTACGACACCGGCACCCCGGCCGACTACCTGGCGGCCAACCTGCACGCGGCCGGTCCCGGCGGCCTGGTCGACCCGTCCGCCACGGTCGACGGGCGGGTGAGCAGTTCGGTGGTCGGCGCGGGCGCGGTGGTGCGCGGCGCGGTGGACCGCTCGGTTGTCTGGCCCGGCGCGACGGTCGCCGCGGGCGAACGCCTCAGCGGGGTGATCCGGGCGGGCACCGACCTGACCGTCCCGGCGGCCCGGTGACCCGCCCAGCCCTTAGCATGGGCCTCGACGTCGACGAACGGAGAAATGTCCCGTGATCACCGCGATCGTGCTGATCGACTGCGCCACCGACTCCATTCCCGAGGTGGCCGAGACGCTGGCCAACCTGCCCGGCGTCAGCGAGGTCTACTCGGTGGCCGGGCACGTCGACCTGATCGCCATGGTCCGGGTCCGCGAGTTCGAGCAGATCGCCCAGGTCATCGCCGGCAGCATCTCCAAGGTGCCCGGCGTGCTCAACACCGAGTCGCACATCGCGTTCCGCGCCTACTCCCAGCACGACCTGGAGGAGGCGTTCGCGATCGGGCTGGCCAACGCCGACTGACGCGCACGCGGGTGGCCGGCCCGCCCCGGGGGGGCGGACCGGCCACGGTCGGTCGTACGCGTCGTCAGCTCTGGCCGGGCGCCGGCGTCTCCGTGGTGCCCGGAGCGGGCTCCTCGGTGCCGGTGCCGCCCGGAGCCGGCGACTCGGTGCCGCCCGGAGCCGTCGACGTGGTGCCGCCCGGGCTGGGCGTGCCGCTGGCGCTGGTCTGCGGGACCGGGACGCCCAGGGTCTGGGCGAGAGCCACCAGTTCGTCGTAGTGCGCCTGGAGGATCGGCAGGGCGTCCTGGGCGAGCTGGACCACCGACTGCTCGGAACCCTGCGAGATCTCAGTCTGGGTGGCCTGGATGGCCTGAACGTGGCCGGCCAACTGGGCGGTCACCCACGCCTTGTCGAACTCGGCGCCGCTGAGGTTGTTCAGCCGGTCGAGGACCTTCTGCTGGTCGGCGGTCGGGTCGGCCGGCAGCTGGACGTTGAGCTGCTGGGCGGTGGACTGCACCGTCTGGTCCAGCTGGGTGTGGTCCGTCACGAACATCTTGCCCAGGTCCTTGACCTGCTGGTTCTGACCCTTCTGCTGCGCCAGGTTACCGGCGGTGATCTCGAACAGGTTCACCTGGTGCACCGCCTGCAGGTACTGCGTGTCCTGCGTCGACGGCTGCGCCGCGGCCTGGGCCGCGGCGGCTGGTGCCAGTCCCACGAGCACCAGCGCGGCCAGCAGGCCCAGGCGTTTGATTCCCAACATGCTTTCCCCCCCCTTGAGACGTCGGACCGCACGGATACCCGGCTGACCGGGGTTATTCCTGCGATTCCACCCGTCCGTGTCGGGGGGTGGCGGGACATCGGAGCGGGGCCGACCGGCGTCGCGCGGGCGGAACGGGACGGCGGGGCCGGAAACGGCCGTGGCGCCCGCCGGTGATCCGGCGGGCGCCACGGTCAGTCGTATCCGGGCGGGTCAGCGGCGGCTCTCGCCGCTGCCGATCTCCTCCCGTTCCGGTCGGGGCTCGACCGGCGGGTGCCCTGGCGAGACCGGCGCCTCGGCCGGCTTCTCGATCGGGTAGAAGAAGCCCCGGATGGCCGGGCCGAGGGCGCCGAGCCGGTTCATCTTCTTCGGCACCACCCAGCCGACGTAGTCCAGCGCCGGGCCGTGCCCGTCGTGCCCGTCGACCGGGGTGAGCGGCTGGTGGACCTCGACGAACCGGCCGTTGGGCAGCCGCCTGATGATGCCGGTCTCCACGCCGTGGGCCAGCACCTCCCGGTCGTGCTGCTGGAGACCCAGGCAGAGCCGGTAGGTGAGGTAGTAGGCGAGCGGCGGGACGACCAGCAGGCCGACCCGGCCGGCCCAGGTCATCGCGTTCAAGCTGATGTGGAACTTGTCGGCGATGACGTCGTTGGCGCCGGAGAGCGTCAGGACCAGGAAGAAGCCCACCGCCATCGCGCCCGCCGCGGTCCGGGCCGGAGTGTCCCGGGGCCGCTGGAGCAGGTTGTGGTGCTTGTAGTCCTTGAGGTGGCGGGCCTCCAGGAACGGGTAGAACAGGGAGATCATCACCAGGATGCCCGGCAGCACCACCGTCGGCCAGAACAGCGGCGGGATGACGTAGCCCTGACCGATGGGGATGCTGATCGCCCACGCCGGCATGAGGCGGGTCGAGCCGTCGAGGAACATGACGTACCAGTCGGGCTGGCTGGCCGCCGAGACCACCCACGCCTCGTACGGGCCGAAGTACCAGATCGGGTTGATCTGGAAGAGGCCACCCATCAGCGCGATCACGCCGAAGACGACCATGAAGAAGCCGCCCTGCTTGAGCGCGTAGCGCGGGAACATCCGCTCGCCGACCACGTTCTCGTTGGTCCGGCCGGGGCCGGGCCACTGGGTGTGCTTCTGCTTGAAGACCAGGCCCAGGTGGACGCTGATCAGCGCCACCAGCAGACCCGGGATGAGCAGCACGTGGGCGATGAAGAAGCGGCTGATGATGATGGTGCCCGGGAACTCCCCGCCGAAGACCGACGCGGTGACCCAGGACCCGATCACCGGGATCGACAGCATGATCGCGGAGGCGATCCGCAGGCCGGTGCCGGAGAGGCCGTCGTCCGGCAGCGAGTAGCCGGTGAAGCCGGCCAGGAAGCCGACCCAGAACAGCAGCGAACCGATGATCCAGTTCGTCTCACGCGGCTTGCGGAACGCGCCGGTGAAGAAGACCCGGAGCATGTGCACCACGATCGCGGCCATGAACAGCAGCGCCGCCCAGTGGTGCATCTGCCGCATGATCAGGCCGCCCCGGACGTCGAACGACAGGTCCAGGCTGGAGGCGTAGGCGGTCGACATCGGGGTGCCCCGCAGCGGGGCGTAGCTGCCGTCGTAGACCACCTCGGTCATCGCCGGCTCGTAGAAGAAGGTCAGGAAGACACCGGTCAGCAGCAGGACGATGAACGAGAAGAGCGCGATCTCGCCCAGCAGGAAGGACCAGTGGTCGGGGAAGACCTTGTTCAGCAGCTTGCGCAGCGGGGTGGCCACCTGGAAGCGGTCGTCCACCGCCCCGGCGGTCTTGGCCGGCAGCGCGGCCGGATCGAACTTTCGGCGCTTCATGGCCGCTCCCAGAAGTCGGGACCGATGGTTTCGGTGTAGTCGGACCTCGCCACGAAGAAGCCCTCCTCGTCCACCTCGATCGGCAGCTGGGGCAGCCGCCGGTTCGCCGGGCCGAAGACCGGCGTGGCGTTGTCGGTGATGAGGAACTGCGACTGGTGACAGGGGCAGAGCAGGCGGTTGGTCTGCTGCTCGTAGAGGCTGGCCGGGCAGCCGGCGTGGGTGCAGATCTTGGAGAACGCGACGTAGTTGCCCCACATGTAGTCGCCGTGACCGATCCGCGCGTTGGCGGCGCGCGACTTCTGCGCGTCGTCCTCACGCAGGTGGATCAGCAGGGTCGGCGAGTCGGCGTGCTTGTTGCTCACGCCGCCCTCGATGCCCGGGAAGACGGTCAGCTGACCGCCGACGCTGACGTCCGCCGGACGGATCGGCCGGCCGTCCTCGCGGATCAGGCGGATCCGCTCGCCGCCGTCGGCTGCCGCGAACCCGGTGTTGAACATCTGGCTGTTCTTGTGCGGGTTGGAGATCAGGCCACCGACCAGCGGCGCCGCGACGACCGCGCCGACCGGCGCCAGGCCGGCGAGCAGCGAGATGCCGAGCAGCGGCCGGCGCTTCACCCCCAGCTCGTCGGCCATGTAGAGCATGGTCTCACCGGTGATCTTGCGATCCTCCGGGGAGCCGGGCTGGTCGTGCCGGTCCTGGATCGAGACCTCCTTGGGCAACAGCTTCTTGCCCCAGGTGAGGATGCCGAAGCCGACGGCGAGGAGGGCGATGCCCAGGGTCACGCCGAGCAGCGGGGTGTAGTACTTGTCGCCGCCGCGACCGGCCTCCCACTTCCAGGGCCACCAGATGTAGATGATCAGGAACGCGGTGGCGGCGGCGCCGGTCAGCAGGAACATCGAGGCGACCGTGCGGGTCAGCCGACGCTCCGCCTTGCTGCCCGGGACCACCTGGGGCTCGTAGTGGACGATCTCGATGTCGTCCCGCCGCGCGCCCTCCTCGACGATCTCGAACCGGGAGAGCCGGGGGTCGTTCACGTCGAGCGGCTCCCGGCCCTGCTGGGCCTGGTGCTCGGTGTGGGTGCTCATGCCGTCACCTCGCTACGGGTGGCGCCGGGGGTCGGCACCACAGCACTGAAACGAATGATCCGCCCGGTCACGACTTGCCCGCAATCCACAGGCTCGCGAAGACCAGCGCGACGATGCCGACCAGGAAGATCGCGAGACCCTCGGTCGACGGGCCGTACCGGCCCAGGTTGAAGCCGCCCTGGTCCTGGTCGTGCTTCAGGGTCTCCTGGATGTAGGCGATGATGTCCGCCTTCTGCTCCGGAGTGATCTGGTTGTCGCCGAACACCGGCATGTTCTGCGGGCCGCTCAGCATGGCGGCGTAGATCTGCCGGTCGCTGGCCGGGCGCAGGCTCGGCGCGTACTTGCCCGAGGAGAGGGCGCCGCCGCCACCACCGAACGCGTGGCACTGCGAGCAGTTGATCCGGAACAGCTCGCCACCGGCGGCCATGTCGGCGTTCTGGTGCAGGTTGTTGCCCTGCGGCACCTGCGGGCCGCCGCCGAGCTCCTGGATGTACTGGCCGAGCTGGCGCACCTGCTCGTCGGTGAACTGCGGGGGCTTGCGCCAGGCCTGGGCTTCCTGCCGGGCCATCGGCATCCGACCGCTGCTGACCTGGAACTCGACCGAGGCCGACCCGACGCCGATCAGGCTCGGACCACGTCCCTCGACGCCCTGGGCGTTGCGACCGTGACAGGTCACACAGCTCACGTCGAACAGCGCCTTGCCCTCGTTGGCGGCGGCGCTCAGGGGCGGGTTGTCCTGCGCCTGCACACCGGGGGCGAAGACGGTGTAGGCGCCGCCGGCCAGCATCAGCGCGGCGGCCAGCCGGACCGCGGCACCCAGCCGGCGGCGGCCCCTGCTGCGCGCTGCGGGCCGCCCGCGCAGGCGCGCGAGCAGACCGCGTCGGCGGTCGTTGTCAGAAGTCATGACCTGTGTCCTTAACCGGTTGGACCTTGTCTCAGGGGACGGAGCAGCGGCGCGATACGTGACGCGCCAAGATCACTGAAGCCAGTAGATCATGGCGTAGAGCCCGATCCACACCACGTCGACGAAGTGCCAGTAGTAGGACACGACGATCGCCGAGGTCGCCTGCGCCGGGGTGAACCGGCCCATGGTGGTGCGGATCATGAAGATGATGAACGCGACGAGACCGCCGGTCACGTGCAGGCCGTGGAAGCCGGTCGTCAGGTAGAACATCGACCCGTAACCGTCTGCGTTGATCTTGACGCCTTCGTGCACCAGGTTCCGGTACTCGTTCGCCTGGCCGAGCACGAAGATCAGACCCATCACGAAGGTGATCGTGAACCACCGGCGCAGGGCGTGGACGTCACCCTTCTCGGCCGCGAAGACACCGAGCTGGCAGGTCACCGAGGACAACACCAGGATCACCGTGAAGGTGGTCGCGTAGGGGATGTTGAGGATCTCGGTGTGCTTCTCCCACTGCTCCGGCGCCGCCGCGCGGATCGAGAAGTACATCGCGAACAGCGCCGCGAAGAACATGAGTTCGCTGGAGAGCCACACGATCGTCCCGACGCTGACCATGTTGGGTCGGGTCAGGGAGTGGATCCGGCTCTTGTCAATGGCTGGGGCCGCAGTCACGCGGTCATTATTGCCCTTGACCGGGACCGACGATCAGCGGGGTGGCAAACCTGTGCCATCAGTGGCCCGATCGGGGTCGTCCGCTTCGCCTGACCTACCCTGAAAAGCGTGCTGCACGTCGATCCGATCTTCGCCGCCACCTCGGTGGCCCCGGCGACACTCGCGGCGGGGGCCGAGGCCGTCCCGCCGCCGTTCACCGTGGCCCGGGTCCTGACCGAGACCAGGCTGGACAGCTGGCTCGCCCTCGGTCTCGTGCTCGCCGCCGGCCTCTACCTCTACGGGGTGTACCGGCTGCGGCTGCGCGGCGACCGATGGCCGGTGGTCCGTACGGTCAGCTTCCTCTTCCCGGGCCTGGGCGGCATCGCCGCAGTCACGGTCAGCGGGCTGGGCGCCTACGACACCGCCCTGCTGTCGGTGCACATGATCCAGCACATGGTGCTGGCCATGATCGCGCCGATCTTCCTGGCGCTCGGGGCGCCGGTGACGCTCGCCCTGCGCACCCTGCCGGTGCGCCCGCGCAAGCGGCTCCTGGCGATCGTGCACAGCCGGATCGCCCGGGTCTACAGCTTCCCGCTGGTGGCCTTCGCCATCTTCGTGGTGAACCCGTTCGCCCTCTACTTCACCGGCCTGTACGAGATCACCCTCCGGCACGAGTGGGCGCACGAGCTGGTGCACGGGCACTTCATCATCACCGGCTGCGTGTTCTTCTGGCCGCTGCTCGGCCTGGACCCGCTGCCCGGGCGCTGGCCGTACCCGGCCCGGGCGCTGCTCATGCTGCTCTCCGTGCCGTTCCACACCGTGCTCGGGCTCACCATCATGCAGAGCACCACGCTGCTCGGCGGCGACTGGTACCCGTCGCTACACCTGAGCTGGTCCGATCCCTGGAACGACCAGGTGGTCGCCGGCGGTGTGCTCTGGGCCGGCGGCGAGTTCGTCAGCGTCACCATGCTGGCCGTGCTGGTCGTCCAGTGGATCAAGCAGTCCGAGCGCGAGGCCCGCCGGCTGGACCGCGAGCTGGACCGCCAGGAGGCCCGCCAGCGGGCCGCGGAAGCGAGCGCCTGACGCCGGCCAGGGCGGGGCGACCGGTCGGATGTGACGCCCGCTACGATCAGCGGGCAGCTACGAGGTGGGAGCCACGTCACGATGAGCGATCGTCTTTGCACCGTCCTGCTCTACAGCGACGACCCGAAGGTCCGTGACCGGATGCGACTCGCCGTCGGCACCCGGCCCGCCCCCGGGATCGAGATCGAGTTCGTCGAGGCCGCCGACTACGCCGGTTGCGTCCGGCTGGTCGACGACTACGAGATCGACCTGCTCCTGCTCGACGGCGAGGCGAGCCCCGGCGGCGGCCTCGGCATCGCCCGCCAGATCAAGGACGACCGGGACGACGCCCCGCCCACCTGCGTGGTGCTGGCCCGTGCGGCCGACCGCTGGCTGGCCGCGTACGCCGAGGTCGACGCCACGCTGACCCACCCGCTCGACCCGGTGACCGCCGGCACCACCGTCGCCGAGCTGCTGCGGCGCACCCACGCCGCGGCCTGAGGCAGCCGCCACACCCGCTCTCACGCCGCTCGGGAGGCCCGCCATGGGTGAACGGACCTGGCCGCTTCTGCTCAACGCGCTGCTGCGCGGCGAGGAGCTCTCCACCGCCGACACCGCCTGGGCGATGGGCGAGATCATGGCCGGCTCGGCCACCCCGGCCCAGATCGCCGGCTTCGCCGTGGCCCTGCGCACCAAGGGTGAGACGCCCGCCGAGCTGGGCGGCCTGGTCGAGGCGATGCTGACCCGGGCGGTCCCGGTGGTGCTGCCCGAGGAGGTCCGGGCCGGCGCGCTGGACGTGGTGGGCACCGGCGGCGACCTCGCCCACACGGTGAACATCTCCACGATGGCCGCGCTGGTCGTCGCCGGGGCCGGTGTCCGCGTGGTCAAGCACGGCAACCGGGCCGCCTCCTCCTCCTGCGGCACCGCCGACGTGCTGGAGTACCTGGGCGTCCCGCTGGACCTCGACCCGGAGCAGGTGGCGCGCTGCGTGACCGAGGCCGGCATCGGCTTCTGCTTCGCCGCCCGCTTCCACCCCGGCATGCGGCACACCGGCCCGGTCCGCCGCGAGATCGGCGTGCCCACCGCGTTCAACTTCCTCGGCCCGCTGACCAACCCGGCCCGCCCGCGGGCCGGCGCGGTGGGCTGCTTCGATCCGCGGATGGCCCCGGTGATGGCGGCCGTCTTCGCCGCCCGCGGCGACTCGGTGATCGTGATGCGCGGCGAGGACGGGCTGGACGAGTTCAGCACCGGCGCGCCGACCCGCGTCTGGGTGGCCCAGCAGGGCGTCGTCAGGGAGGCGCTGCTGGACGCGACGGCGCTCGGGGTACCCCGGGCCACCCTGGCCGACCTGCGGGGCGGAGACGCGGCGTACAACGCCGGCGTCGTCCGGCGGCTGCTGGCCGGCGAGACCGGCCCGGTCCGCGACGCGGTGCTGGTGAACGCCGCGGTCGCCCTCGCCACGCAGGGCCCGCTCGACGGCGACCTGCACGAGGCGCTGCGCGCCGGCCTGGCCCGGGCGACCGAGTCGGTCGACTCGGGCGCGGCCGCGGGCGCCCTGGAGCGCTGGCTCGAGGTGGCCGGCACGCTCTGAGCCGGCTGCCGTCCGGGTTTTGTCGGACCGGCGTGCCAAACTACACGGGAGTAATTTTCCGTTTTCCGCCGATGGCGCCACCGCCGCTCGGCGGGCACCGGAACGAGAGGAGACGCCCGTGTCGGACCGCGAGCTCTACTGCGACACCTGCGAGGGCGTCGTGCTGTTCGAGGCGCCCACCTGCGTCGACGGGCATGGCACCGACTGCCCCGAGCTGATCTGCACCGGCTGCGGAGCCGCCGTGCTCATCGCCACGTTCGCCTTCCGCGCCCCGCGCCTGGGCCACCGCCGCGGCGCCGCCCGCCCGTCCCAGCGCCGCGCCGCCTGACCGCTCCGCCAGTTCCCGGGCCGACCCGCACCGAGCCGCCAAGATCTCCCCGGTCACGGCGACGATCATGAGGTTCGCCGCGACCAAAGGCGCGAATCACACCGCCCACCCCATGATCGACGGGAAGAAGAGCGCGGGCAGGAAAAGCGGAAGGCCCGCGGCCCCGGAGGGGGCGCGGGCCTTCGCTGAAGGTTCGGGTCAGTGCTCGGCGGTGCGGCGGGTGCCGGAGTAGTACTCGAAGAGCAGGCCGCAGGCGCCGAAGACGACCGCCACCATGCCCAGGCCGATCAGCCAGAACTGCCAGAAGACCAGCCCGAGACCGGCGATCGCGGCGGCCAGGGCCAGGCCGAACGGCCAGTAGCTGCCCGGGCTGAAGAAGCCGATCTCGCCCGCGCCGTCGGCGATCTCGCCGTCCGGCCGGTCCTCGGGACGCAGGTCGATGCGGCGCGAGACGAACCAGAAGAAGCCGCCGCACATCGAGCAGAGCAGGAAGGACAGCAGCAGCGCCACGGTGCCGACCCACTCGACCCGGCCGCCGTCGCCGTACGTCCAGGCACCGTAGAGGATCGCCGCGCCGAAGAGGAACGTCGCGATGATGAGGAAGATCTTCCACTCGGTCTTCATGCCGGACCCCTCAGCTTCCCGCGCCGGCCGTCGCGTCGGACGGGTTGAAGTTGGCCGTGTTGCGCCGCGTCTTGAACGGCTTGGTTTCGGTGGCGTACGGGTCCTCGCCGATCGCCGAGAGCGCGTCCTGGGTCGACTTGCCGGCCTTCTTGGCCGCCAGGAACTGGTCGTACTTCTCCGGCGAGACGACCCGCAGCTCGAAGTTCATGAAGGCGTGGTAGCTGCCGCACAGCTCGGCGCAGCGGCCGACGAAGTGACCCTCCTGGTCGAGGCTGGAGACCTCGAAGGTGTTGCGGATGCTGCCCGGCATGACGTCGCGCTTGAACAGCAGCTCCGGCACCCAGAAGGAGTGGATGACGTCGCGGCTCTGCTCCTCGAACCGGATCGACTTGCCGCTCGGCAGCACCAGCACCGGGATGACCTCGCTGGTGCCCAGCACCGAGGCGACGGTGTTGGCGTCGCGACCCTGGCCGTCGCGGTAGTTGAACTGCCAGTTCCACTTGAAGGCGACGACCTCGACGGTGACGTCGGGGTTCTTCGACTCCTTCACCACGTCGGTCTGCACCACCGCGGTGTAGTAGAAGAGCACGGAGACCACGAGGATCGGCGCGATGGTGTAGAGGAACTCCATCGGCAGGTTGTAGCGGGTCTGCACCGGCAGCGCGTTGCCGCGCTTCCGGTAGCGGATCACGCACCAGAAGATCAGGCCCCAGACGAACACGCCGACCGCGAGGGCCGCGATGCAGGACGCGATCCACAGGTCGTACATCCGGTGCGACTCGGGGGTGATGCCGCCCTGCGGCCACCCGAAGCCGCCGAACGTCTGGCCGACGTCACAGCCGGTGAGCAGAACCAGCAGCGCCGCTCCACCGAGACCGAGCCCGGCGAGTCGACCAGCACCACGCCGCCGGCCCCCGCCGGCCCCCGAGGAAGCGCTGTGCCGTACGGCCGACGGCCGTACCTCCGAACTCCTTGCGACCACCTGGTCCTGCCTCCCTAGCGCGCCGCGGTGATTGTTTCGCTCGACACCGACGGCAAAGGCGTCACCGACGGTCGCAGATTACTCGACCATGGCGGGCCTGACCGTCTTGGGGTCACTGTCCGCCCCCATCGGGGGGATCTTGGGCGTACCGGGGCGATAGCGTGGCGCTCGTGAGCGCAATCCCGGTCTACCTGGACGCGGCCACCGCCGCACCGCTGCACCCGGTCGCGCGGCAGGCGCTGCTGGCCGCGCTGGACGACGGCTGGGCCGACCCCGCCAAGCTCTACGGCCAGGCCCGCCGGGCCCGCCAGCTCCTCGACGCCGCCCGCGAGGCCGCCGCGCAGACCCTCGGGGTCCGCGCCGACGAGCTCTCCTTCACCCCCAGCGGTACGGCGGCCGCGCACGCCGCCGTGCTCGGTGGCCTGTCCGGGCGGCGCCGGGCCGGGGCGGCCCTGGTGCACTCGGCGATCGAGCACTCGGCGGTGCTGCACGCCGCGGAGCGGCACGTGGCCGGCGGGGGCGACGCGGTGTCCGTACCCGTGGACCGGCTCGGCCGGGTCGACCTGGACGCCTGGGCGGCGGCGGTGGCCGCCCCCGGGGTGGCCCTGGCCGCGCTGATCGGGGCGAGTCACGAGGTGGGCACGGTGCAGCCCGTGCCCGCGGCGGCGGAACTCTGCGCCGAGGCGGGGGTGCCGCTGTACGTCGACGCGGCGCAGCTGGCCGGCCGGGCGCCGCTGCCGGCCGGCTGGTCGGTGCTGAGCGCCAGCGCGCACAAGTGGGGCGGGCCGCCCGGCGTGGGGCTGCTGGTGGTGCGCAAGGGCACCCGCTGGGAGTCGCCGTCCCCGGCCGACGAGCGGGAGTCGGGGCGTACCCCGGGGGTGGTGAACCTGCCGGCGGTGGTGGCCGCCGCGGCGAGCCTGCGCGCGGCGGCGGCCGACGCGGCGACCGAGGCGGCCCGGCTGGCGCCGCTGGTCGACCGGATCCGGGCCCGGGTGGCGGCCGAGGTGCCGGACGTGGAGGTGGTCGGCGACCCGGTGGACCGCCTCCCCCACCTGGTCACCTTCTCCTGCCTGTACGTGGACGGCGAGGCGCTGCTGCACGCGCTGGACCGGCGGGGCTTCGCGGTCTCCTCCGGCTCCTCGTGCACCTCCTCGACGTTGCGGCCGTCACACGTGCTGGAGGCGATGGGGGTGCTGTCGCACGGCAACGTCCGGGTGTCGCTGCACCGGGAGACCACCGAGGCCGACGTCGACCGGTTCCTGGCCGAGCTGCCCGGGATCGTCGCGGGCCTGCGTGCCGAGGCGGGAGCGGCCGGCCTGTGAGCGCGAGGAGTGAGCCGGTCCTGCGAGCCCCGCAGTCGCGAACGGAGGGCGCCCTGTGAGCGAGCCGGACGAGGTGCTCGACTGTCGGGGCCAGCGCTGCCCGCTGCCCGTGATCAATCTCGCCCGGCGGCTGCCCGAGCTGCCGGTCGGCGCGGTGGTCCGGGTGCTCGCCGACGACCCCGCCGCGGCCGTGGACATCCCGGCCTGGTGCCGGATGCGCGGCCAGGAGTTCGTGGCCGCGCACCCGGACGGCCCGGGCTACGACGTGCGCCGCACCCACTGACCCCGGGCTCAGCGGAGGTAGGCGAGGATCCCCGGCGGCGGGTCGGTGGCGACGGCCGTGCCGACCACGGGCCGCGGGGCGGTCACTGCAGGTGCGGCCGGACGTCCTCGGCGGCCGCGTCGCCGTACGACTCGGCGAGCCGCTTGACGAACAGGTCCCGGCGGACCTCGTACTCCTGGCCGCCGAAGTTCTCCAGCACCAGCGTGGCGAGCAGGCAGCCGACCTGGGCGGCGCGCTCCGGGCTGACCCCCCAGTTGAGCGCGGCGAAGAAGCCGGCCCGGAAGCCGTCGCCGACGCCGGTCGGGTCGACCGCCTGGATCTCCCGGGCGATCGGCACGTGAATGGTGCCGACGTCCCGGCCGGCGATCTCCACGCCCTGCTTGCCCAGCGTTGTCACCCGGACCTTCACCCGGTCCAGCAGCTGGGCGTCGGTCAGGCCGGCCTTGCTCTGGAGCAGCGACTTCTCGTACTCGTTGGTCATCAGGTAGTCGGCGCCGTCGACCAGGCCGAGCACGTCCGCGCCGTCCATCCGGGCGAGCTGCTGCGACGGGTCGGCCACGAAGGCGTAGCCGCGCTCCCGGCACTCCGCGGAGTGCCGGATCATGGCGGCCGGGTCGTTGGCGCTGACCAGCACCAGGTCGAGACCGCCGAGCCGCTGCGCCACCGGGGCCAGCTCGATGTTGCGGGCCTCGCTCATCGCGCCCGCGTAGAACGAGGCGATCTGGCACATGTCGGTGTCGGTGGTGCAGACGAAGCGGGCCGTGTGCGCGATCTCGCTGACGTGCACCGAGTCGCAGTCGACGCCGTGCCGCTCCAGCCAGGACCGGTAGTCGGCGAAGTCCGCCCCGACCGCGCCGAGCAGCACCGGGCGCAGCCCGAGCTGGGCCATGCCGAAGGCGATGTTCGCGGCGGTGCCGCCGCGCCGGAGCACCAGCTCGTCGACGAGGAAGGACAGCGAGACCTTGTCCAGCTGGTCGGCGATGAGCTGGTCGGCGAAGCGGCCGGGGAAGCTCATCAGGTGGTCGGTCGCGATCGAGCCGGTCACGGCGATCTTCATGTCAACCCTCGCGGTCGGGAGCACGGCGCGGGTCAGCCTACCGGTCGCCCCGACCGACCGGACGGGGGTCGGTCGACAACCTGCCGTCGCCCGCACACCCGGACGTCACCGTCCGAATGCCCCCCGGACACGACAAAACGGCGGGACCACCCCGTGAGGGATGGCCCCGCCGTCAGGCAGGCGTCGTCGGCCCCGTCGACTCAGCTGAACGAGTCGCCGCAGGCGCAGGAGCTGCCGGCGTTCGGGTTGTCGATGGTGAAGCCCTGGGCGTCGATCCGGTCGGCGAAGTCGATGGTGGCGCCGGCCAGGTAGGGGGCGCTCATCCGGTCGACGACGACCTCGACACCGCCGAAGTCGGTGACGACGTCACCGTCGAGCGACCGCTCGTCGAAGAACAGCTGGTACCGCAGGCCGGAGCAGCCGCCCGGCTGCACGGCGACCCGGAGCCGCAGGTCGTCACGGCCTTCCTGCTCGATCAGGGCCTTGACCTTCTGCGCCGCGACGTCGGTGAGGACGACGGTGCTGGGGGCCTTGGCCTCGGTCGACTCGGTCTGCGCTGGCGTGGTCACGTGGAAGTCTCCCTGCGCGGTATGGGGTCCGGACGCACTGGCAAACGCCGCACGTCCGCCAATGATTCCCGGTGTGGTCCAGATCCGATCGTACGCCGCCGGGACGGGCGGCACCTCCGGTGGCACGAGCCACGCCGCGTGAGCCGCGCCGCAGGCCAGGGCTGGCTCAGCGGCTCCACTGGCGGGCCAGGCGGGCGCCGAGCGCGCGCAGTCCCTCGGCCGGGCGGCCCATCGCCGCCTCCACTCCCCCACGCTCCTCGCCGCCGAAGTGCTCGACCAGGCTGTGCGCCTCGGTCACGCCGGCGGCGGCGGCCTCCCGTCGTCCGGTGCTCACCCGGCCGGCCAGCACCACGCAGGGCACCCCCCGGTCCCGGGCGGCCCCGGCCACCCCGGCGACCACCTTGCCGCGCAGCGACTGGTGGTCGAAGGAGCCTTCGCCGGTGATCACCAGGTCGGCGGCGTCCAGCGCGGCGTCCAGGCCGATGGCCCGGGTGACGAGGCCGATGCCGGACTCGCACCGGCCGCCGAGCGCGAGGACCGCCGCGCCGAGGCCGCCGGCCGCGCCGCCGCCGGGCAGGGCGCCGAGCCCGGACGGGCAGCCCGGCAGGTTCTTCTCCAGCACCGCGGCCCAGCGTTGCAGCGCGGCGTCGAGCAGCAGCACGTCCGCGCGGGTGGCGCCCTTCTGCGGGCCGTACACGTTGCTGGCGCCGTGCAGCCCGAGCAGCGGGTTGTCGACGTCGGTGGCGGCGACCAGCGCCGCGCCGCGGAGCCGGGGAGCGCCGTCGAGCGCGGTCGCCGCCGCGAGGGCCGCCCCGCCGTACGGCAGGGCCCGGCCGGCCTCGTCCAGCGGGGTCACCCCGAGCGGGGTGAGCATCCCGGCGCCGCCGTCGTTGGTGGCCGAACCGCCCAGGCCGATCACCACGGTCCGCGCCCCGGCCTCCACCGCGGCCGCGACCAACAGGCCGAGCCCGTAGGAGGTGGTCGCCTTCGGGTCCCGCTCGGCGGTGGACAGCAGGTGCAGCCCGCACGCCTGCGCGCTCTCCAGGTAGGCCACACCGTCGTCGGTGAGCAGGATCTCACCGGCGGCGGGCCGGCCGAGCGGGTCGACGGTGGGCACCGGCAGCTGCCGGCCGCCGAGCGCCTCGGCGAGCACGGCCACGAACCCGGGGCCGCCGTCGGCCAGCGGCCGGATCAGCAGCTCGTCGGCGGGGGCGACCTCCCGCCAGCCCTCGGCCACCGCGGCGGCCACCTCCGCGGCCGGCAGCGTGCCGGCGAACTTGTCCGGGCAGAGCAGCACACGCATGCCCAGCAGTGTGGCAGGCCACATCCGTGGCGGCCGCACGGCCGCCCCGCTGTGGGACCATGGGGGCGTGACTTCGACCTGGGTTGAGCCCTCCAACACCGCCACTGCGCTGCTGCTCCTCGGCCGCGGCAGCGACCCCGCCACCGAGCGTGGCGTGGAGTGTCCGGGTGACCTGCCCGCGCCGAGCGACCCGGACCTGGTGGCCCGGGCGGCCGCGGCGAAGGCCGCGCTCGGCACGAAGGTCTTCGTGCTGGGTCACCACTACCAGCGCGACGAGGTGATCCAGTTCGCCGACGTGACCGGCGACTCGTTCAAGCTGGCCCGGGAGGCGGCGGCCCGGCCCGACGCGGAGTACATCGTCTTCTGCGGCGTGCACTTCATGGCCGAGAGCGCCGACATCCTCACCTCGGACCGCCAGAAGGTGATCCTGCCCGACCTGGCCGCCGGTTGCTCGATGGCCGACATGGCGGTGCTGTCGCAGGTCGAGACCGCCTGGGACGTGCTGACCGAGCTGGGCATCGCGGCGGACACCGTCCCGGTGACCTACATGAACTCCTCGGCGGACATCAAGGGCTTCGTCGGCCGGAACGGCGGCGTGGTCTGCACCTCCTCCAACGCGAAGCGCGCGCTGGACTGGGCGTTCGCGCAGGGGCAGAAGGTGCTCTTCCTCCCCGACCAGCACCTGGGCCGCAACACCGCCGTCCTGGAGATGGGCTTCTCGCTGGACGACTGCGTGCTCTACGACCCGCACAAGCCGAACGGCGGGCTGACCCCGGAGCAGCTGCGCAACGCGAAGATGATCCTGTGGCGCGGGCACTGCTCGGTGCACGGCCGCTTCACCCTCGAGAGCGTCAACGACGTGCGCGAGCGGGTGCCGGGGGTCAACGTGCTGGTCCACCCGGAGTGCCGGCACGAGGTCGTCAACGCCGCCGACCAGGTGGGCTCGACCGAATACATCATCAAGACCATCGAGGCGGCACCCGCGGGCTCCGCGTGGGCGGTCGGCACCGAGCTGAACCTGGTCCGCCGGCTGGCGCTGGCCCACCCGGACAAGCAGATCATGTTCCTCGACCGGGCGGTCTGCTACTGCTCGACGATGAACCGGATCGACCTGCCGCACCTGGTCTGGGCCTTGGAGGAGCTGGCCGCCGGCCGGGTGGTCAACCAGATCACCGTGGATCCGGACACCGCCGGACACGCCCGGGCCGCGCTGGACCAGATGCTCGCCCTCCCGGGCGCCTGATAACCCTCAGTCACATCACTGGTACGGAAACGCGGCGGAATCCCCGGTTCGTGCCCTCACTGGTGATGTGACCGATTCCATTCTCGTCACGGAGGGCTATGCTGCCGGGGCGACGACTGACGCGGGCCGTTTTCATCGGGCCGCCATCCGGGTACCGATGCAGATCGTGCACCTGACTCATCTACACGGCAGCACCAACGCGCTGGAGGTTGCGTTGACCGACGACGTCCTGGTCGTACACGGAGGCACTCCGCTCGAAGGGCGGATCCGCGTGCGCGGCGCGAAGAACCTCGTGTCCAAGGCGATGGTCGCCGCCCTGCTGGGCGACAGTCCCAGCCGGCTGTTCGACGTGCCGCGGATCCGGGACGTGGAGGTCGTCCGCGGGCTTCTCGACCTGCACGGCGTCAAGGTCAGCGACGGCGAGGAGGACGGTGAGCTGGTCTTCGACCCGTCCAACGTCGAGAGCGCCAGCACCGACCAGATCAACGTGCACGCCGGTTCCAGCCGGATCCCGATCCTGTTCTGCGGCCCGCTGCTGCACCGGCTCGGTCACGCCTTCATCCCCGACCTGGGCGGCTGCCACATCGGCCCGCGCCCGATCGACTTCCACCTCCAGGCGCTGCGCGAGTTCGGCGCAACCGTGGACAAGACCCCGGAGGGGCTGCACCTGTCGGCGCCGAACGGGCTGCACGGCACCAAGTTCGCCCTGCCCTACCCGAGCGTCGGCGCCACCGAGCAGGTGCTGCTCACCGCGGTGATGGCCGAGGGCGTCACCGAGCTGCGCAACGCCGCGGTCGAGCCCGAGATCATCGACCTCATCTGCGTGCTGCAGAAGATGGGCGCGATCATCAAGGTGCACACCGACCGGGTGATCGAGATCCAGGGCGTGAAGCGGCTCAGCGGCTACACCCACCGGCCGATCCCGGACCGGATCGAGGCGGCGAGCTGGGCGGCGGCCGCACTGGCCACCCGGGGACACGTCGAGGTGCTCGGCGCCCAGCAGGCCGACATGATGACCTTCCTGAACATCTTCCGCTCGGTCGGCGGCGAGTACGAGGTCACCGACCTCCGCCCGCCGCGCGGCGGCGGGCCGGGCCAGGAGGGCGGCATCCGGTTCTGGCACCCGGGCGGTGAGTTGAACGCGGTGGCGCTGGAGACCGACGTGCACCCCGGCTTCATGACCGACTGGCAGCAGCCCCTCGTCGTGGCGCTCACCCAGGCCCGCGGCCTGTCGATCGTCCACGAGACGGTCTACGAGCAGCGGCTCGGCTACACCGAGGCGCTGAACACGATGGGCGCCAACATCCAGGTCTACCGGGACTGCCTGGGCGGCACCCCGTGCCGTTTCGGCCGGCGCAACTTCAAGCACTCCGCGGTGATCGCCGGCCCGAGCAAGCTGCACGCGGCCGACCTGGTGATCCCCGACCTGCGGGCCGGTTTCAGCCACCTGATCGCGGCCCTGGCCGCCGAGGGCACCTCCCGGGTCTACGGCGTCGACCTGATCAACCGGGGCTACGAGGACTTCGAGGCCAAGCTGGCGGACCTGGGCGCGCACGTCGAGCGTCCGTGACGTGACACCCCTCTTCCCGCTGCGACAACTCCAGCTCGGCTGGCGGCCATAATTCGGCCTCCGCGCCGGCAGACGGCGCTCCGGACCGAATGAAGGCCGGTCTCACGCCGCGCCGCGACCTGGAGCCGTCGGCCCGGTGCACCCGCGATGTGCACCGGGCGCGGCTGTTTGGCTACTCTTGCCGGCGTGCCGTCGCTGTTTCGCCGTAAGCCCACCGACCTCGTCGAGGAGTCCGTCACCCCGGTGACGACCGACGAGGCGTCCGCCTCTGCCCAGTCACGGGGTCACACCCCGAGCAAGAAGGACCTCGGGCTGACCACCCCGAAGCGGCCGGCCGCGGGTCGTCGCCCGGCCGCCCCGGCCCGCCCGCTGACCAAGGAGGAGGCCCGGGAGCAGCGCCGCGCGGCGCGCGCCGAGTCCACGGCCGAGTTCCGGCGCGAGGGCGGCCCGCGCGACCGGGGCCCGGAGCGGCTGCTGGCCCGCAACGTGGTCGACTCCCGGCGTACGGTGGGCACCTGGTTCTTCGGCGGCGCGCTGATCGTGCTGCTCGGCTCCAACCAGGCCATGCCGCCGATCGTCCGGCTGCTGTCGAACCTGCTGTGGGGCGCGCTGGCGCTCGGCGTGGTGATCGACTCGGTGCTGATCGCGCGGAAGATCAAGAAGCTGGTCCGCGAGCGCTACCCGACGAGCACCGAGCGGCTCGGCTCGCTCTACTTCTACGCGATCATGCGGTCGATCACGTTCCGCAAGATGCGTGCCCCGGCGCCCCGGGTGAACATCGGCGACAAGATCTGACCCGGGCCCGCCCGGACTCCGACAACTCCAGTTCGGCGCATCTGTCGCCGCGCCCCGACCGGGAGCCCTCGCCGGCCCCTTTCCGCTCCGGCGGGGAGGGGCCGGTGTCGTCGTCAGGCCACCCCGAGCAGCCGCAGCAGCGCGGTGGTGCCCGCCGCCGCGAGCACGACCAGCACGAAGGGCGCCCGGCGCCAGGCGAGCAGCAGGCCGACCAGCACGCCCGCGGGCCGGGCGTAGCCGGCGAAGCCGCCGGCCTCGGTCAGCGCCGCGGTGGCAGCGAGCGCGGCCAGCAGCGCGGCGGCGCCGACCGGCAGCAGGTGGCGGGACCACTCGGGCAGGTCCAGCCGGTCGCGCAGCAGCACCCCGGCGACGCGGAAGCCGTAGGTGCCGGCGGCCAGCGCGAGGATCACGGCGATCAGCACGAGGCCTCCCCGGCCCGCACGACCCGTCCCGCCCCGTCGCCGTCCGCCCGCCCGCCGCCGGGGTCGTCCGGCGCGGCGGCGGGGTCGTCCGGTCCGCCGGTCGAGCGGCGGCGGCCCAGCAGGGGCAGGACCAGCGCGGCAAGCGCGAGCAGCACCGGCAGCCCGGCGGGCAGCAGCGGGGTGGCCAGCACGGCCAGCCCGGCACCGGTGAGCGCCACCCCGCGGATCTCCCGGTCGCGCAGGCTGGGCAGCAGCAGGGCGGCCAGCCCGGCCGGGAAGGCGGCGTCGAGCCCCAGCGCCCCCGGGTCGCCGACCGCTCCCCCGGCCAGCACGCCGAGCCCGGTGCCGGCGTTCCAGGCCAGGAAGAGCAGCACCCCGGCGAGCCAGAAGGCCCGCCTGCGCCCCGGCCCGGCCGGGCGGGCCAGCGCGAACGCGGTCGCCTCGTCGGTCATCAGGTGGCTGCCGAGCAGCCGCTGCCAGCGCCGGGGGCCGAGGGTGCCGCCGAGGGCCAGGCCGAACGGCAGGTGCCGGGCGTTGAGCAGCAGGCCGGCGAGGACCGCCGCGAGCGGGCTGCCCGCCGCGATCAGGCCCACGGCCATGAACTGGGCGCCGCCGGCGTAGACCAGCACCGACATGGCCAGGGTGGCCCAGGCGGGCAGGCCGGCGGCCACCGCCACGGCGCCGAACGAGGCGCCCACGGCGACCATCGCCGCGCCGATGGCGGCGACGTCGCGGAGCACTCGGCCGCCGTCCGTTCGATATGCCGTACGCATGTCCATTATCCTGAACACGAGCACCCGTGTTCGTCAAACCGAACAAACAGACCACTGGAGCGAACAATGGCGGTCGACCCCGCTCCCCCGCTCGCCACCATCGCGGCCGCCCTGCGCCGGGAGCGCGACCGGGCGGGCCTGTCGCTGACCGAGCTGGCCCGTCGCGCCGGCATCGCCAAGTCCACCCTGTCCCAGCTGGAGTCGGGGGCCGGCAATCCCAGCGTGGAGACGCTCTGGGCCCTCGGCGTGGCGCTCGACGTGCCGTTCAGCCGCCTCGTCGAACCCCCCACCGCCGCCGTCCGGGTGGTCCGGGCCGGCGAGGGGCCCCGCATCCGCTCCGAACACGCCGACTTCTCGGCCACCCTGCTCGCCGCCGGCGCGCCGCACGTCCGGCGCGACGTCTACGTGATGGAGCTGGAGCCCGGGGCGGTGCGGCTCGCCGAGGCGCACACCCCGCGCAGCGTCGAGCACGTCGTCGTCGCCGCCGGGCGGATGCGCGTCGGCCCCGAGAGCGACCTGGTCGAGCTGGGACCGGGCGACTACGCCACGTTCCCCGGCGACACCCCGCACCGGTACGAGGCGTTGGCCCACGGCACCTTCGCCGTGCTGGTGATGGAGCACCCGTGAGGGCGCACGCTCAGCCCACCTCGGCCGGGCTGCGGTAGAGCCGGGCCACGACCTCCTCGATGTCCGGTTCCACGATCGAGATGTCCCGCAGCGAGGCCAGGCCGGCCAGCCCGGCCACCACCTCGGCGACGCTCGCCGACTCCAGCGCGAAGACCAGCCGCCGCCCGTCCGCCTCCACCCGCTGCACCGGCGCGCCCGGCAGCACCGGAGGCGCGGGCAGCGCGGCGTCCAGCTCGGCGACCACCATCCGGCGGGAGCCGTACCGGCTGTGCAGGGCGGCGATCGAGCCGTCGTGCACCACCCGCCCATGGTCGATCACCACCAGGCGCCGGCAGAGCCGCTCGATGTCGGCCAGGTCGTGGGTGGTGAGCACGAGGGTGGTGTCGCCGGCCCGGCCCAGTTCCGCCAGGAAGCCGCGGACCGCCTGTTTGCTGACCACGTCCAGCCCGATGGTCGGCTCGTCCAGGAACAGCACCTCGGGGCCGTGCAGCAGGGCGGCGGTCAGCTCGCCGCGCATCCGCTGGCCCAGGGACAGCTGCCGGACCGGGGTGTCCAGGAACTCGTCGAGGTCGAGCAGGCCCCGGCAGCGGGCCAGCCGGGCCGCGTGCTCGCCGGGCGGCACCCGGTAGACGTGCCGCAGCAGCGCGAACGAATCCCGCAGCGGCAGGTCCCACCAGAGCTGCGAACGCTGCCCGAAGACCACACCGATGCGCAGCGCCAGCCGGGTCCGGTCGGGCACCGGACGCAGCCCACAGACCCGGGCCTGTCCCGCCGAGGGCATCAGCACGCCGGTGAGCATCTTCAGCGTCGTCGACTTCCCGGCGCCGTTCGGACCGATGTAGCCGAGCATCTCGCCCCGCTCCACCCGCAGGTCCACCCCGTCGACCGCGGTGACCGTCCGCTTCTCCCGGCGCAGCCGCCCGGCCTTCACCCGGACGGTGAACTCCTTGCGCAGCCCGTCCATCTCGATGACGTTCATGACCCCGTACTCCGGTAGTGGCGGATCCCGACGCGCCAGGCCCCGGCGGCGACCGCCGCGGCGACCAGCGCGACCCCGGGCGCGGCCCAGCCGACCCAGGGCGGCAGGCCCAGCGGGTCGGCCCGGCCCAGCAGCGCCAGCGCCGGGTGGTAGCTGACGAAGGCGAAACCCAGCCCGTACGCGAAGACCGCACGGAACCAGCCGCCGTAGACGGTGATCGGGTACGAGGTGAAGTCGCGTCCGCCGTAGGTGACCGAGTTGGCCAGCTCCCCGGAGTCGATCCAGTAGAACGACACGGTGGCGGTGGTGACGAAGACCGCGGCGAAGAAGACCACCGCGGCCGGCGGGGCGACCAGCGCGAGCGCCACCCGGCCCGGCGTCCAGTCGATGCCGGCCGAGGCGAGCGCGAACACCAGCACGGCCAGCCCGAAGAGCGCCCGGGAGACCTTGCGCAGCGGCAGATCCATCAGGAGCAGCTGGGGCAGCGCGGCCAGCGGCCGGACCAGCACCGCGTCGAAGAGGCCGGTGCGGACGTACCGGGGCAGCCGCTCGATGTTGCCGACCAGCAGGTCGGCGGTGGCGAACGCGAACGAGGACAGGCCGACGATCACCAGCGTCTCGCGGAGCGTGAACCCGCCCAGCTCCCGGGTGACCCCGAAGAGCACCAGCACGGTCACCACGTCGAACGCGGTGGCGCCCATGTTGCCGACCAGGTCCACCACGAACGAGGTCCGGTACGCCGCCTGCGACCGGGCCTGCGCCCCGAGCAGCGCCCGGTACGCCCGCAGCGTGCCCCGGCGCCCACCAGCACCCGGGCCGTGGCCTGTGAGCGCGCCCCCGGGCGGGACGGCCGCGCCGCTCAGCCT
This sequence comes from Micromonospora sp. NPDC005299, assembly GCF_042872345.1. Lineage (NCBI taxonomy): Bacteria > Bacillati > Actinomycetota > Actinomycetes > Micromonosporales > Micromonosporaceae > Micromonospora > Micromonospora sp. NPDC005299. Next base: position 271,762 of record NZ_JBIAKG010000009.1, read on the forward strand.
CCCCGGCTCAGCCACCCTGCACCACCAGCCGGTACTCGGCTCGGCGCTGCACCAGCCGGCAGAGCGCCAGCAGCAGCACGGCCCAGCCGAGCTGGAGCCCGACCAGACCGAGCTCGATCGGGATCGACTCCCGCTCGACCAGCACGTCGAGCGGGACCTGCAACAGGCTGGGGAACGGGGTGGCGTACCGCAGCGTGGCCTCCAGCCAGCCCGGGAGGAAACCGAGCGGGAAGTAGAGCCCGGCGAGCACGCCGGAGCCCAACGTCCAGAGGATCATGGGCCCCCGGACGTCCTGCAACCAGTAGGCGGTGGCGTTGACCAGGTAGCGGCAGGCGAAACAGACCACCACGGCGAGCAGCACGGAGAGCCCGAAGAGCGGCAGGGTGGCCCAGTGCCGGGGCAGGTAGACCTCGAAGAAGAACGGGCCGATCACCACCGGCGGCAGCAGCCGGGCCAGCGAGGCGAACCCGGCCCGGCCCAGGTCGGTGGCGAGGTAGCTGGTCACCGGATGCACCGGGCGGAGCAGGTCGGCGGCGATCTCCCCGGTCCGGATCCGATCGGCCAGCTCGGTCCAGCCCCAGATCGCGATCACCGCGAGCAGCCCCTGCCCCGCCCACACGAAAGTGCCGAGCTGGGCGCGGTCGTAGCCGGCCACAGTGCCGGCCGCACCGGCCACCGCGAGGAAGATGTAGCAGCGCAGGAAGCCGAAGACGGTGTTGGTGACGACCCCCGCCACGGCGGCCTGCCGGTAGGTGGCGTGACGCCGGAATCCGGAGGCGGCTATCGCGCCGAATGTCCGAAACCATCGGGTAACGTTTGGATCCGTGGGCGGTGCCACAGTGGCGGTGACAGAGCCCACGCCGCTACCCTCCTTCCGCAGCCACGACGTGCTGGACCGGGCGACTCTACCGGCACGACTGGGCGCCCAGCGCGACAATTTCCAACGAGGTGACATCGCCGTGAGCGAGCGACGCGAGCCGGCCCCGGGGCCGCGCCGCGCGGGCGGCGACAGGGTCCCCCGATGAGCGGCTGGGACCGCTGGCGCGAACTGGCCGAACCGTCCTGGGCGGCCGAACCCACCCACGAGTGGCGTCCGCAGTTCCCCGGGCAGCGCTATCCGGGCGACATCGGACTCGAGTACCTGACCCCGCCCGCGCCGCGTGGCCGGGCCTCGGTGGTCGGCCGGGCCGAGGTGCACCCGGTCAGCCCGGCGCCGGGAGTCGAGGACGCCCACCCGGTCAGCCCCGCCGCACCGGATGACCTCGACCGACGCCGCGGCGCGCACCCCGTCAGCCCGGCAGGACCGGATGACCTCGACCGGCGGCGCGGCACGCACCCCGTCAGCCCGGCAGGACCGGATGACCTCGACCGGCGGCGCGGCACGCACCCCGTCAGCCCGGCAGGACCGGATGACCTGGACGGTCGGCGCGGCGGGCGGCCGGGCGGGGACGGGCGGCGGCCCGAGGATGCTCCCCGGCGCGGGGCCCCGGGCGACCGGTTCGACCAGCGGTGGGTGCGCCCGGAGGCGGCGCGCGGGACGGCGCCGCACCGGCCGACCTCCCCCGCTCCCGAGCCCGGCTGGGTGCCGGAGCCGGACGAGTACCCGCACCACGCGCCGCCGCGATCGGGCCGACCGGAGCAGCGCCGCACGCCGGCGGACGGCCGGAGCAACCCGCCGCCGGGCGGCCCGGCGGACCGGCGCGAGCCGGCGTTCGACGGCCGGCGGGACCGGCCGTTCGAGGGCCGGCGCGAGCCGGGGTTCGACGACCGCCGCGAGGCGGCCTTCGACGGCCGGCGGGATCCGGCCTTCGACGGGCGGGCGGGGCGGCGGGAGGCCGACCCCGGGCGTCCGGCGGAGCGGCGCGACCAGGACATGGCCGGTCGGGAGGACCAGGGATTCGCCGGCCGACGCGACGCCGCGGCGGCCCGCCCGGACCGGCGGAGCCAGGACCCCCGCCAGCCGGGCGATCCACGTTTCGGCGGGCCGCCGCGTGGCGAGCCGGGTCGGGGCTACGACGGACCGCCGCGCCGGGAGCCGGACCGGGATTACGGCGACCCGCCGCGCCGGGAGGCGGCCGCGCGAGCCGAGACGTACCGGGAGATGCCCGAGGCCGGGCGCGGGCCGGTGGACCCGTACCGCGCCGAGCCGGGCCGGTACGGCGAGTCGCGTCCCGCCGCGTTCCGGCCGGAGGAGCGCCGGGAGGGTCAGCGCCCCCCGGGCGACCGCGCCCGCCCGCACCACGGGGAGTGGCCGGTGGTCGAGCGGCGACCGCGCACCGAGCCGGCCGCGTACCGGCCCGACGAGCGGCACCGCCCGACGGTCGACCGGCCCGGCCCGGACGGCCGCCCCGCCCGCCCGGTGGACGAGGCGGCCCGCTACGACGGTCGTCGCCCCGAGTCGGGCAGCCCGCGGCCGGACGTCGCCGGCCCACGACCGGAGTCGGCCCGGCCCCGCCCGGAAGCGGTGGACGGCCGGCCCGAGCCGGTCCGTCCCCGGCCCGAGTTCAACGGTCCACGCCCCGAGTCGGTCGGGCCGCGAGCTGAATCCACCGGTCCGCGTCCTGACTCGGTCGGGCCTCGGCCGGAGTCGGTCGGGCCTCGACCGGAGTTCCGGCCGCGGCCGGACGGGTGGCAGGGGCGGCCGGGCGAGCCCGGGTCGGCCCGGCCGGGCGACGGCTGGCGACTGCCGGTCGAGCCGGCCGCGCGTACCCGTCCGGACGACCTGCGGGACCGGCCGGTGCGCCCCGAGGAGGTCAGGCAGCAGCCCCCGCCCGGCGCGCGACCGGACCAGCGACGCGACGCAGCCATGCCGGCCGCCCCGACCCGCCCCGGAGAGCGGCAGGACCCGCCGATGGCGCCGCCTTCGCCGCGCCCCGACGATGCCCGCCAGCGGCCCGTACCCCCGCCACGGTTGGACGAGCGGCGTCAGCCGGCCATGCCGGCCCCACCGACCCGGCCCGACGGCGTCCGGCGGCCACCGGTGGAGCCGACGACCCGACCGGACCCGCGCCGGGCGGCGCCGACCTCGGGCGCGCCGCTGCCGGGCGCGCCGGTGTCGGGCGCGCCGGTGTCGGGCGCGCCGCTGCCGGCCACGCCGGTGTCGGGCGCACCGGTCGCCAACGCACCCGTCTCCGGCATGCCCGTGTCAGGGGCACCCGTGTCAGGGGCACCCGTCTCCGCGCCGCCGGTCTTCGAGGCACCCGTGTCCGGCCCACCGATCCCCGGCGCGCCCACTTCCGGGGCTCCCACTTCCGGGGCACCCGTCTCCGGCGCGCCCACCTCAGGCGCGCCCGTCCCCGGTGTGCCCACCTCAGGCGCGCCAGTTTCGGGTCGGCCCACCGGCCCGGGCGACCGGTCCGACCGGCCGGCGGGACCGGCGGCCGGATCGGCAGCGGCCACGCCCGCCCATCGCACCGAGCAGCCGGCGGTGGACGGCCGCAGGACAGCCCCGCCACCGCAGGCCCGACCCGTCGAGGGGTCGGCAGCGGCCGCACCGGCCCGACCCGCCCCACCCGCCTACCCCGGCGCCGGAGCCGCCCGGCCGGAGCACACCGTCAGCCCGACCGTGCGCGCCGCAGGCCCCCAGCCGGGCAGCGCCACCGGTCCGACCACGCCCGCCGAGGCCGCTCGGCCGACCGACGACGGCCGCGCGACCACGCCGGCCGGCCCGGTTCCGCCGGACGCGGCCGACCGGTTGTCCACCCCGGTCACCGTGGACGGGCACGGTGGCCTCGGCGAGGCCGCCGACCGGCCGGAGGACGCGCCGGCTACGCGGCCGGCCGACGCTGACGTGGAGGCCTGGTTCCGGGCGAACGAGCTGGTGTCGCCGGCCGCTCCGGCGGAGGCGTCCGATCCGCCGCGTGCGACGGAACCGGCGTCGTCGCCCGCGGCCGGCTCGGTCGATCCGCCGGCCGTGCGGCCGGTCAGCGCGCCGCCACCCAGGCCGCCCGTCGACCACAGCCCCGCCGATCCCCAGGCCGACCAGCCGGTCAGCACTACGCCGCTCAGGTCGTCCGTCGACGACGGCCCCGCGGAGCAGGACCAGCCGGTCGAGGTGCGTGGCGCGGCCGGTTCACCGAACGCGCCGATCCAGGGGCCGTCCGCGCCGGTGCTCGATGCTCCGGGCCAGGCCACGGGGTCCGACGCGACCGGGACCCGGCCGACGCCGGAGCTGTCCGACCCGGCGTCCGAGGCTCAGGTGGCGCTCCGTCCGGAGACAGCCGCACCGGACCGGGATCGGTCCGCCCCCGACCTCGACGCCCGCACCGGGTCGGAACGCGGAGTCACGCCGTCGCCGGAACCATCCGCGCCCGCCTCGGTCGACTCGGGCTCCGCCAGCCGTGCACCCGACGCCAGGCCCGTCTCGGCAACGCCTGCGCCAAGCCCCGCCACACCCGTCTCCGCACCGCCGGCCGCAAACCCCGACGCGGCCGTCCCCACGACGCCCGCGCCAAGCCCCACCGCGCCGGTCTCGGCACCGCCCATGCCCAGCCCCGCCGCGCCCGCCTCCGGCCCACCCGCGCCGGACCCGTCCACCCCCGCACCGGCCATGCGGGAGTCGACCACCGCCGCCCGGGCAGTTCCGGCCGTGCAGCCCACCCACGCCGATGCCCCCGCCACGGCGGCCACGGAAGGCACGCCGACGGCCCCGACGCCCCATCCGCCGACCGAGGCCGCCCTACCGGCCGAGACCACTCCGGGCGCCACGTCCCGCGGCGTCGCACCGCCGCCGCACGCACCGACGCAGGCCGGGGTGCCGGCACCGGCGGCACAGGCGGCACCGGCACCGGCAGCCACCTCGCACGAGAACGCCGCGACCCCGCAGGAGCCGACCCCGCGGGAGCCGACCCCCGCTACCGACCAGCCACGTCCGGTCCCGGGTCCGCCGGCCGTATCGGAGGCGCCGGTACGGGCGCAGGCCACCCCGGCCGAGGCGTCCGCCGATTCCATCCCGGCCGGGGACACCCCACCCACGCCGACCGCCGCACCGAGCAACCAGGCAGCGGCCGACCAGGAAACGGCCGACCACGAAGCCGCCGACCACGAAGCGGCCGACGAGACAGCCGCCGACCAGGAAGGGGCCGACGAGGAAGCGGCCGCGCCGGAGGCCGGCACCGAGCGGCGGGAGGCCCGCCCGGCCGACCCGGAGCAGGCCCTGGCCGCCGTCCGCTGGCGGCTGCACCCGGAGACCCTCCGCGAGGAGGCCCCCGAGCCGGCGGCGCTGCGGGAGATCCGGGACGGCCTCACCGCCAAGCTCGGCACCACGTTGGACAACCGCAGCCGGGCGCGGCTGCTCAGCCTGCGCTCGGTGGCGTCCCGGATCCTCGGCGAGCTGGACGACTCATTGGCCGACGCGCGGCTCGCCCTCACGTACGCCGAGGCCACGGGTGAGTTGCGGCGGACCGCGCTGGCCCGCGCCCGGCTGGCGGAGGTGCTGCGCTGGCGGGGCGAGCACGCGGAGGCGGACCGGCTCTTCGCGGAGGCCAACTCGCCGGAGCTGCCGGACCGGCTGCGCGCGGTGCTGCACGAGCACGCCGGCCGCTCCTGCTACGACCAGGGCCGGCTGACGGAGGCGTGCCTGCACTTCGAGCGGGCTCTGGACCTGCGCCAGGGTGAGGACGGGGAGCTGAACGCGCGGACCACGCTCGCCCTGGACGCGGTCGCCGAGCGGGCCGCGACCGGTGGGTTCGGGCCGAAGCCGCGCAGCCGGGAGGCGCTCCTGGGCGGCGAGCGGCACCCGGTGCCGACGTTCGACGAGGAGCAGGAGCTCTGGGGGTACGCGGACGCCGAGGGCGAGCTGGTGATCGCCCACGGGTACGCCGAGGTGCAGCCGTTCCGCGAGGGTTTGGCGTGGGTACGCCGCCCGGAGGCGTCCCGCTGGGCGTTGATCGACACGACGGGCGCGGCGCTGATCGAGGCGAACAACGGCTACCGGGCGGTGGGCTCGTTCTCGGAGGGGCTCTCCTGGGTGTCGATGGACGGCAAGGGCCGGTGGATGGCCGTCGACTCGACCAACATCGTGAGGATCCCGCCGGGCTACGAGGACGTCCGGCCGTTCCGGGGCGGTCTGGCGGCGGTGCGGCAGAACGGCGGCTGGGGCGCGGTGGACCGGACCGGTCAGGTGGTGGTGCCGACCCGGTACCACGGTCTGACCACGGCGCTGGCCGACGGCCGGCACGTGGACGGCTTCACCGAGGACGGTCTGGCCGTGGTGGAGCTGGCCGGTCGCCGGGGTGTGGTGGACCGGACCGGGCGGGTGGTGGTCGCGCCGGCGTACCCGTCGCTGGTGGTGCATCCGGTGGCGTTCCTGGTGGGCGACGAGGCGGGTCGCTGGGGTGCGCTGGACCGGCGCGGCGACCTGCTGATCGACCTGGTGCACCGGGGCCGGGGCGCCGTGGTCGCGGAGATCGACCGGCTGCTCGCCGACACCAGCCCGGTGCTCTGACCCGCCGACGTGCCCTCTCGTGCCCGGCTGAGCGTCACACCCCGCCGCGCCGCACGCCGACCATGATCGGGCGGGGCTAGGGTCAGGGCATGGAATTCCGACACCTAGGCCGCTCGGGCCTGCTGGTCAGCGAGATCTCGTACGGCAACTGGATCACCCACGGGTCGCAGGTCGAGGAGGAGGCGGCGACCGCCTGTGTGCGGGCCGCCCTGGACACCGGCATCACCACCTTCGACACCGCCGACGTCTACGCCGGCACGAAGGCCGAGGAGGTCCTCGGCCGCGCGCTCAAGGGCGAGCGGCGCGAGGGGCTGGAGATCTTCACCAAGGTGTTCTGGCCGACCGGGCCGGGCCGCAACGACCGGGGCCTGTCCCGCAAGCACATCATGGAGTCGATCAACGGCTCGCTGCGCCGCCTGCAGACCGACTACGTCGATCTCTACCAGGCCCACCGCTACGACTACAGCACCCCGCTGGAGGAGACGATGGAGGCGTTCGCCGACATCGTGCACTCCGGCAAGGCGCACTACATCGGCGTCTCGGAGTGGAAGGCGTCGCAGATCCGGGAGGCGCACGCGCTCGCCCGCGAGCTGCGCATCCCGCTGGTCTCCAACCAGCCGCAGTACTCGATGCTGTGGCGGGTCATCGAGGCCGAGGTCATCCCCACCAGCGAGGAGCTGGGCGTCGGCCAGATCGTCTGGTCGCCGATGGCCCAGGGCGTGCTGTCCGGCAAGTACCTGCCGGGCCAGCCGCCGCCGGCCGGTTCCCGCGCCACCGACGAGAAGTCCGGCGCGGGCTTCATCGCTTCGTGGCTGAGCGACGACGTGCTCACCCGGGTGCAGCGGCTCAAGCCCCTGGCGGAGCAGGCCGGGCTGACCATGCCGCAGCTCGCCGTCGCCTGGGTGCTGCAGAACCCGAACGTCGCCTCGGCGATCGTCGGCGCGTCCCGGCCCGAGCAGGTGCACGACAACGTGAAGGCGGCGGGTGTGAAGCTCGACGCCGACCTGCTCAAGGCGATCGACGAGATCGTCGAGCCGGTCACCGAGCGGGACCCGGCGAAGACCGAGAGCCCGGCGCAGCGTCCGTGACACTGCCCCCGGGCCGGCGCGGCCTCCGCGCCGGCCCGGGACCCCTCGGAGGTACCGCGCACCTCGGAGCGCCCCGCCGCTGCGCGGCGGCTACCGGTGCCGGAGGGTCAGCCCTCCCAGAACCGGATCAGGTGCCACCCGAGACCGTAGAGCTGGGGCGGCAGGCCGAGCAGGTCCCCGACGGAGAAGACCGCGCCGAAGAACCAGCCGTTGATCCGCGGGCTCCACAGCAGCGCGAACAGCAGGATGAAGCCGTACGGGGCGAACAGGTCGTACATCCGCCGGTACTGCGGGCTCAGCCACGGCTCGATCATGTTGCCGCCGTCCAGGCCCGGCACCGGCAGCAGGTTGAGCACGCTGGCGGTGAGCTGGAGGAACGCCAGCAGCCCCACGCCGGCCCAGAACTCCAGCGGGCCGCCGATCTCCAGGCCGATCCGCACGGCCAGCACCAGCAGCAGGGTGAACAGCACATTGGTGGCCGGCCCGGCCAGGCTGACCAGGGTGTGCCGCAGCCGGCCGGGGATGGCGTGCCGGTCGACCCACACCGCGCCGCCGGGCAGGCCGATGCCGCCCAGCAGGACCACGACCACCGGCAGCACGATGGACAGCAGCGGGTGCGTGTACTTCAACGGGTTCAACGTCAGGTAGCCCCGGTGCGCGATGTCCCGATCCCCCGCCCGGTACGCGACCACGGCGTGGGCGTACTCGTGCAGGCAGAGCGACATCAGCCAGCCGGAGACCACGAAGAGGAAGACGTCGAACCCGACGTTGCCGAACCGGTTCCAGGTCATCACCCCGCTGGCCACGAAGATCGCGACCAGGGCGAGGAAGATCGCGCTGGGCCGGAACGCCGCCCGGGGCACCCCGAGCACCAGCGGGTCGCGCGGGCGGTCGTAGCCCGTCATTCGGCCGGGGGCAGCAGGCTCATCCGGTATTCCACCCGGTCGTCCTCCAGGAGCGCGACGGACGTGACGCCGGACGCCGCGAGCTCCCGCCAGGCCTGGCCGATCCACGACTCGGCGTCCGCCTGACTGGGGAACGACTCACCCGGCCCGTCGACCGAAGCGCCGTTCGTGCTCTCGTACCGCCAGCTCCACGCCATGCCGCGTCTCCCCTCGCCGCCGTCGCCCTGGGACGGAAACCCCCGCAAGCCTAGTCGGCCGGACGCGGGACGGCCCGGCCGCCATGGATCATGCCCGCACCCGGGCCGGTACGGTGGCGCGGTGCTGACTCAAGGAGTGGTGCTCAGCGATCGCTATCGGCTGGGCGAACGCATCGCGACGGGCGGCATGGGGGCCGTCTGGAAGTGCACCGACACCCTGCTGGGCCGCGAGGTCGCGGTGAAGGTGCTGCTGCCCTCGCTGGTCGCCGACCCCGAGTTCACCACCCGCTTCCACGCCGAGGCCCGGATGCTGGCCGCGCTGCGCCACCCCGGCATCGTGCAGGTCCACGACTTCGGCTCCGCCACCCTCGCCGACGGCAGCCAGGTCAGCTACCTCGTGATGGAGTACGTCGACGGCGAGCCGCTGGTCACCTGGATCCGGCGCGCCGGCCGGCTCGACCCGGCGTCCACCATGTCGGTGGTGGGGCAGGCCGCGCACGCGCTGCACGCCGCCCATCTCGCCGGGATCGTGCACCGCGACGTGAAGCCCGGGAACCTGCTGGTCAAGCGGGACGGCACGGTGGTGCTGGTCGACTTCGGCATCGCCCGGGCCAGCACCATGGCGGGCATCACCGCCGCGCACATGGTGCTCGGCACCGCCTCGTACATGTCGCCGGAGCAGGCCGCCGGCCAGCCGGTGTCGCCGGTCACCGACGTCTACGCGCTCGGCGCCGTCGCCTACTACTGCCTGGCCGGGCGGCCGCCCTTCGAGGGCGACAACCCGCTCCAGGTGGCCATGCGGCACGTCCAGGACGAGCCGCCGCCGCTGGTGGGCACGCCGCCGCCGGTGGTCGAGGTGGTCCGCCGGGCGCTGGCGAAGCGTCCGGCCGACCGGTTCCCGAGCGCGCTCGCCCTGGCCGAGGCCGCCCAGGACGCCCGGGACGCCACTCTGGCCGGCCTCCCCGTCCCGCCCCGCCCGCCGTGGGCCGTGGCGGGGCCCGCCGTGCCCGGCCCGGCCGCCCTCCCGGCGCCCGCGCCGACCCCGGACCAGCCCGGCGGTACGCCACCCGGGGGTCAGCCGCCAACCGGCCAGTCGCCTGCCGCTCAGTTGCCCGCCGGCCAGTTGCCCGCCGTTCAGTCGCCCGCGGCGTTCCCGGCCGCGCCGCTGTCCGCCGCTGGCCCTGACCCGGCCGCCCGAACCGGGCACGGGTCGCTGCGGGACCGGCACGCCGGTTCGGGCGAACCGCCGACGCTGGAGGAGCCTGCGGAGCGCCGCGGCCGCGGCCGGGTGCTGGCGCTGGCCGGGGCGGCCGGCGTGGTGCTGGTCGCCGTGCTGACCGCGGTGGTCGTGGCGGTGCTGCACTCCCCCGACGACACGGACCCGGGGCAGCGGCCGGCCGCGCTGACCGGGGAGTCCGCGGTCGCCGACCCCGGGCAGCCGGACGCGTCGGCGAACGCCAGTGCCGGCGCGGGTGCGGAGCCGACGCCGAGCCGTACCGGGCGGCCGAGCCGGTCGCCGTCGGCCACGCCGGGCCGCCCGGCGGCGGGCGGGGGCAGCCCGTCGGCCGGTGAGCCTGCGCCGACCACCGGCGCGCCTGGGCCGACCGGAAGCACGGCAGCCCCGCAGAAGCCCAACCCGTACACCGCGGCGCAGGCGTGCGGCAGCGGCTACCAGGTGATCGACTCGGCGACCCTGACCGCCGGCGGGGTGCGCAAGGGCCGGGTCTACCTGCTCTACAGCACCGCGAGCAGCGCCAACTGCGTGGTCACCCTCAAGGACACCGATGTCGGGCGGGCCACCACGGTGACCGCGTACCTGGAGGTGCAGGGCAAGGCGCGGCACACCGAGAGCGGGGGCTACCAGTACTACGCCGGGCCGGTGCGGGCGACCGCCGCCGGGGTCTGCGTGAAGTGGGGCGGGTCGGCGGGCGGGGCCAGCTACGCCAGTCCGTTCGAGCACTGCGACTGACCGGGGCGGCGGGCGGCGACCCGCCGGGCGGCCTTAAGGTACGGGCATGTCCGTAGACGGGTGGAACACCCTCCTGGTGCTCGGCGGTATCCGCTCCGGCAAGTCGGAGTTCGCCGAGTCGGTGGTCGCCGACGCGCCCACGGTCCGGTACGTGGCCACCGCCCCCGAGGGGGATCCGGAGGACACCGAGTGGGCGACCCGCCTCGCGGCGCACCGCGCCCGCCGGCCCGGTAGCTGGACCACCGAGGAGACCGCCGCGGACCCCGGCCGGCTGGCCGAGGTGATCGCGGCGGCCGGGCCGAACGAGACGCTGGTCGTGGACGACCTGGGCGGCTGGGTGACCGTGCTGCTCGATCCGGCACACCAGCCGGCCGACGACACGGCCACCATCGCCGAGCTGGCCGCGGCGGTCCGGGCCAGCACCGCCCGGCTGGTGCTGGTCAGCCCGGAGGTGGGCCTGTCCCTGGTGCCCACCACACCGCTGGGCCGGGCGTTCACCGACGCGCTGGGCGCGACCAACCGGGCGGTCGCCGAGGCCTGCGACGCCGTCGCGCTGGTGGTGGCCGGGCAGACCGCCTGGCTGAAGCCGGCCGCCCCCGCACCGGCCGTCCCCGCACACGCCGTCCCCGCACAGGCCGGTCCCGCACAGGCCGCCCCGGCACACGCCGGCCCCGGCCAGGCGGGCGCCCCGCAGCCGGTGGCGAGCACCGGCGTCAGGCCGGGGACCGGCGCGCCCGACGAGGCGCTGCCCGAGGTCTTCACCCCGGCCGTTCCGCCCGCCCCGGCCCCGGCGGCGGCCGACGCGGCCGGCCCGGCCGACTGGGCCGCCCCCACCATGGCGCTGCCCATGGTCGCCACCGGCCTGGTCATCCAGCCCGGCATGGAACTGCCGATGCCCGACGACTACACCGGCCCGCAGGCGGTCGACCGGCTCGCCACCCTGGACATCCCCGGCGCCGGCCTCGGCGTGCTGGAGCGGGTGGTCGGCTTCGCCGCCGCCACCCAGGGCACCGCGACCCCGACGCCGTGGAGTTCGGTCCGGGTGCTGCTGCTGCACGGCGACCACGAGGGCGGGGCGTCGGCCGGCGCGGTGCCCGGCGAGTCGGCCCGCCGCGCCCGGCAGGCGCGCGCCGGCAAGGGGCCCCTCGCCCGGCTGGCGGCCGAGAACGGCGCCAGCCTCCAGGTGGTCGAGACGCCCAGCTCCGCCCCCATCGAGGAGGGGCCGGCGCTCAGCGGCGAGGAGGTCGAGTCGGCCCTGCGCTACGGCTGGCGGCTCGCCGAGCAGGCCGCCGACGCGGGCGTACAGCTGCTGGTGCTGGCGGCGTGCGGGGCCGGCACCGAGACGGCCGCCGCGGCGGTGCTGGCGGCCACGGCCGGCGCGGAACCCCCGGCGGTGCTCGGCCGGGTGGTGACCGAGCACGGCGAGTTCGACGACGCCGCCTGGATGGTCCGCTGCGCGGCCGTCCGGGACGCGCTGCATCGCACCCGGCGCTCCGCCCGGGAGGCCAAGGACGTGCTCGCCGAGCTGGGCGGCGGCGACGTGGCGGTGGCCACCGGCGTGCTGCTCGGCGCGACCGCCCGGCGCGTCCCGGTCCTGCTGGACGGGCCGGTCGGGGTGGCCGCCGGCATGGTGAGCCGCGACCTGGCCGGGCAGGCCCGGCACTGGTGCCTGCTGCCCGACCACGGCGGCCGGCCCGGGGTGCGGCTGGCCGCCGACGTGCTGGGCCTGACCCCGCTGCTGGACCTTCGGCTCGACCTGGGCGAGGGAGCGACCGCGCTGGCCGCCCTGCCGCTGCTGCGCTCCGCCCTGGCGCTCGCCGCCGGCCTGCCCGTGCACCCGTCGCTGGGCGGGGGGTACGACGAGGACTTCGCCGAGCCCGAGCCGGCCGGGCCGGGGCCGACCAGCACCGAGCCCGAGCCGCAGTTCGCCGAGCCGGAGCCGGCCGGGCCCGGGCCCACCAGCACCGAGCCCGAGCCGGACTTCGCCGAGCCGGAGCCGACCGGGCCGGGGCCCACCACGATCGAGCCGGACGAGCCGGTCGCCCCCGGTCGGCGTGCCGACTGAATTCCGGCTCGGCGACGGGATCCGGCTGGCGCTCACCACCTTCACCACGGCGCCGGTGCGCGCCGGCCGGGTGGACCGGGCCGCGGCCGGCGCCGCGATGGCCCTCGCCCCGGCGGTCGGGGCGCTGCTCGGCGCGCTCCTCGGGGCGGTGCTGCTGCTCGCCGCGGCGGTCGCGCCCCCGCTGGTCGCCGCCGGGGTGACCGTCGCGCTGGGCGCGCTGCTCACCCGGGGGCTGCACCTGGACGGGCTGGCCGACACGGTGGACGCGCTCGGCTCCTACCGGCGCGGGCCGGCGGCGCTGGAGATCATGAAGAAGCCCGACGTCGGGCCGTTCGGCGTGGTCGCGCTGGTGGTCGTACTCCTGCTCCAGGCGGCGGTGCTCGCGGAGCTGGCCGGACGGTCCCGGCCGGCGGCGCTCGCGGCGGTGGTCGCCGCGACGGCGGCCGGCCGGCTGGGCGTCGCGCTGGCCTGCCGGCGCGGGGTTCCGGCCGCCCGGCCGGAGGGGCTGGGCGCGCTGGTGGCCGGCACGGTGGGGCCGGTCGCGCTGGTGGCCGGCACGGCCGCCGTGGCGCTGCTGGCCGTGCCGGCGGTGCCCGGCCGCCCGTGGCAGGGGCCGCTCGCCGTGCTGGCCGCGCTCGCCGTCGCGGCCGGGCTGCTGCGGCACCTGGTACGCCGGTTCGGCGGGATCACCGGCGACGTGCTCGGCGCCCTCGTGGAGATCGTCACCACGCTGTCCTACCTGGGACTGGTGCTGTCCGCCTGAGCGTCACCCGTCCGGGCGGGTAGCGTTCTCAGGCGAGGTACCGGCGCGGTCGAGGGGGACGGCATGCTCATCACGGACGACTTCCTGCCCGTACCGGTGCCCGAGTCGCTGGACGCGACCTACCTGGTGCCGATCGTCGGCCTGCCCAAGGTGAGCCCGAAGACCGCCGTGGAGGGGCTGGCCGGCCGGCTCGCCGAGCCGGTGCACGGGCTGGCCAAGCAGATGCTGGACAGCCCGCTGATGACCGTGGACACCCGCCCGGTCAGCGAGTTCCCCGAGCTGCCGCCGGACCTGCTCACCGCGTTCGGGGCGACCGAGCCGCAGCTGGCCCGGCTGGCCGCCGCCACGCACCTGGTGGTGGTGCAGGCCGAATACCGGCCGGGCTGGCCGCCGGCGCACGAGTGGGCGGCCCGGGCGGTGGCCGCGGCGGTCGCCGAAACGGTCGACGGGGACGTGGTGGACGTCTTCGGGCTCCAGTTCCTCGACCCGGCCACCGCGCTCCGGTCCCTCCCCGACGAGCAGGGCCGGATCCGGCTGGTCGACTGGGTGCTGGTGCCGTACTCGTCGGACGCCGACGGGCTCTGGTTCACCACCAAGGGGCTGCGCCGCTTCGGGCTGCTGGAACTCCAGGCGCAGGGCGTGCCGGACCACCTCACCCGCGCCTGGGGCGCGGTGATGACCGGGGCCGCCCGGCGCCTGCTGCGGGACTGGACCGACGGGCTGGCCGGCGAGGAGGTGCCGGCGTTCGTGCAGCTCCCGGTGCTGGCCACGGTGACCGGGCACGACATCGCGGTGGCGTACGGCAACCCGGAGCAGCACGGTGCCACGGCGCCGGTGCTGCTGCGGCTGGAGCTGGACCCGGCGACCGACCCGGACGCCGACTCGTTCCTCACCCTCAACCCGCCGCCCGGGCACCCGGGCCCGCCCGGCCGCTACTTCGCCGCCGCCTGCGCGACCCTGTTCAACGGCATCCAGCCCGACGTCCGGTACGCCCGCTCGGGCGACGCGATGAGCCGGGCCGTCGCCACCGCCCGGGCCGCGCTGGACGACATCCGGGCCCGTTTCCTGGCCGGCCTGCTCCCCGCCGAGAGCCAGCTCGTGGTCAAGTACGGCCTGCCCGGCGACGACGGCCCCGAGTACGTCTGGGCCGGGGTGACCTCGTGGGACGCCCCGGAGCGGATCGTCGGCGCGAGCGCCAGCGACGCCGCCGGCGACCCCACTGTCCGGATCGGCGCCCCGGTCGTGGTGGAGGCCACCGACGTCGTCGACTGGGCCGTGCTGGACGGCACCGGCGTCATCGAGGGCGGCTGGACCCAGGCCGTCCTCGACGCCGGCGAACCCCCCGCCACCACCGACTGACCCACCCGTCCCCGTCGGGTCAGCGGACGGAGGGCTGGACGAAGGGTGGGCGGGTCAGTCGCATCTGGGCGCGGCGGCCACGGATGTCGACCTCCAGGACCTCGCCGTCGGGGAGCTTCGGGTCGGTGTCGACCAGGGCCAGGGCAATGCCCTGCTTCCGGGTCGGGCTGAAGGTGCCGCTGGTGACCGTGCCGACCTGCTTGTCGCCGGCGTAGACGGCCATGCCGGGGCGCGGGATGGCCCGGTCGACCGCCTCCAGGCCGCGCAGCGTACGGGCGGGGCCGGCGGCCTTCTCGGCCAGCAGCACGTCGCGGCCCCAGAAGGCCGGCTTGTCCCAGCCGACCGCCCAGCCCGAGCGGGCCTGCACCGGGGTGATGTCGAGGGAGAGGTCCTGCCCGTGCAGCGGGTACCCCATCTCGGTGCGCAGCGTGTCCCGGGCGGCCAGGCCGCAGGCGCGCAGCTCCTCCGCCTCGCCGGCGGCGAACAGCGCGTCCCAGACGACGAGCGCGTCGCCGGCCGGCACGACCAGCTCGTAGCCGAGTTCGCCGGTGTAGCCGGTGCGGCAGACGGTCAGCTCGACGCCGTTCAGCGAGGCGGCCGAGAAGCTCATGTAGTCGTGCCCGGTGGGCAGGCCGAGCGTGCCCAGCAGCTCCGCCGAGCGCGGCCCCTGGACCGCGAGCACCGCGTACGCCTCGTGCTCGTCGGTGACGATCACGCCCTCGGGCGCGGCGGCGCGCAACCGGCCGACCACCTCGGCGGTGTTCGCCGCGTTCGGCACCAGGAAGACGTGGTCCTCGGCGTACAGGTAGGCGATGATGTCGTCCACCACGCCGCCGGTGGCGTCGTCGCAGCAGAGCGTGTACTGGGCCTTGCCGGGGGCGATCCGGCCGAGGTCGTTGGACAGGCAGGAGTTGACGAAGTCCGCGGCGCCCGGCCCGGTGATCCGGGCCTTGCCCAGGTGTGAGACGTCGAAGACGCCCACCCCGGTACGCACCGCGGTGTGCTCCTTGAGCACGCCGCCTCCGGCGTACTCGAGCGGCATCTCCCATCCCCCGAAGGGGGCGAACTTGGCGCCGAGCGCGGTGTGCCGCTCGTGCAACGGGGAACGGCGCAGCCGGGTCTCGGCGGCGTCGGAGGTCACCTCGGTCATGGGTGCGAACTTACCGGCCCGTGACCGGCTGGTTAGCATCGGCGGGGACGTCCCGCCTGCACCCATCGGCGGGACAGCCACGCGTCCGGCGGGTAGGTTCGCCGCCGGAGACCTTCATCGCCGGTACGCGACGCCGCGGCCGGCCCGGCCCGCCCGGAGTAGCTTTCGTGACATCGCCCCGCACCACCCTCAGCCTGGTCGACACCGACCCCGCCGAACTCGCCGTCGACGCGATCGTGATCGGCGTGCACAGCCAGACCACCGAGCAGGAGGCCGGCTCACCCGCCGGCGCGCTGCTGCTGGCCAGCGGCGCGGAGAGCATCGCCGCCGCGTTCGACGGCAAGCTGACCGAGACGCTGGCCCTGCTCGGCGCGACCGGCGGCCCCGGCGAGGTGATCAAGCTGGCCACGCTGGGCACGGTCACCGCCCCGGTGGTCGCCGTCGTCGGCCTCGGCCCCGAGCCGTCCGGCGCCGCCCCGGCCCCGGAGACCCTGCGCCGGGCCGCCGGCGCGGCCGTCCGTGCCCTGGCCGGCGCGTCCCGCGTCGCGCTCGCCCTGCCGCTGCCCGACGACGCCGACGCCCCGGCCGCGCTGCGCGCGGTCACCGAGGGCGCGCTGCTCGGCGGCTACCGGTTCGCCGGCTACAAGACCAAGCCGCAGCCGGCCCGGCGCGAGCCGGTGGCCGAGGTGCTGGTCGCGGTGCCGGACGCGGCCGACGCGACCGCCCAGGCCGAGGTCACCCGCGCCCAGGCGGTGGCCGGCGCGGTGCGGACCAGCCGGGACTGGGTCAACACCGCCCCGAACGAGCTGCGCCCGCCGTCGTTCGCCGAGGCCGTGGCCGCCGCCGCCCGGGAGGCCGGGCTCGGCGTCGAGGTGCTCGACGAGGCGGCGCTCGCCGCCGGTGGCTACGGCGGCATCCTCGCCGTCGGGCAGGGCTCGGAGGCCCCGCCGCGGCTGGTCAAGCTGACCTACACCCCGCAGGGCGGCGGCAACGGCAAGCGGGTGGCGCTGGTCGGCAAGGGCATCACCTTCGACACCGGCGGCATCTCGATCAAGCCGGCCCAGGGCATGTGGGAGATGAAGTCCGACATGGCGGGCGCGGCGGCGGTCGGCGCGGCCATGCTGGCCGTCGCGGCGCTCAAGCCGTCGGTCGCGGTCACCGGCTACCTGCCGATGGCGGAGAACATGCCGTCGGGCACCAGCTACCGGCCGGGTGACGTGATCACCATGTACAGCGGCAAGCGGGTCGAGGTGCTCAACACCGACGCCGAGGGCCGGATGATCCTGGCCGACGCCATCGCCCGGGCCTGCGAGGACGGCGCCGACTACCTGTTCGAGACCTCGACGCTGACCGGCGGTCAGGTGATCGCGCTGGGCAAGCGGATCGCCGGCGTGATGGGCACCCCGGAGCTGTGCGAGCGGGTCCGGACCGCGGGCGACGCGACCGGCGAGCCGGCCTGGCCGATGCCGCTGCCGGACGACGTGCGCAAGGGCATGGACTCCGAGGTCGCCGACATCTCGCAGGTCAACGCCGGCATGGACCGGGCGGGCCACATGCTCCAGGGCGGCGTCTTCCTGCGCGAGTTCGTCACCGACGACGTGGCCTGGGCGCACATCGACATCGCCGGCCCCGGCTACCACTCGGGTGAGGCCACCGGCTACTGGACCAAGGGCGGCACCGGCGTCCCGGTGCGCACGCTGCTGCACCTGGTCGACGACGTCGCCGCCAACGGCTGACGAAGGTCAGGAAGGGCCCCCTGTTAACGCCTCGCGTACAACAGGGGGCCCTTTTCCACACCGGGTCAGAACAGCTCGGGGCGGCGCTTGCGGCGCTCGTTGTAGTCGCGCATCCGCTGCGGGTAGCCCATCAGCCGGACGTCGTAGATCGGGATGGCCAGCCGGTGGGCGAAGCGGCGGGCCTCCTCCGGCCCGCCGACCCGCCGCCGGGTCCACTCGCCGTCGTCGGCGATCAGCATGATCGTGGTCTCGGTGACCGTGGTCCGGGGTTCCAGGTACGCCTCGACGCCCAGCCGGGTGCGGACGAAACTCTCAAGATGGTCCAGATCGGCGCGGTCGGCGACCCGGTCGCGACTCACCGCGCCCGCCTGCTTGCGTCGTCGGAACAGCCCCACCGAACCCACTCCTCCCCCGTCCGTCATCGAAGACGGTGCCAAGCGTACGTGTCACCCACGTGTCGTTGGGCACCTCGGTACGCGCTCCGACCCCGGTGGTGACAAGATGACCGAGGTGGGGTGTGCCTGTTACTCCGCCGTAACCCCCGATGCAGCGACGCGACCTGGGAGTTGGACGTGAGCGAGCCGAACGACGCAACCTTCGACATCGTCATCCTCGGAGGTGGTAGCGGCGGCTACGCGGCGGCGCTGCGTGCCGCCCAGCTGGACCTGTCCGTCGCGCTGATCGAGAAGGGCAAGCTCGGGGGCACCTGCCTGCACAACGGCTGCATCCCGACCAAGGCCCTGCTGCACGCCGCCGAGATCGCCGACCAGACCCGCGAGTCGGAGCAGTTCGGCGTCAAGGCCGAGCTGGTCGGCATCGACATGGCGGCGGTCAACTCGTACAAGGACGGCGTGATCTCCCGCCTCTACAAGGGCCTGCAGGGCCTGGTGGGCAGCGCCAAGAAGATCACCTTCGTGGCGGGCGCCGGCAAGCTGGTCGGGAAGAACGTCGTCGAGGTCGACGGCAAGCGCTACACCGGCCGCAACATCATCCTGGCCTCCGGCTCCTACGCGAAGAGCCTGCCCGGCCTGGAGGTCGACGGCGAGCGCATCATCACCAGCGACCACGCGCTGACCCTGGACCGGGTCCCCTCCTCGGCGATCGTGCTGGGCGGCGGCGTGATCGGCGTCGAGTTCGCCAGCGTCTGGAAGTCCTTCGGCGTGGACGTGACCATCGTCGAGGCGCTGCCCCGCCTGGTCGCGGCCGAGGACGAGGAGTCCTCGAAGGCGCTGGAGCGGGCGTTCCGCAAGCGCAAGATCAACTTCAAGGTCGGCAAGCCGTTCGAGAAGGTCGAGAAGACCGAGAACGGCGTGAAGCTGACCATCCAGGGTGGCGACACCGTCGAGGCGGAGCTGCTGCTGGTCGCCGTCGGCCGCGGCCCGACCACCGCCAACCTCGGCTACGAGGAGCAGGGCGTCAAGATGGACCGCGGCTACGTGCTGACCGACGAGCGGCTGCGCACCAGCGTGCCGAACGTCTACGCGGTCGGCGACATCGTGCCCGGCCTCCAGCTCGCCCATCGCGGCTTCCAGCAGGGCATCTTCGTCGCCGAGGAGATCGCCGGCAGGAACCCGGCCGTGATCGACGAGGCCGGCATCCCGCGGGTGACCTACTGCGACCCGGAGCTGGCGTCGGTCGGCCTCACCGAGGCGAAGGCCAAGGAGCAGTACGGCGCCGACAAGATCAAGACTTACAACTACAACCTCGCCGGCAACGGCAAGAGCCAGATCCTCAAGACCACCGGGCACGTGAAGCTGGTCCGGGTCGAGGACGGCCCGGTGGTCGGCGTGCACATGGTCGGCGCCCGGGTCGGCGAGCTGATCGGCGAGGCGCAGCTCATCTACAACTGGGAGGCGTACCCGGCCGAGGTGGCGCAGCTCGTGCACGCCCACCCGACGCAGACCGAGGCCCTGGGCGAGGCGCACCTGGCCCTGGCCGGCAAGCCGCTGCACTCACACGCCTGATCACGACAACCGCGGCGTCCGGCGACGGGCGATGATCCCACCAGGGGAATGAAGGAGTCTGGAGAACATGCCGGTATCGGTCACCATGCCCCGGCTCGGCGAGAGCGTCACCGAGGGCACCGTCACGCGCTGGCTCAAGCAGGAGGGCGACACCGTCGAGGCCGACGAGCCGCTGCTCGAGGTGTCCACGGACAAGGTGGACACCGAGATCCCGTCGCCCGCGGCAGGCGTGCTGAGCCGGATCGTGGTCGGCGAGGACGAGACCGCCGAGGTCGGCAGCGAGCTGGCGGTCATCGCGGGTGAGGGCGAGGAGGCCGGCGGGGCCGCCCCGCAGCAGGAGGCCCCGGCGGAGGAGGCCGAGCAGGCCGCCGCCGAGCCGCAGGCCGAGGCGGAGCAGCCGGCCGTCGAGGAGCCCGCCCCGGCCGCCGCGCCGTCGGGCGAGGGCACGCCGGTCACCATGCCGGCCCTGGGTGAGAGCGTCACCGAGGGCACGGTGACCCGCTGGCTCAAGCAGGTCGGCGACACCGTCGAGGTGGACGAGCCGCTGCTGGAGGTCTCCACCGACAAGGTCGACACCGAGATCCCGTCGCCGGTCGCCGGCACGCTGCTGGAGATCAAGGTTCCCGAGGACGAGACCGCCGAGGTCGGCGGCGTCCTGGCGATCGTGGGCGCGGCCGGCGCCGCGCCGGCCCCGAAGGCGGAGCCGAAGCCCCAGCCCAAGGCCGAGGCGAAGCCCGAGCCGAAGCCGGAGCCCGAGCCCACGGTCGAGGAGCCGACCCCGGGCCTGTCCTACAACGAGCCGGCCCCCGAGGCGGAGCAGGCCGCGCAGCCGGCCAAGGTCGAGCAGGCCGCCCAGCCGGCCGCGCCGACCACCACGCCGCAGCGGCCGACCGTCCCGGCCCAGGCCGGTGGCGAGGAGGGCGCCGGCTACGTGACCCCGCTGGTCCGCAAGCTGGCCGCCGAGCACGGCGTCAACCTGTCCTCGGTCAACGGCACCGGCGTCGGTGGGCGCATCCGCAAGCAGGACGTGCTGGAGGCGGCCGAGAAGGCAAAGGCCGCCCAGGCCGCGCCGGCCGCGCAGCCGGCTCCGGCCGCCCCGGCCCCGGCCAAGCCGGCCGTGAAGCCGCAGCCGAGCAGCAAGCGGGGCACCGTCGAGAAGCTGCCCCGGATCCGCAAGGCCATCGCCAACCGGATGCACGAGTCGCTGCACGAGATGGCGCAGCTGACCACGGTGATCGAGGTGGACGTCACCCGGATCGCCAAGCTGCGGGCCCAGGCGAAGGACTCCTTCCAGCAGCGGCACGGCGTGAAGCTGTCCTTCCTGCCGTTCTTCGCCCTGGCCGCCATCGAGGCGCTGCAGACGTACCCGATCCTCAACGCCCGGCTGGACCTCGAGGGCGGGACGATCACCTACCCGGACGCCGAGCACCTCGGCATCGCCGTGGACACCGAGCGCGGGCTGCTGGTGCCGGTCATCCACAACGCCGGTGACCTCAACCTCGGCGGCATCGCCAAGCGGGTCGCCGACCTGGCCGAGCGCACCCGGACCAACAAGATCAGCCCGGACGAGATCGCCGGCGCGACCTTCACGCTGACCAACACCGGCAGCCGGGGCGCGCTCTTCGACACCCCGATCGTGCCGTCGCCGCAGTCGGCGATGCTCGGCACGGGTGCCGTGGTGAAGCGCCCGGTCGTGGTCAACGACCCGGAGCTGGGCGAGGTCGTGGCGGTCCGCTCGATGGTCTACCTGGCTCTGTCGTACGACCACCGGCTGATCGACGGCGCGGACGCGGCCCGCTTCCTCGTCGCGGTCAAGGAGCGGCTGGAGGCCGGCAACTTCGAGGCCGAACTGGGGCTCTGACCCCCCTGACGGAGGAGGGGCGCGCGGCGGATGCCGCGCGCCCCTCGTCGTTTCCGGGTCAGCCGCGCAGGTGCTCCTCGGAGACCTCCCAGAGCCGCTCGGCGGCCTCCGGGTCACGGGCGTAGGGGGCGTACCCGGTGCGGGTGCCCGGCTGGTTCGGCCCGGCCTCCTGGCAGTCCTCGAAGTACCGGCCGCCGACCCCGGCGACCAGCGGCGAGGCGGCGACGAGCACCGAGGTGGCCGCACCCTGCTCGGGGTTCTTCCAGTGCGCCGCGCCGCCGCCGCTCTGCGCGCGCATCCGCTCCAGTTCCTCCTCGGTGATGTAGCGCTGGAGGTTGGTCTGGATCGCACCCGGCATGAGCGCGTTGGTGTAGATCCCGTCGTCGGCCCAGCGCCGGGTGGCGTCCACCGCGAAGAGCACGTTCGCGGTCTTCGACTGCCCGTACGCCTGCCACGGGTCGTACGGCCGCTGCCGGAAGTGGATGTCCTCGAACACCACCGGCGAGCGCAGGTGCGCCGCCGAGCTGACCGAGACGATCCGGGCGCCGCCCGCGGCGGCCAGGGACCGGTACAGCCCGGCGGCCAGCGCGAAGTGCCCGAGGTGGTTGGTGGCGAACTGCATCTCCCAGCCCTGCGCGGTGCGCATCTCGGGCGAGGCCATGATGCCGGCGTTGTTGACCAGCATGTGCAACGGCCCGTCCCAGGTGCGGACGAAGGTGGCCACCGAGTCGAGGTCGGCCAGGTCGAGCGGGGCGACGAGGATCCGGTCGTTGCCGGTGGTGCCCGTGATGTCGGCGGCGGCACGCTGCCCGGCCTCGGTGTTGCGGACCGCGATGGTGACGTCGGCCCCGGCGGCGGCGAGCGCGCGGGCCGTCTCGACGCCGATCCCGGAGGCGCCGCCGGTGACGACCGCCCGCCGGCCGGTCAGGTCGAGGTCACGGACCACCTCCAGGGCGGTGGTCTCGCGGGAGAACGGGGTGCTCACGAGGTTGCTGGTGGTCATGATCCATCCTTGTC
Organism: Micromonospora sp. NPDC005299; assembly: GCF_042872345.1. Taxonomy (NCBI): domain Bacteria; kingdom Bacillati; phylum Actinomycetota; class Actinomycetes; order Micromonosporales; family Micromonosporaceae; genus Micromonospora; species Micromonospora sp. NPDC005299. The sequence goes on from NZ_JBIAKG010000009.1 coordinate 294,281, forward strand.
GGCGGCGGCACGGACCGGTCGTCCGAGCGCTACGATGAGAAGCGGAGGATCCTCCGTTACTTCGGACCCTAACCGGAGGAGCCTCCGGTTGCCAACCTCGGCCGGGGACGACGCCCCGGTCGAGCCGAGGAGGAGACGTGCCCGACCGCCCGCTGCGCGCCGACGCGCTGCGCAACCGGCAGCGACTGCTGGACGCCGCGGTTCACACGTTTTCCCAGGCCGGCGGCGAGGTAACGCTGGACCGCATCGCCAAGGAAGCCGGCGTCGGCATCGGCACCCTCTACCGCCACTTCCCCACCCGCGAGGCGCTGATCGAGGCGGCCTACCGCAACGAGCTGGCCAAGCTCTGCGACGCCGTGCCGGAGCTGCTCGCGGCACTGCCCGCCGAGGCGGCGGTCCGCGCCTGGATGGACCGGTTCGTCGACTACCTCGCCACCAAGCGGGGGATGGCCGACGCGCTGCGGCTGGCCATCGCCTCCGGCGCCAACCCGTACGCGCACAGCCGCGACCGGCTGCTCGCCGCGCTGGGCGACCTGCTGGCGGCGGGCGCCGCCGCGGGCACCGTACGCGCCGACGTGGCTCCCGCCGACGTGCTCGCCGGGCTGAGCGGCGTATCCCTGGTGGCCGGCGAGCCGGACCAGCGCGCGCAGGCCGGGCGCCTGCTCGACCTGCTGATGGACGGGCTGCGCCGCCGGCCGGCCTGAGCAGAATCCGGTCCGCCGCCGACCCGGCGCTGACAGACTCGGTCGGTGAGCGGCTTCGGGTGGCGGGGACGCCTCGGTCCGGCGGTGCCGGTGGCGCCCGGGGCCCGGGTGGACCGGTTCGAGGTCTTCTTCGACCTGGTCTTCGTCTTCTCCTTCTTCATCATCACCCGGGCCACCGCGCTCCAGGTCAGCGGCGGCGCACTGCTGCACGCGCTGCTGGTCCTCGCCGTGCTCTGGTGGTCGTGGGTGGTGCACAGCATCGTGGCCACCCGGATCCGGCTCGGCGAGGGCTTCGTCCCGGTGCTCATGACGGTCGGCATGGCGGCCCTGTTCACCTTCGCCCTGGCCCTGCCGAACGCGTTCCGGGACCCGCGCGGCAACGCGGCCGGGCCGATCGTCGCGGCGGTCAGCTACACCGTCATCCGGGGTGTGCACCTGCTGCTCTACCTGCACGCCGTGCGGGACAGCCCGAACGAGCGCCGCCAGCTCCTCCGGTTCACCCCCGAGCTGGTGGGCAGCACCCTGCTGCTGGGGATCGCCGCGCTGATCCCGCCGAAGATCGACGACCTGTTCTCGTCGGCGGCGCTCCGGGACGGGCTGTGGGCGACCGTCGTGCTGCTCCAGTACTCCACCGGCCTCATCGCGGGCACCTGGGGCTGGGGCGTCGCCTCCGCCGAGCACTGGACCGAGCGGTACGACCTCATCCTGATCATCGCGCTGGGCGAGTCGGTCATCTCGGTCGGCGTCGGCAGCAACCTGCTCGGCCAGCCGCCGACCTGGCCGGCCGTGGCGGCGGCCGTGCTCGGCATCTTCTTCACCGCCGCGCTCTGGTGGGCGCACTACGACATGATCGGGCCGGCCGCGCGGATCGCCCTGCACGCCGCCGAGGACGGCCCCCGCGTCGCCATGGCCCGGGACGCCTACGGGTACCTGTTCCTGCCGATGATCGCGGGCATCATCCTGTTCGCGCTCGGCGCGGAGATGATCGTGCACCAGATCGCGGACCCGCACGTCCCCCAGCACCTGCCCGCCAAGGACTCCGGCGTACCGCTGCTCTTCGGCGGCGTGATCTGCTACATCTGCGGCAACATGCTCTTCCAGCTCCGCACCCTGCACACCCTGAGCTGGACCCGGGTCGCGACGGTCCTGCTGCTCGCCGTGAGCATCCCGGTGGCCGAACACCTGCCCGCGCTGGCCGCCCTGGCGCTGCTGACCGCGATCACCGTCGGCATGGTGGCCGCCGAGGTGGTGGTCTTCGACGCGGGCCGGCGGGCGCTGCGGAGCCTGGTCTTCGAGGAGCGCACCAGCCACGAGGCCCACGAGGCGGCCTACCGAGCCCGCTGGCACGAACCCCACGAACGCGACGAGGGCGAGTAGCCGGCCACGACGCCACCGCGCCTAGACTGCTGCGCAGCGTCGCGGTGCGCCCGGCACGAAGGCCGCCGTGGGCATGGAGGCGCGGGACAGCAGGGGACCATGTGCACCCATCCCACCCACCGAACGGGCGGCTGACCGCCCTCGGCACCCAGTTGATCGAGATCCACCACTGGCTCCGCGAGGAGCTGGCCGAGCTCCGCGCGAGCCTCGACTCCCCCGGCCACGGCACCGCGGCACTGACCCGGGAGCTGCGCGCGCACTGCGTCGGCTTCTGCGCGGCGCTGGACCGGCACCACTCCGGCGAGGACGGCGGCGCGTTCCAGGCCCTGGCCGAGCAGGCACCCGAGCTGCGCCCCGTGCTCGCCGAGCTGAGCACGGACCACCGGGTGGTCGCCGACCTCCTGCGCCGGATCGACGCCCTGCTCGCCGGGGCGGCCGACGGCCGAACCGTCCGGGCCGAGCTGGACGGGCTGGCCGCGCTGCTGGAGTCGCACTTCAGCTACGAGGAGCGGAAACTGGTCACCGCGTTGAACCGGCTGGCCGGCGACCCCGTGGAACTGCTCGGCGTCACGCCACCCGGGAACGGGGACATTCTCGAACGGACGGAGACCGCATGACCATCGACACCGTCGACGCCGCCGCGGCGGGCACCTGGCAGCTCGGCGACCGCACCGTCAACCGGATCGGCTTCGGCGCGATGCGGCTGACCGCGAACGCGGACGGCAGCCCCAGCGACCGGGACCGGGCGGTGACGGTGCTGCGCCGCGCGGTCGAGCTGGGCGTCAACCACATCGACACCGCGGCGTTCTACTTCTCGCCGCTGCGCTCGGCCAACGAGCTGATCAACCGGGCGCTGTCGCCGTACCCGGAGGACCTGGTCATCGTCACCAAGGTCGGGCCGGGCAAGGACCCGTCCGGTGCCTGGCTGCCGATGGCCCGGCCGGACCAGCTCCGCGGCCAGGTCGAGGAGAACCTGCGCCAGCTCGGCCGCGACCACCTCGACGTGGTCAACCTCCGGGTGTACGGCCCGGAGCCGCTGGCCGAGCACTTCGGCGCGCTCGCCGAGCTGCGCGACGCCGGGCTGATCCGGCACCTCGGCGTCTCCGCCGTCCGCCCGGAGCAGGTCGCCGAGGCACGCGCCATCGCCCCGGTGGTCTGCGTGCAGAACTCGTGGGGACTCGGCTACCGGCGGAGCAACGACGCGCTGATCCGGGACTGCGCCGCGCACGGGACCGCGTTCGTGCCGTTCTTCTCCCTTGCCACCAGCGGGCGGGAGGCCGGGGCGAGCGGCGAGGAGCACGACGAGGTGCGCGCGGTGGCCCGGGCGCACGGGGTGACCCCGGCGCAGGTCCGGCTGGCCTGGACGCTGCGCCAGGGGCCGAACGTGCTCGCCATCCCGGGCACCGGCAACCCGGCGCACCTGGAGCAGAACGTCGCGGCCGCCGCGCTGCAGCTCACCGACGACGACCTGTCCCGCCTCGACGCCGTCCACCGGACCGCCTGACAGGAAGGAGCCCTTCTTCACGCCCGGCGTGGGGCTCCTGCGGGAGGTTCCGGCTGGAGTCCGCCGTAAGGCCCGGATTCGCCGGTCAGCAGAATCGGCGGGTCCGGGCTGGCCGGTACGGGCGTACCCGGGGAATGCTGGGCCGATGGTGATCTTCTCCGTGCAGGCCCGGCCCACCGACGCGGCCGGCTGGACCGGCCTGGCCCGGCGGGTCGAGGCCGCCGGCTTCGACACGCTGCTGGCCTCCGACCACCCGGGTCACGGCGCGTCGCCGTTCGTGGCCCTCGCCGCCGCGGCGGCGGTGACGTCGACGCTCGGTCTCGGCTCGTACGTGTCGAACGCCGGCGTGCGGGAGCCGATCCTGCTCGCCACCGACGTGGCCACCCTGGACGTGGTCTCCGGCGGCCGGGCCCGGCTCGGGCTCGGCGCCGGGCACACCCCGGCCGAGTGGCGGGCCGTCGGGCGCGAACGCCCCGACGTCGCCGCCCGGGTACGCCGCTGCGTCGCCGTCGCCGAGGCCGTGCGTGACCTGCTGGCCGGGAACGAGGTCACCGTGGACACCCCGGAGCTGGCCGCCCACGCCGCCCGGCTCACCGAACTGCGGCCCGTGCAGGACCGCGTCCCGCTCACCATGGGCACGGCCAACTCGACGCTGCTGCGCTGGGCCGGCGCGCACGCCGACGTGGTCGGCCTGACCGGCTTCGGGCGTACCCTCGCCGACGGCCACAGCCACGACGTGCGGTGGCGGGCCGACCAGATCGAGGCGCAGCTCGCGCACGTGGCGGCCGGGGCGGCCGGGCGGGACGCGCCGCCCGCGCTGGAGGCCCTGGTCCAGCAGGTGACCGTGACCGACGACGCGGAGGCCGCCGCCACCACGATCGCCGCCGAGACCGGACTGACCGTCGCCGACGTGCTCGCCACCCCGTTCGTGCTGATCGGCACGGCGGAGGAGATCGTCGCCGCCGTCGCGGAGCACCGGCGCCGCTGGGGGATCACCCGCTTCGTGGTACGCACCGACGCCGTCGACCAGTTGTCCCCGCTCCTCCCCCGTCTCACCGGTTGATCCGCGCCGGATCGCCGAGGTGGCCGCGTTCCCGCCGCCCGCCTGCCGCCGCCTCCCCGAGCCGGCGGCGCCCACCGAGCGTCGAACGCGCGTACGATGCGAGCGATGATCGATGAACGGTTCGCGTTGCCGGCCACCGTGGACGAACGAACGTTGCTCGAGACCTTCCTGGACTTCCAGCGGGATGCCCTGGTCCGCAAGTGCGCCGGGCTCAGCGACGCGCAACTGCGGCTGCGGCCGGTGCCCTCGTCCGGCCTGTCCCTGATCGGCCTGGTCCGGCACCTGGCCACCGTGGAGCGGTGGTACTTCCAGGCGGTGCTCGCCGAGGCCGTCCCCGGCGACCTCTACGACCTCACCGACGACCCGGACGCCCCGTTCACCGACGTCGCGGAGGCCACCGGCGCGGAGACCTTCGCGCTCTGGCGGGCGGAGGTGGCCGCCTCGCGGCGGATCACCGCCGAACGCCCGCTGGACGCGGTCGGCCGAAACCCCGGCAACGGGCGCCCGCACTCCCTGCGCTGGGTTCTCGCGCACATGGTCGACGAGTACGCCCGCCACCTCGGGCACGCCGACATCCTGCGGGAGGCGATCGACGGCCGGACCGGGGAGTGAAGCGGCACTCACTCACGGGAGCCGCCGCGAGGTCGGCGGGCGGGAGTCGGGAACGACGAGTGAGTGATTTCGCTCAACGCATCCAGGTCCGCGTCCGTACCCGAAGATATGAACATGCGGATCCTCATGGCCGGAGTGTCCGGCTTCCTCGGCACCCGACTGGTCGACCGACTCACCGCGGACGGGCACCAGGTCACCCGCCTGGTCCGCCGCGCACCGCGCACCCCTGACGAGCGGCGGTGGAACCCGTCCGCCGCGCAGCTCGACCCGCAGGTCATGGCCGACGCCGACGCGGTGGTGAACCTGGCCGGCGCCGGGGTGGGCGACAAGCGCTGGAACGACGCGTACAAGGGGCTGATCCGGTCCAGCCGGGTGGACAGCACCACCACGCTGGCGATCACCATCGCCGGGCTGCCCGCCGCCGACCGGCCCGCGGTGCTGCTCAACGCCTCCGCCGTCGGCTGGTACGGCAACACCGGCGACCGCACGGTCGAGGAGGACTCGCCGGCCGGTGAGGGCTTCCTGGCCGACGTCTGCCGGGTCTGGGAGGCCGCCACCCGCCCGGCCGAGGACGCCGGGACCCGGGTGGTGCGGCTGCGCACGGGGCTGCCGCTGCACCGCGACGGCGGCATGCTCAAGCCGCAGCTCCTGCCGTTCCGGTTGGGTGTGGGCGGCAAGCTGGGCAACGGCCGGCAGTGGGTGCCGTGGATCGCCCTGCGCGACTGGCTGGACGCGGTGGCCTTCCTGGTGGCCCGCGACGACCTCGCCGGTCCGGTCAACGTGGTCGGTCCGGCCCCGGTCACCAACGCCGAGTTCACCCGGGAGTTGGCCCGCCGGCTGCACCGGCCGGCGGTCATGCCGATTCCCGCGCTGGCTCTGAAGGTCGCCCTCGGCGGCTTCGCCCACGAGGCGCTCACCAGCACCCGGGTCCTGCCCGGCGTGCTCGGCAAGGCCGGCTTCACCTGGACCCACCCGGATCTGCCGGGCGCGCTGCACGCCGCCCTCACCGAGTGAGCGGCGAGGGCGGCTGCGGCGCGGTCAGCAGCCGATGACCCAGTAGGCGGGGCCGGTCTGCTTGAGGGTGCTGGTGTAGAAGGTGTTGTAGAGGCCCATCCGCTGGTTGCTGCCCAGCGCGTAGGCGTAGCCGCCGGACTGGTAGGCGCGGCCGGCCGTGACGTGCGCGTAGTTGCTGGCGGTGACGCAGACCGGCGCGGTGGTCGGGGTCGGGGTCGGGGTCGGGGTCGGCGACGCGGTCGCCGTCGGGGTCGGGCTGGGCGTGCCGCCGCCGTTCAGCCCGAAGAAGAGCGCGTCGCGGTAGGTCGAGCAGATGGTGTCCAGGAAGTACGCCCCGGCGGTGCCGCACTGGTCGGTCGCCGAGCCCGGGTCGACCGGGGTGCCGTGGCCCATGCCGGAGACCCGGTAGAGCCGCACCTGGTCGCTGCCGTAGGTCTCCAGGCTGGTGCCGGCCGGCAGCGAGGCGGTGCTGGTCGGGGTCTGCGAGACGCCCAGGACGTTGGTCCACTGGTCCCGCGACTCGGCGGCGTTCATCGGCGCGACGGTGGTGTCCGAGGTGCCGTGCCAGATGGCCACCCGGGGGCGCTTGCCGGTGTAGCCGGCGTAGGCGTTGCGGACCAGGTCGCCCCACTGCGCCGGGGTCTTGTCGACGCCGGGGTTCATGCAGGTGAAGGCGTTGGTCATGCTGGTGGCGCAGCGGTAGGGGATGCCGGCGATGACCGAGCCGGCGGCGAACACGTCCGGGTAGGCGGCGAGCATGACGGCGCTCATCGCCCCGCCGCCGGACAGGCCGCTGACGTAGACCCGGCTCGCGTCGGTCCCGTAGTTGGACCTGGCGTAGTCGACCATCTGTCTGATCGACAGCGCCTCGCCCTGGCCCCGGGCGGTGTCCCCGGTCTCGAACCAGTTGAAGCAGGAGTTGGCGTTGTTGGCCGAGGGCTGCTGCGGCACGATCAGCGCGAACTTCCACTGGTCGGCGTACTTCTGCCAGCCGGAGTTGGTGAAGTAGGTGGAGGCGTTCTGGGTGCATCCGTGCAGCAGCACCACGGCCGGGGCGTTGGCCGGCAGGCCGTCCGGCCGGTAGGCGTACATGGCCAGGTTGCCGGGGTTCGAGCCGAAGGTGGTGACCTGGGTGAGCGTGGCGGCCTGCGCGGGCAGCGCGGCGACCAGGACGGCGGCCGCGGCCAGCACGACCCCGGCTGCCACCCCGGCCAGGCGGGTGAGAAGGGATGAGGAGCGGCGCACGGCGACCTCCTGACGACGAATTGTGAACTGGGTCACCTTCGAGTTGCCGCGACGTTACGTCCGTGTTTCACGCCGCCGGAATGGCCGCCGCTCACACATTCACGAACGCCGAAGTGTGCGGGCGGGGCCGTCCCCACCGGGTTTCGTGTCTGACCGGCGAGTCCAGGTCCGGTTGGTAACGTCCGCTGCGTGCCGTCCTCCCCGTCCCTGGCCACCGGCCCGTCGACCGCGCCCGCCGCCCGGAATCGGCGTGCCGACCTCGTGCTGGTGCTCGCCGCGGTGGCCCTGGCCCTCTGGGTGACCAGCGGGATGTGGCGGGACCCGAACACCCGCACGCTCACCGTGAACTCCAGCGACCAGGCCCTGTTCGAGTGGCTGCTGGCCTTCGGCGGGCACGCCGTGACCCACGGGGAGAACCCGTTCTTCACCCACCTGATCAACGTCCCGGACGGGGTGAACCTGGCGGTCAACACCTCGATCACCGCGTACGCGGTGGTCTTCGCGCCGCTGACGTACCTGATCGGGCCGCCGGCGACGTTCCTGGTGATCCTCACGCTCAACCTCGCCGCCACCGCGGTGGCCTGGTACTGGCTGCTCAGCCGGCACCTGGTCGCCAGCCGGCTGGCCGCCGGGGTGGGCGCGCTCTTCATCGCCTACTGCCCGGCCATGGTGTCGCACGCCAACGCGCACCTGAACTGGACCGCCGGCTGGCTGGTGCCGCTGCTCGTCTGGGGCGTGCTCCGGCTGCGCCGCCCCGGGCGCGCGGTCACCGGCGGGGTCGTGCTCGGCGTGCTGGTGGCGCTCGCCTTCTCGATCGCCGCCGAGGGGCTCTTCTTCACGGCACTGGCCCTCGCTCTGTTCCTGCTGGTGTGGGCGCTGCACCCGGCCCGCCGGGCCGAGGCGCGGGCCGCCCTGCCGAGCTTCCTGCGCGGGCTCGGCGTGACCGCGCTCGTCTCCGGGGTGCTGCTGGCGTACCCGCTGTGGCTGCACTTCGCCGGGCCGCAGCGGTTCCACGGCACCGGCTTCGACCCGCTCATCCACTCCGAGGACATCGCCGCGTTCGGGTCGTACCCGCGCCGGTCCCTGGCCGGGTGGGCCGGGCTGGGCACCTCGCTCGCGCCCAACCCGACCGAGGAGAACTCCTTCTTCGGCATCCCGCTGCTGCTGCTCGCCGTCGCCTGCTTCGTCCTGCTCCGGCGGCGCGCCGACCGGGCCTTCCGGGCCACGCTCACCGCGCTCGGCGTGACCGCGCTGATCTTCGCCGTGCTCTCCTGGGGCCCCACGGCCAAGTGGAACGGCCGGCGCACCGACCAGCTGCTGCCGTTCGGGGTGCTGGACAACCTGCCGGTGGTCAACGCGGCGCTGCCGTCCCGGCTCGCCCTGGTGGTGGCCCCGGTGATCGGCCTGCTGCTGGCGTACGCGGTCGACTCGCTGCGCGCCCGGCCGCCCCGGCACCGCTCCAGCGAGCTGGCCTGGGCGCTCGCCTTCGCCGCGGCGCTGCTGCCGCTGCTGCCCACCCCGCTGCTCACCAGCGTCCGGGAGCCGGTGCCGGCGTTCATCACCACCGGCGCGTGGCAGCGCTACGTCTCCCCCGGCGGGGTGCTCACCCCGCTGCCACTGACCGTGGACATCTACCCCGACGGCCAGCGCTGGCAGGCGTACGCCCTGGCGCACCGGCAGGGCGAGTTCCGCATCCCGGCCGGCTTCTTCCTCGGCCCGGGCGGGCCGGACGGCCGGGGTCGCATCGGGCCGGTCCCGCGCACCTTCAACGCCCTGATGGACCAGGCCGGGCGGACCGGGCTGGCGCCGATCATCACCGAAGGCAGCATCCGGGAGTCCCGGGCCGACCTGCGCTACTGGGGAGTCGAGGCGGTGGTGCTGGCCGACCGGGTGCACGGGGCGAAGTTCGACGTCGACGAGGAGGCGGTGCGCCGCACCGCCACGGCCCTGCTCGGCGCGCCCGAGCGGGTCGAGGACGTCTGGGTCTGGCGGGTGCCGCAGGCCTGACCGGCGACAGCTGGCCCGCCGGCCACTGCGCCGCGCTCCTCGCGCTTGCGATGAGGCTCACGCGGGCCGGTCGGGGTCGGCGGGACTACGCTGGGTGGGTGAGCGTGACGACTTCCGGGCTGACCGCCGTCCGTGCCGGCCTGATCGACTACCAGGCCGCCTGGGACGAGCAGCGCCGGGTGCACGAGGCCGTGGTGGCCGGCGAGCAGGGCGATACCGTGCTGCTGCTGGAGCACCCCAGCGTCTACACCGCCGGCAAGCGGACCGAGCCATGGGACCGGCCGATGGACGGCACCCCGGTGGTCGACGTGGACCGCGGCGGCAAGATCACCTGGCACGGGCCGGGGCAGCTGGTCGGCTACCCGATCGTCAAGCTCCCCGATCCGGTCGACGTGGTGGCGTACGTCCGGCGCACCGAGCAGCTGCTGATCGACGTCTGCGCCGAGTTCGGGCTGACCGCCGGCCGGGTCGAGGGGCGCAGCGGCGTCTGGGTGCCGGAGGACGACCGGGGGCCGGCCCGCAAGGTGGCCGCCATCGGCATCCGGGTGGCCCGGGGTGTGACCCTGCACGGCTTCGCGATCAACTGCGACTGCGACCTCGGCCACTACGACCGGATCGTGCCCTGCGGCATCCGCGACGCCGGGGTCACCTCGCTCACCGCCGAGCTCGGCCACCCGATCACGGTCGCCGACGTGCTGCCGGTGGTCGAGCGGCACCTGCCCACCCTGGTGCGGGTCTGAGCGGCGGGCCGGACACGTACGCTCGTCCGGTGCGGATCGATCTCGTCACCCTCGTCGTCGCCGACTACGACCCGGCGATCGCCTTCTTCACCGAGGTGCTCGGCTTCGAGCTGGTGGAGGACAAGCCGTCGCTCACCAACGACGGCCGGCCGAAGCGCTGGGTGGTGGTCCGCCCGCCGGGCGGCGGGACGGGGCTGCTGCTGGCCCGCGCCGACGGGGAGCGCCAGGCGGCGGCGGTGGGCGACCAGACCCACGGCCGGGTCGGCTTCTTCCTCCAGGTCGACGACTTCGACGCCACCTACCGGCGGATGGTCGAGGCGAAGGTCGAGTTCGTGAAGCCCCCACGCACCGAGCCCTACGGGCGGGTCGCCGTCTTCCGCGACCTCGCCGGCAACCCCTGGGACCTGCTCGGTCCCGCCTGAGGAGGAGAGAACCCCCGATGACCGACGTGATGTCGACCCCGCGGCAGATCGCCGAGGAGCTCCAGGTGTCGGCGACCTTCGACGCCGCCGAGGAGATCGAGCGCCGCGTCGTCTTCCTCGCCGACCGCCTGGTCGACACCGGCCTGACGACGCTAGTCCTGGGCATCAGCGGCGGCGTGGACTCGACCACGACCGGCCGGCTCTGCCAGCTCGCCGTCGAACGGGCCCGCGCCGCCGGCCACCCGGCCGTCTTCGTCGCCATGCGCCTGCCGTACGGGGTGCAGGCCGACGAGCACCACGCCCAGGCGGCGCTGGAGTTCATCCGCCCGGACCGGGTGCTCACGGTCGACGTCAAGCCGGCCGCCGACGCCGCGCTGGACGCGCTGGTCGCCGGCGGGCTGACCTTCCGCGACGCCGCCCAGCAGGACTTCGTCCTCGGCAACGTCAAGGCCCGGCAGCGCATGATCGCCCAGTACGCGGTCGCCGGCGCCGAGGGTGGGCTGGTGGTCGGCACCGACCACGCCGCCGAGGCGGTCACCGGCTTCTTCACCAAGCACGGCGACGGCGCGGCGGACCTGGTCCCGCTGACCGGGCTCACCAAGCGGCGGGTGCGGGCGCTGGCCGCGGCGCTCGGCGCCCCCGCCGAGCTGGTCGGCAAGGCGCCCACGGCCGACCTGGAGACCCTGGCCCCGGGCAAGCTCGACGAGGACGCGCTCGGCCTGGCCTACGAGCACATCGACGACTACCTGGAGGGCCGGCCGGTGCCCGCGGAGGTGGAGGCGGCGCTGGTGGCCCGCTACCGCGCCACCGAGCACAAGCGTCAGCTCCCGATCGCCCCCTGAGGCGCCGGCGGGCGGGTCACCGCACCCGCCCACCACCGGTCAGCCGCGACCGCAGCCACGGCTCGCAGAGCACGATGGCGCCGCCGACGACCCCGCCGATCACCGTCTCCACGCCCCGGTCGTAGAGCAGTTGCCCGGCCGGGCGGGCCACCGCGAGCTGCCCCATGAGCAGCGCCATCGGGGTGATGAACAGCAGCGCCAGCCCGTAGTTGCGGCCCACCAGCAGCTCGGTGACGATCTGGAGCACCGCGACCACCAGCACGGTCGCGTACGGTGGCAGCGCCGGGGCGAGCAGCACGGCGCTGGTCAGCAGCCCGAGCAGCGTGCCGAGGATCCGGTGCGCGGCGCGGACCAGTTGGGCGGTGACCCCGGTGGCGCTGAGCGGGGCGACCGCTGCCACCATCGCCCAGTACGGGTGACCGATCCCGACCGCGGTCGCCACGCCGCCGGCGAGCACCACGGCCAGGGCGTAGCGCATCGGCTGCCAGGTCCACACGTGCGCGAGCCGGGCCGGCCGGCTCCGCTGCCGCCGCAGCACACTGCCCGCGTTCCCGACCAGCAGGGAGAACAGGGCGCTCAGCCCGGCCAGCGCGGCGGCGACCGGCACGTCCGACACCGTGTGCGGCGCCGAGGCGACCGCGCCGAACGCGAACACCAGGAACAGCGGCCCCGGCGGGTGCCAGTCCTGCGCGGCGGCCAGCACCGCGCCCAGCGCCGCGACGACCGCCGCCACCGGCACCGCGACCCACGCCCGGGACGGCAGCGCGCCGACCAGCACGCCGAGGACCACCGACCCGGTGAGGGCCGCCCCGGCGCTGGCCTGCATGGCCACCCGGGACAGGTGCACGTGGTTGCGGCCGTAGAACGAGGTGAACGCCCCGAAGACCGCGTACACGGACCAGCCCGGGTGACCGGCGGCGAGCACCGCGAGCAGCGGCACGAGGACGCTGATCCCGGCCCGCAGCGCGACCCGGTGGGCACCCGGCGCCGGCCGCACGTGCAGCAGGCCGCGCAGCGTCGCCCGGAGCTGCTCGGCCATGCTCCTCCTTCGCCTGTGCGTCCTTCATACCGCGCCGCCCGGCGGCAAGGAGGGCCCCCTGTCAACAGACGGGTGTCGGCAAGGGGCCTCTCCTTCCCTCAGGGCGTGAGGCGGTGCAAGTCGCGCGGGAAGGCGGTCACCTCCCGGACGTTGGCCGCGCCGGTGAGCCGGGCGACGAAACGCTCCAGCCCGATGGCGAAGCCCCCGTGCGGCGGCATGCCGTGGCGGAACGCGTCCACGTAGCCGGCGTACGGCTCGACCGGCTCGCCGCGGGCGGCCAGGGCGGCGAGGTAGTCCTCGTACCGGTGCAGCCGCTGCCCGCCGGTGACCAGCTCCATCCCCCGGAACAGCAGGTCGAAGCCGTTCGAGTGGGCCGGCCGGGCCGGGTCCGGGTGGGTGTAGAACGGCCGCTTCGCCATCGGATACCCGGTGACGAAGAGGAAGTCCGAACCGTGCTCGCGGAGCGCCCACTCCCCCAGCGCGCGCTCGTGCGCCGGGGCGAGGTCCGGCTCGTCGGCCGGTGCGCCGGCGATCTTCAGCGCCTCGGTGAAGTGCACGGCCGGGATCTCGGCGGGCACCTCGGGCAGGGTGAGCCCGAGGGTGGCGACGGCCGCGCCGGCCCGCGCCGCGACCTCGGCCAGCATCCCGGCCAGGGTCTCCCGCAGCACGGCCATCACGTCCCGGTGGTCGGCCACGAAACCCAGCTCGACGTCGAGCGAGGTGTACTGGGCCAGGTGCCGGACGGTGTCGTGCGGCTCGGCGCGGAACACCGGCCCGACCTCGTAGACCCGCTCGAAGACGCCGACCATGAGCTGCTTGTAGAACTGCGGCGACTGGGCCAGGTACGCGGGCCGGCCGAACCAGTCCAGCGCGAACACGTTCGCCCCGCTCTCGGTGGACGCGGCGACCACCTTCGGCGTGTGGATCTCCACGAACCCGCGGTCGTCCAGGCTGGCCCGGAATCCGGCCACCGCCGCCGCCGAGATCCGCAGCGCGGCGGAGCGGGTCGGGTGGCGCAGCGCCGTCGGCGCGTGGTCGAGCTGGGTGGGCAGGGTGGCGGTGAGCGCCGGCCGGTACAGGTCGAACGGCGGCGGGACGGCGGGCGGGCCGAGCGGGCGTACCGTCGGCTCGGCCAGCTCGACCCCGGCGGGCGCGGTGGCGTTCGCGACCACCGTGCCGGTGACCTCGACGACGGTCTCCTCGGGCAGCGACTCGACGGCCGCGCGCACGGCGGGGTCGGTGACCACCACCTGGGTCAGGCCGGCGGCGTCCCGGACGATCAGGAAGGCCACCGACTTGAGCAGCCGGCGGCGGTGCACCCAGCCGGCGATCCGAACGGACTCGCCGACATGGGGGCTGAGCTGGGAGGACAGGATGCGTTGCACGACGGTTACCTCCTCGATCAATCGCAACGCGATCCCAGGGAGGTGTGGGCGAGCGGGAGCCTCGCGGTGCCACCACACCTTCGCCCCCGCCGAAGCGGGGGCCTCGTTCGTCGCCCGTGACGAGGGCCAGGCGGCGGGGTCTACTGGGCGGTGGACCGCCGTTCTTCCCGCAGCTCGGGAGGGTCTTCGCGGCCCGGCGCCAGACCGCCTTGCAGCAACCGGCGGCTCTCTGCGCTGGCGGATCGGCCCGCTACTCGGCTCCGTCGCAGCTTTGCCGGGCACGCTAGCACCCTTCGCCGGCCGGTGTGACGGGGATTTCTGGTCGCTCGTGTCGGGTGTCACAACATTCGGGGCGTGACGACGGTCGCCCGACGTTCATCGACGGCCGCCGACCGGCGTAGGCTCGGTTTCGTGACGATCGAGCACTCCGCGCCGACGACTGAGCAGGCTGCGCGCACCGCGACGGTCGCCCCCGAGGGGCGGCGCATGCTGCGGATCGAGGCGCGTAACGCCGAGACGCCGATCGAGCGCAAGCCGCCGTGGATCAAGGTCAAGGCCAAGATGGGCCCGGAGTACACCCAGCTGCGCGGGCTCGTCTCGCGCGAGGGGCTGCACACGGTCTGCCAGGAGGCCGGCTGCCCCAACATCTACGAGTGCTGGGAGGACCGGGAGGCCACCTTCCTCATCGGCGGCGACCAGTGCACCCGGCGCTGCGACTTCTGCCAGATCGACACCGGCAAGCCGGCCGAGTTCGACGCCGACGAGCCCCGCCGGGTCGCCGAGTCCGTGGCCGCGATGGGCCTGCGCTACGCCACCATCACCGGCGTGGCCCGCGACGACCTGCCCGACGGCGGCGCCTGGCTCTACGCCGAGACGGTCCGGCAGATCCACGCCCTCCAGTCCGGCTGCGGCGTCGAGCTGCTGATCCCCGACTTCAACGCGGTGCCCGAGCAGCTCGCCGAAGTGTTCGGCGCCCGACCTGAGGTGCTGGCGCACAACGTCGAGACCGTGCCGCGGATCTTCAAGCGGATCCGCCCGGCCTTCCGCTACGAGCGCTCCCTCGACGTGATCCGCCAGGCGCGCGCCGCCGGCCTGGTCACCAAGAGCAACCTGATCCTCGGTATGGGCGAGGAGCGGGCCGAGGTCTCCCAGGCGCTGCGCGACCTGCACGAGGCCGGCTGCGAGCTGATCACCATCACCCAGTACCTGCGCCCCTCCCCCCGGCACCACCCGGTCACCCGCTGGGTCAAGCCCGAGGAGTTCGTCGAGCTGCGCGAGGAGGCCGAGGAGATCGGCTTCGCCGGCGTGATGAGCGGCCCGCTGGTCCGCTCGTCCTACCGGGCCGGGCGGCTCTACCAGCAGGCGCTCGCCGCCCGCGACGAGGTCGTCGCCGCCGGCTGAGGCGGGCCGTCCACCGCGTCACACACCGCCGGCCACCCGCCGGATGCCATGATCCCAGGGATGACCGCCGGGGTACGCCAGGAGCCGCGCGAGGCCACCCGCCCGCGCGCGCCCCGGCGTCCCCGGCTGCCGGTGCTGCTCGCCCTGCTGGTCGGGCTGGCCGGGGTCGGCTACCGGCTGGCGCTGCTGCTCGCCGACGCGCCGCCCACCAACAGCGACGAGGCGACCATGGGGCTGGCCGCCCTGCACATCGCCCGCGGCGAGGACTTCCCGGTCTGGTTCTACGGCCAGGCGTACATGGGCACGCTGGAGGCGTACCTGGCCGCGCCGCTGATCGCCCTGGCCGGGCCGTCGGTGCTCGCCCTGCGGCTGCCCACCCTGGCCCTGTACGCCCTCTTCCTCGCCCTGTCCTGGCGGCTCACCATCCGGCTCGGCGGCGACCGCTGGTACGCCCTGCTGGTCGTCGCCGTGCTCGCGCTCGGCGCCGACCGGGTGGTCAAGAACCAGCTCATCGCCGGCGGCGGCTATCCGGAGCTGAACCCGGCCGGGGCGGCGCTGGCGCTGCTCACCGTGGGACTCTGCACGACCGGGCCGGGCGCACGGCTGCCCCGCTGGGCGGCCTGGGGGCTCATCTCCGGGCTGCTGCTCTGGGTCGACCCGCTGGTGCTGCCGTACGTCCTGGGCACCGGCACGGTGCTGATCGCGTGGCGGCGGCGGGAGCTGGCCGGCCGGGCCGGGCTGATCGTGGCGGGCACGCTGCTGCTGGGGGCGGCGCCGATGCTGCTGGACAGCCTCCGGCACGGCCGCGACCCGCTCGCCGCCGTGCTGGCCGCCAGCGGCGCCGAGGCGGCGAGCTGGGGCGAGCGGCTGTACGGCGGCCTGGTGCTCGGCCCGCCCCTGGCCATGGGCTTCTGCTCCCCCGGCCACTGCGCCGGGTGGCAGCTCTGGTGGGCGCCCGTGTTCCTCCTCCTGCTGCTGCTCGCGGTGGTCGCCGCCGGTCACACCCTCCGCCGGCCCGTCCCGCCCGCGGATCGTGGACACTTTCCGTTCGCCGCGCACGCCAACTGTCCAAGATCCGGCGACGATCCCGCGGGCCCGGCGGATCGGCGGGTGTCGGCGGCGGTGCGCCTGGCGCTGCTCGCCGGGGCCGCCGGCGTGCTGGCGGCGTACGCGGCGAGCACCGCGGCCGGGCGGACCCCGATCGAGAGTGCCCGTTACCTCTCGGTCCTGGCGGTCGCCATGCCCGCCCTGCTCTGGCCGCTCCGGTCCGCCGCCCGACGAGCCGGCCTGTGGCCGCCCCCGCCCCGGCCCGCCGGGGTGGCGGCGGTCGCCGTGCTGGCGGGGATGCTCGGCACCGGGGCGGTCGCGACGGCGGGCGCGGTCGGGACCGTGCCGGCCACCCGCGCCGAGGCCGAGCGGCACCGCGTGCTGGTCGACACCCTCGGCGACCTGAACCTGCGCCACGTGCGGGGCAGCTACTGGACCTGCAACCGGCTCGCCTTCGCCAGCGGCGAAGAGGTGCGCTGCGCGGTGGTCGACGACGAGTTGCGCCCCGGGTTCGACCGGCTGCCGGCGTACCGGCGGGCGGTCGACGCCGACCCCGGCGCGGCGTGGGTGGCCCCGGCCGGGTCGCCGCTGGCCGCCCGGCTGGACGGGCGGCTCGGACCCGGCCCGGGCGCGCTCGACGTGGTCACCGCCGCCGGCTGGCGGATCTACCTGCCACGCCGCTGAGCGAACCGGTGGGCCGACGGCGCCTCGGCTACCCCCGGCGCTGGGCGGGCGGTGTCGGGTCGAGCAGGCCGAGGCGGTGGGCCAGCGCGGCGGCCTCCACCCGGTTGGTCACGTCCAGCTTGGCGATGATCCGGGACACGTGCACGCTCGCCGTCTTCGGCGAGATGAAGAGCCGCTCGGCGATCCGGCTGTTGCTGTGCCCCTCGGCGACCAGCCGGAGCACCTCCTGCTCCCGGCTGGTCAGCAGGTCCGGGCCGGGCCGACCGGCGCCGCGCAGCCCGACCCGGCGGGCCAGGGTGGCGGCCTGCTCGACCAGTGGGGCGGCGCCGAGCCGGGTGGCGAGGTCCGCGGCCTCGCGGACGGCGGCGGCGACCTCCTCCCGCTCGCCGGCCGCCGCGGCGGCCTCGGCCAGCGCGAGCAGCGCCCGACCCAGCGGATGCGGCTGCCCGGCCGCCCGCCACCGCGCCACCGCCGCCCGCCAGGCCGGCAGCGCGCCGGGGGCGACGCCGGTGAGGATCGCGGTGACCTCGGCGGCGTGCGCCTGCTCCGCCGGATAGCGGGCGGGCAGCACGGCGGCCACCGCGGACGCCTCGGCCGCCAGCTCGGCGTCGCCGACCAGCGCGCCGGCGCGGGCCACCGCGCTGAGCACCGGCCAGCCCTCCCGGGGCAGGTCGACCAGGCGTTCGTCGGCCAGGGCGGCCCGGCTCGCGGCGAGCGCCGCCACCTTGTCGTCCGCCGCCAGGGCGGCCTCGATGCGCAGCTCGCGCAGCGGCAGCCGGTGGTTCGGCCAGAGGTACGGCCGGGCCAGGAAGGCCAGCGCCCGGCCGACCAGCTCGTCGGCGGCGGGGTGCGCGCGGGCCAGCCGCAGACCCGCCCGGAGCTGGAGCCAGTGCAGCCCGGAGACGCCCGGCGGGTCGATCCGGGCCGCCTCCGCGCAGGCGGCGTCGGCCTCGTCCCAGCGGCCCAGCGCGATCAGCGCCTCGGCCCGGTTCGACAGCAGGTACGCCCCGGTGGAGCGGCTGATCCCCACCCGGCGCGCCTCGCTCACCCCGGCCGCGGCGGCCTCCTCGGACTCGGCGTACCGGCCCAGCTCGTAGAGCACGTCGGAGAGATGCACCAGGGCACTGACGAGGGCCGGCGCGTTACCGGTGGCCCGGGCCAGCGCCTCGGCCCGGCGCAGCTCGGCCAGCCCCAGGTCGGGGGCCTTGTCGGTGCGGCCGAGCAGGGCGATCCGGGTGGGCAGCAGGTCCACGTCCGCGCCGACCACCTCGGCCGCGGCCATCGCCTCGGCGGCCACCGAGGCGGCCTGCTCGGGGTCGATCTTGACCAGGTGCGCGGCGATGTCGGCGAGCAGCCGCACCCGCCCCGGCACGTCCGCCACCCCGCCCGCCAGCCGGTACGCCTCGCGTACCTCGGCGGTGCCGTCGCTCTTGCCGAGCAGGGCGAGCAGCCGGCCGCGCCGGTAGAGCAGGTAGGCGGCGCGCAGCGGCTCGGCGGCGGTGTCCACCTCGGCCAGCCCGGCCCGGGCGAGGGTGAGCGCCCGGTTGTAGTCGCCCGCCGTGGTGGCCGCGGCCAGGGTCTCCTCCAGCACCCGCAGGTGATCCATGCCGAGCCGGTCGGCGGCGTCGGGCACCAACTCCCACAGTTCGAGGACCCGTTCCAGCAGCCGGCTCTGCTCGGCGTACGCGTAGCGGTCGGCGGCGGCGCCGGCGGCCACCCGGGCGGCGATCAGGGCGCGCGGGTGGTCGTGCGCCGCGTACCAGTGGTGGGCGATCTCGGCCGGGGCGCGACCGGCGGCCACCAGGTACGGCTGCGCCTCGATGGCGGCGGCGTACCGGGCGTGCAGCCGGGCGTGCTCGCCGGGGAGCAGGTCGTCGTGGACGGCCTCGCGGACCAGCGCGTGCCGGAACTCGTAGTCGCCGTCCGGGTCGGCCACCACGAGCTGTCCGGCCACGGCGGCGCGCAGCGCGTCCTCCAGCTCGTTCTCGGGCAGGCCGGCCACCTCGGCGAGGAGCTGGTGGGCGAAGCGGGTGCCGCCGGCGGCGGCGATCCGCAGCACCCGCTGGGCCGGTTCGGGCAGCCGGTCGACCCGGGCCAGCAGCAGGTCGCGCAGCGTCTCCGGCAGCACCGCGCAGCCGACCGGGTCGCCGGCCGCGGCCAGCTCCTCGATGAAGAACGGATTGCCCTGGGTACGCCCGTGCACGTCGTCGACGGCGCGGGGTGCCGGCTCGACGCCGAGCAGGTCGGCGAGGACGGCGGCGGTGCCGTCCCGGTCCAGCCGGCCCAGCTCGACCCGGCCCACGCCCCGGGCCCGGTCCAGCTCGGCGAGGAAGGGGCGCAGCGGGTGGCCGCGGTGCAGCTCGTCGGTGCGGTAGGTGCAGACCAGCAGCAGGCGGGTGGACCGGGCGGCCCGGACCAGGAAGTCGATCAGGTCCCGGGTGGACCGGTCGGCCCAGTGCAGGTCCTCGATCAGCAGCACCAGCGGCCGCTCCTCGGCGAGCCGCCGGAACAGGTCGGCGACCAGGTCGAACAGGTAGCCGCGCGGAGTGTCGGAGACGGGCAGTCCGGTCGGCGCGGCGGCCCCGGCCGGCACCCGGGCCAGCTCGGGCAGCAGCCGGGCGAACTCCGCCTCGTAGCCGGCGAAGGCGGCCGGGCCGTCGTGGCGCAGCACGTCGCGCAGCGCGGCGGCGAACGGCGCGAAGGGCAGGCCGGCCTCGCCGAGTTCCAGGCACTGGCCGATGAGCAGCCGCGCCCCGGTCGCGGTGGCGTGCGCGCCGAACTCCTCCAGCAGCCGGGTCTTGCCGACCCCGGCCTCCCCGCCCACCAGGACGGTCGCCGGGTCCCCGGCCCGGGCCCGGCCGAGCGCCTCGCGCAGCCCGGTCAGCTCGGACTGGCGGCCGACGAGGACGGTGCTGGCGGCGCGTGCGGTCACGCCGTCGAGCATGCCATGGCGTACGCCGGCGCCGTCCCGGCCGACCGGCCGAACCCCCGCCGGTCCGGCCGCCCCCGTGGCGGCCGGACCGGCGTCCGTGGAGCCCGACCCGGCCGCACCATTGCCCAACCCGGCCGCGGCGGTCGGGGGCGCCGGCAGCGCCGGGGCGGTCACCGGCGGGCGTCGGAGACGCGGGCGGCGTGCTGCCGGCGGCCCAGCCAGCCGCGCGGGTGGCGGCGGGGCAGGGACCGGGCGAGCCGGTCGCGGGCCGCGTCGGCCTGCAGCTCGGAGGCGTGACTGCGGTGGATGGTGAGGAGCAGCTCTGCGTCGTTGCCGAACATCTCGGTTCTCCTGTCGTGCGGTGTCTGTCGCTGTCGACACTGACTTTCCGCGCGAAGGTGCCCCCGGGGCATGGGTGCGCTGCCTGATCTTCGGCCGCTCCCCCTCCTTACTTGAGGGCCTCAGCGGCCCGGCGGCGACGTAAGGTACTCAGCCCGGCGGCGAAGGGGCAGCCACGGATCAACCGGCTGCGCGGCGACCACTAGACTCTGCGGCATGGCAAATCCCCAGGAGAAGGTCTCGTTCGGCCAGCGGCTGAAGCAGATCGGGATGGTGTTCCAGTTCACCGCCAAGCAGGACCGGTGGTTCGCGCCGCTGACCGCGGCGGCGGTGCTGATCCCGCTCGCGCTCACCGTGGTGGCGGTGCTCCTCTGGGGTTGGATCTGGCTGCCGATCGGCATCCTGTTCATCCTGCTCGCCGTGCTGATCGTGCTGAACCTGCGGTCCAACAAGGCGATGATGAACGCCGCCGAGGGGCAGCCCGGCGCGGCGGCCCAGATCATGGAGAGCATGCGCGGCGACTGGCGGGTCACGCCGGCGGTCAGCTCCACCACCCAGATGGACATGGTGCACCTGGTGATCGGCCGGCCGGGCGTGATCCTGCTGGCCGAGGGGAACCCGCAGCGGGTGCGCGGCCTGCTCGGCCAGGAGAAGCGCCGGCTGGCCAAGGTGATCGGCTCCGCGCCGCTGCACGACTACGTGATCGGCCAGGGCGAGGGCGAGCTGCCGATCCGCAAGCTGCGGATGACGCTGATGCGGCTGCCCCGCAACCTCGCCCCGAAGGACGTCAACGCCCTCGACAAGCGGCTCAAGGCGCTCACCGCCCGTCCGCAGATGCCCAAGGGCGCGATCCCGAAGAACATGCGGCCGCCGCGGGGCGCGTTCCGCCAGACCCGGGGTCGCTGACCCCCGTCGTACGCGAGAAGGAGCCGGTCCCGTGCGGGGCCGGCTCCTTCGTCGTGCGGGCCGGGTTCAGCGGCGGGCGGGGCGGGGGGCGTCGACGACGACCGACCCGGTGAGCCGGTCGTGCAGGCCGCGCCGGTGGCCGTCCATGATCAGAGCGGGCACCACGAGGGCCAGCAGCACGCCGCGCAGCAGCGCCCGGACCAGCCCGATCCGGCCCCCGTCGGCCCAGGACAGGCAGCGGACCCGGGTGACGTACATGCCGGGGGTCTGGGCGAAGAGGCCGAGGAAGAAGCCGTACTCCAGAATCAGCACCAGGACCGGGGCCCAGCCGTCCCGGACCGGGTCGGCGAAGATGTTGGCGATCAGCAGACAGAGCACCCAGTCGATGAGCAGGGCACCGAAGCGGCGGCCGAGGCTCGGGGGTGTGAAGGTCGGGTCCGCGGCGGGCGGCACCGGCACGGCGGCGGTATCGGTCACAGCGGCCAGGGTAGCCAGCGGCCGGCCCGGGGCCGGGAGCGCCGCGGCGGGCAGGGGTGTCGGTCACTGCCCGGGTACGGCGGTTCGGCACCCAGCGGGGAACAGGACCAAAACCAGCAAACAGCGACAGACCGGGCACAGCGGGATGGTCCGAAGCGAGAGCCGGAGGCGTCTGAGCGGCCGGGATGACGCTCCGCGAGGGACGTAACACGGCGGAAACAGAGGAGACACGGCCGGGCAACCCCACCGCCATAGCGTCGCCAGGTAGCCAGCCCCGGAGTGGACCTGCCAGGAGGACGTGTGTTCGCCAATCCCGAGGAACTCCTGCGATACCTCAGCAACGAGGACGTGAAGTTCGTCGACGTACGTTTCTGTGACCTGCCCGGCGT
>NZ_JBIAKG010000010.1:0-138359 GCF_042872345.1 Micromonospora sp. NPDC005299
GACCGCCCGCCGTAAGTACGTGGTGAACGTGTCGGCGATGGAGGGCCAGTTCGCCCGCGGCTACAAGGGGCCGGGGCACCCGCACACCAACATGGGCAAGGCCGCGCTGAACATGCTGACCCGGACCAGCGCCCAGGAGATGCTGGCCGACGGCATCCTGATGACCAGCGTCGACACCGGCTGGATCACCGACGAGCGGCCCCACCCGACGAAGATGCGGCTGGCGGACGCCGGCTTCCACGCCCCGCTGGACCTGGTCGACGGCGCGGCCCGGGTCTACGACCCGATCGTCCGCGGCGAACAGGGCGAAGACCTGTACGGCTGCTTCCTGAAGGACTACGCGCCCTGCGCCTGGTGATCAGCGCGCCCACCCCGCAGCCGGCCGCCCAGGCTCAGGCCGCGAATTCTTCGTCCACCATGAGGACATACGCAGAGCCAACGGTCGCGGCCCCCGAACCAACGAGCCTGCAATGGACGAGGCCCTCTGGCACAACGTCACGCGGGGGCCCGGTTCCTCGCCCGGCGACTGAAGGGCGCGGGACTCGAGCTTCAGTGGGCAGGGACCGCTCAGATCGTTCGAGCACGGCGAGGGCAACCTACTGCCCGCATCGCCGGACCTCCAGGCGAACTGCTGCTCTACCTCTTCGGCCGACAGAGGGCAGCACATGTCGAGGTCAGCGGAACCAACGCGGCGATTGAAGCCGTGCAACGCGCACGATTCGGCATGTGACAGGAATCCCGACCTTGGTCAAGGTGTCGGCGGAGATCGGGAACGGCAGGTTTGTCGCCTCCCGCCGCGGATACTCCGCCTCGTGTTTTCTGGCCCGAGGCGTGGGATGGCCGACGCAGGCGGACGCCGTGCGCGCCTCCGGCGGCGAACCCGACTGATGACGGATGGGTGAGCCAGGCGGCGAGCGGCTCGTACCCGAGGGAACCAGTTGGCGCCGGGCAACCATCCTCGAGCTGTTCTTCGATCTCGTCTTCGTCTTCGCGCTCAATCGGATCAGCTTGCGGCTCCTCGAGAACTTCCACTCCGGGGGGCTCGGGTTCAGTGAGTTCGCTGGGACTCTTTTGCTGTTTCTGGGGCTCTGGTTCATGTGGCAGACCACTGCCGCGTTGACCAGCCGAGTGCATCCGGATTCGCGGCCCGGTCAGTTCATCGTGTTCTCCTCGATGGCCGGTGCCACCGTCATGGCGGTTGCGGTGCCGCAGGGGTTCGAGAGCGGGCTCTGGTCTTCGCCGGCGCCTGGGTTGTGGTCCGGCTCAGCCGTCTGTTGGTTTACCTCTTGGCCAGGCAGGTGCGGACCGGCGAGTCCTCACTGCCGGGGTTGCTGTCGCTCGGCGGGAGCACGGTGCCGTGGATCGCGGGGGCGTTGGTGCACGACCCGCTTCTGCGGGGCGGGCTCTGGGCACTTGCGCTGGCCATCGAGTTTCCCGGGTTCGTGGTCGGCTTCAGCCGATGGGCCGGCAAACAGGTCGCGGGAGAGCACCCGGCCGAACGGTTGCAGCAGATTTTCCTGATCAGCTTGGGTGAGGCCGTCTTCGTGTCCGGCCGAGCGTTCTCCGACAGCGACCTCGCTGTCCCGCACGGAGTGGGGTTCGCGCTGGCCTTCATCGGCATCGTTGCAGCTGTGGCGCATCTACTTCTACCGGGCCGGCCTGGTCCTACCCCTGGCCATCACCGCCGCCCAGGATCCGACTCGGCAGTCCGTGGCGGCCGCCCTGACCCATCTGATCATGATCTCCGGTGTGGTCCTCGCTGGTGCCGGCTTCGAGCTGTACATCATCGAGCCCACCGGCCGGCCGGAACCGAATTGGCTCGTTGCCATCCTCGGTGGTCCCGCGCTCTTCCTGCTTGGGCGGGCACCGTTCGAACTGCAGGTTTTCGGTCGGATCTCCCGCTCGCGGTTGGTCGGTCTCCTCGCCTTCGGTCTGCTGGTCCCGGCCGCGTGGCCAGCGCCTCCGCTGGTCGCCGGTGCCGGTGCCACTGTCGTGCTGGCCGGAATTGCCGTCGCGGATGCGCGGCGCGCCCACGGGCGGGCACCCGCGCCACCCACCCCGCTGATGTGACACCCGAGGTAGGCGCACGAAGCCATTCGTCGGCCTACCCAAGGCAGTCGCCGCGCTGCGGTCGAAGGGGTGAGTCACCGCGAGGGCTTGCGTCCGTTGATATCTGAACGCCTGTCCGGCAGCGACAGCGGTCGGCCCTCGCCGAACGGTCGATGTCAGGCGAGGACCCGAGAGGACGCACCCGGACTCGTTCGCGGGGAGAAGGGGTCGGAGGTTTGTGTGGGGAGGGCGGGGGTGGGGTAACCCCCGCCGTGGCTGCTGACCGAGGAGACCTGTCTCGCCGCGACGCCGCTGCCGAGCATGCCAAGGGCCTGGCGGTCAAGGTTCGGCGCAGCGGTGCTGAGGGGGGCAGGCTCCGGCTGCGGCTGTTCGAGATCATCCTGCTGGTCGCTGTTCAGTGTGGGCTCGCCGCCGCGCTGTCGTGGTGGTTGGCGCATGAGGTCCTGGGTCGCCCTGCGCCGGTCTTCGCGCCCAGCGCGGCCGTGGGCACGATCGTCGGCGCTCTCGGTCAGCGCGCGCGACGTACCGCCGAGCTGTTGCTGGGGGTCGGGCTCGGCCTCCTGGTCAGTGATCTTCTCGTGCGTCTCGTCGGCTTCGGTTTCTGGCAGATCGGCCTGGTGGTGGCGCTGTCCATCGCTGTCGCCCTCACGATGACCGGACGCAGTGGTGCCCTGGTAGCTCAGGCCGGCGGTACCGCTGTGCTGATCGCCACGTTCGCTCAGGCCGAGCAGGGCCTCGAGTGGGCGAGGATCGTCGACGCCGGAGTGGGCGGCCTCGTCGGGCTGGTGGTGGTGGCGTTGCTGCTACCGGTCAACCCCATGCGCATCCTCGACCGCGCCACCGCACCGGTCGTCGCAACGCTCCGTACGCAGCTCAGGGAGGTTGCCCACGCACTCGCGGAGCGTGACCCGGACCGCGCGATGCGCGCGCTGGATCAGTTCGGCGCCATGGAACCCGACCTCGAGCGGATGCACGAGGCCCTGGGCGGTGCCGAGGAGGTGGTGACCATCGCACCGGCGCGCTGGCGGCGCCGGATCGATGTCGAGCACTACCGGCGCGGCATCCAGCACATCGATCGGGTGGCCCTCGGGTGCCTGACGCTGGCCCGCTGGGCCGCGACGACGCTGCAGTACGACGAGCCGGTGCCGGAGGAACTCCCCTGTGCCGTGGAGAGGCTCGCCGAGGCGATTCATCTGCTGGCGCAGGAGGCACGGGCAGGTCGGCCGTTCGAACAGACCCGCAACGCGGTATCGGACGGCGCGTGCCTGGCCGGCCGGGCCTACCACAAGGGCCGCAAGCCGTTCTCAGACGCCATCGTGGTCCAGCTCCGCACGGTGGCGAGCGACCTGCTCCGGGCGACCGGCTGTGAGCCGGAGGCGGCCAACCGGATGGTGCGCGAGGCCGCCATCTCCTAGCGTCGGTCGCCGTTCAACCCGGACGGCCGGACACTGGTCTACGGGCGAACGCCGTCGAGGTCGGGCAGCGGGCGTTGGCAGATCGCGTGGGCGTCCCGTGGCGTCAGGCCGAGCATGCGCAGCAGGTCCTCGGTGACCTGGTCGGTCGCCCCGGCGTCGTCACGCTCCGGGTGGTCGTGCAGCAGTTGCCCGAGGCACAGCGCGGCGCCGGCCACGGTCACCATTGCCAGCTCGGGGTCGCCGACGCTGAACCGGCCGGCGCGGACGCCCTCTTCGATGTCGCGCCGGGCTCGCGGCGCGAGTCCCTTGTCCGAGCCGACAAGCGCCAGGCCGTTGTTGAGCAGGACCCTGCTCAGCTCGGGACTGCGGCGGTGGAGGCGTCCGGTCAGCCGGAAGCTCTGGGCAAAGACATGGGCCGGGTCCTCCAGGCCCACGGTCAGCTCGTCGAGCAGGGCGCCGTAGCGCTCCAGAGCGTCCTCCACCGCGGCCTCGAACAGCTGCTCCCTGCTGTCGAAATGGTTGTAGAACGACCCCATCCCCACGTCCGCGGCCTGAGTGAGCTCAAGGATCGGAACGTTGAGCTTCCCGGCCGCGAGGAAGGTCTGGGCCGCGTGCACGAGCGCGGAGCGGGTGCGCGCCTTGCGCCGTTCCAGGCGGTTCGGGACGTCCCTGATCTGCTGCGCCATGTCTGCTCGATCACCTCTTCCAGGTCGCTCTGCACCCACCTTAACCCGCCGATCTTCAGTCATGACGGATTCGTCATCCCACCTTGACTGACGCTACTCTCGTAAGTGACGATTTCGTCATCACCTTGAAAGGAGCGGGACATGATCGACGGGCAGGACCCGCACACGGGTCTGCACAGCGAGCAGGGCGCTCGGCCGGGCGAGCACCCGGGGCGGGCGCGCAACCCGATCGTCAAGGTGCACGACCTGGCCTGGCTGGAGTTCCACAAGCCCGATCTGGAGCGGGCCGAGGTGTTCGCCCGGGCCTTCGGCTTCACGACCTCGCTGCGTACGCACGACGAGCTGCACCTGCGCGGCACCGACCCCGGTTCGCCCTGCGTGCTCATCCGCCGGGCCCCCCGGTCGCGGTTCATCGGCCCCGCCTTCCGGGCTGCCGACCCGAAGGACGTGCTGCGCCTCGCGGAGGCGAGCGGGAGGACGATCGCCTCCCTGCCGGAGAGCCTCGGCGGGGTGGCGGTGAATCTGGTCGACCCGACCGGGACCCGCGTACGCGTCGTCGCGGACACCGACGAGCTTCGCGCGCTGCCTCCGCAGCAGC
This sequence comes from Micromonospora sp. NPDC005299, assembly GCF_042872345.1. Lineage (NCBI taxonomy): Bacteria > Bacillati > Actinomycetota > Actinomycetes > Micromonosporales > Micromonosporaceae > Micromonospora > Micromonospora sp. NPDC005299. Next base: position 4,770 of record NZ_JBIAKG010000010.1, read on the forward strand.
CACTGACCTTCAACATCGGGCACGACGTGGCGCGGGTGAACGTCGCCCAGCGGCCGGCGCGGGAGCCGGCCAAGGTCCAGCGCCTCGGCCACGTCGTACTGCAGACGACCCGATACCTGGAGACGCTCGACTGGTACCTCCAGCACCTAGGCCTGATCGTCAGCGATTTCCTCTACCACGAGGGACAGCGCGAACGCGGCCCGGTCATGAGCTTCATCCGCTGCGACCGCGGCAGCACGCCCACCGACCATCACACGCTCGCGATGACCCTCGGCCCGGCCAACCGGTACGTGCACTCGGCCTACCAGGTACCCGACCTCGACTCCCTGGCCGTCGGCGGGGAGCACCTGCTCGACCGGGGCTACCAGCGATCCTGGGGAATCGGCCGGCACATCCAGGGCAGCCAGATCTTCGACTACTGGCGCGACCCCGACGGCTTCCTGGTCGAGCACTTCACCGACGGCGATCTGTTCGACTGCACCCTCGAGCCGGGCTGGGCACCGATGACCGCCTCCGGACTCGCCCAGTGGGGTCCGCCCGCCACCAAGGACTTCCTCGGCATGAAACCCGGCCGGGAAACACTCCGCGAACTGCGCGCGGTCATCGGCGCGCTGCGCGAGGACAACGAATTCGACCTCCACCGCCTGCGCGGCCTGATGAAAGCGTTCAACTCATGAGCACCTCCGTCCTGCGCACCGCCGACGCCTGGTGGGTGCTCACCCCCACCGGCGCGGCCAAGGTGCACACCACCGCCACCACCACCGCCGAACTGCTGGCCGACCAGCCGGCGATCGCCGCGGCCGCGACGAGCAGCGACACCGTCGCGATCGAGGACCTTGCGCTGGTCTCCCCCGTGACGGCGCCCTGCCGCGTCGTCGCCCAGATGACGAACTTCGCCTCCCACGTCAAGGACACCAACGGCAACCCCGAAACCGTCCCCCTGACGTTCTTCCGAAAGACCTCGGGCTCGATCAGCGGGCCGTTCGCCGACGTGGTCCGCCCCGCCCACGTCCGCCTCTTGGACTACGAGGTGGAGATCGGGCTGGTCTTCGGCCGCGAGATGCCGGTCGGCACCGCGGTCACCGAGGACAACCTCGCCGACTACGTCGCGGGCCTCGTGGTCACCAACGACATCTCGGCACGCGACGTCCAGCTCCCCAAGACCCAGTTCTACGAGGCCAAGTCCTACCCGACCTTCACCCCGGTCGGCCCCGCGCTGGTGCTGCTCGACGCCGACGAGCTGAAGCGGTTCACCGACCTGCGGCTGAAGCTGTGGGTCAACGGCGAGCTCCGGCAGAACATGACCGTCGCCGACATGATCTACCGGCCGGTGCAGGCGCTGCAGGCGTTGAGCCGCTTCCAGCGGGTCGATCCGGGTGACCTGCTGCTGACCGGCACGCCCGTCGGGACGGCCCTGAGCGCGCCGCCGAAGCCGATCGCCTTCGTAGCCGCGCTGCTGCCGCCCGCGGTGCGATGGAAGATGTTCTTCAAGGGGCAGGCTCGCAACCCCCGCTACCTCGCCGACGGCGACGTCGTCGAGGCAACGATCGCCACGGACGACGCCGCGATCGATCTCGGTCGGCAGCGCACGGTCGTGCGGTACGCCCGATGACCGGGCCCCTGCTGTGGCCGGACTACGCCACGCCCGATGACCTGGCCGCGATCGAGGCAGTTCCGCTTGCGGCCCGGGGTCTGCCCGAATCGACGTACGCGCTGCTCGCGCGAGCGGCCAGCCGCTGGCCGGACCGAACGGCGCTCACCGTGCTGCCGGACGCCGTGCGCTGGCGCGAGCCGCTGCGCCGTACCTTCGCCGAACTGCTGGCGGACGTCCACCGGTATGCGAACCTCTTCCACGATTTCGGGGTGCGGCGGGGTGAAGCGGTCGCCCTCATGTCACCCAACTGTGTCGAGCTGATCACCGCGACGCTGGCCGCGCAGCTCGCCGGGGTCGCGGCGCCCCTGGGCGCGGGCCTGTCGCTGCCACACCTCGCCGAACTTCTCCGGCGATCCGGTGCCCGCGTGCTGGTCACGGCCGGGCCGGAGCTCGCGCCCGACACCTGGGACACCGCGCAGGCGCTCGCCCGCGGCGGTCTGCTCGACGCGATCCTCGTGCTCCGGCCTACCGGCGCGGCGGGTACGCCGGAGCCGCTGCCCGCGGTCGACGGCGTGCGGATCGGCTACCTCGGCGAGCTTGCGGCCGTCGGGGACCCGTCGGCCTTCTGCGGTGACCTGCCCCAATCCGGTGACCTGGCCGCGATGTTCCACACCGGCGGCACCACCGGGGCCCCCAATCTGGCCGCGCACACGCACGCCAACGAGGTCGCCGACGCGTGGATGCTGGCCGCCAGCGCGCTGTTCGACCAGGAGACGGTGGTCTTCGCGGCGCTTCCGCTGTTCCACGTGAACGCGCTCGTGGTCACCCTGCTCGCGCCAATGTTCAAGGGGCAGCCCGTGGTGTGGGCCGGTCCGCTCGGCTACCGCGACCCTGCCCTGTACGGCCAGTTCTGGAAGATCGTCGAGCACTACCGGATCGGCGCCATGAGCGCCGTACCCACGGTGTACGCAACCTTGGCGCAGTCCCCGGTTGACGCCGACCTCAGCAGCCTGCGGTGTCCGATGGTAGGGGCGGCGCCGCTACCCGCCGCGGTCCGGGACAGCTTCCAGGCCCACACCGGGGCAACCCTGGTCGAGGGCTACGGGCTCACCGAAGGAACCTGTGCGAGCGCGCGGAGCTTTCCCGACCTGGCGCGGCGGGGCTCGGTCGGGCAGCGCCTGCCCTACCAGCGGATGCGGGTGGTCGCGGCGGACGGAACCTGGGCGGAGGTACCCGCCGGGGAGACGGGCCTGCTCGCGATCAGCGGTCCGACGGTGTTCCCCGGCTACGTGACCGACCGCGACGAGAACGGCCCGGTCCTGGACGGCCTGGGCAAGCTGGTCGACGGCTGGCTGGACACCGGCGACCTCGCCCGCATCGACGAGGACGGCTTCGTCTACCTCGCCGGCCGGGCCAAGGACCTCATCATCCGCGGCGGGCACAACATCGACCCCGCCACCGTCGAGGACGCGCTGCTGACCCACCCGCGGGTCACCGCGGCCAGCGCGGTCGGACGCCCCGACGTCCACGCCGGCGAGGTACCCGTCGCCTACGTCACCCTCGCTCCCGGCGCCACGGTCACCGAGGAGGAGCTGAACGCCTGGGCACGCGAGCGGGTTCCCGACCGCGCCGCCGCGCCCAGGACCGTCACGATCCTCGATGAGCTGCCCGTCACCGCCGTGGGCAAACTCTACAAACCCGCCCTGCGGGCGGACGCCGTCCGCAGGGAACTCGCCGCCGCGCTCGATCAGATCGCCGACGTGCACGACATCGAGGCCACGTTCGAGGGCAGCTCCATCGTGGCCACCGTCAACGTTCACTCCTTTACCCAGGAGGCAGCCGTCAGGGCGATCCTGGGCCGTTATGCCATTGAATGGCGATTGGTGGTTATCTCATGACGCTCGCTGCGGCCATCCTCGCGGTGCTGCTCGCGCTGGTCTTCCTCGCCCTGGGCACCGCCAAGATTCGGGCCTTGCAACCGATGCGTGAGCTGGCCGCCGAGGCCGGTTTCTCCGTCGCCGCCTATCGGCGCATCGGCCTGCTCGAGGTCGCCGGCGCGGTCGGACTGCTCATCGGCCTGGTCGAGCCGCTGATCGGTGCCCTCGCCGGTGCCGGGCTGTTGCTGCTGCTCGCCGGGGCTGTCGTCGTACACCTGCGCAAGGGCGACGGCCCGCGCAAGTACGCCCCGGCCGTCATCTGTGGACTCCTCATTGCCGCCTACCTCATCCTTCACCTGTGGTGACACAATGAGCCGACCCGCCGTAGTGATCGTCGGCGCAGGCCCCACGGGGCTGACCGCCGCGACGCTGCTCGCCCAGTACGACATCGAGTGTCTGATACTCGACCGGTGGGGGTCGATCTATCCTCAGCCCCGTGCGGTCGCCCTCGATGACGAGGTCCACCGCATCCTGGCGCGCCTCGGGCTCCGGGACGAGTTCGCCGCCATCTCCCGGCCACACAAGGGGCTGCGCCTCCTCGACCGGAGCATGCGGGTGCTCGCCGAGTTCCAGCGGGACACGGCGCAGGGCCGGCACGGGTACCCCCAGGGGAGCATGTTCGACCAGCCGGAGCTCGAGGGGATCCTTCGCCAGAACCTCAAGCGGTACGGCGCCGTCACCCTACGGGGCAACAGCGAGGTCACCGCGGTGGCGCAGGAGGCCGGCGGCGTGCGGGTCGACTTCACTGACACCGTCACCGACGAGCGTGGGTCCGTCCGCGCCGCGTACGTCCTGGGCTGCGACGGTGCCAAGAGCCTGACCCGAGCGGCGATCGGCGCCAGCATGCGGGACCTGAGGTTCACGCAACGCTGGCTCGTCGTCGACGTGGCCACCGAGGCCGAACTCGGGCAATGGGAGGGCGTGCACCAGCTCGCCGACCCGGCCCGCGCCGGCACCTACATGCGGGTCGGGAGGACTCGCTACCGCTGGGAGTTCCAGCTGGCGCCCGGCGAGACCGCCGATGACTACCACGACATGGCCCGGCTGCATCCGTTGATCTCGCGGTGGACCGGACAGATCCCGGTCGCGGAGCTGGAGATTGTCCGCGCGGCGGAGTACACCTTCCGCGCGCAGGTCACCGACCGGTGGCGCGACCGGCGGGTGTTCCTGCTCGGTGACGCCGCCCACCTCACCCCACCGTTCATCGGCCAAGGCATGGGAGCCGGGCTGCGCGACGCGATGAACCTCGCCTGGAAACTCGCCGGCGTGCTCGACGGGGCCCTGCCCGAAACCGTGCTCGACACCTACGAGATCGAACGGAAACACCACGCCCGAGCCATGATCAGGATGGCAAAGCTGATTGGCGCCGCGATGACAGCCGGCGGTGAGGTGGGCAACCTGGTCCGCCGCGCGGTGGCACCACGGGTTCACCTCGTACCCGGCCTCAACGAACTGGCTACAGACAGCCAGACGCCCCCGCTGCGCCGGTCCGACCTGGTGCTTCGGCCACGGCTGCGCCGCACCCTCGCCGGGCGGCTGTGCCCGAACGCGATCCTCGACGGCGACCGCCGATTCGACGACGTGGCCGCGGGCCGATTCGCAGTCGTCACATCCCACGATCCGTCTGCCGCCGAACGAGCCGACATCGAACGGCGTGGAGCAGTTCTCATCACGGTGGAACCCGGCAGTCAGCTACACCAATGGCTGAAGGCAGGTCGGGCGCGGGTGGCCGTCGTCCGCCCCGACGGCGCCGTCCTCAGTGCCGGCCGCCGGCTGCCCGCCTGTCACTGACACGCACCGCGGTATCGGTCGCAATGGTCGCGAGAGCGACCAGCCGGAGGCCTTCTCTTCCCCGGCCACGTAAGGGCGCCATGCGCCGGTGCGGGCGCTGCTCGGATGAGGGGCAACAGCGCTCTGGGCGCGGTCGGCGTCAGCGTGATCAGTCGGCGGAGGGCGGGACGCCGAACCAAGCGGGATTGACGGGACGGCTCTGCTTCGGCAGGCCGGCAACGACGAGGAGGTACGACTCGGTCACGAGATTGTCGACAAGCACGGGCTCGACGTCCGCACCCGCCCGCACCGTGATCCAGTGCTTCTTGTTCATGTGGTATCCGGGCGAGATGCTCGCGTGAGCTGCGCGGTACGCCTCCGCGTCGGTTGGATCCGCTTTCAGGATCACGACGGGCTCGCCGGGCATGGACGTCTGCAGCATGAACACCTTGCCGCCGACTTTCCATACCTCCCAGTCGCCGGTGAACTGGTGTGTGTGCTCGGAGCCGGGAAGCTCGGCGGCGCGGGCCGCGGCTCGATCCTGCACTGCCTTATCAATCTGCATTTTGACCTCCTCGAGGTCCTTAGGGGGGTCGATTGCCCGGAGTCCGTCGAGGAGGTGCGGACGCCGGTCAACCGAGTCGAAGTGAACGGGGCTGGCACCGCGGTCCGATGTCCGCCCCGTCCGTCACATGTGCGTGAAGATCTTCTCCGCGTCGAACCGCGAGACCGGCTGGCGGGAGACCCGAGCCTCGTCGGGGTAGCCGAGCACCATAAGCAGCGTGGTCGTGTAGTCGGTGTCGGTCAGGTCGAAGGCCGCGTCCACGGTCGTGCGGTCGAAGCCCTCGAGCGGCGTCGCGTCCACCCCGAGGGATGCGGCGGCCATCATCGTGGCGCCGACGACGAGGTAGGTGTTCTTCTCAAGCCAGTGGAGCACGTTCCCGCCATAGTTCTCCGTCTGGATCTCCACGAAGTTGGAGGCGCCCGCCTCCCATCCCTTCTGGATCTCCGGGTCGGCGAAGCGCCCGTCGGCGCGCTCCTTCTCGAAGATCTCCTGCAGGTGCGTGTCGGGGATGTCCTTGCGCGTCGTGAAGACGATGGCGTGCGACGCGTTGCGCACCTTCTCCGCGTTGTCTGCGAAGCGGCCGACCAGTGCGTCCGCGAGCTTGTCCTTGCCATCCTGCGTCTCCAGCACGTGGAAACGGTTCGGCTGGATGTTGATCGTCGTCGGCGAGGTGCGCAGGTAACGCAGCAGCTGCTGGAACGTCTCCTCCGGGATCCTCTTGCTCGGGTCGAAGTAGCGGGTGAGGTGCTTCGTGATCAGCTTGTCGAGGTTCAACATCGTGCTTTCCTTCGTTTGAACGGCGGGTGGAGAGGAAAGTCAGGCCGACTGGTGGTCGGCGCCGGGGACGTCGACGACGGTGTCGCTGACGTTGTTGAGGTAGTTCGTGAGCAGGGTGACGACCACGATCGTGACGATCGCCTGGATCTCCGGGTCGATATACCCGACCTCGCGGATCGCTACGAGGTCCTCGTCGCTGACCTGGCCACGCGTCTCGATCACGCGCTGCGCGAACTTCGCGACGGCGGCGCGCTTCGGGTCGCTGGACGTGCCCATGCGGGCGAGCTCAATCTCCTCCGCCGACATACCGCCGAGGTTCGACGAGATGAAACCGTGGAGTGCCTGGCAGTAGTGGCAGCCGTTCGACTGAGAGACCGCGAGGGCGATCGTGTGGCGCGTCTTCGCGTCCAGGAGCTTCGCGATGCTGCCCTGCAGGCCCATCACGATCTCGAGCACGGTCGGGTTCGCGGCGAGCGTGGTGAACATGCTGGGCGCGAAGCCGAACTGCTTCGCGATGGCGTCGAGCGCGCCCTGCGTCTTCGCGTCGATGTCGGCGCGCGCGGGAGCGGTCAGGCGAGACATGGTGATGAACCTCCGGGTGCCCTTACTGGACTATTTAGTCCACTCGCTTGAGTGAACACCATCAAAAGTGGGTTTCCAAGCCCAGTTTGTGTAACGTTGATTACATGCAGGGAAACAACGGGGCGGAGGCAGCCCAGAAGCTCACTCCCAAGGGCCAAACCACGCGCGAGCGAACACTGGCGCACACGGCCCCCGCATGACGTCACTGGACTATTTCGTCCACTCGCTTGAGTGAACACGATCGAAAATGGGTTTCCAAGCCCAGTTTGTGTAACGTTGATTACATGCAGGGAAACAACGGGGCGGAGGCAGCCCAGAAGCTCACTCCCAAGGGCCAGGCCACGCGCGAGCGAATACTGGAGCACGCGGCGGCGTTGATCTACGACAAAGGGGTCCACGCAACCAACAACGAGCTCGTCCGCCGCGCTGCAGGCGTGAGTGGATCGCAGCTGAGTCACTACTTCCCCACCAAGGAGAGCCTCGTCCTGGCGGTCATTGACTGGCAGGCCGACAGCGTCCTCGGCTTCCATCGCAGCGAACGGTTTGCCAGCTTCGACACCGTCGAGGCGTTCCAGGACTGGGCGGACTTCTACGTCCTCTCGGGGCGTCCGTTCGAGGACGGCTGCAGCCTCGGCTCGCTCGCGAGCCAGATCGTCAAGACCGATCTCGACGTACACGACCGGCTCGCGGAGGTGTTCGCGCAGTGGCGCGAGATCTTCCGCGTCGGGCTCGATCGCATGCGGCGACTCGGCCGCATCGACGCGTCCGCCGACCCCGCGCGGCTCGCCGACATGTTCCTCGCGGCGTATCAAGGCGGCATGCTCCTCGCTCAGGTCGCCCGGGACATCGGACCCCTGCAGGACGCGCTCTCTGCGGCGGTTGACCATCTGCGAACGTTCGTGACGTCTGACGACCAGCACATAGGCTGACCCGGCGCATCCGAGCCTCGGGTTTCGGAGCGCGGAAGTAGGTCTGGCGAACTGGTAAGACGACCATGTCGGGCGACGCGAAAGGGCGTCCGCTCTGTTAGCAGAATGAGACGGCTCGCCGACATCCAGCCTCACGAATTCATGGGCCCGATGGCGTGATGGCTGATTGCCGACCCTGACGTAAAGGAGGTGCCGTCCTACCTGGAATGATCTGGATTGCCTAGATCAAGAATCTTCCAGAAGGGCGGCACCTAGCAGGTAAAGCGCACGACATAGACCAGGTTGCGCATGAAGGGCCGCTGCCGGCCAGCCGGCCACGGTCGGCGTGCCCGGCCGAGCGGTGACCGCCACCATGAAACTTTCCGACGGCACACGCTTCCCCCACCGCTACGGCTGCCTGCACCACGGCCGGGTGGTGCAGTGCGTCGCGGTCTTGACTCGCTCGAAAGAGAACACCGCCGCGTGGTTCGAAAAGGCGATCAGCACAACTGGAGAGGGGCTGCGTGCCTTAGGACCTCCCTGGGGACGGGGCGCGCTGGCGGGCAGCGGCGGCAACCCCGGCCAGCAGTGTCGTCTGCCAAATGTGTTGAGGCATGATCGAGCTCCTGAGCTGGGGTGCCTCTGCTCGCGAGTTGTGACACCAGCGGCTCGTGAGTTTTGACTCCATTGATCGGTTCGGCCGTTGATCAATCTCCGCGAGTTTTGACCGCACTTCCATCCGCTGTCGCGGGTTGGTCCGGGTCGGCGGCGGTTTGCAGGCGCAGTCGGGTGAGCGCGAGCATGTCGATCAGCCAGCCAGGGCCGCCGGTGACACCGTGGACGCGCAGAACTGCATCGAGTTCGCGGTGGACCGCCGGGCTGGCGCTGCCGAACCGGCAAACGGTGGCCGGGTCGAGCTCGGCGTCGAAGACGGTGCGGCAGTCGTTGACCAGCCGGCGCTGGTGCAGCGACAGGCCCCGCACCCGCCCGGCGTCGACGCGCATGGTGGTGAAGTGGCCGTAGTTGTAGAGCGGCAGCCGGGCCAGCTCGTCGGCCGCCACGCTCCTGCCGTCGAGTTCCATCATGGTTTGACGGCGCGGGTCGCGAAGTAGCCGGGCAGCCAGCCCGCGGAGGCGTCCGAGTGGTGCGGTGCCTCCTCGAACCCGGTGATGACGAAGCCCGCGGCGAGCTGGCCACCGAGCTGCTCGGCCATGCTGTGGCTGTATTCCAGCGGCGCGTCCGCGCCGAAGAGCCGCTCGCGTTCCTCGGCCGGTACGTGCGTGACGTCGCTGTACGGCAGCTTGTGCCGGACCACCAGCTCGCCGCGCTGGTCCAGCGCCTCGTGGTCGAACAGGTAGACGTCCGGGTTTAGGAAGCCGCACAGCAGCGCCCCACCCGGTCGCAGCACCCGGAAGGACTCCCGCCACACCGGGGCGAGCTCGGGGATGAACAGGTTCGAGACCGGGTTGAAGACGAGGTCGAACGAGGAGTCGGCGAACGCGGACAGGTCGCGCATGTCGCCGAGCATCGTCCGCAGCGGCAGGTTGTCGCGCTGGGCGACCAGCTCGTCCTGCTCGAGCTGGCGCGGCGAGTTGTCCAGCACGGTGACCCGGGCCCCGGCCGCGGCGAGCGTCGGCCCCTGCTGGCCGCCGCCGGAGGCCAGGCACAGCACGTCCGCGCCGGCCAGGTCGGCGGGGAACCAGGAGCGGTCTACGGGTTGATAGCCGATGAGCACGACCGACCAGTCACCGGCCCGCGCCCTGGCGACCGTCTCCGCGGAGATCGGCCGCGACCACTCGTTGCCCTGGTCGACCTGCCGGTCCCAGGCCACGCGGTTGTGCGCCACTGGATCAACACCCATCCGCCCACGCTATCCCGCGCCCCGGCAGTGCCCGTGCGGGCGCCCTGATCATGATCCTCCTTGATCTAGTAGGGGCAAATTCGGCAACAGGTGATCACTAGTGCTCCGGCCGGCCGTAGCTGCGCGACCCAGCCCCGCCCCGGCCGTCGGCTTTCATGCGGCCACAGAACGCCCGCGGCTTCGCCCTCTGTGTGCGCGGCCGTGACCGTCGTTCAGCGTGCCACACGTTGCCGCGGCTGGCTCTCGCTCGTAGCCCGGCAGCATCTCCCGGTCAGCTCGAACTCCCCTCTTCCCCATCCCTCCCAAGCCTCACGGAGGTGTGGACACGAGCGGCGAGCCGTGCAAGATGAGCCGATGTGAGAGTAAACGCTACTTCCGAGCCTTGCGCGCCTTAGCTCACTGGTGTTCGCTTATGCGCCTGACCTCTTCTGAATTATGGAAGGCTAGGGCCGTGACGCTAGTGCCTGATACCAGGGAAGCAGGACTGGTTGGTGTGGGCTATCAGGGCCTGACAGCGGACGAGCTGGTAGAGGTTCTTGTGGCCATGGGAGTCTCACGGCTCGTCGATGTCCGCCTTAACCCAGTCTCGCGGAAGCCAGGGCTCAGCAAGGCTGCCCTGGGGCGCGCCCTGGCCGAGGTCGGGATTGACTACCAGCATCGGCGCGAGCTTGGCAACCCAAAGGACAACCGCGCCGGCTTCGCCGGCCCCCCGGCCGACCTCGCGGTGGCACGCTCAACTTTTCAGCAGCGACTCAGCTGCCCCGAGGCGGATAAGGCCCTACAAGACCTAGCCTCGGCCGGCCGAACTCACCTAGTTGCATTGTTGTGCTACGAGGCAGATCAGCAACGATGCCACCGAGACGTTGTGCTTCGAGAAGCACACAAACGCGCCCCTACCTCTTGGGCCAGTACACACCAAGAACGCTAAACACGTGCGCCCGCTTCGCTTGGTTGCCCACGTAAAAGGCAACGTCACGGTCCGGAGCGCATAGTTGCCCCAAAAACTTGTCTACTAGGGCTTGCCGTGCTGCTTCTTCAGGCAGAGCGGCTAGTCGGTTCCTTTGGAATGCTACAAACTCCCAGTCAAGCAAGCCTTGCCTGTGTCCGCCGCAGCGGCGATCACCGCACCGATATCGGTAGAATCCCTTGAAGCGTGGTGGCTCTAGTGGAGTTCGTTCCTGGGTGCTGAGCAGGTCGAGCTGACGCACATACATGTCTATCTTGTGCTGCTCGTCGCGGCTCCACCCGGGATGTTCCTCGATCTCAAGCTTGCTTATGTCCTGCGGTCGCACGAGCGCCAGGGATTGAGCGTTTGCGTTAGCGCGTGCATTTCGGTTGAGGCGGCACATCGAGTCTTCAACGAAGGGCTCTAGCCATGTTCGTCGCGGCTCCCAAGGCTTGAGATGCCCCTCGGTCTTTATGGTCGCCATTATGGGCTTCCAGCTTTCCCTACGCTGATCTTCCCTGGCGGGCCTCGCGTCGACGCTGATAACGTCGTATTTCTTGAACTTGCCTTCACTCTCAAGTTCTCTGAAGTTGATCGGATAAAGCCGAAGCCAGCCCCGCCGCTGATAGTCCGTACTTAACCCCGCTACGCACACCGTCTCGCCATACCGTTCCGATGGATTAGGTGCCGCCTTAACCGTGACGATCAGTTTCAGTCGCACGAGCTCATCAGATGCCGGCTTGGGGTCGGGGCCAGCTTCCTTGGGGCCAAAGAAGGACATTTGAGTCATGTGCGCCACCACGCTGGTCGCTCAGAGTTACCGTCTCCTGCATGTGGAGTGACAGCTAACCACGCGAGCGTCCGAATCGGAAGGTCGGCGAGGGTTCGTGACCCTGCAAGCCAGACACATCAAGCATTTCACCCGCGTGCGGTCGTCAGCCTTAGAACGGTTGATCGAATAGGTTCGCTGCACCTAACCCGCGCTGTAGCATGCACTTATGGCTCCTCGTCCACGATGGTGGCACCAACTACAGGCCGCAAGGCAGGAGGCCATCCTTGCTGTCGACCTCTATAACCGGTCTGGTCACGAGCGCCAGCTCGAAGCGTTCATCGTGCACATGTCGATCGCTTGGCTCAAGATGCTTCAAGCCAAGTATGACCGAGACAAGATAGACTTTTATGTGCGCAACTCGAAGGGTCATCGACAGCGCACCCGGGATGGGGACTGGGTTACCAAGCCGCTACATCAAATGATGACTGAACAATTCGACGAACGCGATCCCCGGCGGGTCAACCTCGAATTCTTCATCGGTCTTCGCAACAAGATTGAGCATCGACATGAGCGGGACATTGCTACCCTGATTTCGGGCAGAACCCAAGCGTTCATGTTGAATTTCGAGAAGACACTGGTATCCGAGTTCGGCAACGAGGAATCGCTGGGCGGGTTTCTTCGATTTCCCCTGTTCATTTCGTCGATCACAGACGATGCCGTCGAGGCGTTGAAGGCAGTTCGCAAGAGAGTGCCAAGGGGCATCGCAGAGTACATCCAAGACTTTGACGCCTCATTGGAGCCAGAGCTTAGCGACCATCCAAGCTATGACTTCCGAGTATATCTAGTGCCTAAGACCGGAGGTAAATCCACTGCGGACGCCGCGATGAGCTTCGTTCGGATGGAGGACTTGGACACAGGGCAACTCGCCCTGATGGACAAAGTGCAGACGATTATTCGCGATAAGGAGGTGCCAGTATCAGACCTCAAGGGCCTCCTTCCGCGAGAAGTTGCCAAACAGGTTGCGCAACTGCTGGGCTTCCCGTTTAGCGTGAATGACCACAGCTTGGCTTGGAAGTTCTACCAAGCTCGCCCTCCAGAGGGTGACTCCCATCCGGAACGAACCAAAAGCCAGTTCTGCACGTACAATCGAGCCTTCAAGCGTTACGTCTACAGCGAGGCTTGGGTCAAGTATTTGGCCCGCCACTTGTCTGACGCGGATACTTACAAGAGCGTAATTGGTCGCGAGCAGCCGAGCGCTGGACAGTAGCGAGGAGAAGCCTTCCCTCCCCCACGCGCTGCCGGGTTGCCCTCCGAGTGCCGGTCCTTCCGCGGAAACAGTTAGAACGCTTGTACGATGACGGAGTGGGCAAGGATCTGGTGTCGCGCTGGTGGAACGGCACTGCGACCCGCTCGACACCTGGCTGGCCTCCGCCTTCACACCCCACCGGCTACAACAGACGATCACCGCGATGGCCGACGCCCCGCCCCTGGAGCATCCACCCGCGCTTGCCACGGCAGCCCAGGCGATCATCACGGACTGCGACACCAAGCTGGAGCGGTACCGCGCCGCCCTCGACGCCGGTGCAGACCCCACGGTGGTCACCGGCTGGATCACGCAGACCCAGGCCGAACGCGCTCGAGCCGAAGCTGATCTTCACACGCAGCCGGGCACCGGCCCGCGCCGGATGAGCCGAACGGAGATCTCGAACCTCGTGCGAGCGCTCGGCGCCATCGCCGGAGTGCTTCGCGACGCCGACTCCGCCGACAAGCCGAGGTCTACCGGCGACTCAGCCTGCGACTCACTTACGAGGCTGAAACGCAAACGGTGCGCGCTTCAGTGGAACTAAGCGCGCACCGTGGGGTAAAGGTTTGTGTCCGAGGGGGGAGCTGAACCCCCACGATCCGCATCTATGCGCACTCTGAGTGCGCATGCGCTGATACTACATGCCTTGGCTGCGGTAACGGGGACAGCGTGGCGGTTGCAGGCCGGCCTGTCGCCGCCCGGGCCTACGTCGTGCAGTACGGGCGCGCGGCGGAGGGTGGTGGCGAGGTCGAGGGGGTCCGGTGCGCTCACGCCTTGGAGAAGCCAAGTGCTCGGTATCCGGGCATACGGCGTTGAAGTGAGGCGGCGAGGATGGGGGCGGCCGGGTCGTGGTAGTCGTGGACCTCGGCGGCGTCCTTGCCGGGTGCCGTCCGGATCACGCGCCCGGCGCACTGGATGAGCAGCCCGTCGTACGAGATCGGGCCGGCGAGGAAGAGGGTGTCGAGCGCTGGGGCGTCGAAGCCTTCGCCGATGAACGGTGTCGTGCCGATGACGAGGAGGCCATCACCGGCCTTGGCTTCGCCAAGTCGGTCGACGGCGGTTCGCCGGTCGATGGCGCTCATCGCTCCTTGAAGTACGAGCGCCTGATGTCCACGCGCCGCGAGCATCGCGGTAAGGGCGTCGACGTGAGCGACCCGCCGGGTGAGGACGAGACAGTTGCGCCCGCGCGTGAGGGCTGCGGCGACATCGTCGGCGATCTGGGAGTTGCGCGTCTGGTCGAGGGCCAGGCATCGGTGGATCTCGGCGAGTGCGCCCGGTGCGTTCAGGTCCACGTCGCCGGTACGAAACGCGGTCTCGTGGACGTGCAGCAGTCGTCGTGGTCCGGCATCAACCGCCATCGCGGCCGCGATGGTGCCCTGCTCCTCGTCGGTCATGGTGTGCCGGATAGGGCCGACCTGCCAGATGACGAGCTGGCCGAGCCCGTCACGCCGGACGGGCGTCGCGGTGAGCCCGAGCCAGAACTGCGCGGCGATCCGTTTGACCGAGTGCTCGTACGCCGCGGCCGCGAGGTGGTGGCACTCGTCGACGATGACGTGCCCGTACCCCTGGGTGAGTGTGGCGATGTCGTCGCGCCTGGCGAGGGAGGGCAGCAGCGCGATGTCCACCGCTCCGGTGAGCTTGCGCCGGCCGCCGCCGAGCTGGCCGGGCCGGATGCCGAGGAACTGTTCGAGGCGGGCACGCCACTGGTCGGCCAATGCTTTGCGGTCGACGAGCACCAGGGTGGAGGTGCCGCGCTCGGCGATCACAGCGCAGGCCATGACGGTCTTGCCGGAACCGGGTGGGGCGACGAGCACCCCGTCGTCGTGGGCGAGGAGTGCACCGACTGCGGTGCTCTGCCTGGCGGTGAGTTCGGCGGTGAACGGGGCGTCGATTTCGCGGCCCGGGTTTCGCCCGTCGGTGACGGCCAGCCTCGATCCGGCGTGTTCGACGATCGCGGCGATCGTGTGGCGCAGGCCGCGCGGTAGTACCAGACGATCGTCGAGGGTGAGGTCGTAGCCGCGGATGAATCGTGGGGTGTCCCAGGTCGACTTGCGTAGTCGTTGCAGTTCGTAGAATTTCGGGTTGGCCATGGCGGCGGCGTGCTTGAACGTCGCCAGCGCGGCCGGGGTGAGTTGCGCGGCGTCGAGGCTCAGCCCGGCACCGGCTTCCGCGTGCACCACCGGTGGCAGCGCAGGGTTTACTCGAGTGGCATCGGACCGGCTCATCGCGGCGACGTCCGCGCCGGTGGTGGCACGCTTCGCCTGCCCGGCGATGCGTTCCGCGTCGCTGGGGCTGAGCCGGTCCAGCGTCGACAGGAACGCCCACTGGTCGGCGTACGGCTCGAGCGTGCCGAGATCGAGGAACGTCGTCAGCCCGTCCCTGCGGCGCCGGCCCTGCAACGGCGCGGCGATGAGGTTGCCGAAGCCGCCCTCGGGAAGGACGTCCTGGTTGGGAAACAGCCGATCGTACGACCGCAGGTCCATCGACCCGCGCAGCACCATCGCCTCGTGCAGCAGGGCGGTTCCGACGGCCCGCGCCGTCGTCGCCGGGACCACACCGGCGAAGAAGACCCACACGTGTGCGCCGCGACCGGACTGGGAGATCTCCAATGCCGCCGGCACAGCGGTGGCCCGCGCCGCCTTGACGTAGGCCAGGGCGTCGAGCATCGCCGTCGGCCCGTCAAAGTCCGCCACCAAGAAGTGGCAGGTATTGCCAGGCAGCAGCGGGTACAGCCCCATGAACACGTCTCCGACGAGATGAGCGGCGACGACCTGCCCCGTACGGGGCAGGTAGGTAGCGCCGCGCCGGTCCATCCCCTTACGCCAGCCGCCGGCGACGGCCGGCATCCACCCGGCAGCGCCGGTGCGGGCGTTCTCCCACCGCACGGCATACACGTCGACGCGGGCCCGGAACCGGTCGGCGAACAGCGCCAGCTTGTCCGCCACCGGTGAGGCCATCGTGACCAACCCCGGCGCAGCGACCGGCGCGGACAGCTGCTCCGGCGCCGGAGCCGTGTCCTGACCACGCAGTTCGAGCAGCCGTGACAGCCGGGCGTTCTCCGCCCGTAACCGCTGCAGCTCGCGGCGAAGACCCTCGAACTCGTCCACAGAACCCACCGGCCCATCCTCGGGTATCGGGCTCCGAACACCTCGGCACGGGTCCGTTATCCTGCGCCGATGGCATCGAAGCGGAATGCGGCGCTCGAGGCGATGATCGAAGAGGCCACCGTCGACGCGTACGGCGACGACGAACAGCTCACCGGCCTGTTCACCATGCTCGAAGAGCATCTGGCGGTGCCGTTCACCACCACCGTCCTCGGCATGGAGGTAATCGTGCAGAAGGTCGACCTCACCGTCGACAGCATCGTCGCGGTCTGCTCCCGGGGCCGCCACCGGCAGAAGATCGACCTGCTCGACCTGCCGCTGCCCGCACCTGCACCGGATGGCGCCGACTGGATCGACGCCTACCGGCACTGGGCGGGGCGGTAGCCACGGTGAGCGAGTACCAGTACTACGAGTTCACCGCCGTCGACCGCCCCCTCACCACCCGAGAGCAGGCCGAACTGCGGTCGCTGTCCACCCGGGCCGACATCACCGCCACCAGCTTCGTCAACACCTACCAGTGGGGCGACTTCAAGGGCGACACGCGCAAGCTGATGGAGCGGTACTTCGACGCGCACCTGTACCTGGCGAACTGGGGCACCCGCCAGCTCATGCTGCGGCTACCGACGCGCGCGCTCGACCCCGCCACCGTCGCCGACTACTGCGTGGCTGACAGTGCGTCCGCCTGGACCGCCGGCAGGCACCTCATCGTCCAGCTCCACCGGGAGGACGAGGACGGCACCGACGCGTGGGACCTCGACGGTCACGGCCTGCTCGCCTCGATCATCCCGGTGCGGGCCGGCCTCGCCGCCGGCGACCGGCGCCTGCTCTACCTGGGCTGGCTGCGCTGCGCGCAGTCGCTGGAACTCGCCGACGACGAGCCCGAGCCGCCCGTCCCGGCCGGGCTGGGCACGCTCGACGCCTCGCTCACCGCGGTCGCCGAGTTCCTCTGCATCGAGCCTGATCTGATCGCGGCCGCGGCGGCCGGTTCGGCGCAGACTGCCGTCGAGCCGCCCCCCGCGCAACTGCCCTCGTGGATCGCCAGACTCCCGGTCCGGGAGAAAGACGCCATCCTCGCCGACCTGGTCGCCGGCGGCGACGGTCACCTGCGCGGCCGGCTGCTGCGCCGGTACCGCGACGAACACCATCCAGACACGTCCACCACAACTACTCCACGCACCGCAGGCGAACTACTCGCCACCGCCGCACACCTCCGCGCCGAACGGGAACGCCAGATTGCCGAACAGCGCGAGCGGGACCGGATCCGCCGGGAACGGTCCGCGGCGGCCGCCCGGCAACGGCACCTCGACACCCTCGCAGTCGATCAGCCCGCCGCGTGGCAGCGGGTCAACGAACTCATCGCCACGAAGAAACCCCGCGACTATGACACGGGTGTTCAACTCCTTGTCGACCTGCGCGACGTCAGCGAACGCGACGGCAGCACCACACGTTTCCAGCAACGCCTGGCCGAACTACGGACGGTGCACGCACGTAAGCCCAGCCTGCTGGAACGCCTCGACCTGGCAGGACTCGATGCCTGACACCGTCCGGTCGACCGCCGCACAGGCCGAGGCCAACCTGCACGCCGTGCTGCACCTCGTGGCAGCCGGTCGGTTACGGTGCAGCGAAACGACCCGTCGACCCGCCGCCGCGACCGTCACCGCCGTCGCCGAGGTGCTCGACGGCGGAGACTTCTACCCCGCCGAGCCGATCGCGACGTTCGCGTGGCCGCTGCTGCTGCAGGCCGGCGGCCTCGCCGAACTCGCCGGCGGCCGACTCCAGCTCACCGATCGCGGACGCGCCGCCCTCGGTAAACCGGCCACCGCGACGATCCGGCAGCTCTGGCGGTCCTGGGTCACCACCACCGTGCTCGACGAGTTCAACCGGATCGACCGGATCAAGGGCCAACGCGCCGCGAACGTCCTCACGTCGGTCAAGGCCCGCCGCAAGGCCGTCGCCACCGCCCTCGCCGCCTGCCGACACAACGAGTGGATCGCCGTCGATGAACTGTTCGCCGCCATGCGCCGCCGTCGGGAGACCTCACCAACCGTCGCCCGTAGCGAACGCGGGCTGTGGAAGCTGTACCTCGTAGACCCTCAGTACGGCAGCCTCGGCTACAGCGGATTCGCGGACTGGCCGATCCTCGAGGGCCGGTACACCCTCGCCGTGCTGTTCGAGTACGCCGCGCCCCTCGGCCTCATCGACATCGAGTACACCGACCCGGTTGGCGCCCGCACCGACTACCACGGCAACTGGGGCGCCGACGACCTCGACTACCTCAGCCGCTACGACGGCCTGCGCGCCATCCGACTCAACGCGCTCGGCGCCTACGCACTCGGGCTGACCGGCGACTACCAGCCACCCGCCAGCACCACGGAGCCGGAGCGGACCCTGAAGGTTCTGCCAACCCTGGACATCGTCGCCGTCGGCGACCCCACCGCCGCCGACCGGCTCGTCCTCGACGCCCACGCCGAACAGACCAGCGACCGGGTCTGGACCGTACGCGCCGACACGCTGCTCGCCGCAGCCGAAACCGGACGGCCGCTCGGGCAGTTCGTCACCTTCCTGGCGGATCGTGCAATGCACGACCTGCCAGCAGCGCTCGCCGTCCTCGTCGACGACGTGACCACCCGGGCGGCGAGGATCAGCGACCGCGGCCTCGTCCGCCTCGTCGAATGCGCCGATGCGCCCCTCGCGACCCTCGTCGCCCGCGACCCGAAACTGCGCACCCTGTGCACCCTCGTCGGAGACCGCCACCTCACCGTCCCCGTCGAACACGAAACACAGTTCCGCCGCGCACTGCGCGCCCTCGGATACACCACCACCCCGCCAGGAGGATGAACCAGACCGCGACAGCTCAACAGCCACTTCCTCGCAGGGCAGACCGCGTCGGCTGGGGGCTCGATCATGTCGAGCCCGTCCTCGCCGCGACCATCCCCGCGCTGCTGCGGGTTGCCCGCACTGGCGGTCCTCGGCCTGCTCGCCGCTCTGGGCACCCCTGCTGCTGGTTCAGCTGCACCTGACCCGGGAACGCCGCCGGGAGGTTCGCGAGACCGCCCACGCCGAAAGCCGCGCGCCCGAAGCCGAACCCACCGCGTGACGCCGCCTGTAGTGCGGGATCGGCAGGCGAGTGTTCGCCCTTCCAGCGATGACCATCGGGCCGCAGGGCCCATCGCAGGAGATTTTATGGCAGGCAGGTCGATGTCATGCCAGCCGGCGACGCCGCTCGGACGTACGATCTGGATCAGGAGGTAGACATGTCCAGCGGCAATGGCGCACCGCCTGGTTCACGGTACGTGGACCAGCGGCACTTTGTGGTCGCCGCCGCCCTGTCCGACCTGCAGGGTCCGGTTCGCGGTGTGGTGACACTCGACCGGTCGCTGGACTGGTCCGGCGACAGTACCTACGACCTGGACGACGCCGGCGATCTGCAGCTGATGTACCAGACCGTGCTGAACCAGGCCAATTCGGTCGCGGACCTGTGCCGGTGGTTGCACGGCCCGACGCTGCGCCGCTTGTGGCCCAACTTGTGGCTCCCGGCCCGCCTGCGGGCGTTGTGGCAGGCACGCTTTCCCGAACTGACCACGCCACCCCAAACGCTCGCCGGATAGAAGTGGATGAGGTTCACTTCCGCCTGGCGGAGATCGGACTGCGGGTCGCTGCCCGCTACGGGTTCGCGCTGGCCGGCGGCTATGCCGTACAGGCCCACGGCATCCTGGACCGCCCGAGCGAGGACGTCGACCTGTTCACGGCGTGGGAGCGACGCGGCGAGTTCGCCGCAGCAGTGGATGCCGTGGTCGACGGCTACCGGGTCGGCGGGTATTCCGTCGAGGTGACGCAGCAGTTCGACACCTTCGCCCGACTCGCGGTCATCGATCCCGCTCACCCTGAGCATCCGTACAAGGTCGAGCTGGCGGCCAACTGGCGCGCGTTGCCGCCGGTGATGATGGACGTCGGGCCGGTGCTGCACGCCGACGACGTCGTCGCGGGCAAGATGTCCGCCCTCTACACGCGCGCCGAGCCCCGAGACTTCCTGGACATCGACGCGGCCCTCATGACCGGCCGCTACACCCGGGCGCAGCTGTGCGAGTTGGCCGAACAATCCGACGCGGGGTTCGACCGGCGCATCCTGGCAGACCTGTTCGGAATGCTGGAGCGCTACCCGGACCGCCGTTTCGCCGCCTACGGTGCCGGCCCCGCGCATATCAGCGAGATGCGCAAGCGCTTCGCGCAATGGCGGGAAGAACTCATCGCCAATCTGTCCTAGCGCTCGCCGAGAGCACACCCCCAACCGGTCAGCCGGAAATCCACGTCGACGAACGAGCACACCTGCGATAGGGCGAATCGCGGCACGACTGGCCCCGCTCATGACGACGACAAGCTGCCGTAGGCGGTCGCATCACCTCCTGAGCGAGGGGCGGCCCCGACACCGACGGCAGCCGAAGGAACCTGCCACTCTCCCTGCGGTGATCGGCGTTCAGGGCGTTCTTCGTTTCATCGGAGGTCAGCCAGGAGGTTGGGCAGGACGAATTCTTCGTGGACTGCCACGCCCTGCTCCGCCATGACGGGCCCCAGCCGAGGATCCCAGGGGGTCAGCGACGGATTGCCCGTGAGAGCGACGACATGATCGTCATCGAGCCTTTCAACGGCTGCCAGGTAGTCATCGGCGAACATCTGCCACGGTTCAGCCCCGAGGCCCATAACGCGGGCGGCGATGGCAACCCCAGGCCAGTCGAAGTCGCCGTGGTACCGGAGGGTACTGCCCTGGTGAACCATTGTTCGTATCAGTCGGGTTCCGACGATCGCAGGATTGCCAGACAAGCACAGTAGCGGCATCTCGGAACGCGTACGGGCCGCAGCCTGCAATACCTGCGGATTCTCACAGACGGAGATGACCTGTCCCCGCGGCGCCAGCGATGCGGGACCCGCTACATCGAGTTCATGCAGTGTCAGGTGAGTCACGAGTCCCAGGTCCGCCCGGTCTCGCATCATACGCGACCAACCGTCCGTACCCGGTGGACGGATCTGCCACGCAAGAACTGTTCCGGACAGCGAGTCGGTAGCAACCCGCAGCGCTTTCCAGAGCTCCCTGCGGTCGGCCGCGGTCTCCGGGGCCGGCCGCTCAAGAGCATGAGCCGCGGCTCGCAACAGCACGCCAGCAGCCAGCGTGGTCTCGTCGAAGCCGTGCGCAGTGCCGGTAACCTCACTGGCCAAAGCGCCGAGCTCGCGGATGGACTGCGGTCCCTCAGCTCTGTTCAGCAGGATCCCGAGTCCCGCCACGGCGTGGGAGAGGGCGCGGTCGGCGGCATCTGTCCCGGCTCTGGTGAGAATGCCCGAGCGACGCAGGCTGTCGATCCAGTCCGCGACCCACGGCGCATCAGCCAGCCCGGCCTCGGCCAGGGACGAATCCAGCCGCCGCCACACTTCAGCCCACTCCGCCTGGATGCTGTCGCGGGCGCCAGCGCGGTCGAGGACCGGGCGACCGTCGAGGATCTCGATCACGGAGACCAAGCCTCGGCCACCGTCGGAGCCACGCAGCGCCGCATCCAGGTCGGCCAGACTGATCCGACGCCGGGCTCCCGCGGCGACGGTGCGTCCGAGCAGCCCGGAGAGTCGATCCGCACCGACCTGGTCGAGGTTGACGGAGACGGTACCGGTCGGCTGCAGACGGTTGCGTTCCAAGCGGGCGCGGACGGCCTGCCACATCGGCGCCAAGTGGGGCGTTGCCAGGTACTCGCGCAGCTCAGGCGGGAGCGCACCAGGGCCGTTCATGCGGCGCGTAGGAAGTGTCGGGTACGCCCGTCCCAGTGCACGTGCGCGGTGGCGGCTGGTGTTCCCTCTTCGCGGCAAATCTCGTAAATGTCGAGCGAGGGCACTTGGGGAACGCAGCCCCAGAGCGCGTGCCCTGTCATGGCGAAGTCGACGTCGAGGCGGACGAGCAGGCCTAGCAGCTCCGCGATGGTTTGCTCGTCCACCTTGGCGAACGCGTCATCGAGCAGAATGAGCCGCAGCGCCGTGTCGGTGTTCTCGAGGCCGGACAAGTAGGCGTCGACCGCCGCGAACAGGGTCACGTACGACACGAAACGGGTTTCGCCTTGGGAGAGTTTCGCCCGCCGACTGATCCGTCGTTCCCTGCCCTCTTCTGGACCGGTGATGATGACCTCGACGGTGTGCCAGGCGCGGTAGTCCAAGGCGGCGCGCAGGTGGACCGCGTACCCGGCGGTCGGGTCTTTGGTCGCCTCGGCCGCGACCCTGCTGGACAGCAGATCCGTGAGTTCGGTGTCCTGCGCGGCGGTACGCACAGCGGCGGCGGTGCTGACGAGGGTTTTGATCCGCACGATGTCGCTGCCCGCCTCCTCAGCCAATTTCCAGGTGAGGCGGACGCCGATACCGTGGCTAGTTCGGATGGACTTGAGGCTGGCGTTCATCGCGGTGATGAGAGTGGTCGCCTGGCCGAGTCGACGACGCAGTTCCTCCCCTACTTCGCCGAGGACGAACCGGTGGAAGACCTGGTGCTCGCGTTCGGTGAGGGCGGCGCGACCGACCTCGCACTGCCGCTCGATCTCCATCGCGGCGAGGGCCAGCGGTCGGCGGCCGTCGGCGTCGATCAGCTCGAACAGCCGGATGCCAGCCACCACGGTCGCGGCAACGTCGTAGCTGCCGGAGATCTCGCGTTCGAAGGCCTGCTGGGCGCGGAACAGGGCGTTCTCGTCGGATCGGCCCGCGCGCAGCGCCGCAGCGACGGCGGCGGACTCAGCCGCGACCGCTTCCGGCGCGAGGTCGGTGAAGACGTCACCGGGGGCGGCAGTGAACGCCGTGTCGACGATGCCGGGCTGGTTGAGTTGATCCAGCACCGCGGTCACGCGCCGTCCCAATCCGGTACGGCGTTCGCCGGCTCGCGTCGCCGCTGTCTCGGCTTCCGATCCGGCGGTTCCCGCGTCGCGGCTGAGGTTCTGCAGGGCGACCGTGCCTTCCCGAATGGCGTTCCTGATCTTCCTGAGCTGGGTTTCCGCGTCCATGACCTGGCGCTGCACCTCGGCAGCGGCGATACCGACCGCCTCGGTCAGAGCGCGCAACCGCGTCTCGTCGTTCTGCCAGCTCTGCCAAGCTGCGGCCGCGTGTTTCTCGGCTTCGACCCGCCTGCCGGCCAACTTGGTGACGGCCGTGACCGAGTCCGCGTACCGCTGTATGAATTGCGCGACGTCTTTCGCTTCCTCGGTGACCGTGGCGCAATTGTCCGCGGCGGACCGTGCGGCCTCCTGCAGCGCACGCAACGAGTCTTCGTCGGCCGGAAGGCCGAACTCTGCACAGGCGAGGCGGTGCTCGCGGTCCTTCTCGGCCCAGGCTCGGGAGAGCCGGTCGGCCGTGGCTCGCAACCGTACGGCGTCACCTGCCGTCCGAGTGGCCTGTCGAGCCCTTTCCTGGGCCAGGGTCCGCGCCTGCGTCAGCGCCGCGGACCGGGGGGCGGTGCGGTGGTGATCGCGGAGAGCGGTCCGGCGGGATTGCAGGTCGACGCGTTCGGCCTGCCGAAGCGCGGCTTCGTCGGCGAGCCGTTTCAGGTCGCACTCGATGTCGAACAGCCGTTCGGCGCGCGCTGCTGCCCGTGCCGCCGCCCCGATGTGCCGCGCCGCAGGTATGGTGTGCCGGCCGCGAAGGGCACCGTTCCCCCAGCTACCGTCGCCGCCGATCCAGGTGGTGACGGTGGGGTCGTCCAGCCCGATCCGGTCCAGGACAGCCTGAACCGCCACAGCCGGCAGCGGACTGGCCCGGTCGACGACGAGCACGGTAGACAGCGGTACGGGGACCCGCTCCCGTGCCGTTGTCAGAAGCAGGTGGCCGGTGGTGGCGACCAGCCGGCCGGTGCTGTCCACGGTCGCGGTGAGCAGCCCCGAGGCCAGAAGGCCTGCCTCGAGACCGGCGCGCAGGTCCGCGTCGGCTGCCTCGGCGAAGTCCAGGCATCGCCACAACGGCACGCCGTCGGTGCCGGTAACCCAGGTGGGCGCCTCGGGTTCCGGGTCGTGCTCGGCCAAGAGCCTGGCCTGCTCGGCCGTGAGCGCATCAGCCTGCTGCTGTGCCAGATGGTCGGCGTCGCGGAGGCGCTCCAGTGCTCGGTCCACGTGCGCGGTGGCGTCGGTGACGGCGTCGTCAGCCGCCCCGTCCAGCTCTTGCAGGTCGGCCACGTCCGTTCCCTCACCGCAGAGCGCCGTCCGATCGGTGATGATTCGGCGAAGGGCCGGAACCGATGCCCAGTTGACGGGCCCGAGGAGTTCAGCTGTGGTGTGGCTCTCGATCCAATTCCGCCACCGGTCGACGAGGGCGAGAGCCGCGTCGTCACGATCCTCGGCGGCCTGCTCGGCGTCGGAGGTGGCCTCCGTGGCCCGCTCCTCAACTTCGGATGCCTTGTCGGCAGCCTGGTCCGCCTCTCGCCGCTGCTCCTTCAGGGAGCGTGCTTCGATCGCACGGTTGCTCGCCTGCGCGGCACGGGTGCGCGCGAGCTGTCCGGTCCGCTGTGCGGCGTCCGTCAAAAAATTCAAGTTCGCCGGTTCCAGTGCGAGAACGTCGGGAACCGGCGTGTCGAGGATGTCCGGCTCGGCAAGGCGCGAGGTCCGTACCGTACGAGGGGTGCCTGGTCCCGACCGCCGGTCGGCACGCACCTCGGTGGGCAGCTCGTGATCGGTGATGCCGGCCGTGGCCAACCGTTTTCGGGTGTCCCGGAGCGTGGCGGAGATCCGGCCGGCGGCCCGCTCGACATCGCCGGCCAAGATGGCCGTGTCGGCAACGCGCCGCTCCTCCTCGCGGCGCGCTCCGTCTGCGGCCTTCAGCGCTGTGTCGGCTTCGCCGGCGCGGGCGTTCACCACCGCGCCGAGTTGCCCCAGTTCTTGTCCGCTGCGGTAGTCGTCGGAGTCGCGCAACCCGTCCAGGCGTGCTTCGAGGCCTTCGGCCTGCTGGTTTCGTTCCTCCAGGCGCAGCGTGTCAGCGGCGAGCTGCTCCTCGAGCTGAGCGGCGCGGTTCGCGCGCTCGCGCGCGTCGTCCGCGGCCCGCCGCGCTTCCTCGGCGTCGAAGCGCAGGTCCCGCAGGGAGGTGGCGAGCACTCCGGTGACGTATTTTCGGTACGCGTCGAGGAACGTCCGCACCTGATCGCGGGCGGCCTCTAGCCGTTGCTGGTCCTCCCGGGTGCTGGTGAGCCCGTCGAGCTGCTGACCCGCGTCGGTCAAGGCCTCCTCGGACAGCGGCGGCAACGCGTCGGCCAAGATCGCCGGCAGGCGCCCCTCCTCGATGCGGTTGCCGACATCCGGGGAACGCAAGGTGTGCAGCAACTTGGTCAGGCCATCGAACCGCTCACGGCCGAGCTGCCCAGTAAGCCCGAACACTTCGGCGCGTACCCGTTCGCGGTGTTTCTCGGCGACGTCGGTGATGCGTTCCTCGGTGACGAGGTCGGCAAGGTCCCGTCGCGACAGCGGCTGACGATCGGCGCCCAGCAAGCGCAGCTCCGCCCCGACGCGCAGCGGCGTGGTGAAGTACCAGACCTTCGCTTCCTTGGTGCTGACTGCGAAACGGACCAGCGCCCCCAGGGTGAGGAACCGCGTGACCGGACCGCCGGACTCCGCGGATTCTTCATCGCAGCGCAGCTCCAACCACATGTAGCCGAGGCGGTTGGTCTGCTCGCCGGCGCCCGCACTCATCAGGTCCTCCATCTTGACCGACGAGCCCGTACCCATGTTGCGCCGATCCGCGTCCAGCAGGAACGGCAGCAGCATCTCCAAGGCACGGGACTTGCCGGATCCGTTCGAGCCGCGCAGGATCAACCGGCCGCCGGAGATGTCGAAGGTGTTCTCGTAGTAATGCCACACGTTGACGAAGCCGGCACGCGACAACCGCCATCGGTACGGATACTGCCGCAGAGGGGTCCGGTCGAACAGGTCGGTCATGGCATCTCCAGTTCGAGCTGGTCGGCGAGGCGGCGCGCAGCGCGGGTCGGCGGTGCGGATTGAGGGCGCGGCCGGTAACGGGCAGCAGCGGGATGGACGACGATTCCCTCGGAAGTCGGCCGGGCAAGCCCCATGTCGGTGAGGACCGCGATGGCTTCATCGCGCAGTCCGATCGTCTCGCCCCAGGCTTTGGCGTGTCGGTTCGTCAGCGACGCAAGGGTCGCCTCGATCTCAGACCACTTCACCGCCAACCCCGGAACCGCCCGTTCGTCGTCGAGGGTCGCGCTCGCACCGGCGGTCGGCGTACGGGCGTCGATGAGCTCCCCGAGAAGCAGCAACGCGGCCTGCTTGACCCGGCCGCTGCCGGGGAACGTGACGTCGGTCAGGCTGCCGGCCGTGTCGTAGGCAAGGGCGCCCTCGGCCCGGACCTCGAGCGTGAGGCCGAAGTTGTCCGCCAGCACCCGGGTCAGTTCGGTGCGTTCGCGCGACAACACATCTCGCTCGGCGTCGGTGAGGTCCTCACGGCGTACGAGAGGGTTCTCGACCAGCTTGCGTCGCAGGGACCGGCGCGGCTGGTCGGCGGCCTGCGGGTCCTCGGCCAGCAGGTCGTCGACATGCTCCATGCCCGACAGCGGCCGCGCGAGAAGGTGTGGCAGTGCCGCCCGGTGCAGCGTCAGCAGGGCCTCGTCGCGGCGTTCGCCCCAGCCACCGGCCGTCCCGTCGGTTTCCGACAGCACGCCCCAGCCGATCAAATGACCGATCGCGGTCACCAACGCCCGGCGTTCCGGCAGCGTGTCCCCGATCCGGACGCCGATGGTGGCCGCGTCGGACCGCACCTGCTCGATAAGGGCCGAGATGAGGATCTGCTCCCCTGTGCCCGGTGCCAGCAAGGCGGCGCACAACAACGCCAAATGGGTGTACGTAACGGGGGTGAAGGCGCTGCCGTCGGCGCGGCGCGCGGGGCGTGCGGGTCCGTCCGCGCTGATGGGCCCCTTGGTGAGACGCGCAAACGTCGACTCGACAACGAGGTGGTAGCCCAGGGTGGTCTTGAACACGCTGCGCAGAGCCGGGGCATGCAGGCGTACGAGGGAAAGCTCCTCGGCGTGAGCGGCGGTCAGCAAAGGGCGAGCCAGCAGAGCCCTGGCCGCATCCTGCCGTTCCCGGGCCGACTGCGAAGCCGTGCCGGTGGCGCCGCTCATGCCGGGACCGCCAGGCCGCCGCCGGCCGCGTGCAGGCGTTGAGCGACCAGGGCGACGTCATGGATGGTGACGGTGCCATCGTCGCCCGTCACCACGGTGACCTGCCCACGGGCAGGCGTCATCCGAAGCAGTAGGTCGAGATCGGCATCGCTGTCCTCGGCTGCCATGCCGCCCGCGACCACGGCGACGATCAAGCGCGACAGCTTGTCGAGCAGCAGGTCCCGGGCGGCACGGCTCAGCCGGCTGCGATGCAGGGCGCCCACGGCGATGAGCTCGGCCGCGGCAGCCCGCCGGGCTTCGTTGCGTCGCCGCGCCTGTTCCAGCAGGTGCTGGGCGTCGGCTCCCGGATCCGGGACTCGGGAGCTGCGGCCCCGGGCCGACCGGTCACCTCGCTCGCGCAGCGACACCGGTACGTCCACCGGCACGGCGTCCCACCACGACACGGTCGGTCCGGCGGCCACATCCGATTCCTCCGGCCCAATCAGTAGATGGCGCGCCGGATAGGCGCCGAACGCGGCGTCGTACAGGCGGTGCGCGGTCTCACTGTCCGCAGTGTGGAACCAGCCAGCGAGCTTGAGCAAATCGGCGCGGCGGGACAGGCCGGTGCCGGAGGCGGTCAACATCCGGCGGGCGTTGGTGATGAGTTGTCCCAGGGCTTGCCGCGCGGCGGCGCGCAGCTGGTCAGGCCCGGAGCGCGCGTCGCCAGCGCCGTACCAGGACGCAAGCTGCTCCCACTCGTCGCGCGTACGACCGGGCAGGCGCTCAACGTCCGTGCCCATGCCTTCGATGACCAGCACCGGCAGGTTGTCCAGCACGCTGTCGATCAGCTCGACCACCCACAGGAGCCGCTGCCGGATGAGCGGGGCGTTACGGTTGACGTCGGCGCCGATGAGATCGACGTAGTCGAGCAGCAGGCTTTTGAACTGGGCATATTCTTGATCGGCAAGGTCGTAGCGGGTGAGCACGCCCGCCAGGTAGGCGTAGAAGTCGGTGACCGACTCGGTAAAGACTCGATGGTCGGTGAAGACGCTGGTCACCGCGCCGGCGAGTGCCTCGCTGTCGACGGCTCGCCGGGTGTTCGCCACCTGGTCCAAGATCTGTTGCAGGCTGTCGACAATGCGCGCGAGCAGTTCACGCGCCACCTCACGCGCGCCGTCGACAGCTCGCAAGATCTCCTCGGCCTCGCGGTGAAGGCGCCCGCCCAGCTTCGAGACCTGGTATCGCGACCGAGACCGGTGATAGGCAGCGACGGTGGGCACGCGGGTCTCGCGAACCGAGCGGACCAGGTTGCCCCACCCCACCAGCTGCCGGCACCGGCCCTCCACCGTGTCGGGCTCGAGGACGGTGCCCTGCTCCGCCAACTGCGAAGCGATCTCGACGGCAGAGAGGTCGGCGAGCAAGGTTCCGGTGATGACCCGCATGATGGCGATGTAGTCGTCTGCCACCTCGGCAGTCAGGTACGTAAATAGGGCGCGTTGAGTCGATGTGTCGCGCGCGACCCGATGGTCCGAGGCCACCGGCTCGCCGGTCTCCTGATCGGTCATCGTCCTCCCCAGTATGGAGTGACTGCACTTGGCCCCGACGGTAGCGGAGGGTTCTGACATCCTCGTTTGCCGAACCAGTCGATCGAGCAGCCCTGAATATTTGGTGGCGGTACTGGCTTGGTGGTCCAGCAGGCATCACGGACCAGCGCGGTCTTCGGTGGTGGCGAGCGGGTGTGGTTGGCCGGTCATGGCGGCCAGCGCGGCAGCCACCGCGTGCAGGTCGGCCTTGATGTACGTGGTGGTGGCCGGCCCGGTGGAGTCGGTGTGCCCGGCGTAGGCGCGGGCGATGCCGTAGCCGAAGTGCCGCTCGACCCAGGTCAGGGTGGTGTGGCGCAGCCAATGGGTGGATATGCCCTGGGCGGCCACCCACGGCAACCGCTCGCCGATGCGTTTCCACAGGTGATCGTAGCGGCGGCTGGTGATCGCCTGCCCATTGCGGTAACGCAACAGACGGTCGGTGGGCAAGACCGCGCCACGCGCGCGGGCCTGTTCATCGAGGTGGGCGGCGAGGTCGAGGGTGATCGGCTGCCAGCGCAGGGTGGCACCCTTCTCGGTCAGCCGTACGAGCCCGCGGTCGGTGTCCAGGTCGGCCAGCCGTAGCCCGAGCGCTCCACCGCGGCGGCAGGCGGTCTCGGTATGCAGCCGCAGCAGCAGCGCGTCGAGGAGGACGTCGTTACCGCTCCTGCGAGCAGCACGGTTGATCTGTTCGAGCTCGTCGGGGGTCAGCGCACGGCGGTGCTCGGTAGTCGGCGAGGCTTGACCACCCGGTGGGCGGGACTGGCGGCGGCGTCGATCAGCCCATCGGCGATGGCCCGGTTGTAGACGGCGCGAGCGGCGGCGATGACGTGCTCACCGGCGTGCCGGCCGCTGCGACTGTTACGCCGCGACCGGGCGGTCGCGGCGATCTGTCGCTGCATCGCCTCGATGTCGCTGGCGACGACGGCGTCCAAGGGGCGCTCACCCCACACGGCGGCCATGCGGTTCCAGTAGGTGCCATACGTGCGGCGGGCACCCGGCCCGGCTGCCGCGACGACGTGGGGCAGGTACTCGGCGAGGGTCGGCAGGCTAGGACCGGGCTCGGCCTGCAGATCGGCGAGGGTGACGCCCAGATGGGCCAGCAGTTGCCGGGCGGCGGCGACACGGGCGGGATCAGCCGACACGACGGCCTCCGATCACCTGGGCGTGCAGGTCGACCAGCAACCGCGCGACGGTACTGGCCGGATGGATCACCAGCAGGTCATGGGCGACCAGAGCGGCGAGCAGCAGCGACTGCCCGGGCACGATCGCGGACATCTGGCGCGCGCTGGCCGGTAGTGGAAGCTCCCCTCGGCTGCCCACCACGTGCTGCCCCGCCCGCGCCGACGCGATCACCAGCATCTGGTCCTGCGCGTTGATGGCGATGCGGTGGCCCGGCCCCCAGCGCAGCGCGCGCAGCAGACCGCGTTCGGTCACCCGGCCGGAGCGGTCCGGGCGAGCCATACCGATCAGGATCTCGTCCGGTGAGGCGTCTGCTGGCGGGCGTGTGCGGGCAGCGCCGGCATCGGCGCCGGGCGGGGTCGCGGTCGGTCGGAAAGCGGGACCGGAATGAGCGCGCCGATGAGCTGCTCACGGTCGCGGCGGCGAGTTGGTGTCATGGCCGGTCCAACCGGCAACACCCCGCTGCGCGCCGGGGCCCACGTACGGCTCGCCGACGCTCACGATGATGGGTGAGCACAGGTATGCCGGCGCATCGATGCGGAACCGGGTCCGGTTCATCTTCGGTGAAACTCCACCAGAACTGGTGTCCGAGGGGCGAACGAACCATTGCCCCACCGCCGATGACGATCGCCAAGACCTTGAAGCTCGCACGAGTCTAGGTGCTCCGGTGACCTCTTCGAGTCCGCCGAAGAGGTCACCGGCCAGGAAGCCCTGGTCAGCAGGGCTGCCGGTGGGATCTGCGGCGGCCGGCCTGGTAGGCGCGGGCGTGCGTGGCGACGCCTTACCGATGTTGGCGTCCGTGATCGGCTCTCGCTCGAGCCGTACCTCGTCACGCTGCACCGGCACGCCGCCGTTGTCGCGGCGGTCAATGTCGGTGCGGAAGATGGCGAAGGGCACCGCAGGGCTGGCCCTGGTCCTGGGCAATCTCACCCATTGGCGGTGTCGCCGAGGGGCTTGGCGCGGTCGACCCCACGCGGTGTCGTCGCCGATGCTGCTCCCGGGCCGGAATCGACGCTGACCGACGCGCGGTGCGCCATCCATAGGCGGTGGACGAACAGGATCACGTAGCCGGCGAGGACCGCGCCAAGCACGGCCAGTGCGCCCGGGTGGGCGGAGCGCCGTGCCGCATCCAGGATTACGCCGAGCATTGCCGCCGCGACGATCAGTGACACGTGGTTCGATGCCCAGAACACGACCGGTGTCATCCGCCTGGGGTCGAGGTCACGCATTGCGCCGCGGCGGAGCTGCCTGACGAGCCATGCCGATAGCGGCGCGGTAGAGACCATCGCGGCCCAGACCAGCCACGGTACCCAGCCGAGCACGGCGAATGCTGTCAGCATCGCGTACGCGACGGGCTGCGCGCCGACGATCAGACGCACCGCCGGCTGGTAGCCGATGATGACCGGCAGCGTGCGCTTGCCGACCGTCTCGTCCGATCGGCGGTCACCCAGGTTCATCACCATCATCCGTGCCACCTGCAGCAACGCGGTGGGCGCCAGCACGGCCACCAGCAGCATGGGTACGGTGCCCGCCTGAAGCATTACCGCGACGGCCGGCCACAGGCCATTGAGGATCGCGGCGACGGTGATCTCCCCCGCGCCCCGATAGTTGAACTTCAGTGGCGGTGCGGTGTAGAACCAGGCAAGCACAACGGCCGCGGTGGCGAGCACGCGTGCCTGCCAGGACGGCATGACGGCCACCATCAGCGCCGACGCGCTCAACAGGACGAACCCGGCGCCGAGCGACACCACCGGAGCTACCAGCCCGTCCACCAGTGCTCGACTGCCACCGGTCCACGGGGTGAAGTAGACGTTCGCGCGGTCGGCCTCCAGATCGAAGTACTCGTTGCAATAGTGCGTCATTACGTGGACCGTCCACGAGAACAGTTGCGCGACGGCGTACCACCTGAAATCGAACGGGTAGCCCTGGTGTACCGACACCGCCACGGCGAGGCCCACCGGCAGAAGGTTGTAGAGCAGGAAGCGTAGTCGGGCGAGTCGGAGGAAACCGCTCCAGCGAGCCCGGTCATGCCCAATGGAGGACCCCACGGCGGCGTGGCGAGCTCGCGGAATCAGGCGGGGTTCCAGCATCGCGGCCATCGGCGAGCGCCTCCCAGTAGTCGGACCGTGACAGCAAACTACGTGCCGGCGAGAGGATATGGACGCAGTGTGTCGGGAAACCAACTCCGTGCCGCAGTGCGGTGGATGCAAAGAGTGGCGCAGGCAGTCCCGGCCGATGCTCTTATCGGTCGCCGTCGGTGCATCAGCGAAAAGGATCAGTCCCTGCTGATCGTCCGACCTCGATTCGGACCGAACGACAGTTCTGGGACGCGGGATCACGCTTCGCCGTGACCTGGACCTCACAGGATCTGATCGGCCAGGCCCGGAACTAGTGATGGATGCTGTCAGATTGGTCGGCGCCAGGGAGGGACGAGCTCGAATGACGCCGGCCAGCACATGGATGGTTGGGCCCGAACAGGATCACCGATTGCGCAGCCAGGCCCAGAATTTCGAACCGGGACGTGAAGGTCCAGAACGTCTGGGCCTGGCCGCCACTACCAGCCAGCCATAAATAGCTCGCTTAGCTAGTCGCGCACTCGCAGCCGCAGCACCTCGCCCTGACCAACCATCGTGCCCTTGTTGGAGATGTAGATCGTGCCTTCGTGGGCGACCGCCACGCCCGTGGGCGTGACGAGGCCGGCCCGGGCGAGTTCGGTGCGGGTGCCGTCCCGTTCCACCCTGGTCAATGCGCCAGTCGCATCGCCGCTGAGTAGGCCGTTGGCGAAGATCTCGAGGACAAGCAGTCTGCCCTTGTTGTCAAAGGCGATATCGGCGATGTTCGTGAAGCCCTCGGCGAAGACGGTGGGCGTCTGGCCGGGCACGACTCGCCACACCTTCGCTCCGCCGACGGGAAACGGGAATCCGGTTAGCTGGCCGACGTAGAGCGCCCCGCCGGGACCCGTCGTTACTGTGGTCGGCACGAACTGCATCGGGATGCCCGGTCCGCCGAAGGGGTTCGGCGTCGGCGTCGTCGGGAAGACGGCGAGTGTGGAGATGCGACCCTGGCGGTCGAGTCGCAGCAGGTCGTTGCCGCCCGCGTCGGTCACCACGGCGCCATCCCGGTACGGCAGGAGGCCGTACGGATTGCTGTCCGGCCCAGTGCCGGGCTGGTCGCGGTCCGGGTTGTTTGCCGCCTCGTACCCGGCCAGGTCGGCGAAGGCGCTGGCGCCCGAAGGCCCGACCCGCACGGTCTGGCCGATGAGCGCCCCGGCGGGACCCAACTGAGCCCGGCGCTGCGGGTCCGTGCCCAGGCCGATGGTGACGAGCGGGCCTGCCTTGGTCAGCGCGATGTCGTGCGGTCCGAGGACCTCGGACTGGTTCATTGTGCCCAGTGACGGGAGGCCGGTAACGACGCGTTTCTGCTGTCGCCCCCAGACTGCCGTGATCGCGCCCGTGGCGCCGAGACAGAAAGTCTGACCCTGCCCGCCGATGATGCATGGTCCCAGGCCGCCTTTGCCGGCCTCGGCGACGAGCACCACTCCCCCGGGCGCCACAGCCAAACCCCTGGGGTTGTCGAGCCCGGTGGCGACCACCGTCATCCGGTCGGCGCCGCTCTTACTTGTGGCCGCCGTCGCCGCGCTGGGCGGCGACGCGACGACGAGTCCGGCAACGACGACAACAGCACTGGTAACCCGGAGCTTAAGCCTCACCATTGGGTCTCCTCCTGCCTGCTTGGACCATGGCGCATACCTCGGCGACAACTGTCGATGACGCTAACGAGGTTTCGGGTCCTGATCGCTGACGGTGTCGGGTGTACGACCACCAACGCTGCCGGACACGCCGCACGGCGGGCTCGCACTCGCGCCCATATCCGCAGGCCAGCCGACTACCGGTTCACCCGCTCGACCATGGCAGGTGCCAGATGAGGCAGGACCGCAACAAGATCAGCCGGTCGCTTGCCGCACACTTCCGGAGGATGTGGGCATCACACGACATCCGCATCCGGCACCAAAGACTCAAACGCCTGCAGCGCCCTGTCGTCGGCGCACTCGAACTGACCTACCAGCCCCTCGCACTGCCATCGCAGAAGCCGCCCAACGCTGACTGATCACATAGGACTCCCACTACAAGAGCGCCGGAGAAAGCTGGATTCGCCGGTCACGACCGCCGCAGCCGCACATGATCAGGTGCACGCTCATCGGCACGATCGGACGCAGGGTTTCCGCGAGGGTCGGTCGCGGTGGGTCGCGCTCGGTCGGCGGCATGAGCGGATGCCCCTCGCCGATCTCAGATCCTGCGTTCGGCTCCTGCGCCGCCACGTCGCCGGCCAGGCGGGAGCCGGGGAACGCGGCAGCCCGATGAGCCGCCGCGTTCTGTAGGGGTGTGGGTTCACGCCTCGGGGGTTGCCTTCTCCTCATGGCGGGGGAAGAAGGGAAGCTCGATGTAGACGCGGTCGGCGGCGGCGAGGATCTTCGCGGCGTCGTCGACCGGCGGGTGGATGGCGTGGTTGATCCGCTTCTTGACGTCCGCGCCGGCGGTGCCCGAGGCCATAACCCTGCGGTCCCAGCCCCGGGTGAAGACCGCACCGGCGCCGCCGAGGTCCAGGCAGGTGACGTACGGGCCAGGGGTGAAGTCGCGCAGCGGCACGTCGAGCAGGTCGGCAGCCGCGTTGTACCCCGCGACCTTGCCGAGCGGGGTGGCGTGCTGGCAGGCCTGCATGACCGTGTGCTCGGCGTCGAACGCCGCCGCGGCTGTGTCCCCGGCGACGAACACCTCGGGAAGGGCGCGCAGCCGCTGGTCCACCTGCACCCGGCCGAGGTCGTCGAGCTCGTCGGAGATCTGCCGGGTGAGCTCGCTGGCCGTGATCCCTACGGACCAGACCACCGCATCCGCCTCGACCTTGGTGCTGTCGGAGAGGACGGCGTATCCGTCGCCGACCTGCGTCACCGTTGTCCCGAGGCGGCGGTCGACGCCCAGCACGTCCAGCGCCATCTCGATCTCATCACGCGGGCCCGGGCCGAGCTGGTCCCCGACCACCTCCGACCGGTCCACCAGCAGCACTCGGCCCCGTGCGGCCAGCGCGGCCGCGGCCTCCAGGCCGACGAACCCGGCGCCGACGACCACGGCGGTATAGTCCTCCCGGTCGCGCAGATGGTCGGTGAGCCGCCGGGCCCCGTCCAAAGTGTCGATGTCGAAGAGCCGTTCAACGCCGGGCAGGTCCTGGGGCTGAATGAGCTTGCTGCCCGCCGCCAGTACCAGGCGGTCATAGCTGATCTCCTCGCCGTCGGCCACCACCACGCGGCGGTCGGTGTCGATCGTGCTCACCGAGGCCCGCAGATGCTCGACGCCGATCGGCGCGAGGATTCTGCTAAGTTCCACCTTGGCCAGGTCCGGCTCCGGCTCGTACAGACGCGGCCGCAGCACCAGGTGCTCGTTCGGCGCGATGAGCGTGATGCGCAGGTCAGCCTCACCGCGTGCCAGCGCCGCTCCGGCCGCGCCCCACACGCCCGCGAACCCGCCTCCAATGATCACAACGTGTGCCATCTGTTGCCTTCTCTCAGCCTCGCCCCCGGGGATCGGAGGGTTCGGCAGGGAGACAAGATGGCGGGTTCAGATGTGACCGAGGTGCGCGAACTTCTCGGGATTGGCCACTCTCCTGAACGCCGTGATCCGCCCGTCGGCGATCTCCACGGTGTCGAGCCAGACCAACTCGCCGCCGCGGTAGGTTGCCAGGGCCGGACGCCCGTTTACCTCGATGATCTGGAACGCGTCGGGGCGCCTGATCTCGATCTGCCTGACCACCAGCAGGGCGATCGTCTCGGCGCCCCGGACCGGCCTGCGCGCGGCGGTCACCTTGCCGCCGCCGTCGGCGACATAGACGGCCTCAGGGTCCAGCAGCTCGACGAGCTCGGCCATGTCCCCCGCGTCGGCTGCCCCCTTGAACGCCTTGAGCACGCGCTCGGTCTCCGCCCTGGACGCCCTCGGCCGCTCCTCGACGGCGGCGACCCGCGCCCGCGCGCGGGAGGCGAGCTTGCGGCTGGCGGCGGGCGTACTGCCAAGCACCTCGGCGATCCGGCCGAACGGGAAGTCGAAGACGTCGTGCAGCACCAGCGCGACGCGTTCGGCGGGCGTGAGCGTCTCCATAACCACCAGCATCGCGGTGCTCACCAACTCGTCCATGAGCACCTGGGCGCCGGCGTCGGGCCCGGTCAGCAGCGGCTCGGGCAGCCAGTGCCCGACATAGGACTCGCGCCGCACACGCGCCGACTTCAGCACGTTGTAGGACGTACGGGCTGTCACGGTCACCAGCCAGGCCCGCAGATCTCGCACCTCGGACAGGTCTGCGGTGGCAGCGCGCACCCAGACCTCCTGCGTCACGTCCTCGGCCTCGGCCACGGAGCCGAGGATCCGGTAGGCCGCCCCGAAGACCGCAGGGCGATGCGATTCCCAGTCGGCCTCCGCCAACCTGCCGGCCAGCGCCACCCCCGACCTCCCGCCCCCTCAGTGAATCGACCTCCGATTCTAAGGGACGCCTCGTAACCCCGGTGTCTGTCTTTTGAGGACGGTCTGGTCAGGATGCCTGGGTGCAGCCGGAGGCGACCATCGCTTACGCCCGCCCGACGAGCGGCCCCGCACCACCGGGAACCCGCCCACGTTGACGCACGGCGCCGCGACGAACTGTCGCGCCCGCCGATCCACCGCCAGTCCCCGGACAGCGGCGAACGGCGCAGCAGCTGCACCTGCTCCTCCGTGGCCTCCGGCACCAGCGCCCCGGCTACCCACGTGCCGTGGGCGTCCCGCCCGGCCCGCACCACCGCCACGCCGCTCGGCGGCCACCACCCGCGCCTCGTGGTCGAGGCGCAGCGGCAGCCACGGGTCCGGCTCGGCCACGGCTCAGCCTCCCGGCGGTGGCTCGGGGACCACGGCGACCTGCACGCCCTGGACCTGCACACCGCCGTCGGGGCGGGACACCGGCAGGCCGGCCAGGCTGCGGATGAGCCGCTGGACGATCAGCACGTCGTCGTGCAGCTCCAGCTTCACGAAGTCGCCGCCAAGGTCGATGCCCACCGACGCGAAACACTCGCGCAGCTGGGTCAGGGTCACGCTCTCCGGCGTTCCTCCACGTGAACGCGGCGGCCTCGACCCGGTATTCTGCGGGCTCCGCCGCCGACGCACCTAGATGCGTAACGGTGGGACCGTAACCGTCTTGATCGCCGAGCACAAGATCGCGCCGGACGCTGTGGCGGACGGCCCGGCTCAGAGCCGGTGATCCCACGGTGATCCCACGACGGCAAACAGCCCGAGAAACGATCAAGGCCGCTAACCTGAGTTCTGCCAGGTCAGCGGCCCAAAGTCTGTGTCGTTCGTACTGGTGTCTGAGGATCGACACGAACCGACTCCCAACGCGGGCTACACCTTCTCGGCGCCATCCCGCTTGGCTGAGAGCCACACTATTTGGACCAGGCGGGGTCCCGGCCGACACCGAGGCCCATCTCGATGCCCGGCCCTACTCACCTGGCACGCCTATCGTTCGGGGCGGCCACCTAAGTAGGCCGGTTGCTGATCGCCCAGATGAAGCTTTTCGACGGCCCGCCGCCAGGCCGCCAGGCCAGCCCCTCCCAGCGACGGCCGCTTGACGTTCAGCCGCCGGACTATCGATACGTGGCGGCCACGCCGGTCGTGGTTGTGCTCATCGAACCGGTTTCTCATGATCATCGCAGTCCCCGTACATGCGATGCCCGTTGTCTTATTCGCTCACAGTAATCGACGAGGGCGGACGGCGGCAGACCAGAGGATGACAGCAGTCACCCGCCCAGCACGACCGGCAAGGGGTTGCCCAGGCATACCCCGGCGAGCAGCGCGACAACGGTCCCGATGCCCGTGGTCCGGACCGTGATGTCGGCCGTTCCGGCAGGCAAGCCACCGGAGTGGACCGAGTTGACGCACTCCAGAAACAGTGTTCCCACCGCAACTCGCGAAGGAAGGAACGGGTTAGTGAGCATCGGCTTCGGCACTCGTGCGCGGGTCGGCCACATCTATCCGTCGGGTGGAATCTGTGACTATGAGATCCAGATGATGGCACCGGACGGTATCCACTTCCTCACCACGCGATTGCCCTTCAGTCGAACGGGGCTCGACGACGACCGCGCGATGACAGCGGGGATAGAGCAGGCCGCGGCGTTGCTGTCGCATGCCGAGGCGGACATGATCGCGTTCAACTGCACCGCTGCCAGCATGCTTGTTGGAGCCGACGAGGTACGGGCACGGGTGGGCGCTGCCACGGGAGGAATTCCGTGCGTGTCGACGATCGAGGCCGTGATCCAGGCACTGGGGTACATCGGGGCGACACGTATTGCACTCCTCGACCCCTACCCGACCGAGGTTGAGGAGGCAGAGATCGCCTATCTCGCGGGTCAGGGTTTCGAGGTGGTCGATCATGCGGGCCCGGCGTGCTCCACTCCAATCGAGCAGGGGATCATCCCACCCGAGGAGTGGATCGCCATTGCCTCCCGGGTCGACGCCTCTGCCGCCGACGCCGTGCTGGTCAGCTGCGCGGGTACGCAGACCGCGCGAGCCATCTCCGGGATCGAGGAACTGACCGGCCTGCCGGTCGTTACCAGTAACCAGGCGCTGCTGTGGCTGGTGCTCAGGACGCTTCGGATCCACGAGCCGCTTCCCAACTACGGTCGATTGCTGTCCTCGGCTCGCCCATAGTCAGATTGCGCCGCATCCGGCGGCGTACGCCATCGAATGCGCACAAACCCCCGGCGATGCGTTGGAAAGATCCACCAGGTCGAGCTGCGCGGCACGTTGCTGCTCAGGAAACTCCGGTCCTCGTGGATCCGGCTGTACTCGTGCTCATCCATGCGCACAACGAAGAAGAGCGCCGAAGAGCTCGCCGGCAACACGCAAGGCTGCGCCCCGTTCCGGCAAGCGGAACACTCCGCTCGGTAAATGGACGTGTGATCGCCACGGTGTGCAGCATGGACGTCACCCTTGCCGACCCTCGGGCAACGGTCGACGCGGCCGCGGAGCGCCTCCGCACGGCCGCACGTGACCGGATTCCCTGCCCACCGTTGCGCGACCTCATCGACCCCGACGACGTCACCACGGCGTACGCAGTGCAAGAGCGGCTGAGCGAGCTACGTCTTGCCGGCGGAGCCAAGGTGGTCGGACGCAAGATCGGCCTGACGTCCCCCGCCGTCCAGGCCCAGCTCGGCGTGGACCAGCCTGACTTCGGTGTGCTGTTCGACGACATGGCGTTCGCCGCAGGCGCCGAGCTGCCCACCGAACAGCTGCTGCAACCCAGGGCAGAGGCGGAGATCGCCTTCGTCCTGGGAGCGCTGGTGATTCCGGCCCTCGACCGGCCAGGTGGCGTAGCCAGTCCGTGACACTCACGCCTTACTGCTTAGCCCAGTAGCGAAAAACCTCCTGCACCTCGGAGTGCCACGGAACTCCACCGTCGTCAAAGCCCTTGCCTGGGGCGCCGGTATCTGACTTGACCACGAGGGCAGCGAGTGAGGGCTCTCCAGCTTCTATGCATACGTCGGAAAGTTCATCAAGTACCCGCCCCATGTGGTGACTGAGGGAGACACCCGTCATGCCGATGGCCAGGCCTAGCTCCTTGTACGTCACCAGCGAACGCCGACGGGCGGCGAGGATAAGCGCCGCTCGCGCCTGAAAAACCTGTCGTTCTCTAGCTGTCGATGTCACATCGTCATACTGCCTCCGCGGATGCCGGAGGAGAAGGCCTGGAACGGACGGTAGTACGGCGACGAACTGGTCCGCCTGCCCTCGGCTGGACCGGCAGGGGCGGACAGGGTGAGCGCCAGGCGGGAACGGGCGAATTTGCCGGGTCACCAAGACGGCCGTCTGATAATCGGGGGCATGTGGGAGGAGGTCGACGTGCGTGCGTTGGAGGTCTGGTCGACGGCCGGTCCTTGCTGGTGCCCGTCGACGAGGACGGCGTCCCGCCCAACGTGATCGACCAGAAGTGCCTTATGGCAGCGGAGCAAGGAGTGCAGTTCACCATGATGGACCGGCACTCGGCCCGGAAGGGATCTCGACCATGCCCCACAGCAGTCCTCACAGGGGGCGGTCTCCGCTAGCTAGCGCTGCGATACTTCCGGCGTGAGTAGCCTCGACAACTCTTGCGCCCCGGCGTCGCCACCGCCTGCACCGCGGGCGGTCCGATCCTGGCAGGAGGCCGAACACAACGCCGCCGCGTGGATGCGGTACTGGGGCTATGCGGACGCCGTGGCCGCCCCCGGCGGTTCCGACGGCGGCATTGATATCCGGGCAGGGGACGCGCTTGCGCAGGTCAAGTACAAGGCGGCCCAGGTCGGGCGGCCGGAGCTGCAGCTCCTATTCGGCGCTCGGGGCCACGTCACGACCAAGCAACTGATCTTCTTCACTGGCAGCGACTACGCTGCCACGGCCGTCGCGTACGCCGCCGACCACGACATCGCACTGTTCCTTTACGAGCTCGACGGCTCCATGAAGCCGGTGAACGAACTGGCCCGTCGCATCAGCACCATCACGGCGCCAGTGCGGAGCAAAAGCGTCCCAGCCGACTCCGTGCTGTCCGAGAGCGGCGTGACAGTCGCCAGGTCCGCGCTTGGTCGATCACGCTCTATACGATCTGGCGCGGCGAATGCTGGCTCTTCTGAGCCTTTGCCCCCAGGTCTAGGCCGGATCTTGCTGGGGGTCGGGTTATTCATCCTGCTGTTCTGCATCGGGTCGACAGTCAGCGACCCGGTCAAGGGTGCCTTGGCCGGCGTCGCACTTGTACTCCTGGTGTGGGGCGCATCTACAAAACGCTCGCCTCGGCTGCCGGACCGGAGCCGGGACGATGGGGGTCTGCCCCGGTTGTTCCGGCCGGCGGATGGCAGCGACGGCCAGCCGCAGTAGGCCGCTCACGGCCGACCTCATGAACGCAGGACGTTAGCGCCGGGCGATCTAGTCCTGAAGCTCACGGTGCCGGAACTGTTCTCGGCGCTCCGTCCGTATCCACGACCTCGGGCGACTGTCTGACCTGTCTCGATTCTGGTCTCGTTCGCCGGCGTTCGGACCGCTTCGCCCACGGGCGGGGCGTAGCCGAAGACCTACTTGCGGACGCTGCTGTTGGCTGCCGGACATCGGGTCGCAGACCTCGAAAGCATGTGAGGGGCAAACCCTCCGCAGCTTCAAATCCCGTCGCCACCGCCAGTGATCGAAGCGCCCGGGCTCCTCCCGGACTATTCCTCTTTTCACTCCTGGGAAAATCGTCACCTACGCTGACGGCAGTCACCCGGGACGTCGAATCCCTTGAACATCTCGCCGAGGGCGCTGAGCCGGTTGTCGAGCTCCTCGGCGGTCGTCGCGTCGAAGGCAAGCCGGGCTGCCCGTTCGGCGCTCGGCACGACCAAGAGTCCGGCGTCGAAGCGTAGCCGCCATACGACGTCGAGATAGTCGAGCGCTGCTACGAGGCTCAGCGGGGACGTGACGACTGCAGCGGGCTGGGCGGCAGGCTCGAGCCAGGCTCGCAGGCGGTGTAGGTACTCGTCGACCGACGATACGTTGCGGAAGCGACGCACGAATGGTGTGGGCTTCCAGACCTCGTTACCGACGCCGCCGGTGCTCAGCCAAGTCGACGGCTCTCCTCGGATGATCCCGGGCAACAGCCGGATCAACGGCTTGTCCTGAAGACCGAGGTCGCTTAGCACTTCAGGGCCAGACAGGCTCACCTCGATCACGTGCGTCGGCCGTATGGGGCCTTGGCGCGACGGTCGGCCAGCTCGTTAGCACGGCGAGGAACATGTCCACGACGCCCGCATGGGCAGGCAGGTGGGCGAACCCGGCGATCGTTAGCCTGACGGTGCCGTGCGGGGGTGTGCGGTTGCCCTTGCGGATCAGCGGTTTTCGGGCCAGCGGGTGGCCCAGCCGACCATCGGAGATGCTCGGCATCGACCCTAGGACTGCGTCGACGTCGAGCCCCAGATCATCCATGCGTGCTTCGACGTACTGACCGGATCTTCGACCCAAGCGGTACCTACAGGAACCGACTTCAAGGGCCGGTGTCAGACGCGGGTGAGTCGGTGGTCGAGGGCGGGGGCGCGGCGGGGCTGCTGGGGTCACGTGGAGCAGGTCTCTAGTGCGGGGTGCGGTCACGCAGCCACCCCAGAAACCGGCGGTGGAGTAGACCAGCGGGAGCCCAGCCCATGTCCTGGCTCGCAGCAACCATGCAGGAGCCCATGTATAGGGCGAGGGAGATGGGGGCGCGTTCGAACTCGGCTCGCAGCTCGTGGCGTCGTGTGCGGCAGGGCCAAGGGGCACCGCACCCGGCGCAGGTCCAGA
The DNA here is from genome assembly GCF_042872345.1 of Micromonospora sp. NPDC005299. Lineage (NCBI taxonomy): Bacteria > Bacillati > Actinomycetota > Actinomycetes > Micromonosporales > Micromonosporaceae > Micromonospora > Micromonospora sp. NPDC005299. The sequence continues at coordinate 47,090 of NZ_JBIAKG010000010.1, forward strand.
TCGGCAGAACGGGTCCGTGCGTTGTCATGACGCCTCACCGGGCCAGTGCCCTCGTGTGAGTGGTACCCGGTGTCTCGACCGGCAGGGCGGTCCACAGCCGCACTGGCGCACTGACCTGACCTTCCTCCGTGACCACACCTGCCGGTGTCTACGTTCCATGGCCAGGGTGTAGGAGGCGATCTGCTCAGCTGACCCGATCTCTGATTGCCGCCGGCGGGTCTCCTGGATGATGGCCACGTCGCACTCCTCCTGCTGGTGATCTCATGCTTCCGGCTACTGACAGCGCTTTTGGGGCCGCCCTGGCTGGCCGTTCGCGCGCGGATGTCGGCCGGCGTGGAATCGCCTGACGGCTATGGGCGCCGGTGTCCCGGTTCGCGCATCGCGATCTGCCTGGCCGGCTGTGGGCCTCGCGGCGGGGTGCATTCCGGGCAGCTTAGGGATGCGCCGCAGCTGCGGCACCATTGCAGCGAGCGCTTGAACGTGAGCAGGCCGGCGAGGAATCCGAGCACAAGGGCTGCGCTGATGGCCACGATCGAGGTCAGGTTCATGGCGCGCCTTTTAGGACGCCGGTGTCGGCATTGTTGATTCGGTCCAGTGCTGGGCGGGCGCTGGTGTGCATCCGCAGACCCTGGGCGAGGTCGTGATGTGGTGTCGACGACTGCGGGCGGCTCGCAGGGCGCGGTGCGGAGCCTCTGCTGGGCAGAAACCGCTCGGCAAACGATCGGTGGATAGCGGGTCACCGATGATGCGCAGCATCATGCGGTTGCCGGTGAACCTGGTTCTGCCGTGGAGCCAGCGGTCGTTGAGCAGGAAGTAGCCGTGACCGGCACCTAGGTCGACTGGAATGGTCAGCTGCTGGACGAGCCTGCGAAGTCGATCGATAGACGACAGGAGCATCGGCGAGAATCGTGCAAGCTCGTCGAGGCGAAGCCGGACGGTAATTCGGCCTTCGGTCGTCTGTTCGAACACCGCGCCGAGGTGGCCGGAGCCTCCGCCGAAATACGCCGATCGGGGCATGGACAACGCCGCGAGCATGGCGGGTTCGGTGCGGACGATCTCATCGTAGAGTTCGCGTCCGTCCACCAGGTGACTGCGTCCACCGGTCTGCGCCGGTCGTAGACATGCCAGCATCAGGACGCCCGGTGGCCGGCATACGGCCGATCCTTCGGTGTGGGGCCAGAGCTGGCGATCGGTGAAGCCGGCGAGGCTGGTTCTTCCGTCTTTGGACGCTGGCCGCCGGGCGATGGCCGTGACCCCGTCGGAGTCGCTGTCGCGGTGCGCGCGGATGCTGATCAATGACCGGGCCGCACGGAGCAGATGGTTCCGTTCGATTCCGCCCTGGAAGATCGTGATGCCGTGCGTGGTGAGGCCATTCAGGATGCGAGCCGTGCTGTCCGGGTCGCGTAGATCTACGTGGGGCAGGTCGTTAAAGTCGCGCATTTGGTCACCTCCGGCGGGGTCGCGTTGCCGCGTTCACCATGGCTGCACCTACCGCAGGCATCAAGTGACGGATTGTCAACGCGGAGCCGCCCGGTGCCGAGCCAAGACCGTGCTACGTTCCGGACGGTCTAGAGCCTTGCACCAGTGGAGGGAAGCCGGCCGATGAGCTACCAGCCGCACCTGTTCCCTGTCTCGGTCAAAGGCGTCGTGGTCCGCGACGGCCGCGTGCTGTTGCTGCGCAACGAGCGCGACGAGTGGGAGCTGCCGGGCGGGAAGCTGGAACTCGGTGAGGAACCGGCGGAGTGCGTAACCCGGGAGATCCTCGAAGAGGTCGGCTGGGCGGTAACCTCTGGCCCGCTGCTGGACGCTTGGCAGTACCACATCCGCGACGACGTCGATGTCCTGATCATCACGTACGGCTGCCACGTCGGCGCCGAGGCTGACCCGGTCGTCAGCCACGAGCACAAGGAAGTCGGCCTGTTCACGGAGGCCGAGGCCGCGGCGCTGTGCATGCCCGACGGGTACAAGAGGTCCATCGCGACCTGGTACGCCAATCTCAGTACCCGGATCATGTAGGCGACCGACGATGCAGTGCGGCGGTTGCGGGGCGAAGGTCGGCCGCCGGGGCACGTCGCCGTTGTGCCCGGCTTGCCATGCCATCGCCGGTGCCGCCCTGCCGGTCCCTGTCCGGCGCCGTGGCGGCTCGGCCTTGTGGTTGTGGACCAGTGACACCGCACGGGCGGCGTTGGCCAGCGGCGATCTCGCGGCCATCATGCGCGCCTACCGGGTCGCGACTGGTGTAAGCCAGCGGCGTCTAGCGGAGTTGCTCGGCTACGACGCGACCTACATCTCGATGATCGAAACGGGGCGGCGGGAGATCAGCGATGTCGCGGCCCGGCTACGTATCGCCCGCCACCTCGGTCTGCCTGCGCACACGCTCGGGGTAAGCGACCCCGACGACGCCGACTTCACCGCGATGCTCCAGTTCGGCGAGTCGACGATCCGCCTCGCCGCGATCGCGCGACAGTCCGGGCACGGCGCCGACGCCGTCAACGAGCTCTGGCCGCTGGTCAGCCGCCTAGAGAGCCGCGTCGCCGACGGGCATGTCGAGCGGGAGGTGATGCTCCTGCTTGCCCGTGCCCGCGCCGAGCTCGGCGTCTCACTCGGCTACGTCTTGCCCGAGGAACGACTCGTCAGCGCCGCCCGATGGACCGGCCGGGCGCTGTGGCTGGCCGAACACCTCGACGACCAGGACCTGCTCGCCTTCACCCTCCGAGTACACGGCAACGAGCTGCGCAAGGTCGAACGGCATACCGCCGCCGTCGCCCGACTTCAACGCGCAGTGGAACTTGCGCCTGATCTCGACCGAGGTGCCGGCCTGGTACAGCTCGCCCGAGCCACCGGCGAACTCGGCGACCCCGCCCTGTTCGACCACGCCATCACCATCGCCTGGCGACTGGTCGACGCCAAACCCGGCACAGGACTCACCAGCCTCCATGCCCTCCACGAAGTGCACCTGCGCGGGCTGGTCCAAACACACCGACCCGACCTGGCCACCGAGCTGCTCGATCGCCACCGCATGTCCATCGCCGCCATACCACCCCAATGGCAGGCGATCCTCCAGGTCACCACCGGCGAAGTCCTTCTGGCCCGCGCCGACACATCCCAAGCTGAAACGGCGTTCCAGGCTGCCATCACCATCGCCGAGGAGCACCGCCTACCACACCAGATCCAGCGCGCCTTCCGGGCCTGCACATCGCATCTCCCCGCTGTCGGAGAGCTCGCGCGCCAGGCGCTGGAAAGGCTCCGCATCCCCGAGTCGGCCGGCAGGCAGGCCCCATAATCCGCATTGTTGGGCGCCGCGGGGATTTGCTGGTGGGCCGCCGCCGGTGGGCCGGCACGCCAGCAGCCAGGAGCAGCACAGCGCGGACAAGCCATGCCGTGCGGCGGAGCACCCTTGTCAGCAGGTCGACACCACGTCGGCCGCACCTGGTTGGTCGACCCAACCGACCTCGCGTCCACTGCGGCGAGCCGAGTCCGCTCGCCCTGTGCCAGAAGGGCAGTCCCCGCCGTCCCGATCTAGGCAGACGCGCTCCGGCCGGCCAGAGTTCCTCCATGAGCGACCACACCTCGGTCATCCGTCCGACCGCTGGTTCCTTTTATGGCGGTGTCATAGATTGCTGCCTCTCCGCCCATCTCGAGAGGTGAGAAGGGCATCGACATCCAGAGGAACGAAGAATGGTGCATGAGTCCGCTCCGCCCCCGCCGCCGGACCAGCCGCCGTCCGTGGGTGAACCCGTCGGAGGCGGGCCCGTTGAAGGTTGGCCTGCCGCGACGCCGACCGCACCGCGACCGGTCCGTGAATGGATTGTGCTGGGCGCCGGCCTCGCCGCCATCATTGGCTCGTTTATGCCCTGGGCCAAGATCAGCGCACCGATCCTCGGCACGATGAGCGTGTCCGGTGTCGACGGCTCGGACGGCTGGATCACTGCTGGACTCGGCCTCGTGATGACCGTCTACGCCGGGTTGACCCTGCGGGGCCAGCGGATGCCCATCGCCGTGCCGGTCCTTGCCGGTCTCTCCGCCCTCGGATTGCTCGGGATCGGGGTGTGGAAAATCGCCGAGCTGCAGTCGAAGGAGGCGGACATGCGGGCGAGCATGTCCGGTAGGGATGATCCTCTGGGCATCGGCAAAGCGATGAGCGCCGCTACCCAGATGAGCGTCGGCTCCGGGCTCTGGTTGCTCACGCTCGCGGGGCTGCTGGGCGCCGCCACCATCGCGGTGGTCATGGTTAGCCGCTACCGCTCCGCCAGCACCTGACGAGGTTGGGGGCACCTTCGCCTGCGGCACGCTTGTGCACCCGCCAGATTCAACCCGGGGCGGGAGCTAATTCTCCGGCCCCGGCTTGTTGTGCTAGCGCCCACGGATGCGCCACTACTCAGAGGCAGGAGGCGGCGGACGGGTCTCCGACGTCCCTGCTCCCAAACTGCTCCCAATTTATGGGGTGACAACGGAGAAGCCCGTTACCGGTGGCTCCGGCGACGGGCTTCCTACCTGCGTATATCGATGGTGGGCGATACTGGGATCGAACCAGTGACCTCTTCGGTGTGAAACAGGACGCTGCACCGACTCTGACCTGCGGAAACGAGAGGCCGCAGGCAGGGGTGGGTGCAGTTAGCTGCTGTTCCGTGCGGTTGGATGCCGTTCGGAGCCGTTCAGGACACCCGGTTGCTCCCAACCTGCTCCCCCAAACCGGGCGCCACGTCGGGCTTGCGACCGCCGGCCGCGGCCGTGCCCGACCCGCAGGTCGCCCGTCAACTCAACGCCCGCAACCAGGTCCAGTAGCGACGGCTGCGGCGGACGTTGACGTGCGACAGCCAGCCCGCCCGTTCCCAAGATGCTCTCAGCCGACCAATCGACGGCAGGAAGTCACCCTCGGTTGACTCTCCGCGCTCATGCGAATGGGCACCGCCGAAAGCTCGCCCCCCCCAGTCACCAGTGTTGGCTCCCCCATCGTCGCTCGCCGCCGTCCTCGGCGAGGGTTCGCAGGACGGTTCCGTGTTCAGCTCGTGGGCGGGCCGACGGGTGAGCGGGTGTCTGTGGCGGTCGCGATGGCGCCGGCGCAAGGAGATTCGTACATCCCGATCGTGTCACCGAGAGCCAGGTGCCGCCACCGCGACGGCGTGAGCGGTGTCAGCCTGATCCGGCGGCTACCGCTGACTGACTTTGCTTCAGCGTCTAAGCAGGTCAAGAGACGCTTCCACGATGGCGTCCCGGTCCAGGCCGTGCAGCTGGTAGGCATCCTCGAGACTTGTCGACTGGCCGAACTGGGACACGCCGAGGCAGGCGATCGGGTCGCCTCGAAGAGCGGCCAGGAAGGACAGGGTGTGCGGGTGCCCGTCGAGGACAGTCACCAGAGGGCAACGCTGGGAGGCCGAAAACAGGGCGGATAGCACGTCGCCTCTGCTGGTGCCGAGCGCGACCGGTTTCCCACCATTGTTTTGCCAGGCACGGAAGACGAGGTCCGGGCTGGTCAGGCACACCACACCGGCGTTGACGCCCAGCTCGGCCAGGCGCACCGCGGCCTCCACCACCTCCGCCATGACGGCTCCGACCCCGACCAGGGTGACGTGCTCGTCGGGGTCGTACGGGGTGATGCGGTAGCCGCCCGAGATGGCCGACCGGCGCCGCCGCTCGAGGAGGAGCGGGTCCTCGGGGTGACGCGCGAGCGTCTGATCCAGGGGCCTGGTGGAGAGGCGGAAGTACGCGGACTCGCCATCCGGTCTGCCAAGCCGCCCGAGGGCTTCCAACAGGCACCACTCCAGGTCCTGGGCGAACGCCGGCTCCCAAGCGGTGCAGCCGGGTTGCTCTAGCCCGATGGATGGGGTGGTGATGGACTGATGCGCCCCTCCTTCGGGTGCCAGCGTCACCCCAGAGGGGGTGCCGATCAGGATCGACTGTCCACCCGCGTAGATGCCGAACGACCAGGGCTCCAGGGCCCGGTTCACGAACGGGTCGTACATGGTGCCGATGGGCAGCAGCGGCTGGCCTGACCGGCTCCAGGTAGCCCCGAGCTCCCCCAGCAGCCCGACCAGGTTGGTCTCGGCGATGCCCAGCTCGATGTGCTGGCCCTGAATGCCCTCGACCCACTTGAGGAGCCGTTCGGCGTCGTCGGCGAACCAGTCGCGGCGCTCGCCCACGGACCAGACCCCGGTCTGGTTGATCCAGCCGCCGAGGTTGGTCGACGACGCGACGTCGGGGCTGACCGTCACCACCCGCGCGGAGGCTTCCGGGGCCGCCCGGCGCAGGTCGAGCAGGAAGCGCCCGAGCGAGGCCTGCGTCGATACCCTGCCCTGATGGCGCCGTCCGAGCGACGTGGGCAGCTCCGGTACGGTGGCGGTCACGACCTCGGGGCGGCGGAGGCGCTCGGCGACGCTCGCGCACAGCCGGGCCTCGGGGGATTCGTCGGCGAAGGGTGTCCATGGGTCGCTGGCGTCGACGCCCAGGCTGGCTGCGAGTTGGGCCATCTGGGCGGGCTTCAGCAGTGCGGAGTGGTTGCTGGGGTGGCCCTCGGTCGGCAGTCCCCACCCCTTGATCGTGTACGCGAAGATCACAGTGGGGCGGTCGAGGTCGGCGGTCCGGTAGGTCTCGGTCAGCAGGCCCAGGTCGTGTCCGCCCAGGTCGCGCACGGCGGCGGCCAGGTCGGCGCCGGAGAGGCCGTGGAGCAGACTCCGCATCGGCGTACTGGCAGGGTGCTCGGACAGGAGCCGCTGGTGGACCTGCTCGGCAGGGGTGCGCAGCAGCCGCTGGTACTCCTCATTGCTCATGTCCTCTAGCCGGAGCAGGAGGTCCCCTCCGCCCGGCTGGTCGAACAGTGCCTGCAGGCGCCTTCCCCACTTACAGGTGAGCACCTGCCAGCCGGCCGACGCGAACATGCCTTGAAGTCGGGCGATCTGCATGTCCGGCACGACCCGGTCCAGCGACTGCCGGTTTAGGTCGACCACCCACAGCAACTCGCCGAGGCGCGCGACCTGCGGGTCGGCGACGGCCTCCCATACGGCACCCTCATCGAGTTCGGCGTCTCCGAGCAGGCTGATCCACCTGCCCGCCGCCGACGTGTCGGGGAACCGGGCCCTCAGGTAGCGGTGAGATATGGCGGCCCACAGGGGCGCTGTGGCACCGATACCGACGCTGCCGGTGGAGAAGTCGACGAGGTCCGGGTCCTTCGTCCGGCTCGGGTAGCTCTGCAAGCCGCCCCTGGTCCGCAACGTCGGCAGGTACCGCCGGTCCAGGTCGCCGAGCAGATAGTTGATCGCGTGCAGCACCGGGGAGGCGTGCGGCTTGACCGATACACGGTCCGTCGCCGTCAGCTCGGCGAACCACAGGGATGTCATGATGCCGACCATGGAGGCACTTGACGCCTGGTGCCCGCCGACCTTGACCCCTGAGGGGTTGGGGCGGCCGTTGTTGGCTGCGTTGACGATTGATGCGGACAGCCAGAGGACTCGCCGTTGGACCGCCTCCAGCGTCTGCTGCTCCTCGGGGGAGAGAGCTATCGAGGGGTGGGGATTGGCCACGCGGGGTGCGGGGGCAGTGAGGGCATCAGACATGGGAACTCCGGTCCGTACAGATGACTGCGGGAAGGGCCGGCCGAGCGCGCCCGGGTACGCGCGCTTCACATGACGCAAAGGGTCTCTCCGCCTTCCGAACTCTACCGGCATCCGAGACTTTTGCACAAGAGACTTGGTGACTTGAAATACTGTCCGAGGAGGCGGACGGGGTAGACCCGGGAGCGAATTGACCAGGTGAGCTAGTAACATGCATCAACACGGGGAACCAGACAAACGGAGGGCTCGTTGACCATCTCTCGTAGGCCGCCCGTCTCGGCCGCGACCAACTCCCGCTCCGGCGCGGACTCACCGGCCAGCACCCCCTCCGCGGCCGCTCCCCTCGTGGCTCGGACCAAGGTGTCCGACGCCATCATCAAGGCGCTCCGCATGGATATCGCCTCCGGCCGGCTGGAACTCGGCGCCAAGCTCCCCACCGAGCGGGCCCTGGCCGCCCACTTCGGAGTGAGCCAGCCGACCATCCGGGAGGCTGTCCGCGCGCTAGAGGTGATGGGCCTGTTGGAGAGTCGACACGGCAGTGGTGTCTACGTGACGCGAAGCACCCGCGACTTCGTCACCAGCACCCTGGAGACCCTCCTGCAGATGGAACGGGTGCACATGCTCGACGCATTCAACGTGCGGCGGGTCCTCGGGATGTACTCCGCCTCCCTTGCGTGTGAGCACGCCACGGACCGTGACCTGAAAGCCATGCGCGATGCGATGACGCGCTGCGACGAGGCGCAGGACGTCCAGACAATCGCCGAGAGCATCGTGGCGTTCCAGGTCGCTTTCTCCGCGGGCGCCCACAACCCACTGCTGTTCGCGCTGGAGACGTTCCTCATACGGATGCTCATGCAGTTCCAACTCATGGCGAACGGCCGCAAGGGCAAGCGCTTCTGGCGCAAGCAGGCTGACTACTTCGCGCCGCACCGACACCGGATGCACGGCATGCTCGAGGCGCACGACCGTGACGGCGTCCTCGCCGAGTGGGAGGCCTACCTCGACGACCAGTTCACCCTGTTCTCGACTGATCCCAACCTCGCCGACGTCACCCTGTCCGACCCGGACTCCATCCGGACGGTCGACGAGATCGTCCTCAATATGCCCTCATACGGGTTCACCGCCGACTAGCGCCGCGCTCCCCCGCCCCCCAATGCCGAGCAGATCCAGCAGCGGGACGCCCTGCTCAAGCTCACTGATGATGCGCTCCTCACGTGCGCAACGCCGAAGAGCGCTCGCCACGACACGGTCGACCTCGGCGTCCGGGACGATCACGACTCCGTCCGCGTCGCCAATGACGAGGTCGCCATGGTGCACAGTCCTGCCCGCAACCCGCGCCACCCCCGCCGGCAAAGAGCACGACTCGTCCGACTTGCCCACGCCTGCCACCGACAAACCGGTCGCGAATACGGGGAACCCCAGCGCCCTGATCTGGCGCGAGTCACGGACGTCCCCGTCGATGACGAGACCAGCTATTCCCCGAACCAGCGCCGCCCGTGTCATCAACTCCCCCCAGTAGCCACGTCGGCGAACGCTGCCGACACTCGCCACGAGGACGTCTCCGTGGCCAGCTGCGGCCAACGCCTGGTGGAGCGACCAGTTGCTACCGCCGGCGCACACGACCGGCACCGCCCTGCCGACCAGCGTCCATTCCGGATCCAGCGGCTTGATCCGGCTCGGCAGCGCCGTCACCCGGTCGGACGCCTCGAAAACAGTAGCGGCGCCGAGCCCGGCGAGGGGTGACTCCGCCCCGGACGGCCCGCTCACGATCGCCCAACCGGAGGAGTTCGCTCAAGGTGCGTGTCCCGATCGCGCACGTCCTGCTCCAGCAACCACGGCCGGGACGCGATCAGCCCGGCCACGGTCTGCGGTACGAGCAGGACCATCATCATGATGAGCAAGGGACGCCAAGACCCGGTCTGCGACGACAGCCATCCGGCCACGATCGGGACGCCACCGGAGAGCAGGTAGCCGAGGCTTTGGACGAACGCAGACAGGGAATCGGTGCCGGCCGAGGTCAGGCTCCGCGTGGTCAGCAGCGAAAGCATCAGGCTGAAGGCCCCGGACGCGATTCCGAGCAGGGAGACCCACAGCACTGTGAGGTGGCCGGTGTGGCACGCCAGGCCGATGTAGCCGCCCACGTAGCAGAGCATCAACCCTGACGTCGTCATGCGGTGGTCGTCGCGGCGGCGTTGCACGGCCGCCACCACGAAAGCGACAGGCACGCCGAGCGCGCTCAGGAGCGCCAGGAGCCAGCCGGCCTCTGCCGGTGTGTGCCCCGCGTCCTGCAGGATCACCGGCAACCATCCGAACAGGACGTACGCCTGCGCCGACTGGAACGCCCAGAAGGCCACCAGGGCCCAGGCCCTGCCCGACCGCCATGCCCTGACCCCGTCCGAGGGGCGTGGAGCGTGGCGGGAGCGCCCGGCGGCGTGGGCGGCGACCAGCCAGGGGAAGAGTGCCAGCGCCCCGACGGCCGACCAGACAGCCAGGCCGGCGCGCCACCCGCCACCGATGGTGTGTCCGGCGGGTACGGTCAACGCCGCCCCGGCCGAGGTGCCGAGCGCGATGAAGACACCGAAGAGTGCGCTGACCGGCCCTGCCCGGTTCGGGAAGTACTCCTTCAGGAGCCCGGGAAGCACCACGTTCGCGACCGCGATGCCCGTCAGCGACAGTGTGCTCGCCACCATGAACACGGAGGGCAGTGAGGTTATCGGCCGGATCGTCAACCCGGCCACCAGCATCGCCAGGGAAGCGGCGACGATCTTCTCGTGGCTGAGACGGCGCATGAGCGCGGGCGTGACGGCGCCCACCAGGGCGAAGCAGAGGACCGGGAGTGCGGTTAGGAGACCGGTAGCGGTTCCGGACATCCCCAGGTCGTGCCGCACCTCCTCGAGAACCGCTCCCAGGCTGGTGATCGCGGGTCGGAGGTTGAGACCGACCAGCAGCACGCCGAGGAAAACCAGGGCGGCCGCCCTGCGATCAGCAGAGCGAGGCCGCCCATGGTCCTCGTGTCGCAACTCAGGTCACGAGTTCGAGCTGCGTCGTGATCTCCACGCAGCCGCCTATGCTCTGCGCAACCGGGCAGAACCTGGTGTGGGTTTCGTGAGCGCGGCGCACCGCGGCCTCATCGACTCCCTGCGAGAGCCGCAACCGGTACCGGATCTGGATGCTGCGGATGCGGATGACGCCACGCTCGGCGACCAGTTCCCCCTCGCCGTCCGCCTGCAACTCGCCGTCGGTCGTGCTCTGGCCGACGGCGGCCAGGCGACCCCCGAATGTGCCGGTGAGGCACGCGACCGTTGCGCCCACGACGTAGTCGAGGGTCGTGGCGAGCGGGGTGAACGTGCCCTCCGGGATCTTGTAGTGGTCCGCCACCGGCCCGTGGACGCCCATCTGGACCGGTTCGGGCGTGACCGGCAAAGTAACGATCTTCGCCCGGCCAGGCGCGCTGGTCACGGAGACGACGCTCGCGCCGATGCTGGTGCGACCCGGCTCGGCCTGCGGTTGGATGCTCATCAGCTCACCACCACCTTGTTGGACAGCTCCCCCACGGGGGGAATGACAGTGCGAAGGACGTCCCCGGGCTCGAGGTATCCCGGCGGATCCATGAAGTGGCCCACGCCCTCCGGCGAGCCCGTCACGAGGATGTCCCCCGGAAGCAGCGGTACGCAGGAGCTCACCGACGCGATGATGGAGGGGATGTCGAAGACCAGGTCGCTCAGGTCCGAGTTCTGTCGAACTTTGTCGTTGACGTAGGTCTGCAGCTTGACCTCACCGAGGTCGGGCAGCTCGTCGGCGGTGAGGATCCACGGGCCGGTCGGCAGGAACGTCTCGAAGGACTTGCCGCGGAAGTGCTGCCAGTAGAAGTCGACGTCCTCGCCCTCACCGGTCTGCACGTCTCGGGCGGTGACGTCGCTGCAGGCCATGTAGCCGGCGACATGGTCGAGCGCGTTCTCCGGGGAGACGTTGCTCGCGGCCTTGCCGATCACCACGGCGAGCTCGGTCTCGTAGTCCAGCTTGCGTGACTCTGGCGGACGCCGGATGGGGTCGTTGGGACCGCACAGCGACGACACCGCCTTGGTGATGAGCATCGGGATCTTCGACACGTAACCGCCCGTGTGGCGGGACGCCTCCTTGACGTGCGAGTGCGTGTTCGCCCCAACCGCGATGATGCTCCTGGGGCGGGTCACAGGCGGGCCCAGGCGAGTGTCTGACAGGGGCAGCGAGGCCACGGCGGCCACGGCCGCGTAGCCGGCCAGCTCGTCGCGCAGCACCGGCAGCAACCCGAGGACGGCGTTCATGTCACCGACGACCCCGTACCGCGCCAGGAAAGGCGCTAGGGGAACGTACCGGTCGTCAGCCACGAGAAGTCCTGGCTGTTCCGCGCCTGCGGGGCCGAAACTGATCAGCTTCATGCGCTCTCATCCTTCGATTGGCTCGAGGCGGCGGGCAGGGCGGTCCTGTCCACGTCGTGGCGGAACTGCAGGGCTGCCGGCCGCACCCGTACGCCCTTGACGGCGACGTCCTCCACGGCCATGCCGAGCTGATGGACCAGTTCGGGCACGACCACGTTGTGGACGCAATTGGCCCGGAACATGCACCGCCCACAGGAGCCGATCAGGCTCACGGAGATGCGGCCGTCGGTGACGTCCGTGATCTCGACGTCGCCGGCGTCGATGTTCAGCAGCGGACGCACCGCCCGGTTGAGCACTCCCTGGGCGCGGATCGCGAGGTCCTCATCATGCGGCTGCATTGGCCAGCGCCTTCTGCGGCATGCCCAGCAGGCGGAGCATGTTCCCGCCGAAGATGTTGGCCCGGTCCTCGTCGGTGATGGCGGGGTAGCCGTAGCCGTCCTGCAGTTCCTCAGGGATCTGGAAGTCCCACAGCACCTCCAGGAGTCGCTGCGGGTTCTGCCACAGCGGGGTCTCGGATCCCCACAGCAGCTTCTCGCTGCCGGCGTAGTAGAGGACCTTGCCGATCCGCTGTGCGGTGGGGATGGGCGCGATCAGGATGCTGTTGATCCACGTGGAGGTGGCCAGGTATACGTTCGGGATGCGGGCGGCGATGAGGATCGTCTCGTCCTCGTAGGGCACTCCGAGGTGGTGCACGATGAAGTTGATCTCGGGGTAGCGCAGCGCGGCTTCCGCGACGTCGTGCGCGTGCAGAGCGCTCAGGGGTTCAGGACCCATCGGGTTGCCCTTGTGCACTTGGACGAGATTGACCCCGAGGTCGAGCATGCGCTCGAACATCGGGTACGCGATGTGCGGGTCGTCCATCGACCATGACCGGCCCCTGCTGTGGGCGTTGTAGAACTTGATCGAACGGGCCCCGAGCTCTCCGATCTGACGGTCGATGTCGTTCATGGCGCCGGCTGTGCCGCGCAGCACCGGGTCGGTGCCGCCGCAAAAGATCACCTTGTCCGGGTAGAGCTGGGCGAGCCGGTATTGCTTCTCGACCACGTCGAGGCCGTCCCGGTAAAGCTCGAACAGCGGCACCGTCTGCACCATTGCGTAGTCGATCTGGGAGTCGGCGTGGAACAGCATCTCGCCGATCCGCTCCGGCGACCAGTCGATAGCGAACTCGGAGTACGTGGGGGGCTTGTCGACGCCGCGCTTGGCGAGCTTCGTGAGCCGGAAGATGTTGTTCTGCGCAATCCTTCCGTCTGTCTCGATGACGTTGTCCTCACGCAGGTTGTGAACGTGCACGACGCAGTCGAAGATCGTTTGCCCTGCCCTCATCGTGGTGCCCTCCGTGGGTGTCCGGCGCGTCTGTTGACCGCTGGGAACGCTTCTTCAACCTACAAATGCGTGAGGCGCGCGTCAACAGGTGACTTGGTCAATTACGGTTTGCTGGCCGTCGACGCGGCCCATAACTAGCAGGGCCCGAGCATGGGCGCCCTCTAGCGCCGCCCTGCCGTTGATCCGGCCGCCCACCATGCCCGTCAGCTCGCCGGCCGCGTAGAGGCCCGCGATCGCGCGCCCGTGCGCGACGAGGACCCCGGGCGTGGCCGTCGGTGCGGATTCCGCCCAGGTTCTTCTGGACGAGCGGGAAGTACTGGATGGCGTGGAACGGCCGCCGCTCGATGGCTCTGGGCCCCGCAAAATTCCGGCGGTGCTCCGGGTCGACCTGTCGCGGTGCACGCGCGGCAGCGTTGTAGCTGTCAACTGTGGACATCAGGAATCCAGGGGGCAGACCGACCTCGGCTTCGAGCCCCGAGATGGTGGGCGCCGTCCAGTAGTGGGCGGAGGTCGCGGTGAACTCGTCCACGACCCAGGGCGGGGTCCGATCGGAATCGTTGACGGACTCGCCGATGCTCCAGTAGTCGTTGTCCAGCAGGCGTATTCTGGCCAACTCCCGGTCGTCGAAGATCCCCCAGCAGGTGGCCCCCGGCTGCCCGAGCAGGGCGGGTGTCCCCGTCGCGCCTCCGCGCCGGTCCTCGCCGTGGAACCTCCGGCCGGGAGGAGTTCACCCACACCTCGTCAACCAGACCGCGGACCCGCCAGACCGCGCGATCCTGACGTGTCGCGCGGGTCGGGCGTTCCGATCGGATAGCACCAGACGGCGTCGAGGTTGGTTGTTTGGGCGCCGACGTCCAGCAGCAGGTCCAGGCCGGCGCCGACTGAGCCGGCGATGCCTCCGCAGAGCCATCTCGGGACTGTTCAGAGCCGGGGAACGAGTGACTCGAGCCTGTCGGGCGATGGTCTGCCAATCCCCCGGTGGCGACGACGACCGCCCGACACCGGACCCGCGTGCCGTCGGCCAAGCCGACCCGAGAACCCGGCCAGCAGCGGTTTCGATGCTGGCGGCCGGGGAGCTCCGCCTGACTTCGCAGCTGGTCCGGCTGACTTCGTCCACCATGCGGTCGACGAGCGCCTGGCCCGCTCCGGCGGGTCGGTGCCAACGTGGCTGGCTGTTGCCCTCGTGAGCGACGAGTTCCACCCATTCGACTCCCAGCTTGGCGAGCCAGTCGTACACCTCCCGCCGGGCCGAGTGCAGGTACGCCTCGGCCCACCGCAGGTCCACGTCGGGGCCGCCCCAGGACGTGCCGTCGCGGCGTCGTCGTCGATCCCGCGGCTGCGCTGAAGGTCTGTGCCGGCGACGCAGATGCCGCCGCCGCTGATCCGGGCGGCGCCGCCGAGGCTGTCGCTAGACTCGATGAGCAGCGTCCGGGCCCCGACCGAAGACGCCTCCAGCGCTGCGGCGAGCCCTGCGATGCCCGCGCCAACTACCACTACCTCGTACAGCGGGGCCGGCCGGTCGCGGATTAGCTGACTCATACGGCGATCAGGTCCTTTTCGACGGACGCCAGGTCGCCGGCCCCGCACAGGGCCATGGCCCGGACGAGCTCCTCGTTGAGTTGCCGAATCACGGCTGCGACGCCGTCGCTACCGGCCACGGCGAGACCGAGGAGCGGGGCTCTGCCCACCATGACGGCGTCCGCGCCGAAAGCGATCGCCTTCAGGACGTGGTCACCGCGCCTGATACCGCCGTCCACCAGGACGCTCACGCGTCCAGCGACAGCCGACACGACCTCCGCGAGAGCACGGGCCGGTGGCACTGTCCTATCCAGGTGCCTACCTCCGTGGTTCGACACCACGATCCCCTTGACGCCCGCGTCCACGCAACGCCGCGCGTCATCGCCGCGCAGGACTCCCTTGACCACCATGGGGAGTGGTGAGCGGTCGACCAGCCACCGCACGTCGTCGACGGACTGTCGGATCGGCCGCATCGCGCCTCGTCGCGGGTGGTAGCCGGTGACGAACACCGGCTGGCCCGGCAGGTTCGCTAGGACGAGGTCCTGCGGGAGCTCCGTGGCGCGTTTGCTGCCGGTCGGGCTGTACCCCATGACCACCTGGTCCACCGTGAGGACGACCGCACGGTACCGGGCGGCGGCTGCGCGGTCGATCAGCTCCCCGAGCCGGTCACGGGGCAACTCGTGCGGCAGCTGGAACCACCGCGGCGAGTCCGGAGCGGCGGCCGCGACCTCCTCTAGGGAGATATTCGAGTAGGCGGACAGCGTCATGATCGACCCGGCCTGCGCCGCCCCCCTCGCGGTGGCCGCCTCGGCCTCCGGGTGGAACAGGCCATGGCCGCCCGTGGGCGCGACCACGATCGGATTGCTCGCGGCCGCACCCAGGACGTCGCATGAGGTGTCGACGTGACTCAGACCGGAGAGCACATGCGGCCGTAGGCCGATGTTGTCCCAAGCTTCGATGTCCCCGCGGAGGCTGCGCTCCGCGCCGGCCCCGGCCAGCGCGAAGTCGAGAGCACCGGGGCTGAGGACCGCGGTCGCCCGCTCGACCAGAGCGTCGAAGTCGACGGGGGCCGACGCCCCGCCCACGCCGGCCGTGTCGGTCATGAGAGTACGCCCTCCGGCTCGTGACCTGGGGTCACGCCCGCCTTCTCGGTGGACGTGTCCACCGCTTCACCCGCCCTGCGGGAGACGCCCTGCGTGAGCAGGGAGACCACAACCGTCACGGCCACGTTGGCCGCGAGCGCTATGACCGAGGGCTGCGCCATGCCGAACGGGGATGCGACGGCGTACTGCCACATCAGCGTCAGGCCGATGCCGACGACGAGCCCGGACACCACGCCGGCCTTGGTCGTGCGCCTCCAGAAGAGGGTGAGCAGGAAGATCACGCCGAACTGCGAAAACAGGCCCAGGACGACGCCGACGATGTCGAAGATGACCTTCGGCTGACCCGCAGAGACCAGCAGCGCGACGAACGCGGTGAGCAGCATCATGACACGGCCGACCTGGACACTCCTGCGTCCGCTCGGATCCGCCGAGGCGCCGGCAGCCGGGTTGAGACGGCGGTGGAGCGGGGCGTAGATGTCCTTCATGAAGACGTTGGCGACCGTCAGCATGTGCATGCTCGCGGCGGCGATCGACGCGCCCCAGACATTCACCACGAACAACGGGATGAGCCACTTGGCGTGGCCCTCGAGGCCGAGCAGGATCGCACCGTCAGTCTTCTTCACGCCGGGCACGAGAATGTTCAGCGCCATGCCGGAGAAGAGGAAGGCGAACGAGGTGAAGCCGAGGGTGGCGCCCATCAAGATGACCGCCTGGCGCAGGTTCTTGTCGTTCTTTGCCGAGAACATGCGGTGGGACCGGTCGGGCAGGCTCACGATGGACACGGCGATCGTGATCAGCCACGGGAGGAAGATCAGCAGGCCGCTGTTCGTGGATGGGATGAACTGGTAGCTCTGGCTTTCGGGTGCCGAGATCAGGTCGAGGGGACCGCCCGCCGCCCACACCAGGCCGCCGACCAGCAGCAGCAGGAAGGCCAACAGGATCATGCCGTGCCACACGTCGGTCTGGGCCACCGCCCGCAGACCGCCATACAGCGTGTACGACAGGGCGACCACCAGGAAGAGCACGACGCCGACGTTGTAGTTCAGCCCGGTGTACTTGGCCATGGCGGAGGACACGGCGATGGGCAGCACGGCCATGTAGACCATCAGCAGACCCACCGTCATGATGCTGGACGCCAGCGACAGGGTCTTGCTGCCGAAGTAGTGGCCTAGGAACTCGGCCTGGGTCTGGTAGCCGTAGCGTGCCCCCAGCCGCCGCAGTCGCGAACCCATCAGCCAGTACAGGGCCGGCCCGAAGACCGCGTATCCCACGGCGTAGCCGAGGAAACCGCCCTTGAGGCCGTAGAACTGGCCGATGGTCCCCAGGAGCGCCGCTCCGGTCGCCGCCGACGAGAATACGGAGAGGCCTTCCTGCTTCCAGTTGAGCTGGCGGTCGGCCACGTAGAACGACTCCGGGTCATCGCGGGTCTTCTTCCCGGCAAGGAAGCCGACGGCGAGGATCACGCCGAGATATACGAACAGCAGCCCGTAGATCCAGATGCTCATGACTCGCCTCCGTCTACGTCCGCGTTCTTGATGTCCTCAGTCATGGCCCAGTTGCTTGCAATGCCGGCGACGACGGCCGTGACGACCAGGACGGCGAGCGAGAGGCCGGGGCGGTTGAGAACCGGGTTGAATGGCAGGCTTATGATCAACAACGCCATGAGGGCCCAGAGCCCCATGGATAACTTCATCCTCGACGACCTCATCGACGACTCCTTCATATGGCGACGGTGAAAGCCCGGGTACGGTGCAGGGCCGACCCTGATGAATGACTGGCATTGCGTCTTGGTGCGGGAGGGATCTTTTGCAATGTGCACCCGGCCGCCCCGGGGTTAATGGCTAGCGGCAGTCACGGCTGCCGGGACATGGCTAGCGTTCGGCGAGGCCGAGGAGGCAACGGGCGGCGGCAACGATGTCCGGCGCGACAGGCAGGATCTCTGCCTCCATGGCCGCACTGTAGGGATGGATGGCATCGGGCATGGTCACCCGCGCGCTGCGTGGCGGCCGTACAGCCCCCGTCGAGACGCGCGCGATGATCTCAGCGGAGACGCTGCCCGTCATGGGCGACTCCTCCGCCACGAGCAGTCGGCCGGTCTTTTGGACCGAGCGCTGCACGGTCGCCCAATCAAATGGTCTGATCGTCCGCGGGTCAATTAGCTCAACCGAGACGCCCTCGTCGAGGAGCTCCTCGACCGCCCGTTGGGCTTCCTGCCTCATCCAGCCCCACGCGACCAGGGTTAGATCGCTTCCCGACTGGACAACCTCGGCCACCCCGAGCGGGATCTCGAAATCCTCACTCTGCGGAACTGTGCCCTTGACGTCGTACAGCCGCCGGTGCTCGAGGAAGACGACAGGATCGGGGCTACGCAGTGAGGAACGCAGGAGTCCGGCGGCGTCCGCCGGCGTGCCGGGCACCACGATCGTCAGGCCGGGCGCATGGTGGAGGAATGCCTCCATGCATTGCGAGTGCTCGGGACCCAGACCCCCGTTCGCGCCCATGCACCCCCTGATAGTGATAGGAAGTTCGGCCGGTGCCCCCTGCTGGTGGCGCCATTTCGCGATGTCGTTGATGACTTCGTTGGCAACCGCGAGCAGGAAGTCCGCGGAGTAGATCTCCACGACAGGTCGCAGGCCACCCAGAGCGAGCCCAAGGGCCGCTCCGAAAATCGCGTTCTCCGAAACCGGGGTCTCGATGACCTTGGCCGGCCCGAACTCGTCGAACAGACCCTTCGCGACACCTGCGGCCCCGAGTCCACGGACAGTCTCCCCCAGAAAAACCGTGGGCGACCTCCTCAGCTCACCCGCCAGGACTTCGGTGAGGGCCTCTCGCGCAGTCATCTCCCGCATGTCGCCGCTCATGCGACCACCGACTCTGCCGACCAGGTCGCCGCCGGCGCCTCTTGAAGGTCTTCCATGGCTTCGAGGAACGTCCGCTTGACGCCGGCGGAGATTCGATCCAGGTGGTCTTGCGGCACGCCCCGTTCAAGCAGTCGCGCATGCGTACGGACCAGCGGGTCACGATCCCGCCATGCCTGGACCTCGTCGCCGTCTCGGTACTCCTCCTGGTCCCACCAGATGTGTGGACTAATGCGGTAGGTCATGGCCTCGATCACCGATGGTCCCTGTCCCGATCGTGCGCGCTGCACCGCAGCGCCAACCGTTCGGATGACCGCCTCGGTGTCGTTGCCGTCGATCTCATGCACCGGGATGTCGAACCCCTTCCACACGCGCGTCATCCTCCCTTCGGGGTACAGCCACTCTGTGCGAGAGGAGAAGGACCATCCGTTGTTCTCTGCGACGAAGACGACGGGCAGGCTCCAGAGGACTGCCATGTTCAGGGCCTCATAGAGCGGCCCCCGCGCACCGGCAGCTTCTCCATACAGGCACACGACCACCTTGTCGGCGCCTTGCAGGCGCGACGCCAACGCCAAGCCGACGGCCAGTGGGAACCTGGTGCCGAACACGCCTTCACGGCCAGGAACGCCCAGGTCCGGGCGGCATACGTGCATGACCCCGCCCAGGCCGGCGTTCGTCCCGCCGACGCGCATGAACATGTCGCGGAGGATCTGCTGGACCGGCACTCCCTTGGCCAGGAGGCTCGCATACCCGCGGTGGGTGTAGATCAGCTCGTCTGTGCCGGCTAGTGGCGTGACCGCACCCACTGAGACGGCTTCCTGGCCGACGCCGGCGTGGAAGTGCGGCACCGCTTCACCGGCGCGCAACATCGCCTCGCAGTGCTCGTCCAGGGTCCGACTGAGCAGCATGAGCCGGTATGCGCGCTCAAGCTCGTCGATGGGCACGGCCGTTGGTGTCTCCAAGATCAGACGCCTCGCTCTCTCTAGCCCACCTATTCACCAGGTGACTTGGGGAGAGTGTCGTGCAGGTCACAGTTGATGTCAAGGCTTGATGCGCCAGCTCCCTGGCGGCGCCCGCGATCTGGTTCAGGACCATGAACCTCTGCGCGACGGGTTTCCCGAAGGCATCCGGTACCGCCGGGACGACGCAAGCCCGAATACTTCGGGCTCGCCGAAGTGCTCACAGCGCAGGAAGCCCTGTTCAGAGCGTCGCCGGTGAGATTCGAGTCTCATTCGTCGGGATCCATGCCGGCGCCAGCACGGGAGCGCCCAAAGCCATACGTCGATGCATCAAGATCTTCTTGAGTGGCGTCAGCGGCCCCAGGACGACAGCCGGCACCAGCCAGGCGAGTAGCAGTGAAGCCTGACCACTTCGGTCTTCTCTGGAAGGTCACGCCGACCCGCTCGCCCACATCACCGCAGGTCAGAGCCCTCGGCTCTATCTAGAAGTCGGTGAGCACTTCGGGCGCGGTGACCACTTCGCCAACCTGCACCCAACCTGCTCCCACTTGCAAGGCCAGGCCATGCAGCAGCTCCTTACCGCTGTGACCTGCGAATACTTCCCTGCCAGGGGACATAGAGTGCTGTCGACTGCTGCGCAAAACCGCGGAGCACTCCGTGTGAAGCAGGACGCCGCATCGACTCTGACCTGCGGAAACGAGAACGTGCAGGTTGTGGTGGGTGCAGTTGGACGCCGTTCAGTGCCGTTGGAGGCTGTTCAACGCCGTTCAGTGCATCCGTCTGCTCCCAACCTGCTCCCCCAAGCTCGGCACGAGACCGCCGGCAGCTGATCAGCGAGCAGGGTCCCCCGTCGCGCAGGCCGGTGCCCGTGTGGGCACCGGACGCGCCGTCTCAGGCCCTCGGCTGCAACGCGGTCACTGCCTCGAAGGCACCGCATTCAGCCAGCTCCCAAACCGCTCCCTGGGGCACCCGACACTGCCGACCCGGACCTGTTGGTGCGCTAGGAATGGACGGTGCGCACGACCCGGGCTATTGACCAGCCAGTGGTTTGTTCGATCCGGGCCGAGCCGGTCATCGGCGAATCGAGATGCGCAGCCATCGGGGACTTCCGGACGGGCGCACCCGTACCTCGTCAAAGCCCGCGTCGTCCGCCTCGCCGACCTGGACCAGCCTCGTCACGAAGTCCTCGAAATCCACCGCGGAGACCTTGTCGCGAAGCTCGTCCGGCAAACGCTCGTACAGTGCTTCCGCCGGCCAGGGGTAGACAAGCTGTTCGGTGGTCGTGCTCAGGCGCAGGTGCAGAAGGAGCTGCTGATCCTGCTTCGTGAGCCTCGCCTTTCGAATATCGAAGAGCAGCGGCATCACCTGTGGGAACACGAAACCGGGAAGCTGGTCCAAGCCCTCGTGCCACATGACTCCAGCGATCAAAGCCGATGCCACCGCGAAACGGGCCACGGTGCCGCTCAGATCGACCGTCCAGCCGCCCGGCCGCATCTGCAGTCCGCGGTCCGGGTCGAGCGTGCCGAGAACGGCATCCTCGCAGGCCTCCCAGGCGTCGGGTTCGAGCGCCGGATCGATGCCCGTGACCTCGGCCCAGAAGCGGCGGATGTCGTCGGCGCTGAGGGCTTCCTGGGGCAACGCGTCGACCAGCGCCTGATCGCTACTCATTCGATGGCTCCTCACGTTCGTCGAATGCCTGGAAGTCGAAAGTCGGCTCCTCCGCCAGAAGATGACCGATAGTCATCGACAGCAGCACCTCATGACGGTCGGTCAAATCGTCGTCGCGTTCGGTTCGTTCCCTGAGGTGGACATGGCTGTCCAGCCACACCTCGAAAGCTGCGGCGTATGCCGGGGTGACCAGCGCGATGTGCAGGCGCGACGTCGCCCCCGCATCGAGGTGCAATTGCCACACGAGAGCGATGACCGTCCGGCCGGTCGCCTGATAGCGGGCCAGAGCGTATCGGAGCCGGTGGCTGTCGCCGGTCAGCCACAGCCGCAGATGCCGGGTCGGTGATAGGTCGACCAGAACGGTGCTCCGGTCCACGGTCAGCAGCGGGCCCCACCGCTCCCGGACCTCGTCGTCGGACAGCGCGGCCATGCTGATGCTGGTCACCACAGGGAGGCCGACGGCTAGGAAGTCGGCGGGCGCGCGCCCGGTCACGTCGAGCAGGACGACCCTACGGCCGATGTCCGCGACGCTGCTGCGCAGCAGTGCCAGGTGGCGACGGTGCGGGATCGGGGCTCCGTCGAGGACGTACGCGGATCGAACGCGGGGGCTCGGGCGGATTGCCAGGAACAGGTGGCGGCCGGCACCTCGCCCGGACACCAGCGAACTGATGGGGGCTTCAGCGTCGGCGACGGTGGCCGGAATGACCGCCCGCAATCTCAGCTGTTCGCTTTCCATCGAGCGCAGTACCACGTCGGCATCGGTCTGGTGGCCCAGGCTGCTCGCACTCGCCGGGACGAGCCGGATCGGCCTGTCGATCGTTTGGATGGCGTGCGCATGGAGTCGTTCCACATGTGCCAGCTGGCCCTCGTACGGCAAGGTCGGGCACCCCGCCTCGGTCAGAAGTTGCGCACAGCGGTCGTAGAAGACCCGGTTCACCTCCTCCCAAGCATCGTCGTCCTGGTCGGCGTAGTCCCGGACCGTGTGCAGACCGGTGTCCCGGGGCACGGTATCCCAGCCGTGGGTCCGCAGCCTCGCCGTCAGGACCCGCAGACGGTGGTCCGGACGTGCCGTACGGGAAAACGATGCCAGCGTCATCCGCTCCAGTGGCACAGCCGGATCCGCGGCGATCGTCTCTGCGATCGCAGACGGCTGCATGCATGAGCGGTACAGCGCGTTCAGGGCGTGGATGAGGGTGTAGGGATCATCGGTCAACTGGAGCCGCTGCCGTGCACGGTCAGCGTGCGCGGCATAATCGGGATAGCTGGCGCGCAGTGACGGCAGGGCCGGTCCGGCGAGTTGCTCAGTCATCCAGGCGGCGAACTCCTCGTGGGTCCGGACGGCGCCGGCGAGCAGCGTGTTCGCCTGCTTCAACCAGCCCCGCTCGCCGGAGGCGTCGGCTACCGACCACAGCACCTGTACCAGCAGGCCGTACATGGTGGTGAACTGCAACCGGTCGTGCCAGGTCTCGTGGATGCTGGTGAGCCGGTCGGCCTCGACGACCTCGCCCTGAGACAGGTCGATCACCCATCCCGTGCCGTGGTAGCGACCGTGGGCGGGGGTCACGTCTCCTGCCAGGTGTGCTCGCCGGCGAGGTTGCCGATGGCCAGTTCACCGTCGACGAGGTGCGGCACAACGCGCCGGACCGCGGCGACGGAGCTGCCGACCGCAGCCAGGTCAGGCTGCAGACGCTCACCCGAGCGCCGATGCACGTAACTGACGAGGGCCTGACCGGCGGTCATGCTGCGGCTGCCGCGATGGCGAGGCGGCGGGTGCGGGTGGTCGTCAAGGTAGCTGCCCAGCTTCGGTGTGCAGCCTCGATCGTCGCCATCATTGGCCCTTGGCCTGGGTCAGGCTCTGCCGGTATTCGAGCGCCTCGGGAATCTCTTCGTACTGCAGCAGGCTGCCTGTCAGCTCGAGCAGGTGTTCCTTAGCCTCTTGAGGGGTGGCGTAGAAGAACTCACGTCGCTGGTTGATGAGGTTGACTCGGCGGTCGGCCAGGCGGGCGTGCATCTTGGCTTCGATGCCGACGGCATCGTCGGAGAAGAACAGGGCGTGCACGTCGAAGTTGAAAGGTACGGAGGCGTCGCTGAGTTCCCTCACCCGGTCGAGCGGGTCGAGGCGCCGCGTCATGCCGATCTTCACCATCTTCTCCCCGAACGCCCCCAGGTTGGAGATGACGTACACGTAGCCGGCGCGGACGTTGGCCGCCCGATAGTCCACGTCCTCGATCGCGGTGTCGATCTGCGCCAGCCGCTCCTGCATCTGGGCGGCGCCATCGACGTCGCCCTTGGCTTGCAGCGCGGCGAGGGCGTTGGCGTAGTGCTGGCGCTCCTTGTCGAGGCGGGCGCGCTCGCGTTCGATCTCCTGCTGAACCCGTCGCTCCTCCCGCAGTCGCGCCTTCTCCTCCCGCTCGCGCTCCTTTTCCTCGGCGACTTTCGCTTGGTAGTCAGCCGTGAGCTCCAATTCGCGAACCCGCAGTCGGTGGTAATCCTCCGAGATGCGGATGTGCATCGTCTTGCCCAGCTTGGCGATGGTCGCGGCCACCTTGCCCAGGCGCTCGACGGCTGAGTCCAGCTTGTAGGGCTTCAGGCCGCGGACGAGGTTGTCCGCCTCGGCGTTGTAGGCCCGCAGCATCAGCTTGGAGAAGTCCCGCAGCATCACCCGCCCCTCGGCCGCAGAACCGTTCACCGTCCAGCCAGTCGCGGCCAGGACCGCTCCGCCTTCCCGCTTGGTCATGCTCTTGATCTGGCCCTGCAGCCCAGCCAGAGCGGCCTGGTAGGCGACCGCGTCCGACAGGGGATGCCGATACTCGTAGACGCCGGCCTCCTGCAGCAGCGCCGTCTCCTCGGTCACCACGACCTGCTGACGAAGCTCACACAACCGGCGATCCAGATCCGCCTTCTGCGCCTGAGCCGCCGCCGCCTGCTCCGCGATCTCGCGCCTCAACCGCTCTCGATACTGCTCCAGCTCCACCGCCGGCAGCACACCAAGACGGGTCATCTCCACACGGAGCCGCTCCAGCTCCGCCCGCAGATGCGTCACCTCCGCAGCCAACTCGCGCGCTTTGCCGCGCGCCCCGAACAGCGGAATCTCAGAGTCGTCGGCACGTGGCGTCGCGACGGAGGCAGGCACGGATGCAGGCACTACAGGTACGGCGGGCGGCGGCTGCTGCGCGACCGGAACCGCAGGCGGCGCTTCGGCAACCCACAGCTGCCATCCCGGCGGTGGAGGACCCCACGCCGGATCCGGCTTCCACCCAGGGCTAGGCACCCAACCCGCCGGCGGCGTCGGCCAATTCGGCGGAGCATTAAAACGGTACGCCACAGATCAATCCCCCACGTGTCACCCATGAACCGCCGACGCTAGCCCCGCAACCGCATCTCAACATCGATCACTCAGCCAACAAGTCCCGCCAACAGGACCCACCCCGGTACCCAACCGCTCACCCACAGTCAGGTACCCGACCAGAACGATGCAACGAACAGGGCCACGACCGGGAGACCAGCCCGGCCAGCGACCGCCCCGAACAGGTCCCCTGCGCAAGGTCGACGTCCGGGGAGCACCGACCAATACGACCTCGCCTGACAGTGAGGATGTACGTGAGTCCCGTACCGGTCGGTCTGACCCATCGCCTGACTGACTTCGGGTCCTTGAGCGGATCTGTCGACCGCGCCGGTACGGGACTCGTATGCACTCACCGGACGCGGCGGTTGTGACCTCATAGGAGCCTGGCCAGAGGCCCCGTCACTGTCTTGTCCATCCTCGCCCGGCTGGTGCGTGCCGCCCCTACCGGTCAAGGAACAGGACGGACACCCCACCATGACACAGCAACTCGTCGAGGTCACCGGCGGTGTGGACACTCACCGCGACACGCACACGGCGGCGGCGGTCGACGCTGCGGGCCGGGTGCTCGGCTCCGCTCAGTTCGAGGCCACCACTGCCGGATACGCGGCGTTGTTGGGGTGGCTACGCTCGTTCGGCACCCTGGTGTTGGTTGGCGTCGAGGGCACCGGCGCCTACGGCGCGGGCCTGGCCCGGCACCTACGCGCTGCCGGGATCCGACTGGTCGAGGTCGACCGGCCGGACCGCAAGACCCGCCGGTGGCAGGGCAAAAGCGATCCGGTCGACGCCGAGGTCGCCGCCCGCACCGCCCTGGCCGCCCGCCGCACCGGGGTGCCGAAGGACCGCGACGGTCAGGTCGAGGCGCTGCGGAACCTGCGCGTGGTCCGGCGCAGCGCCGTCACGGCCCGCGCCGACGCCCAGCGGCAGATGAAGACCCTGATCGTCACCGCGCCCGAGCCGGTCCGGGCTCGGCTGCGCCGGCTACCGGTCCGCGAGCTCGTGGCCACCTGCGCAGCGGCCGCCCCGCAGCTCGGCCAGGCCAGCGACCCGGGCATCGCCGTCGTGATCGCGTTGCGCAGTCTCGCCCGCCGTCACCAGCAGCTGACCATAGAGATCACCGAGCTGGAGCAGCTGATCGGACCCCTGGTCACGGCGATCAACCCGCGGCTGCTCGCGGCCAAGGGCGTCGGCCCCGAGGTCGCCGGGCAACTGCTGGTCACCGCCGGCGACAACCCCGACCGGCTACGCAGCGAGGCCGCGTTCGCCATGCTCTGCGGTGCCGCACCGCTACCTGCCTCCTCGGGCCGCACCCACCGGCACCGGCTCAACCGCGGCGGCGACCGCCAAGCCAACTGCGCCCTCTGGCGCATCGTGATCACCAGGATGGCAAAAGATCCCGCCACCCGCGCCTACGTGCAACGACGCACCAAAGACGGCCTGAGCAAAAAAGAGATCATCCGCTGCCTCAAACGCTACGTCGCCCGCGATGTCTACGCCCTACTCACCCAACCCGATGATCTTGAAGTGGCCGCTTGACAACCATAGGACATAGCATCCACTTCAGCCCGCGCAGGACGCCGCACCGCCTCCGACCTGCGAAAACGCAGAACCGCAGGTAGGGGCGGGTACCGTTGAGTGCTGTTCGCCGCCGTTGGATGCAGTTGACTGCCGTTCAGCGCGCCCGGCTGCTCCCATCCCGCTCCCCGATCCTCCTGTCCACGGTGGGCGGCAGATGCGGATGCGTCACCGGAGCTGGCTTCGCAGCGAAGACTATGGTGACGGCCTGCTCCTCGGCCAATCCCTCCAAGCAGCAGTCGTGGAGCGCCCTACGGTGCTCGTCGAGGAACGCCTCGAACCGTTGCGAGCCGACCGACCGATGGCGTCTTTGGCGGACGGGGCCGGTGAAGGGCATGCGAAGCATCCCAAGGCCCTCTCCAGGAGCAACCTGGCTAACGTGCCAACCGGTCATCGGTGTTCGTTGCCATCGATCAATCGAGACTCGTCAGCTGCTTGTGCTCGCCGGACCGCCCTGTCAAGATCCCTGGATGGCTCTCGTAGAGGTAGCAGAGATCGCGCCGGGTGAGTACTCCTTGTCGTTGGAAGCAGGGACTACCGACGTGGATGACCTGATCTCCGAACTTGGCCACGAGCCCAACGGCTACTTCTGGGAAGGGATCGTCGAGCTGCTCGTCATGACCGAGGCCCCCACCCTCGAAGGTCGCGACTTGTCCGATCCAGAGGGCGGAGCCTTCTACGCCACCAGCAACGATCGAGGCGCGCTTGATGACTTAGCTGTCCTGCTCGGTGCGGTCGCGGCCGACGGAAATCGTCTGCGGCACCTCATGGAGTACGCCAAGACCAGTGGCTTCGAATTTGACGATTGAGCCGCTACGGTCGCAGCGAGCGGGCTGATCGCCGCGACCGGTGACACCCCACCTCGGCGCATTCACCGACAATCCGCTCCCAGGAATCAGCGATGCAGCTTGCCGGGACAATGCTCGGCAACGTAGCCGATCTCGCTCCCTTCGGTGACCATTGGTTCGCCACCTGCCAGGGGCACCCCGACGTACCAGGCCCAGCAGTTGGAGTCGCCCGCCTTGCGCAGATCACGAGCCTTGTAGTCAGCCTCTGTTCCGAAAACCTTGCAGAAGGCCGCTTTCTGCTCCCGCAGGAAGACCTTGACACACTCGCGGCCGACGCGCTCTAGCGACTTCAGGTCGTTGCTCCCAGCGACCAACTCGACGTTCGCTTGCCCACCCTTATTCTGCTTGTTGACCTCGTTGCTGCGTACCATTGACATGCTGAAATGCAGCTCGGGAGGCGCAGTCGTGGGTTGAGCCGACCGAGTTGCCGGCACGCTGACGGACGGCTTCACCACGTCAAGGGTTGGGGACGCAGGCTCGGCCGGCGAGCCCGATCCATGCCCGGGCTGCTCACCGCACCCACTCATCCCGAACAACGCCAACAGCGGCACCATGAACGCCGCAAGGAGCAACCGGAGAGAGGGATGTCGCATGAGACGAATGGTGCCACGACCTGTCAATCCCCCGAATCGTGGAAGACTCCGTCATGTGGGGGGGGGGCGTAGGCCCGGGAGAGGGTCTGGGGCGGGGAGCCGAGTGCTGTCGCCGCGAGGCCGTGAAGTCTGCAGAACTTCGCGATCCTCTTGGTGAAGTTGTGGAAGAGGATGACGCGGTGACCTTCACTTTCCAGGGTTCGGATTCCGTCGGCCAAGGCCGCCTGATCGGAGTGGCCGGTCCAGGGGGTGGTGTCGACTCCTTCATCTTCGAGGCCGTCTAGAAGATCGACACGCCCGACCGTCAGGATCGCTGAGCCCGGTCGAACGGCGGCGCGGCCGTACTCCTCTGGTGTGAGGAACCAGATGGTGTGTCCTTCGGGCCGCGGGTCCCCAGTTTTGAGCCAGTAAAGCCATCGGGACTCCCCCCAGGCGCTCATCGACTTGCCGTACTGCCCGCTCAACAGCGGATCGAGCGAGTCCAGCCGCCGTCGGATGAAGGCATCGTGTAACACCTGGAACAGCGGCTTGACGCGTTCGGTGACGGCGAAGTTCACCCGGTTGCGTGCCGTGCCTGAGGTGACGGTGTGGAAGACATCCAGGTAGGCATATAGGAGGTGGTCATGCTGTGCCAGCACAACGACATCGCGGCGGGTCGACTCCTCCGCCACCCATGTGGCCGGGGTCGCCTGCGACGCGCCCTCCTCGCGGCCGGCCATCGTCCCGTCCAGTAGAACGGTGGACTCCCTGCCATGCGGGATTGTGGCAAGCAGGTCCGCCATCGCATCGTGTCGCGAGCTCTTAAGCACAATGTCACCGGTATACGTCAGGCTCCGGCCACCGTCATCCAGGACGTAGCCGACGGAACCCGGCATATGGGGGACGACCACGGGAGTGACCGTCAACTGCTCCCCGAGCCGATAGACGGTGCCCGGCTCGAGCCACGTGATCGGGTTGGCGCCAGCGATCGTCTTTAGCCGCCGCTGAGCCAGGAGGTCGACACCGGCAGCGGCAGGCATCGCCACGGGAAGGCCTACAAGGCGGCCTTCTTCGAGACCGCCGATGTGATCGCGATGGTGATGGCTGATCAGCACGATCCGGTCGGTGTCCACGCGTAGGTCCTCGCGGCCGAACCCAGAGTCCAGCAGCAGGCTAGAACCGTCGGTCATGGTCAGACGGATCGCCGTGCCGCTGTCGGAGCCGCTGCCAGCAGCCGCGACGCTTGCCATGATGGCGTCGCTGATCAGGGGGAGGTCAGAAGATGGCGGGAGCACGCGAGCAGCCTCAGGACTGTGCAACCGTTCACCCTGGGGCAGTGGGTACCAGCCGCATGCAGCCACACACTCGGGAGCTTGCCGGTAGAGGGCGTCACGAACGCGGTCGTTTGAATCGGTCCAGCAGACGGCGATGGTGTAGCGAAACTGGCCGTTCATCCGAAAGTCAATAAATCGGACATGCTGCACGGCGCCGAATAGATCTCCGAATACCGCTTCCATGCGGCTCAGCGCCGCAGGGCCCGGTCGGACCACGCCGGCTCGATGGGCGGCGAGGATCTCCTTGGCCCGGGCCTTGGGGCCGAACCAAGGCTTACTTGTCACCTCGAAAGTCGCGTTTGCCATGGCCCCTCTCCCCACGAACGTGACGGAGAGCTTAAGGCCTGGCGCTTTTGGCCTGCGCGGCGTCCCAACGCTGCGGCGGACCAGGGACGGCCCCGATCTCGGCGTGCATGGGCGTCCGAGCCAGGTCGGCCAGGGCCAGGGGGTCGCATTGGCTGGCGATAGGCGCTTCGATCACGACCCTGTGAAAGAATTGAGTCCTCGCCTTCCTCCCCGACCGACGACGTTTCACGCTGTCTTGCGCCCCGTGTGTGCCCCACCCAAGCCCGAGCAGGCGTACTTCCTCCAACGGCGGAAGCCCGTCCCGATCATTCCCCCACCTACCGCACCCAACCTCGCTGCGGGGAAGGGCCCGAGCTGCTTGACGTATCCCAAGACGACCATGAGTGCGGTCCCTGCCGCAATCACGCCGGCAGCAAGCAAGGCAATGTAGAGAAGGGGGCGGGCACGCACCCATCAGTAAAGCAGGCCATCCAGAACGCCCTGTTCCTGCGTCAGACGGCTCCGAGAACGGTGGTCGGCGCCAGCCAGGCGGGCGAAGCAAGAGCTGGGATGGCGACTACCGGAGGCTAGAGGGGAGGCGCGAAGACGCCGAGCGCCCGGGCACGCAGCGCCATCAGCACATCGGCACGCACGAGGTCCGCCGGGCCGGACACCTGCAGCGCCTCAGTGATCTGGCGCATACGGTAGGTCACGGTGTTTTCGTGTACGTCGAGCGCTGCCGCGGTGGCCCGGGTGGACAGGCCGCACCGCAGGTAGGTGGCCAACGTCTCGATCAACTGCGGCCGCGCCAGGATCGGGCCGAGCGCGCTGTAGATCACCTGCCGCGAATCGAGCGGGTTCTCCAGCAGCAGGACGTCGGCGGCGACGGCGGCGAACTCGACGACGGCCGGGCCGGAGGGGCGCCGGCGCGCGACTTCGAGGGCGGCGATGGCCTCGCGGCACGAGCCGGCGACCTCCGCGAAACGGGGCCGAGGCAGGCCGACGCCCACGACGAAATTGTCGTGCTTCGACCGTTGCACGACCCGCGCGAGGATGTCCGTCAGCCCGGGTACCTCCGGCGTGACGATGACGACGAGGTCGCCACGCGACCCGACCACCGTCCGGCTGCGCAGCCTCGGTCTGATGGCGTCGAGCACCAGCCGCTGAGCCCGTGCCATGCGGTGGGGGTCGTCGTCACGGACCACCCGTAGGGCCAGGGCACGGTGCTCCTCCTGGACCGCAACTCCGACCAGCCGTGCCCGGTCCTCGATGGCCACGGGGTCCAGGGGCTCCGCACCGGTCAGCCGCGACACGAGGTCGGTGGCGATTTGCTCCAGGTGCGCCGCCACCTCGGTCCGGGTACGCCG
This sequence comes from Micromonospora sp. NPDC005299, assembly GCF_042872345.1. Classification (NCBI taxonomy): domain Bacteria; kingdom Bacillati; phylum Actinomycetota; class Actinomycetes; order Micromonosporales; family Micromonosporaceae; genus Micromonospora; species Micromonospora sp. NPDC005299. The sequence continues at coordinate 77,808 of NZ_JBIAKG010000010.1, forward strand.
GTAGGCCTCCGTCGACGCGACGGTCAGCCCGTCGATCGCCATCGCGAGCTGGCGTGCGACGTGGCGATGTTCCTCAGCCAAGAGCGGCGGACCGAAGGTCGCTATCCGGAAGAGGACCTCCCGCTCGGCCCTGTGCCAGGAGGTCACGACGGCCTCGATCGGCACGCCCTGGATCGCGCGCCTCTCCCCCAACTCTGCAGCGGTAATCAGCTCCTCCTGCAGCGGGGCTCGCCGCTCGGCAACGGCGAGCAGCAGGGCTGTGATGTTCGGGATGACGACGCTTGCCAGGTCATCCAGCTCCATCCGGTCTTCGTCATAGCCGGGCAACTGACGCCAGACGTCGCCGACCAAAGCGCGGGCGATGTCGTCGACCTGGCCGGAAAGGATCCGTGCCCTTTGTGTCACATCCACAAGAGCTCACCGCCGTTCTTCCGGTTAACCCATGTAGCGCTGGCCACCACCTTCCGAGAGTATGTGCGGAATCCCTAACGACGACCAACCTCGTCGAGGGCTATCCCCCGTCGCGTGATTCCCGGAGAGTGCGATGTCCGTCAAGGAACCGATCCGCACGAACGAACCACGAGTCCGTACGACTGAGGGCAACATCGCCGAAACCATGGAAGACCATGCTCTCGAAGCCGTTCCCCGGTCGCAGCGCAAGCCCCTCCTACAACTGATCATGGTGCAGGTCGGCTGGAACATCAGCGTCAGCAGCTTCCTCGTCGGCGGCGTCATCGGCGCCGGCACCACGTTCGGGGAGGGCATGGCCGCCATCGCCATCGGCAACCTGGTCCTCGCCGTCGTGGCCTCGCTGATCGGCATCATCGGCTTCCGCACCGGGCTGACGAGCTATCTCGCGTCGCGTGCCGTGTTCGGCACCTCCGGCTCGGTGCTGGTCTCCATCGTGCTCGGCATCGTGGCCATGGGCTTCATCGGCGTGCTCATGGACACCTGGGGCGGGGCGGTGAACCACCTGATCCCGGCCATCCCGTCGTCGGCGTTCGTCATTGCTTTCGCGCTCGCGATCCTCACGACAGCGATCTTCGGCTTCAAGGGACTGCACCGGTTCTCCGCGATCGCGGTTCCGGTGCAGGTGGCGATCGGGCTCTTCGCACTAGTGCGCATCGGGAACCTCGACGGTGGCTTCGGTGAGGTGTTCGCCGCACAGCCGGCCAAGGCGATCGGATTCCCGGCGGCCGTGAGTTTCGTCGTCGCGACCTGGGTCACCGGAGCGGCCCTCGTGTCGGACGTGCAGCGCTACGCATTGCGTGCTCGTGACGTGATCATCTCCTGCTTCCTGAGCTTCGTCATCGGCGTCGGCATCTTCGAGACGATCGCGACCGTCTCGGCGATGAAGGTCGGCCAGAGCAACTTCGTCGTCGTAATGCAGGGCCTTGGCCTGCTGGCGCCTGCCGCAGTCCTGCTGTTCCTCGCCCTGTGGAACACGGCGGACAACAACATCTACTCGGCATCGCTCGCCTTCACGTCGGCCTCCAACCTGCTGAAGCTGCGGCTGACCAAGCCGGTCTGGACCGTCGTGGCTGTCGTGATCGCCGTCGGGATAGCGTTCCTCGGCCTTGCCGACCAGTTCGGCGAGTTCCTTGGCGTGGTCGGAGTCGTCGTGCCTCCGTTCGCGGGCCTGCTCATCGCCCACTTCTGGGTCCTGCACCGCCGCGATGACGCACGGGTCCTGCAGAATGTGCCGGCCGTGCGCTGGGAGGCGGCTGCCTGCTGGATCGCCGCCGCGCTGATCGCCTGGTACGGCGAGTTCCTCCTGGCGAACGCCATCGAGGGCCTGGTTGCAGGGTTCGTCCTCTACACGCTGGTCGGCCTGGTGAGTCGGCGCATACGCGGCGGCACTCGCCCGCGCGACAGCGCTCCTACTCACAGCCGTGCCGCAGACGCTGTGGAGGCATGATGCGGTTCGGGTTGGGGGTGCCGACCGGCACCGAAGGGCTGATGTACACCGTCCCGTACGCGGACATCGACCAGGCTGTCGAGCTGGCCCGCGCGGCGGAGCGCCTCGGGTTCGAATCCGTCTGGGGCAACGACCACGTGACCACCCAGCGGTACGTGCGCGCGGACTTCGACCAGCCGCCCCGCTACTACGACGTGTTCGCATACCTCAGCTATGTCGCCGCGGTTACCACCAGCATCCGACTGGGTACAGCGATCATGGTACTGCCCTTCCGGCATCCCGTCGTGGCCGCCAAGCAGGCGGCGACGCTGGACCAGCTGTCACACGGGCGGGCGGTACTCGGCGTCGGCATCGGCGCCTACCGTGAGGAGTTCGAGGCGATGCACCCGGGGACGCACCTTCACCGCGGGCAGCACGCGGAGGAAGCGATCTCGGCACTGCGGCAGCTGTTCACCGAACGCAGCGCCAGCTACCACGGCAAATGGGTCGCGTTCGAGGACGTGGAGAGCTATCCGAAACCGTTCCGGGGACACCTGCCCTTGTTGTCCGGCGGCAACTCGGCGGGATCCCGCTCCCGGGCGGCGAGGTTGGCCGACGGCTGGTTACCCGCCTGCCTGTCGGTGGGCGAGGTGCGATCCGGCGCGCGGCTGATCCGCGACGAGGCCGAGCAGCACGGTCGCCAGCTTCCGGGCGACTTCGAGATCGCCCTACAGGTGGGCGTGAGCGTCGCCCCGACCCGGGAACAGGCCCGGCGCCGGTTCGAGTCCTCCCAGATATTCCGCCACCTGCTGTCCCTGTCCAAGACCACCCTCAAGGATCAAGGCGTCGACGACCTCTTCTCCCGCAACCTCGTCGGCACCCCACAGGACGTCGCGGAACAGGTCGAGGCGTACCGGGAGGCGGGTGTGACCACCATGGCGGCACTGCTGTTCGCGGCCGATTCCGTCGAGGAGACCATCGACGCGATGGCGCAGTTCAGCCAGGAGGTCATCGCACCGGACGGAGTGTCGTCATGACGATGGTGTCGAGCGGACCGCGGGTGGCCGAGGCGGTCACCCGAGCGCTGCCACGCGCCGAGGTCCCACCGTGGCCGGACGTCGACCTCCGGGTGCTCGCCCGGGAGCGGCTGGCACGGCTGCGGGCAGGCCTGGCGGGCGCGCCCTACGACGCGCTCGTCCTGACCCAGCCAGAGAGCGTGCACTACGTCACCGGGTACCGCAGCGTGCCGGGCCAGGTGTTCCGCGCCCACCGGATCTCGGCCGTCGTCACCGGGGACGATCTTTGGGTGGTGTGCGCCGCCTCGGACGCACCGGCCGCCGCCGACTGGGGTGTTCCTGTGGACCGGCTGGTGCCGTTCGGGCGGTTCTACGTGGAAGCGGGACAGGCTGTCAACGACAACCACGTCCAGATCTCCCGCATGGCCGACCGGCACTCCGACCTTCCCGCCGCGCTGCGGTCGGTGGTTGGTCGTCTTGCGGGTGGCATCCGATTCGGGCTTGAGGACACGTCGGGTCATCCCGAACTCGCCGAGGTGCTCGCTGGCGCCGACGACGCCACGGCTGTCGTCACGGCGGCCCGGTCCATCAAGCTCCCCGGCGAGGTCGCCATACTGCGGTACGCCGCTCGGCTGTCGGAATCGGCGGTGCGGGCGGCGCTGGTGACGGCGGTACCGGGCGTCACGGAGCGGGAGCTGGCGGCGGTGATCGCCGCAACGATGGTGGCCGGCGCAGGGGACCCCCGCTTCGTGGTCGCCACCACGGGCGAGCGGAGCGCCCTCGCCGACGCCATGCCCACCGACCGCCGGTGGCAACCGGGCGAGGCGGCCCGCTTCGACGTCGGTTGCGTGGTCGAGGGTTACTGGTCGGACATCGGTCGCACGGCGGTGCTCGGTGAACCCGACGATCGCCAGCGGCGGGTGTACGCCGCCGTGCACGCGGGCGAGCAGGCGCAGCTCGAGCTGGCGCGACCCGGCGTCACCGCCGCGGAGCTGTTCCGCGCCGGGTTCGACGCGACCGGCGGCCACGTGATGAGCTACCGCCGGCAGCACTGCGGCCACGGCATCGGCCTGTCCATCTACGAGCCTCCGGTGATCGCCCCGGACATCGACGTGCCACTTGAGGCGGGGATGACCTTCTGCTTCGAGACGCCGTACTACGAACTCGGTTGGGGCGGCATGATGGTGGAGGACACCGTCGTGGTGACCCAGACGGGGATCGAGATGCTCTGCTCCGGTGAGCGTGAGCTGGCGGTGGTGCCCGCATGAGCCGCTACGACGGGCAACTGGCCTGTGTGCGCTGCGACCGCCGCTACCTTGCCCCCTCCGTCGCCCTGATCGGCGGCGGCTGCCCGCGGTGCGCCGATGAGGGTGTCCCCGCCAACATCCTGCCGGTGCTCGACCTCACGGGGATGGATCACCTTCCGGTCGACCTCGCCCAGCCGGGCCTGTTCCGGTACCGCGCCATGCTGCCACTCGCCGCCGATACCCGGCCGGTCAGCCTCGGCGAGGGCGGCACGCCCCTCGTCGACCTTCCCCATCTGGCCGAGCGGTCCGGGGTGCGGGGAGTGTTCCTGAAGGACGAGAGCCGCAACCCCACCTGGTCCTACAAGGACCGGCTGGCGGCGGTCGCGGTGAGCAAGGCTGTCGAGGTCGGCGCCGGCACCGTGGTGGTGGCCAGCACCGGCAACCACGGCGCGGCCATCGCCGCCTACGCGGCCCGGGCGGGGCTACGTTGCGTCGTGCTCACGCTGGCCTCGGTCCCGGCGACAATGAAAACCCTGATGCAGTCGTACGGGGCCGACGTGGTCGCGCTGCAGCACCCGGCCGATCGGTGGTCACTCATGCGGGAGCTCGTCGCCACCCGCGGGTGGATGGCCATGTCGGGGTTCGCGAACCCGCCAGCCGGATCCAACCCGTACGGCGTCGATGGCTACAAGACCATCGCGTACGAACTGGTGGAACAGCTTTCCCGCCCGCCGGACGTGGTCGTCGTCCCAGTCGCCTACGGCGACGGGCTCTCCGGCATCGGCCGGGGGTTCGCCGACCTGGCGGCAATCGGAGTGATCGAACGTGTTCCGCGCCTCATCGCGGCCGAGCCGTTCGGGCCCCTGGCCGCCGCGCTCGCGTCGGGGGCGTCCGTCGCCGGTCCGGTTCCCGTGCAGCCGTCGGTGGCGTTTTCCACCGCCTCCCCGTTCGGCAGCCAGCAGAGCCTCGCGGCCCTTTGGGCGAGCCACGGTGCGGCGTTCGCGACCCCAGACGACGAGGAGATCATGGCGACCCAGCTGCAGCTCGCCCAGGAGGCTGGCGTGTATCTAGAGGCCTCGAGCGTGACGGCGGCCGTGGCGCTGGGCAGGGCAGCCGCCGCCGGAGTGGTGTGCCACGAGGACACGGTCGTGATCATCGGCACCTCCACGGGGCTAAAGGACGTGGGCGCGACGGCCGCCCGGCTGCCGGATGTCGCGGTGATCCCACCGTCGGTCGATGCGCTGGATGACGCGCTTACGGCGAGGACCACGACGTGAGGCTGGCCTTCTCGATCTCCGGGCACCGCGACTCAGCCAGCGCGGTACGGGCCGCCATCGCGGCGGAGGCGGCGGGATTCGACGACGTGTGGTTGACCGAGGACTACCTGGAGCGTGGAGCGTTCGCCCTCGCCGGGGCGGTCGCAGCCGCGACGTCGCGGGTCCGCGTCGGCATCGGGGTGGTGAACCCGTGGACGAGACACCCGGCGCTGACCGCTATGGAGTTCGCCACCCTGGATGAGATCAGCGGTGGACGCGCCGTGCTCGGACTGGGCGCGAGCAACGAGCACTGGATGTCCGACCAGCTCGGTATCCCGTTCCAGCGGCCGCTCGCCCGCACCCTGGAGGCGGTGGCCGTGCTGCGGCAGCTCCTCACCGGCGCGCAGGTGAGCTTCGCCGGCGAGTTCTTCCACGTGGACACCCGACTGTCCTTCACGCCGGTGCGCCCCGATCCCCCCATCGTCCTCGGGGTCAAGGGTCCCCAGGCCATCGCCCGCGGTGGCAAGCTAGCAGACGGCCTGCTGCTGTCCATCCTCGCCGGGCCGAAGTACGTGCGGTGGGTACGCGAGCAGGTCGGCCCGGGTCTGGAGCTGTCGGCCTATGTGGGGATCGCGGTCGACGAGGATGCGGCGACCGCACGGGACCGGATCCGGCCCATGGTGGCGCGCTTCCTCGGCGTGCACGGCGAGCACATCATCACGCGCCTTGCCGGCGTGGAACCTGACGTGGCGGCGAGCCTGCGCGAGGGCTGGCATCGCGGCGTCCCGCGCACAGATCTCGTCACCGACGACCTGCTGGACGCCGTGGTGGCCGCCGGGACCGTGGCCGATGCAGCCCGGGCTTTCGACCGCCTGGAAAAGGCCGGGCTGGACGTCGCGGTGGTGCGAGACGACCCGGCCGTCGAGCCGAACGAGACGCTGCGCGTGTCGGACGCGGTGGTACGGGCCTGGTAGCCACGTCGCGCCGGACGCGCCACGGTCGCTGTTAGGGCGGAGCCAATGCGCCCAGAAGGTTGCGCCCGGAGCCGGCGTGGTCGGGCCGCCCCGACCGCCGAGGCTCGGATGGCTCACGGCTGGCCGTGCGCACCACGCCCTCCGCCCAGCGGCGCAGCCATCCGGGACGACCCGCTGTGCGAGCAGCCTGACCGCTTCGGGTCCGCCGAAGAGGTCACCAAGCAGGAAGCCCTGGTCAAGGCGGTGCGACTGAGATTGATCTTCCGGATAGCAGGACTGCTCGGGAGGGAGAGACGGGCGCACCCAGCGACGGACACCTATCGCCCGGGCGCATCGGCGGGACGCCCCAGCCGTCGACTTGCTACCTGAAGCTGCTCAGCGCGCTGCTGGCGTCGGGGAGGTGAACACTTCGATCTTCTCTGGGAGGTCACGCCAGCCTACTCGCCCACATCACCGCAGGTCAGCGCGCTATTCCGCGTCCGACTGTGGTGAGCACTTCGGGGCGCGGTGACCACTTCGCCGACCTGCACCCAATCTGCTCCCAGATGCAAGGCCAGGCCGTCCAGCGGCTCCTTACCGCCCTGACCTGCGCATACTCCCCGGCCAGGCGACATAGAGTGCCGTCGACTGCTGTGCATACGGCTGAGCACTCCGTGTGAAGCAGGACGCTGCCCCGGCTCTGACCTGCGGTAATGAGAAGCCGCAGGTGGGGGCGGGTGCAGTTGAGCGCCGTTGCGTGCTGTTGGATCAGTTCAACGCCGTTCAGTGCACACGGCTGCTCCCCACGTGCTCCCCGACCCCGGCGCGCGACGTGGCGTCGCCCGGTGCCTTGGCGCTTCGCCTCGGCACGTCTTTAAGGAACAGCATCGAGGCTGACGTTTACTCAGCGTGACCGGCGTGCTGAGACACCACGCGCACGGTCGGCGGCAAGAGCGGATGTTTCATGCTTGCCGGAGTACCAACGTCGACGGGCCGCTGTGGCGGTCTACTCGCCTGCGTCTGCGTGGGTGAGTAGGCGGGCGGCCAGGGCGCGCACCTCGGCTCTGAGTTCGGCGGGCCGTTCGATGGTGAAGGGAAGACACCGCCACGCACGCCTCGGACGAACGCGTACGCGGAACGCTTCGTGCGCAGCGTCCGGGCCGAGTGCACCGACCGGGTCCTTATCTACAACGAACAGCACGCCGGCACCGTGCTGCGCGACTACGAGGACCACTTCGTCCGGCACCGGCCCCACCAGAGCCTGGAGCAGCATCCACCCGACTACGACCCCGACGCGGTCGTCGCGATCGACAAGCCGATCCGGCGACGCCGCGTCCTGGGCGGCGTCATCAAGGAATATCGTCGAGCCGATTGATCCGCCAGGCAAATCTCCAGCACACAGCCTTAAACAGAGTTTTGGCACGGTACAGGCCGGAATGATTCGGCCGAAGCGGGGTAGCCGGCGCCGTGATACGGCGGCGAGGCGTGGACCTGACTCGGGTGAAGGAACAGAGGGTGGCATGACGCCGCCGTCGAACTCGCGGCACCTCCTGCCGGCGGACAGCCGACGCCTATCCGTGGTCGCGTTCGTCGGCATGGTCGTCGCCTACCTGGTCGTGCTCCACGGGCTGGCACTGACCCTGACCAGTGGCCTGGAAACGAGGTACGCCGCGCCTAGAACGCTGAACGAGATGTGGCGCAGCATCACGGTTCCGGAGGCGGTCTCCGTCGTGCTGGTGATCGCGGCCATCTCCTGGCTTCGCTGGTGGCCGCCGGTCTTGCGGGATAACCATCCGGTCCAGCGCTGGGTCGTGGTCGTGCCCATCGGCATGGCGACCTGCGCTCTCATCGTGACCGACTACGGCGCCCTCGCCACCAAGGGCGCCACCTTCACCCTGACACTCCTGCTCTCCGCACTGCTGATCGGCGCCAGCGAGGAACTGATATTCCGTGGGCTCGGGGTGACCGTGTTCCGCTCCACCGGGTTCACCGAAGGAAAGGTCGCCCTGTGGTCCACGGTCATCTTCGCCCTCGCCCACGCCACCAACCTGCTCACCGTAGGTGCCGTAGCCTTCGCCCAGGTACTGACCACCATGGTCGCCGGCTACTTCCTCTACCTCATCCGACGCCGCTCCGGCGGCATCACCGTGCCGGCCATCATCCACGGAATGTGGGACTTCTCCCTCATCTCAGCCCAGGTAATCCCGGGCAAGCCCCACCTCCTCTCACTCCTGGCCATCGTCACCATGGCGGTCCTGGCCATCGTCGTACTGGCACGCCGGCACCACATCGAACCAGTCACCGCCCAGCAAGGAACACGTACACGGAGATCGCGTCGGTAGTGAGCAGCTGAGTGCAGCCGAGCGCCGCGCAGTTCTTGGAGTTGTCGCGAGGGTTGGGCACGGGCAGCCCCGCCTTGTCGAACGCTGCCACCACCTACTCGGCAGTTGGACCCGTGGTCGCAGGCTTCGCAGCCGAACCCGCCACAGCAGCGGTCGCAGTGCTCTGCTTTGCAGCAGGCGCCGGGATGTTGGTGGTGCCGGAGGAACAGCCAGCCGCGGCAACCATGACAACGGCGGCCACAGGCAGCACCAGTGAAGATCGCAAAGTCACGGCTGGCAGTGTGCACCACGTCTGCCGCCAGTAGCGCAGCGGGGCGAGACGACCTGCTGCGGGAGCAGCTGGACCTCTTCGGATTTGTCGAAGAGGTCACCGAGCAGAAGGCCCTGCTCAGGGGATTTGCCGTGGGATTCGAGTCTCAGCTCCCGGGATCCATATCGACGCCACCACGACGGCGCCCAGAGCCATGCGTCGATGCAGGATGCCCTCGTGATTGGCGTCAGCGGGCCGCGGGACGACAGCCGGCACCGACCAGGCGGGGAGCAGCGAACCCTGACCACTTCGGTGTTCTCTGGGAGGTCACACCGACCCGCTCGTCCACATCGCAGCAGGTCAGCGCACTATTCCTTGTCGGACCTCGGTGAGCACTTCGGACGCGGTGACCACTTCGCCGAGCTGCACCCAACCTGCTCCCAAATGCAAGGCCAGGCCGTCGAGCGGCTCCTTACCGCTTTGACCTGCGGATACTCACCTGCCAGGCAACATAGAGTGCTTTCGACTGCTGCTCAATATGGCTGAGCACTCCGTGTGAAGCAAGACGCTGCACCGCCTCTGATCTGCGCAATTGTGAAGCAGCAGGCGGGAACGCATGTCGTTGGGCGCCGTTGAGCGCCGTTCGATGCAGTACAGCGCCGTTGAGTGCACCTCGCTGCTCCCAATCTGCTCTCCCCGACCGCCGCCCACCGATTCCCGGCGGTGGACGGCGGTCACTGAGCTGGGGCTCAGGCGGTCGACTGTCCGGCTGGGAGGAATCGTGAGAGGAAGGCCCGGGTACGCGGGTTGGCAGGCCGATCGAGCACCTCGGCGGGCGTGCCGCTCTCGACGATCGTGCCGCCGTCCATGAAGACGACGCGGTCGGCGACCTCGCGGGCGAACGTGATCTCGTGGGTCACCACGATCATCGTCAGCCCGTCCGCGGCGAGGTCCCGCATCGTGGCGAGCACCTCACCGACCAGTTCCGGGTCCAGCGCGCTGGTCGGCTCGTCGAAGAGCATCAGCTTGGGGCGCATGGCGAGCGCCCGGGCGATGGCCACGCGCTGCTGCTGGCCACCCGACAGCTGGCGGGGGAACGAGTCCGCCTTGTCCGCCAGACCGACCTTGTCGAGCAGGGCACGCGCCCGGGCGAGCACCTTCGCCCTGGGCTCGCGCAGCACCCCGACGGGCGCCTCGATGACGTTGCCGAGCACCGTCAGGTGCGGGAAGAGGTTGAAGTGCTGGAACACCATGCCGATCTGGCGCCGGGTCCGGGCGACGCGCCGCTCGGGCAGCCGGTGGATGCGCCTACCGCGCTGCTCGTACCCGACGAGCTCGCCATCCACTGTGACGGAGCCGCCATCGATGCGCTCGAGGTGGTTGACGCAGCGGAGGAAGGTGGACTTTCCGGAGCCGGATGGGCCCAGGATCACCACCACCTCGCCGGGGTGCACGTCGAGGTCGACCCCCTTGAGCACCTCCAGCGGCCCGAACTGCTTGCGTACTCCGCGAGCCGACATCAGCGGCTGGCTGGCAGCGGTCATGACGGCACCTCCACCCTCGGCACGGCCGGCTTGCGACGGATCTTGAGGACGTCGCGGTAGCGGGTCGGTGCGTTGCGGTTGCTCCCGCGGGCGTAGTGCCGCTCGATGAACGACTGCCCGACGTAGAGGATCGACGTGATCACCAGATACCAGACGCACGCCACGAGCAGGAGCGGGATCGTCTGGAAGGTGCGGTTGTAGATGGACTGCACGGTGTAGAGCAGGTCGCTGAGCGCGATCACGCTCACCAGCGACGTCGCCTTGAGCATGTTGATCACCTGGCTGCCCGTGGGGGGCACGATGAAGCGCATCGCCTGTGGCAGGACGACCCGGAAGAGGGTCCGTGTCCGGCTCATGCCGAGCGCCTGCGCCGCCTCGGTCTGCCCCTGGTCGACCGACATAAGGCCGCCCCGGACGATCTCGGCCATGTAGGCGCCTTCGTTCAGCCCGAGGCCGAGGATCGCAGCGAGCAGCGGGGTGATGAGCGCGTTGGTCTCCCAGTGCGCGAACTCGGGCCCGAACGGAATGCCGATCGACACCCGCGGCATCAGCGCCGACATGTTGAACCAGAAGATGAGCTGCACCAGCGCCGGCACCCCGCGGAAGAACCAGATGTATAGCGCGGCGAGGGACCGCAACAGCCAGTTCGTGGAGAGCCGGCAGACCGCCAGCAGCACACCGAGCATGATGCCGACGGCCATCGCGATGACGGTGAGCTTCAGCGTGGTCCACAGGCCGCGGCCGACCGACTCCGTGTTGAAGTACTGGAGGACCACGTCCCATTCGAAGTTGGGGTTGGTCACCAGCATGTGGATCAGCTGCGCGGCGAGGACGGCGACCACGACGGTCGCCACCCACTGCAGCGGATGCCGCTGGGGCACGGCATGTGCGACGTCGACCGGCTCGGCGGTGCCGGCGACGCCATCGCCGGCGTCCCGGGTAGCCGGGGCGTTCGTGGCCATGGTATTCACCCCTTGCTGCCGGCCAGATTGACGCCCGGCTTGTCGAGCTTGTTGCCGTCGAGACCCCACTTCGCCATGATCTTGGCGTAGGTGCCGTTGTCGAAGAGCTCCTGCAGGCCGGCCAGCAGCACGTCACGCAGCGCCGAGTCCTTCGGCACGACCGCACCCTGGAAGAGGTCGTCGAAGCCGTTCTTCTGCCCGACCGCGGCGAGCTCCAGCTCACCCTTGGACTGGTCGACGAAGTAGGTCAGCGGGGCCTGCGAGGAGAAGAAGGCGTCGGCGCGGCCGGACTTGACCGACAGGATCGACGACGGCTGGTCCTTGTACGACTGCACCTCGATCGCCGGCTTGCCCTCGGCGGTGCACTTCTGCGCCTGGTTTTTGATCACCTTTTCGGCCGAGCCGGCGGCCATCACGGCGACCCGCAGGCCGCAGGCGCTGTCGAGGTCCTTGATCTGCTTCGGGTTACCCTTCGGCACCGCGAAGACGACGAACTCCTGCACCCAGTCGACGAAGTCGTTGTCGGTCTCGCGCTCGGGGAAGTCGCCGATCGGGCCGAGGGCGAAGTCGTACCGGCCGGCCTTGATGCCGGTCAGCACGCCGGAGAGACCTTCGACGGTCACGTGCTCGACCTTGACGCCGAGCACCTGGCCGAGCGCGTCGGACAGGTCGGCGGCGGCGCCGCTGAGGTCCCGGTTGCTGCCGACGATCTCGTAGGGCGGGAAGGATCCGCTGTTGACCGACACCAGCTTGCCGGCCTGCTTGATCTTGTCGGGCAGCTTGTCGTGCAGGGCGGCGTCCTGCTGCTGCGTGGCGCTTTCGCCCCCGCCGCCCGGCTGAGCCTCGGACGGGTCCTTGGCGCAGCCGACGAGCGACAGCGACAGCAGCGCGGACACGGCGGTTACCGCGATGGTGGTACGGCGCATGGTGATAGTTCCTCTTATCCCAGGGTTGCTTTTGTCAGCCGGTCGTGGTGGCGAGCGACCGGGTCGGGGTGGGGTCGACGGAGAACCGCCGGTTGTCGAGCACGGGCAACCGCCGCCGGGCCTGGGCCAGCCGCTCGGCCGACACCTCGGCCCAGAGCAGGTCCGGCTCCTCGGCGAGGCGCCCGACCACGACGCCGAGCGGGTCGACGACCATCGAGTGACCGATGTTGCGCGGGCCGCATTCGCCGCACGCCGCGACGTAGACGGTGTTCTCCAGGGCACGCGCGGCGACCATCAGCTCCCAGTGCCGCTCCTTGAGCGGTCCGCGGACCCACGCCGCGGGCAGGACGAGAACGTCGGCGCCGCCCTCGGTCACGAGCAGCCGCGCCAACTCGGGAAAGCGTACGTCGTAGCAGGTCATCAGCCCGACGGTGTGCCCGGCGCAGGGGAAGGTCACCGGCGGGTCGTCGGCGGGGATGACGTTGTCGGACTCCTTGGCACCGAACGCGTCGTACAGGTGCAGTTTGCGATAGTTGGCGATAATCTGTCCGTCACGCAGCACGACGAGGGTGTTGTACGCCCGGCCGTCCGGTCCCGGCTCGTGGACACCGGCCACCACGGTGACCTCGGTCCCGGCGGTGGCTGCGGCGAGACCGGTGACGAACGGCCCGTCCAGCGGCTGGGCTGCGGTACGCAGCCGGGTGAAGTCATCGGTGAACCGCGCCAGCACCCCCTCGGGCAGGACCAGGAGGTCGGCCCCGCCGACGGCGGCCCGCTCCACCAGGGCCGTGCACTGGGTGAGATTGACCTGCCAGTCCTCGCTGGCGGCGAGCTGGCCCAACGCGAGGCGCATCTACTCCACTCCCATCTCAATGGCGATCTTGGTGTACTCGGGGAACAGCACGTCCGGGTCGATCGGCGACTCGGCGATGCCCTGGGCGTGCAGTTCCGCGCAGAAGGCGCTGATCATCGAGCGGTTCGCCGCGAGGCCGTGCGGCATCCAGTCCGGGCCATAGCGCCGCTCGGTGCCGTCGATCTCGGCGAGCGCCCACGGCGTCGAGTCGGCGTGCTTGCGGTAGCTGGCCCACCACGCCTGCTGCGATGCCCGCAGCGCCGTCATCAGGTCGGCGAGCAGATCCGGCCGCGCCTCGACATGCTCCCGCTTCACGGCGATGAGGTGGATGCCGGGGATGAACCCGACCTCCTCGCCGTAGCGCACCTCGGCCGCGCGGTAGTCGCGGTACAGCGGGCGCAGCGGCGTGTCGTCGCGATGGAAGCCCGGCGGCATGAACGGCGTCATGATCCCGTCGAGCGTGCCGTCGAGGAGCCCTCCGACGAGGGACTCTCCCGGCTCGGCGAGCCGTACCCACGGCGGTGGCGCCATCCCACCCATGCGGTCGCCGCCCGCCGCGTCGGGGGTGAGCGGCCCGACCATCCACGCGACGCCGGTGAGGTCGACGCCGGCCCGGCGCAGCACGGCGCGGGTCCAGGTGTTGCCGGAGTCCGGCCAGCCGGTCAGGCCGATCCGGGCACCGGCGAGGTCGGCGGCGCCGGCGGCGGGGCTGTCCTTGCGTACGAGGATGCAGCGGTGCCGGAACCCGCGCATGACGAAGGCGGGGATGCCCACAAGCCGGTCGTCGCCGGCCGCGCGGGCCAGGGTGTACCGGCTGAAGGAGGTCTCGCCGGCGTCGAGACCGCTCTCGTCGAGCAGGTCCGGGGTCACCGCGAGGCGCGCGACGCGCACGTCGAGCGGGGGTGCCCCGACCTCGCCCAGCGCGAGCGGCACCAGGTGCGACCAGGGCCGGACGCCGAGGCGGAGCGGGGTGTGGAGTGAGGTAGCCATCGCCGGCAACGATAAAGTTCAGACACCTGGCCGACAATAGTAGTTTTGTTACTGTTCATTCTTCTCACGATGTGGTGAACTATCTGCCATGACTCCCCCGCCACCGGCCACCCCCACCAGCGACCTGGACCCGCAGTGGCTGGCCGCGCGGATCGAGGACCGCAGCGCCCGGGGCATCGCGGCGACCGTCGCCGCGCTGATCCGCGCCGGCGCGATCCCACCCGGCACCCGGCTGCCCACCGTGCGCGCCCTCGGGCTCCAGCTCGGCGTCAGCCCCGCCACCGTGTCCGAGGCCTGGTCCCTCCTGCGCCGGCGCCGGTCGGTCGCCGGTCGGGGGCGCGCCGGCACCATCGTCACCGGCCCACCCGACGTACCGCACCCCCGCCGCTTCGAGGAGGTCGGCCGGCACGGCGACCGCCTCCTGCATGATCTCCGCCTCGCCGTACCGGACACCGCGCTGCTACCGCCGCTGGACGCCGCGCTCTCCGCGGCGCTGCGTGTCGGGGAGCTGAACGAATACCACCGGGTGCCGATCACCGAGCGCCTCGCCGACGCGGTCCGCCCCACGTGGCCGTTTCCGCCCGCGGGCCTGCTGGCCGTCAACGGCGGCTTCGACGGTCTGCTGCTGCTCTGCCAGGCCCTGGTCGTCACCGGCGACATGGTGGCGGTCGAGGATCCCACCGCGCCACGACTGCTCGACATCCTCGACGCGGTCGGCGCCGAGGTGATCCCGGTCCCCTGCGACGGGCGCGGTCCCCGGCCGGACGCCCTAGCCGACGCGGTACGCCGTAAGCCGGTGCTCTTCATCTACCAACCGCACGCCCACTCCCCGACCGGGCACAGCGTCGACCCGGCACGTAGCGCGGAACTCGCTGCCGCACTACGCGGCTCGGAAACCCTCGTGATCGAGGACGACGGCCTGGCCGACCTCGCCCCCGGGCCGGTGCAGACGCTCGGCACGGTCCTTCCCGATCGGGTGGTCTTCCTCCGCTCGTACTCGAAGTCACACGGCCCCGACCTGCGCCTCGCTGTCCTCGGTGGCGCGGCGGCACTGATCGAGCGGGCGCGCGTCTATCGGACGTTCGGCAGCGGGTGGACCAGCCGCATCCTGCAGAACTGCCTCGCCCACCTGCTCACCGACCCGCACACCAGCGCGCTTGTCACCGAGGCCGGCGAGATGTACCGAGCCCGGCGGCGAACGCTCGCCGCGGCGCTGGCCACCCGCGGCGTACGCACGGGCGGCACCGAAGGATTGAGCCTGTGGATGCCCGTCGAGGATGAACGATCCGCACTGGTCACACTCGCCGCGCACGGCGTGGCCGTCGTTCCGGGAGGCCGCTGTTTTTCCGGCCCGCACAAGCCTTTCCTCCGCGTCGCGACCAGCCGGCTCCACGAGCATGTCGACGAGGTGGCCGACCTGCTCGCCTTCGCCGCATTCGAAGAGCACGACCGCGGACAGCCGACCAACATACGGGGGTGACCAGCGTCGCCATCAACGACAGCCACGCGGTGCGCGGGATTTGGACGGATACCGGTGAAGTCGGCTCGCGCACACCCGATGCTGTCTCCGAAGTCGGCGTTCGCCGGGTTCCGGCTTCCGCCCGAGGTGATCATGGTCGCGGTGCGCCGGCATCTGCGGTTCAATCTGTCCTATCGAGACGTGGAGGAGCTGCTGGTCAAGCGCGCCGTGGAGGTCGATCACGTCACGTGCACACTGATCACCAGACAGCCCTTGGTTTGCATTCTTCTTCCCTAGACAAGAGGGATGATCGATCAAGGGCTGTCCCAATGACCAGCCGGGTCGATGCCACCGCCCAGCAGGTTAAGGGGTCAAGTTAGTGCTTTGACCACAGCCGTTGGCCGGTTGATACCGGTATCACCAACGCCGGCCCCGAAGGCACCAACGGCGTGATCAGGATCCCCGTTCCGAGGCTTATCCCGAAGCCGTTGCTGGACACCGGTGCAGTCAGCTTGCGAGCGCCTGCTTACCCCGAACGCCCCGCACCAGTGTCACCATTCGCGGTCCGCGCCGCGATCGAGGTCCTCCCAGCTGCTTCCTGCCGCCCGACCCGGTGGTCCATCGCCGGCGCGCCCGGCGCTCAGCGCCTCAAGGGCCAGGTCTCGGTCGATTACCGACCGGCGGCCAGCTGAGCCGGCTGCGGTGGCGGATGCGGGCACTCTCGTGCCGGCCCGCGTGGTGTCGCGTGCCGCCCGTCGTCCGGCGGTGGTGACCACCGCGGCCAGTCCGGTGGTCAGCGGTACGGCGGCGATCAGGCCGAGCGTGGCCACCGCGCCGCGGACGATCTCCTGGGCCAGGAACTCACTGGTGAGGATCTGGCTCACCGGCCGGGAGTCGGCGACGAGCAGGAGCAGCAGCGGCAGCGAGGCACCCGCGTACGCCAGCACGATGGTGTTGACCGTGGAGGCGATGTGCGCCCGGCCCACCCGGGTGGCGGCCCGGTAGAGCTGGCGTCGGGAGAGCGCCGGGTTGGCGTGGGCCAGCTCGGTGACCGTGGCGGCCTGGGTGACGGTGACGTCGTCCAGCACGGCCAGCGAGCCGATGACGATGCCGGCCAGCAGCAGGCCGTGCAGGTCCACGTCGCCCTGGAACATCGACAGGGTGGTCGCGTCCTCGCTGCCGAAGCCGGTGAGATGGGTGGCGGCCGTGACCAGGGTGCCGAGCACACCGGTCAGCACCAGGCTGCCGAGCGTGCCGAGCACGGCCACCGAGGTCTGCGCCGTGATCCCGTGGGTCAGGTAGAGCACCACGAACATGATCAGTGCGGCGCCCACGATCGCCACCAGCAGCGGCGGCTGGCCGGCCCCGATCCCGGGCAGCACGAAGCCGAGCAGGACGGCGAAGCTCGCCACCAGCCCGCCGAGCGTGGCCAGCCCGCGCCAGCGGCCGAACGCCACGATCGCCACGGCGAACAGCACCGCCAGCCAGACCAGCGGCGTGCCGCGCCGGTGCCGGTTGGGCTGCCCGCGTCTCCTCGGCGACTTGACCTTCAGCGATAGGTGAGCGTGGATCACTAAACCTGTCGCTGGTACGGCGCGGGATGTCAGATGAAGCTCGGCCGCGTCGGTGCAGAACACCTGCCCGTGGCCCCGACGGACGTAGGAGGTCCGAGGCCAGTGAGTCTTGCCGTTAAAGTCGCTCTTCTCGCGACGAAAGATCTTGGGAAGAACGAGCGGGCCGTGGCTATCGCCATCGCTGCACACGCCAACCACGAAGGTAAGGCTTGGCCTTCCGTCGCCACCATCGCCAACTACGCCGGCTGCTCGGAGCGGACGGTGCAGCGATGTCTCACCAAGCTGGTGCAGCTCGGCCGCCTGGCCGTGTCCAAGGCCGCCGGGATCGCCACCCGCGTCTACCGCCTGGTCACCGGAGACGGGCTGACGGGAACCGCCTCTGGGGTGACAAAGCAGCAGGGAGGGGTGACAGATTCGGCCAGCGGGGGTGACAGACAGGGTGTCACCCTAAGCTTTGAAGACCAATCGATGAAAGACAGGCGGGCACCGGTTCGCGACCGGTTCGCTCCGCAAAGGAGGCAGACCCGCTCTCCGGGTTGCGCCGAGCGTGGCGGCGCGGCGCCGCCGATGACCGGCGGCGGCCGCCGCTGCTCGCGTCCGGGGCACATCGGCCAACCTGCCGGCAGGTGCATTCCCTGCCGCTCAGAGGCGATCGAGCGCGGGGCATGATCGCGACCCATCGCTTATGTCATCGCGGGCTTCCGCGGTCAGCGGCCGTAACGACGGCTCCGCGTCGGCGAGCTGATCGGTCTTCGGCTGGACGAGCGCGGTGCACCATGAGACAGCGAGAAGTCGGCCGACGTAGCCGGCGAGGGCTTCGCCCAGGCACGGTCACGTCGGTGACTCATGCCGACCCCTGGGTCAGACGTCCGTCTTGGTCGAACCCGGCTCGGCCGCTGGTCACCGCGACGTGCAGGCCGTACCGGAGTAGCTTGTCGACCTTGTCGGTGCGCCGCCGGTAGCCGAGGCGCTCCAGCCCGGCGCGCAGCAAGCGCTCCTCGTCCATGCTTGGCACGCCGTGCAGAACGTGCACGAACGCGTTGGCGGCCTCCTCGGGTGGCACGTCCTCGAACGCCCGATCGTTGCTCGCCTGGGTGACCCGGTACGCGCGGTAGGTCTGCGGATCCGTCCCCTCGGGCCAGGCGTACCGTCCCACGGTCGGATGGCCGTACAGCCGGCGGGTGTCGACGAGCGCGAGCACGGCGAGGCGCCGGTCCTCCCGGGTCCGCAAGAAGCCGAACCGGGCCAGGGCCAGGCGGGCGAGCCGGTGCTGTTCGACGGGTCCCTCGGCCGCGATGATCTCCCGCAGCGCCTCCCGGACGAGCCCGCGTACCCGCTGGTCGGTGGCGAGCAGGTCGAGGTCGCTCTGGTCGCCGAGCGGCGTCGGGGCGTACGGGACGAAGGGGCTGACTTCGATGGCGCCGGTCGCCGCCTGCGGCGCGCTCGCGACGGGGGCCGGCGCGTAGCCCAGTTCCTTCTGGATTCGGCGGGTGTTGTACCAGCCATCGATGTAGGCGAAGATCGCATCCTCGGCCACGTCGCGGGTCCGCCAGGACGTGCGGTAGACGAGTTCGATCTTCAGCGTCGACCAGAAATTCTCCATCAGGGCGTTGTCGTAGCTTTCGCCGACGGAGCCCATCGAGGGCAGGATTCCGTTGTCCTGTAAGCGTTCCGCGAAGCGGAAGGACGTGTAATTGGCGGATTCAACCGGTCGTCGCAACACCTAGCGGAGAGGTGGAGCGATGGCTTATGGCCCGGGGCAGAAGCGGGTTCGGGAGTATCGGGGGCAGATTCCTTCGCCGGGGCGGCCGACGGTGGCGTGGCGTGAGGACAGGGTCAAGTTCTGGGCTGCGATCCGGTCAGGTGTGATGACCGAGGATGCGGCCGCGGTGGCGGGTGTGTCGTCGCCGGTTGGGTTCCGGTGGTTCCGGCACGCTGGCGGCGTGAATCCTGCGTTGCCGCCGACGGTGTCGGGCCGCTATCTGTCGCTCAGCGAACGAGAGGACATCGCTCTGTCGCGGGCGCAAGGCATGGGCGTTCGGGAGATCGCGCGCCGGCTCGGCCGGGACCCGTCAACGATCTCGCGGGAGTTGCGGCGCAACGCCTCGACCAGGACGTACCGGTTGGACTACAAGGCTTCGATCGCGCAGTGGCATGCGGAGCGTCGGGCCCGCCGGCCGAAGACCGCGAAGCTGCTGGCCAATGAGCGGCTGCGGCCGTACGTCCAGCAGCGGCTTGCGGGTGCGATCCGGACCGCGGATGGCCGGCTGGTCGCCGGCCCGCAGGGCCCGCAGTGGAAGGGCCGCAACAAGCCCCACCGGGCCGATCGGGCATGGACTACCGGGTGGAGCCCGGAGCAGATCTCCCGCAGGCTCAGGGCCGAGTTCCCGGAGGATGAGTCCATGCGCATCAGCCATGAGGCGATCTACCAGGCGCTCTATGTCCAGAGCCGTGGCGCCCTCAAGCGCGAACTCGTCACCTGCTTGCGGACCGGTCGCGCGCTTCGTGTTCCCCGCGCCCGCGCGAGGCAACGCGCGTGGGCGCACGTCACGAGCGACACGCTGATCAGTGAACGTCCCGCTGAGGTCGCGGACCGTGCCGTCCCGGGGCACTGGGAAGGGGATCTGATCATCGGGTTGCAGCGATCCGCGATCGGGACACTGGTCGAACGGACGACGAGGTTCACGATGCTGGTCCACCTGCCTCGTGAGGCCGGCTGGGGTGTGATCCCGCGGACGAAGAACGGTCCTGCTCTCGCCGGCTACGGGGCGATCACGATGAGCAAAGCCCTCGCCGAGACGATCATAAAACTGCCTGAGCAGCTGCGCCGGTCGCTGACGTGGGACCGCGGCAAGGAGTTGTCGGCGCACGCACGCTTCACGGTCGAGACCGGCGTCCCGGTGTTCTTCGCCGACCCCCACAGCCCCTGGCAACGCGGCACCAACGAGAACACCAACGGCCTGCTGCGGCAGTACTTCCCGAAAGGCACCGACCTATCCAGATGGAGCGCCGACGAGATCAACGCCGTCGCCCACGCCCTCAACAGGGCGCTGATCTCACCGTGGGTCAGGCCCTTCGCCGACAACGACAGCACCATGTCGTCGACCCCAGACAGGCGCCGCTGCCGCTTGCGCACGATCTGCGGCTCGAACGTCCCGGCGGCGTCGCGTGGGACCCGGACCTCGACCGGCACGACGTCGGTGAGCACCGTCTTGGTCCGGCTGCCGTTACGAGTGTTCCCGCTACCCCGACCCGCCGGGTCGTGCCTGTCGTAGCCGACGTGGTCGGTGATCTCCCCGTCCAGCGCGGACTCCAGGACCCGCTTCGTGAGCTGCTGCAGCAGCCCGCCCTCGCCGGTGAGCTGCAGCCCATCGCCACGAGCCCGATCGACCAGCATCGCGATCAACTGCTCATCCGTGACCGCACCGGCCGGCTCGGCGGCCGACTGTCCCACGGTGGTCTCGGTCGTCATCTGGCGTCTCTCCCTTGATCGGTCGATCAGCCGTTATTTGTACAGTCCCGTACGGCGTCCCAACCTTGCGCAGCCTTCTCGTCGCCGGACCCACGATCAGCGCCAGGACCGGTACTCCCGCCAGCACCACCACCGCCAGCGGCACCGAGATCCGCAGCAGCAGGCCGCGATCACTATGTACGCCAACACCACGCCGACCCCCGGCCCGGTCGCGGTGAGGCTTCGCCCGATCGTCCACGCGTCCCCTCCTCCGATGGCCACGACCTCGCCGGTGCGGGCGCGCCGCTCCAACGTGGCACCCAGACGGACGGCGTGCGCGTTCACCACCGAAACCGTCCGGAACGCCGCGTCCATACGCACCCGTGTCATCGTGCGGTGCCGCGAGATGCTCAGGCCTGCCAAGACGCCACCGACCACGACCAGGACCGCCGTCCAGCGCAGCACCGCGTCCCGATCGCCGTCCGCCAGGCTGTCGACCGCCCGGGACAGCACGTACGGAGGCTAGGCCAGCCCGACCATCCAGGCGGTGCCGAGCGCCGCTCCCAGCGTCAGCCGGCCGCGCTGCCGAGAGATCAGCCAGGCCAGGTACGACCACGGGCCTCGGGTAGGCGGGTGCGACGGCGACACAGCGCGATGACCCATACGGTACCCAAACACACGTCGAGGGCCTGGCCGCCTTGGGGGGCGCCGCGAGCCAGCTCGTGACGGTCGGCGGTCCCCGGCCTCGCGGTGAAGGATTCCTTGCGATGGTCGACGCACGGTCAGCGCGGCGCTTCCGTGAGGTGACGCATGCGCGACCGTCCCCATGCCTTGCCCATCTGAACGACGATGGTCAGCATGATGGCGAGGAGCACGACGGAGGCCACCGGGACGAGGTCCAGGGGCAGCGTGTAGCTCATCACCACGCGGGCCGCGGCGTCAACGAGGAAGGCCAGTCCGAAGCCCCAGGTCATGCCCCGCATGGCCCCACGGAAGGTCTCGCTGATCTCCCAGGATCGGTGCCACGCCTCGGCCGCCGGCTGAGGCATGAAGCCGACGGTTCCCGTGAAGACGAGCGGCCGTGGCCAGAGCAGGGACAGCAGGAACCAGCCACCCACGACGCCTGTCAGGTAGCTTTCGCGGGCCATCAGCAGCCGCGCATCGGCGGTCATGAGGCCGACTGCGGTCCCGACGGTGATGAGCGCAAGCGAGAACAGGCTGGTCCGGGAGACGCGTCGTTGACGGAGCAGGCTGGCGCCCAGGCGGAGCATTGGCAACGCGGCCCCGGCGAGGAGGGCGGTCCAGATGGCTGCCCCTAGAGTGCGGAGGACGTAGTAGGACGCGAGCGGCACCACGAGGTCGAGGAGAAGGAAGCCGGTGAATGCGGCCGGACCGCTTCGCGTTGTCTTCATCGGGACTCCTCGGTCTGCAGGGCGCGTCGGGCGATGGTGATCAAGTGCTCGGCGTGGCTTCGTGGATCAGCTGTCGGGTCGCAGGCGGCGCGGGCCGCTGCGGCGTCGATCGAGGCGCGGATCGTCACGGCTACGACTCCTGCGTCTACCCCCGCGAGCTCACCCGCCGCCTGCCCTCGCTCAATCAATTCCCGCAGGTGAGCGGCCAGGGGATCCTCGCCTCCCGGGACCCCCTTTGGGGGGCGCGTGTTGGCCGCTACCTCCATGACCGCGCGCACGTGTCTCGGGTTCTCGGCGACGAAGGCCAGGTTGCTCCGGATGTATGCAGTGAGCTCGCCGATGACCGAGTGGCTGTCGCCGACCGCTGTGGAGATCTGCTCCCCGGCGTCGCGGTAGAGCGAGGCCACCACCTCATCCAGCAGATCCTTCTTGCTTGGAAAGTGATAGGTCACCACCCCCTTGCTGACCCCGGCGCGGCGGGCGACCTCGGCGATCGACGCTCCTGCGAATCCCTGCTCGACCAAGGCGTCAACGGCGCACCCGACC
Source organism: Micromonospora sp. NPDC005299 (assembly GCF_042872345.1). Taxonomy (NCBI): domain Bacteria; kingdom Bacillati; phylum Actinomycetota; class Actinomycetes; order Micromonosporales; family Micromonosporaceae; genus Micromonospora; species Micromonospora sp. NPDC005299. Next base: position 100,486 of record NZ_JBIAKG010000010.1, read on the forward strand.
AACTGGGCTCGCCGGGCAAGACCGCCAATGGAGGGCTTCGACGATGGTGTTGTACGCACGTACAAATATTAGCTCGCTCGTACGACTACGGCAAACCCGCACCTCCCAGCTCCTTGTCATGACACGGCGCGGACGGGGCAGCTACGCCCCTGCCAGTACGGTTGCTATCCGGCGCTCTCGGCAGCCGCGCCAAGGCCATCCACCACTACCGATCCGCCACTGCGAACCGGGGGCAACTGCCGGCAGGGCGCCCGGGGCCATTCTCGGAATTCTGGGCGAATGCCAGGATGGGGCCATGAGCGCGGGGGAATTGTACGGGCGAAAGCCCGAGGAGTGTCAACGGCGCCCGAAAACTGGCTCTGGCACACATTTTGTGAGTCGCGCTCGTCGGTAGTTGGGGTTGGGTGCCGGGATGGAGGTAACTCCGGCGTTGCTGCCGCACCTGATGGGTCAGCGGTTGGAAGCGGTGGTGGTCCGGGGCGTCGGGGTCAGGATCGATGCGGCGACACAGACGGTGCGGGCAGGGTGTAATGCCTGCGGCACCTGGTCGACCACTGTGCATAGTCGCTATGTGCAGCGGCTGGCCGATGTCAAATTGGGTGGTCACGGGGTGCTGGTCGCGTTGACGGTCCGCCGGTTCACCTGCGCGAACGCCGGATGCCCGCGGCAAACGTTCGTCGAGCAGGTGCCCGGTCTGACTCGTCGGCATGCCCGTCACACCGTCTTGGCGGCGGGCGACCTGGAAGCGGTCGCGGTGGCGTTGGGTGGTCGACCGGGCAGTCGGTTGGCGCAGCGGTTGGCGGTGTCTCGGATGACGTTGATCCGGATGATTCGGCGATGCCGATCCGTCGTCGGTGACGCCGACGGTGCTGGGCGTGGACGACTTCGCCCGCCGTCGTGGCCACCGCTACGCGATCCGCATCTCTTCTTCCTCAACCTGTTGATTGAAAGAACGAGTGAAGGCGCGTTACGTGGACGGTAAGCATTGTGCTCACCGATAACTGATTTAGCGCTCGATTCGAACTAAGCTCGACTCTGCACGTGTCATCCCCTCTGCCGTCGACCCGCCCTCCTGGGAGCGGGCCGCCGCCCGGCCCGCCACGTCATCCATGAAGGAGCGGGGCCGGTCAAGGGTGGGGTTTTGAACCGTTGACACTTGTTTTGCCCGTCTTCCGGGACGGCTTCGGGCAGGCGTCTGCGCGGTGCCGGGGTCAGGGCTGGGCCGCAGGCCCACCCGATAGGGCTTGGCCTTGACGCCGGTGCCGTGGGTGCCATCGTGGTGATGCCGGAAGTCGGTGTTGTGGGTGTGGTCGCGTCGCCAGGTTCCGACTGCTGTCGGTGGGGCAGGCCGGGTTCGGCTGCCGGTCATCCATTCGCCCCGCCTGGGTTGGGGGGCATGGTGGTGTGCGACCGTGACCGGACGGGGTCAATCAAGCGGGCGGCCTCGCCGTCGGCCGACGGGGGCCAGACGTGGCACGACCACGCGTCCGGTCACGTCCGAACCTGCTCACGCCGCCGCCCGGGCCGGGGCGAGGGCACGGATATGCCCGTCGCGCAGGCCGTAATAGACGAGGGCGAGCAGCTTGCGGGCCACCGCGACGGTGGCGATGTTGCGTCCACGGCGCTCGGCGATGGCCGCCCGTCGGGAGACCAGCCATCCAGCGCGGTGCGGAACGCTGTGGGCGGCCTCGACCGCGGCCCACCGCACCAGGGTCGAGCCCTGCTTGGTGATCCGGCCCCGGTGCACGACAAGGTCGGACTCGCGGTGCCGCGGGGTCAGCCCAGCCCACGAGGTCAGCTGCGCCGGGCCGGGGAACCTGTCGACTTCGCCGATCTCGGCGACGAACACCGCCGCCAGGACCGGTCCGACACCGGGGATGGCCTGGATCGCGGTGTAACCCCGGTGCCCCGCGAGTCTGGCCCGGATCGGCCCCGCGAGGGCGTCGACCTCGAAACCGACTGCGTCGATCAGCCGGCACAGCGAGGACACCCGCCCCCGGTAGGCGCCATCCAGCGGTGCCCGGGCGAGTAGTTCCCGCCCGCCAACGCGCCGAACAGATCCGAGACAGGGATGTGCACGCCCTGTTTGGCCAGCACCGCGTGCACCGATGCCTTCAACCCGCTGCGCAGGGCCACCAGTCTGGCTCGATACCGCACCAGCTCCCGCAACTCACGCACCGCCGGCGGCGCCACGTACGCCTCCGGCAACCTGCCCATCCGCAGCAGATCCGCCAGGTCGGCCGCGTCACGGGCGTCGTTCTTCACCCGCCGGTAGGCGAACCCCTTCACCCCCAACGGATGCGCCAAATGCACCCGGGCACCGGCCGCGGTCAGCACATCCACCGCCCAGTACCAGCCATAGGTGGCCTCCAGGACCACCTCCGGGTCCGGGCCGGCCTTGGCGATCTCCAACCCGAGCGCGACCGGGTCGTTGTCGATCCGCACCGTGTCGAGCTTCTCGCCTGCCTCGCTCATCCGCACGATCACCGACCTGCGCCGGTGCAGATCGATACCCACGATCTGCCGGCCGTCGTACTCTGCCTGCATGAGGGGCCTCCTTCGTCGTGAGACGTGAGCACCCCGAGCATCCCGCCCGGGACCCACGAGGAGCGAGGCCCCGCTCCTTCATGCCATCAAGCAGCGCACCCGCAACCCGTACGTCTTCCGCGGCCTGATCTACTGCGCCGCCTGCGACCGGCGCATGCAGGGCCAGTACAACCACGGGGCCGCCTACTACCGCTGCCGCTTCCCCCAGGAGTACGCCCTCGCCAACCAGGTCGAACATCCAAGCAACGTGTACCTGCGAGGACGCCCTCACCGACCCGCTCGACACCTGGCTGGCCTCCGCCTTCACACCCCACCGGCTCCAACAGACGATCACCGCGATGACCGACGCCCAGCCCTTGGAGCATCCACCCGCGCTTGCCACGGCAGCCCAGGCGATCATCACGGACTGCGACACCAAGCTGGAGCGGTACCGCGCCGCCCTCGACGCCGGTGCAGACCCCACGGTGGTCACCGGCTGGATCACCCAGACCCAGGCCGAATGCGCTCGAGCCGAAGCTGATCTTCACACGCAGTCGGGCACCGGCCCGCGCCGGATGAGCCGAACGGAGATCTCGAACCTCGTGCGAGCGCTCGGCGACATCGCCGGCGTGCTTCGCGACGCCGACTCCGCCGACAAGGCCGAGGTCTACCGGCAACTCGGCCTGCGACTCACTTACGAGGCTGAAACGCAAACGGTGCGCGCTTCAGTGGATCTAAGCGCGCACCGTGGGGTAATGGTTTGTGTCCGAGGGGGGACTTGAACCCCCACGCCCTATACGGGCACTAGCACCTCAAGCTAGCGCGTCTGCCATTCCGCCACCCGGACCTGCTCGTCCAGCCTAACCTGTCGGCCAAGGTGATCTTCGCACCGGTTCGGCCGGCCCGGCGGGCCGCACGGGGCATTACTGTACACGGCCCGGGTGGATCATGCACATCGCCGCCACCCCGCGGAGTTTCCCCAGCTCAAGGCACTGGCGCGGCCGCGGGCACCGCTGCCGCGTACCGGATCCCGGGGCCCGGGTAGCGAGGACCCGGCGATTCCGGGCAGCATTGCTCCCGTGTCCCACCCCTCCCCCCTGACCGCCGCTCAACACCAGGCCCTCGCGCTGCGCTCTGCGGGTGACCTGGCGACCGCCCGCCGCCTGCTCGCCGACGCGATCGCGGCGGCCCGACCGGCGTACGGGGAGGACCACCCCGACGTACTGGCCACCGGCCACCTGCTGGCTCGCCTGCATCGCGAGGCCGACGATCCGGCCGCCGCCCGACGGGTGCTGGAAGAGGCGTACGCGGCCGGCGAGCGTCGCCGCGGCGACGCCGACCCGCTGATGCTCGCGCTGAGCTTCGACCTCGCCGGCGTGGCGGAGGAACTCGGCAACCGGCACGAGGCCCGCCGCAACTACACCCGCGTGGCCACCGCAGGGCCCGCCGTGCTCGGTCCGGACCACCCCGCGGTACGCGCAGCCCACCAGTACCTCGGCGGCTCCGCCGCCGCTCCCTTCCCGCCCGGCCCACCTCCCGGCGGCTCGGCCGCCGCTGCCGGCCCGCAACCCGACCCGGGGGCGCTGTCCGGGCCGACCATGTCGCTGCCCGCCGTGCCGCAGCCGTACCCGCCGCAGCCCGCCCCGCCCCGGCCCGGCGCACCCGCGGCGCCCGCTCCCGTCCCGCCGGTGCCCGGCGCCGAATGGGCACCACCGGCGGCGCCGGCCCGACCGGCCGCCTGGGCGCCGCCCACCTCCGGCCCGGCGGCGCACCTGCCGCCGCCGCCCGCCTCCGGTCCGGCGGCGCACCTGCCGCCGCCCCCGCCCGTTCCGCCGGCGCCGACCAGCGCCGCTCCGGCCTCGGCCCCGCTGCCGCCGCCTCCGATCATCCCCCCGCCCATGTCCGCTCCCCCGACCCCGACCTCGGGGCCCGGCGCACCCGCCGGCAGCGCGCCGAGTGGCTGGGCGGCCTCCACGGAGGCGACGACGCGGTTCACCGCACCGCCCGTCTCCGGCACGGCCCCAGCCGTCCCGCCACCGCCGGGCGCTGCGGTGCCGACGGCACCGGGGGTCACGCCGGTCGCGCCACGCCCCCCGGTCGCCGCCCCGCCGGGGCCGGCGCCGGTGCCGCCTGCTCGGCACCTCACGCCGCACGCCCCCGGTGCGACACCGCCCGCCCGGCACGTTTCGGCACCGCCCACGCAGACCCCGCCGCCCGCGGCGCGCCCGGCGCCGCCCGGGATGCCGTCGGGGCCCCCGTACGGCGTGGTGCCCCCGGTCGCGCCGGCGCCGGTACCGCCCTCGTCGATGCCGGTCCCTGCCGCACCGCAGGCTGCCGCGGCGCCGATCCCGTTGCCGCCGGCACCGGTCATTCCGCTGCCGGCCCGACCGGTCTCGACGCCGCCCGCGCCCGCTGCGCCGGCCGCACCGGTCTCCGGCGTGCCCGGACCGTCGGTTCCGCCCGCCGGGTCGGTCCCGCCGGCTCCGCTGATGCCGGCTCCGACGTCCGCCCCGCCCGCGTCCGGTGTGCTACCTCCGCCCCCACCCATCCCGGTTTCCGCCCCGCCGGTGCCCACCGCGCCGGCTGCGGCACCCATCCCGACCCCGCCGGCGGCCACACCGGCGACGGTCGTTCCGCCACATCGGGCGCCCGGCCAGCCGGCCGCGGGCGGCGAGCCCGGCGGGGGCGACACCCCAGCTGCCCCGGCGCCGGGGTGGGACAAGCCGACCATCCAGGTGCAGCAGATCGGCCCCCTGCTCCGGGAGGAGGCCGAGCGGATCGCCGCCTCGCCGCCGGGCGCGGCCGCTCCGGTCAGCAGCCCGCCCGTCAGCGCGCCCCCGGCGGGCAACTCGCCCGTGAGCGCGCCGCCGGCGAGCGTGGACCCGGTGAGTGCGCCCCCGGTGAGTGCGCCCCCGGCGAGCGGTCCGCCGGTCAGCGGCGCGCCCTTCCCGCCGCAGCCCGTCAGCGGCCCACCCATCAGCGGGGCGCCCCTTCCGCCGACCGTCGATGGTCCCGCGTCGCCTCCGCAGGGAAGCGCCGTGCCGCCTCCGCCCTCGCCGGTCAGCGCTCCCCCGGCCGGCGCCGTACCGGGCACGGGCACGCCCTTCGCCACCCCGCCGGGCAGCAACCCGCCGTTCAGCCCACCACCTGCCAGCGCGCCCTTCAGCGCACCACCCGCCAGCGGCCCACCGTTCAGCGCACCACCCGCCAGCGGCCCACCGTTCAGCGCACCACCCGCCAGCGGCCCACCGTTCAGCGCACCACCCGCCAGCGGCCCACCGTCCGGGACAGTGCCACCGGCCGGATACCCGGTCAGTGGCCCGCCCGGGTACCCGCCGCCGGTGAGCGGGCCGCCCGCCTCGGCGCCGGTCAGCGCCTCGCCCGTGCCGCCGTGGGGGATGACCGCGCCGCCGTGGAGCAGCGCCGCCCCGCCGCAGGCCCTCGACCGGCCGGGCGATCCCCGTCCCGAGCCCGTCGTGGACGAGCCCGACACGGTGAACCCGGACCCGGACCCCGCACCGGAGAGCGGGGAGGACACGCCGCGACCGCTACCGGTCTACGACGGGTTGCTGGACTTCCCCGAGTCGCAACAGCCGGCCCCGGAGCCGTACCCGAGCCAGGGGGCCTGGCCGGCGGTGCCGCCGGCGTTCCACCAGCCGGCCGCGTACCCGGCGGCGGAGGAGCCGGAGTCGCGCGGCCGCAACCGGACGGTGGTGGCCCTGGTGGCGGGCATCGTGGTGGTCGTGGTGGCGGCCGCCGTCGGTGTGGGCGCCGTGCTGCTCAACCGTGACCCGGCGCCGCCGCCCGCGCCGGCGCCGACGGCGGCGAAGCCGAAGGTGAGCGGTCCACCGCCGGGTGAGCTGCGGTTGCAGGACGACACCACCACGATCACGGTCACCTGGACCGACCCGACGGGCGGCGGTGTGCCGTTCGTGGTGGCCGGCGGGCGGGCCGGGCAGAAGTTGGGGGTGATGGCCACGGTGGACGCCGGGCAGACCCGCTACACGGTGAACGGGCTGAGTCCGAAGCTGGACTACTGCTTCACGGTGCTGGCCGTCTACTCGACGGACACCTACGCCACCTCGGGTCAGGTCTGCACCGATCGGGAAGGTGGCACGACGCCGAACTGAGCGGCGCCACGACACGCTCGGTGTCCACAGGAGGACGGTGCGGGTTTCACCGGTCCTGGGTGGCCCCTATGATGGCTCCCGGCTCTGGGGAGGGTCGACCGCGCGTGCCGCCCTCCCCCACCGACGCGGGGAGGCAGCCGCCAGTGACCACCATCGAGAGCGTCACGAGCACCGGGCCGGAGACGGCCCGCCCCCGGTCCCGGATGCGGGGCGGGCTGGTGACCATCGGCACCGTGGCGGCGCTGCTGGCCGCCATGGGGTTGACCGTGCTCGGGCTGGGGGCCGCCGACAACGCGGTGGCCAACTACGACGCCTCGTCCTGGTTGTGGAGCACCAGCCGCAGTGAGCTGGCCCGGGTCAACGGGGTGACCGCGCGGGTGGACACCCGGATGGAGGTGCCCGGCGGGCGTCGGCACCAGATGCAGGTCGCCCAGACCGACCGGCTGCTGATCCTGCGCGATCTGAACACCGGTCAGGTCAGCTCGCTGGACCTGGCCACCCTCCAGATCACCGCGACCACGCCGACCGCGCCGGGCCTCGGGGTGAGCGTCGCGCTGCACGAGGACGCGGCGTTCGTCGTCGACGCGGTGCAGGGCATCGTCCGGCAGCTCGACCCGCGGTCGCTGACGCCGGTGGGCGAGCCGGTGCGTTACCCGCCGGGCATCACGGGCGGGGCGTTCGACGGTGCCGGCAAGCTGTGGATCGCGGTGCCGAGCGAGGGCACCGTCTCCGCGGTCACGGCCGCCGAGCTGCCAGCCACCCCGGGCACCGCGCCGCCCGCCGGGCTCAGCCCGAAGCGGGTCGAGACGTACGAGGTGGCGGAGCCGGCCCACGAGCTGGTGGTGTCCACGCTGGACGAGGGGGTGGCGGTGCTCGACCGCACCTCCGCCTCGCTGGTCACCGTGCGGGCCGGGCAGACACAGCGGGCCAACCTGACGATGACCGCCCCGGGCAGCCTGCCGACGCGCACCACCGGCCCGCAGGTGCCGGTCACGGTGAGCGGTGAGCGGAAGGTGCACGTGGTCCGCGACGCCGCCGAGGTGCAGCGGTTCACGGTGCCCGGCGCGGGTGGGGAGCTGAGCCCGGCGGTGGCCTGGGCGGGGCGGTTCTACTGCGCCGACGAGACCACCGGCACGGTCTACTCGTTCGACGGGAACGGGCAGCTCGTCGACACCATCAAGGGGTCCGGGCGGCCCGGGCCGATGGAGCTGGAGGTCCGCGAGAACCATCTGTTCATCAACCCGCCGAACTCGTCGACGGCGCAGGTGGTGGACGACCGGAACCAGGTGCGCGAGGTCAACAAGTACGCCAACGACGTGCTCGGCGGTGACCCGCCGCCGGTTGCCCCGCCGCCGCCCCCGCCGAAGAAGCCGAAGGTGGGCAAGCCGGGTGCGCCGCGCGCGGTGACCGCCGCCGCGGGGAACGCGTCGGCGCGGGTGAGCTGGCAGGCGGCCGCGTCCAACGGCGCTGAGATCACCAGGTACGTGGTGGAGGGCGCCGGCCAGCGCCACGAGGTGGGCGCGAACCAGCGTGCCCTGGAGATCACCGGGCTGACCAACGGCGAGACGTATACGTTCTCGGTCCACGCGGTGAACGCCAAGGGCGACGGGCCGGCCCGGAAGAGTAACCCGGTCACGCCGACCGCCGCCGTGCCGGACCCGCCGGCCAGTGTGACGGCCGAGGCCCGGCCGGACGGCACGGTGCTGGTGAAGTGGCCGGCGGCGAACGGCCAGGGCAACACCGTCACGAAGTACGCGGTGACCGCCAGCTCGGCCGGCGCGACGGCCCCGGCCGGCGAGTCACCCAAGACCGAGCTGGTCATCCCCGCCGGTCAGCTGGAGTACGGCACGCAGTACGCCTTCACCGTGATCGCGGTGAGCGACAAGGGCGCCGGCTCCAAGGCGTCACCGGTGAGCAACACGGTGGTGCCGTTCAACGTGCCGAAGGCGCCGACCGAGTTGCAGGCGTCCACGGTGGCCGACCAGCCGGGCACCATCGCGGTGCAGTGGGCGCCGGCGGTGGACAACGGCCGTCCGGTGACGAAGTACGTGGTGGAGGCCGCCGGGAAGACCACCGAGGTGACCGACGTGCGGACCACGATCGGCGGTCTCGGCGACGGGCAGAACGTCACGGTCAAGGTGAAGGCGGTCAACGAGGCCGGCCCGGGTGCGGAGGCCAGCAGGACGGCCCGCACGGTGGCGGCGCCCCGGGTGACGATGACCGGCTCGTCGGCCGACGCGACCTCGGTGACGGTGACGTTCACCGTCGACGCGGGCGGTGGCCGGGCGACCTGCACGGCCGCCACGGGCGGCAAGACGGCCAGCGGGAGCTGCTCCAGCCTGCGGGTGACCGGCCTGACGCCGGGCACCGCGTACACGGTGACGGTGACCGCCAGCAACGCGGCCGGCAAGGGCACCGGCAGCCGGGCGCAGAGCACCGACGCGCTCTACGGCATCGCGACGTGCAACAACGGTCCGGACGGCGACCAGCGCACCTACTGCGACCGGGAGGTGCCCGGGGATCGCAATGGCAACGAGATCTTCTTGGTGCCCGAGCAGCTCAACGCCAAGCAGGTCGGGTGGGCGAAGCCCGGCACCCGGTTGAAGGCCTATTGCAAGAAGCAGGGTAAGAACGTCGACTCCTGGATCTACAACAACCAGAAGCAGAGCACCTGGTGGGTGCAGGTCGAGTACTCGGGCAAGAACTACATCCCGTGGGCCTGGCTGAACCTGGAGGGTGGCGACAACATCAACCTCCTGCCGACCTGCTGACCGCGCCGCATCGAGGAGCACCCCGCACGTGAACACCCACGAACCGCTCACCCAGCCGGAGGTGCAGGGCTTCGCCGCCCTGGCCGCCCGGCTGGCCGAGAACGTCAACGCGGTCGTGCTGGGCAAGCCGCAGGTGGTCCGGCTGGCGCTGACCGCCCTCTTCGCCCAGGGGCACGTGCTGCTGGAGGACGTGCCCGGGGTGGGCAAGACGACCCTGGCCCGGGCGGTCGCGGCGACCGTGAAGGGCCAGTGGCGGCGCATCCAGTTCACGCCGGACCTGCTTCCCTCGGACGTGTCCGGTGTGACGATCTTCAACCAGGCCAGCCGGGGCTTCGAGTTCCACCCGGGGCCGGTCTTCGCCAACATCGTGATCGCCGACGAGATCAACCGGGCGTCGCCGAAGACGCAGTCGGCGCTGCTGGAGGTGATGGAGGAGCGCACGGTCACCGTGGACGGCGTACGCCACCCGGTGCCGCAGCCGTTCCTGGTGGTGGCCACCCAGAACCCGGTGGAGATGGACGGCACCTACCGGCTGCCGGAGGCCCAGCTCGACCGGTTCCTCGTGAAGCTGTCCGTCGGCTACCCGGACGAGGCGGTCGAGGTGGAGGTGCTGCGCGGCGCCACCCTGCGCTCCCCCGATTCGCTCACGGCGGTCACCGACACGGCCACGGTCGGGGAGATGGTGAAGATGGCCCGGCGGGTGCACATCGCCGAGCCGCTCTACGCGTACGCGGTGCGGCTGGCCGCGGCGACCCGCACCCACCCGCAGGTGCGGGTCGGGGTCAGCCCCCGGGGCGTGATCGCGCTGACCCGGGCGGCGTGCGCGTACGCGCTGATCGACGGGCGGGGCTGGATCATGCCGGAGGACCTGAAGACGCTGGTCGAGCCGGTGTTCGCGCACCGGCTGCTGCTCACCCCGGACGCGCAGGTGCGCGGGGTGACCCCGGCCGACGTGCTGCGCCAGGCGGTCGCCTCGGTGCCGGTGCCGCTGCCGTCGGGGCAGCCCGCCGCGGTCCACGGGTGAGCGGTGGGGATCACCGCCCGCGGTGTCGGGCTGCTCGTCGCCGCCGTCGTGCTGCTCGGCGTCGGTTTCCGGTACGCGTACCCGGAGCTGACCGTGCTCGGCGCGGCGGCCGGTGTCGCGGTCGGGTACGCCCTGGTCACGGCCGCCTGGCGCCCGCGGCTGACGGTCGAGCGGGTGGCCGACCCGGACCGGGTGGCCCGGGGTGAGCCGGCGGCCATGGTGCTGACCGTGCGCAACACCGGGCGGCTGCGGGCGGCGAACCTGGTGGCCGAGGACCGGTGCGGCGGCCGGCTGGTGCCGGTGCCGCTGCTGCGGCTGCGTCCGGGGCGGGACACCGAGGTGCGTTACCCGGTGCCGACCCGCCGCCGGGGGGTGGTGCCGGTCGGGCCGCTGCGGGTGACCCGGCGCGACCCGCTCGGCCTGGTGGCGCTGGCCCGCGCGTACGGGGATCCGGTGCCGGTGTGGGTGCACCCGCGGATCCATCCGCTGTCGGCGGTGCCTACCGGTGCCGGTCGGAGCCTGGACGGGCGCACCGACAGCGTGCCGCACGGCTCGATCACCTTCGACTCGCTGCGCGAGTACGTGGTCGGCGACGAGTTGCGCCGGGTGCACTGGCGGACGAGCGCCAAGGTAGGCGAGCTGATGGTGCGGGAGAACGTGGACACCAGCCTGCCCCGGCTCGTGGTGGTGCTGGACAACCGGGCGGCAGCCCACCCGGATCGCGACGCCGGGGTGGCCGAGTCGTTCGAGTCGGGGTGCGAGGCGGCGGCGTCGGTGGTGGCCGCCGCGACCCGGGAGGACCTGCCGGTGAGCCTGCTGCTGGTCGCGCCTCCCACCGAGGAGCCGGCCGGAACTGCCGACGGCTCCAGGTCGCCGCGCGGCGCCGGACGCGCCGAGCTGGAGTTGTCGCACGGGCCGCTGGACCGGCTCGCCGCCGCGGAGCTGGCCGACGGCGGGGAGGACGTGCTGCGGACCGCGCTGGGCCGGCTGCGGCAGGACCGGCTCGGCGACACGCTGGTCTTCCTCACCGGGCCGGGCGCCCGCGGCGATCTGGGGCACGTGGGCGCGCTGCGCCGCGGGTACCCGTCGGTGGTGGTCGGGATGTTCGGGGCGGCGGAGCCGACGGCGTCCGGCGCGGCGGGCCTGGTGGTGGTGGACGCGGCGGACGGCGCCGAGTTCGCCGCCGAGTGGGACGGGATCCGCCGGTGGTGACCGTGACGCCGCCGCGCCCGGCGGTCGAGGCGCCGGCCGGGCCGACCGGCGGCGCTCCCGGTCCCCTGGCGCGGGTGCTGCGGGCCGTGCCGGTGCCGCTGGCGCTGATCGTCATGATCGCCCTGGCCGGTGTGGTGCTCGGCCGGGTCTATGCGGATCCACTGCTGACCCGCCTGATGGCCGGCGCGGCGGTCGGCTCGGTGCTGGTGAGTGTGGCCGCCCGGCGGCTGCCATCCTGGCTGGTGGCGCCGCTGTCGGTGGCGGCCCTGGCCGGCTGGGCGCTGCTGTCGCTGCGGTTGGCGGCCGGCCACGCGGCGCTGCCCGGCGGCCTCGGCGAGGTGGCGGCGGACGCCGCCCGCAACGCCATTCCCCGGCTGCTCACCGCGATGATCCCGGTGGAGCCGGCCCCGGACACCGTGCTGGTCCCGGTGGTGGCCGCCTGGCTGGCCGGGCTGGCCGCCGCCGAGGTGGCGCTGCGGGCCGGCCGGGTGCTGCTCGGCTACCTGCCGCCGGTGCTGCTCTACGCCGGCGCGCTGTACGTGGTCGGGCCGAACGCGGGCCCGGCGGTCGGGCCGACGGTGCTGTTCGCGGCGGTCGCCGCCGTCGGCCTGGCGGTGCCCGGCGGGCGGGCCGACCCGGCCGGCGCCGACCCGATCGCCGGCTTGGCCCCGGCGGTGCGGGCGGCGGTGCGGCTGCGGCTGCTCGCGGCGAGCGCGGCCGGGGTGGCGGTGATGGTCGCGCTGGCGGCGCTGCTCGCCCCGGTGGTGGCCGGCCAGGTGGACGACCGGCCGGTCGACCCGCGCCGCTACGTCGAGCCGCCGCAGGTGGAGTCGCTGGACGAGAACCCGCTGATCCGGATCTCCGGGTGGGCGCTGAACCCCGACCAGAAGCTGCTCGACGTGCGCACCGAGGCGGGCGCGACGGACGCCGCGCCGCCGCGGATCCGGCTGGCGGTGCTCAGCGACTACGACGGGGTGACCTGGCGGGTGGGCGCGACCTACCGGAACGCGGGGCGGATCCTGCCGGCCACCGAACCGGCGGCGGGCACCACCACCGACCCGGTACGGCAGGAGATCACCGTGGCCGACCTGACCGGGCGGCTGCTGCCCGCCGTGCCGACCCCGCACGAGGTGACCGGCGCGCGGGTGGCGTACGACCCGGCGACCGGGACGCTGATCCGGCCGGAAGGGCTGGCGCCGGGGCTGCGGTACACGGTCGCCTCGGTCCGGGAACGGCCGGACATGAACCTGATCAGCACGGCGAACGTGCCGGCCGGCGACGCGGTGGCCCGGGTGCTGCGGGTCGCCGACGGGGCCCCGGAGCAGATGCGCCGGCTGGCCACCCAACTCGCCGAGGAGAACGGCGCCCCGTACGCCCGGGCCGCCGCGATCGCCGACTTCCTGGCCGAGCACTACCGGGTGACCGCGGACGCGCCGAGCGGGCACGCGTACCCGAACCTGGCGTTCTTCCTCTTCGGGCCGCGCAACGGCGGCGGGCAGCGGGGCACGTCCGAGCAGTTCGCGGCGGCGTTCGCGGTGCTGGGCCGGCTGGCCGGCCTGCCCACCCGGGTGGTGGTCGGCTTCGAGCCGAAGGCGGACGGCCCGGTCCGGGCGGCGGACGCGTACGCCTGGCCGGAGGTGCTGTTCGAGGGCGTCGGCTGGGTGCCGTTCGACCCGATGCCGCGCCCGCACGAGGAGCCGCGCCCCGTGGAGGAGGACTTCCGGCCGAAGCCGGAGGACCCGCCGCCGTCCGAGGTGCCCGCGCCCACCGTGGAACCCACGGCCACGCCGCCGTCGGAAGCCGGCCCCGACCGGCGCGGTGGCCAGGCCGGGCCGGGCACGCCGGTGCTGGTCGGCGGCGGCGTCGGGGCCCTGGTGCTGCTGGTCGGGGTGCTGCTGCTGGCCCTGGCCGTGCTGCGCCGCAAACTCAGCCGCGGCCGGTTGGGCCACGGCGACCCGGGCCGGCGCATCGCGGGCGCCTGGCGGGAGCTGACCGACGCGCTGCGGCTGGCCGGCCACCCGGCCGGCGCGGATCTCGCGGCGGCGGAGGTTGCCGAGTTCGCCCGGCGTACCCTCGCCGAGGCTCAAGCGGCCGACGGCGGCCCGGTGGACGCGACCGCGGACCAGCCGGGCGGGGCGGTCGACGAACTGGCCGCGCTGCTCAACCAGGTGGGGTTCGCCCCCGGCAGCGTGACCACCGAGCAGGCGGAGCGGGCCGCGGCCCTGGCCGGGGAGTACGTGTCAGCCCTGCGCCACGCGCGCGCCCGGTGGCGGCGGCTGCTGTGGCGGGTGCACCCCGGTCCGCTGCGCTGGCGTCGCTGACCTGCGAGGGCTGGCGCGGACCACCGGGCCTCGTTCCGGGGCCGACGCGTCGGTTGAGCGGACGCGGATGTTGCACCGTTCTTCCGGGATCCGCGGTTACCTCCTGTGGCCGGCCGTCGTGGCGGCACCGACGCCTCCCCGCCCGGCCGGCCCGGGTCGGGTGTCGCGCCAGGAAATGTCCTGACCGGCGGTGCAACCCCCAGCGCCCGACCGGGCGTGACTATCCCCGACAAAAGAATCGGAGGCTGGCATGGGTGACCGCGACGCGGCGTTCGCGGAGTACTTCGCGGCGAGATCGGATGCGATGCGTGGTACGGCGTACCTGCTCTGCGGCGACTGGCACCGGGCGGAGGACCTGGTCCAGAGCGCGTTCACGAAGCTCTATCTGGCCTGGAACAGGGTTTCCCGGCACGAGGTGCTCGACGCCTACGTACGGCAGATCCTGGTCCGGACCTTCCTGGACGAGCGGCGGCGCGGCTGGTGGCGGCGGGAGCGGGTGGGCGGGGAGGGCGCGGAACGGCCGGCACCGCCGGAGTCCCCGGAGAACCGGCTGGTGCTGCTCCAGGCGCTCGCCGCGCTGGCGCCGCGCCAACGGTCGGTCCTGGTGCTCCGTTACTGGGAGGACCTGTCCGTCGAGGACACCGCCGCACTGCTTGGGTGCTCGGCCGGAACGGTGAAGAGCCAGGCCGCCCGGGGCCTGGAGAACCTGCGGGAGCTGGTGCAGCCCGCATACAGCACGATCGAGAAGGGGGAACGGTGAACGGCGAAGAGCTGCGCGAGGCACTGCGTCACGAGATGGCCGGCGTCCTACCACCGCCGCCGCTGGACGCCGCCACCGCGCTCGGCGCGGCACGGCGCACCCGGGCGCGACGGCGTACCGGCTGGGCCTGCGCCGGGTCCGCGGCGGCGGTGCTGGCGGTCGCCGGCGTCGCGGCGGTCGGCACCATGGGGGCGGGCGTCCCGGGTATCGGCACCGCCGGTCCCGGCGGGTTGAGCCCGGCGGCGTCCGGGACCAAGCCCAGCCCGGCTCCGTCGGCCCCGACGAGCGCCTCCCCGTGGCCGACCGGCCCGGACGGCCGCCCGCAGGAGGACCGGACCGCGAGGGCGGGCAACCGGTACGACCAGGCGGTCCGGCTGCTCAACGAGTTGATCTCCGCGGTGCCTGCCGGGTACCTCGTGCCGGAGAACCGGCCGAACCAGACCGTGAACGACGACCCGCCGCGCAGCAGCCAGGCCGAGTTCGAGGACAAGGTGGAGGGCGTCGACGTGTGGCGCTACACCTCCGCCGCCACCGTGACCAAGGGGGACCGGACGGGGCGCGTACTCGTCGAGGTGTACACCCGCGGAAACACGCTGCCGACCGAGCCGTGTGCGCTGGCCCGGCAGTTCTGGGGCATGCAGGGCGAGTGCCAGGTGGTGACCGTCGGCGACGCGAAGGTCGGAGTGGTCGTCCGACCCACCATCGACCGGCGGTTCGAGCAGTGGTCGGCCTACCGGCACCCAGACGGGGTGGTCACCTTCGTCGCGCAGACCCCGACCTTCGGCAGCCCTCAGCACAGGCTGGAGGAAATGCCGTTCACCGTGCCGCAGCTGGCGGCCCTCGCCATGGACGATCGGTTCCACCTGCAGTGATGAGGCGTCGTGGCCCCGGTCCGTCGCGGCCGTTCAGGTAGCCGGCCCGGCGGCGCGCAGCTTGCGGACGAGTTTGCGCAGGCCGGCCTGCCAGCCGTCGGGGTCCTCGGCGCGGCGGCGCGCGTAGGCGGCCACCTCCGGGTGCGGCAGGATGAGGAACCGCTCCTCGGCCAGCCCGGCGATGGTCGCGTCGGCGACCTGGTCGGGGGTGAGTACCGCGCCGGAGGCGGCGATCACCCGGGCGCCCAGGTGTCCCTCGGCGAGGCCGCCGGCGAGCATCGGGGTGTCCACGCCCTGCGGGCAGAGCGCGCTGACCCGGACGCCGGCGTCCCGGTAGGTGATGGCGAGCCACTCGGCCAGGCCGACCGCCGCGTGCTTCGTCGCCGTGTACGGGGCGTCGCCCACCGCGGTCAGCACGCCCGCCGCCGAGCAGGTGAAGAGCAGATAGCCCTGGCCGCGGCGGAGCATCGACGGCAGCGCCGCACGGGCGCTGTGCACGTGCCCCAGCACGTTGACCCGCCAGGCGCGGTCCCAGTCGGCGTCGGGCGCGTCCACTCCCCCACCGGTGCTCACCCCGGCGTTGGCGCAGAACAGGTCGATCGGGCCGTAGCGGCGCTCGGTCTCGTCGACCAGCGCCCGCACCTGCGCCTCGTCGGTGACGTCGAGCCCGACGCCGTGCGCCACCGGCCCGATGCCCTCGGCCACCGCGCGCGCCGCCTCGGCGTCGAGGTCGGCCAGGACGACGGCGGCGGCGCCCTCGGCGGCGAACCGGCGGCCCAGCGCCGCCCCGATGCCGCCCGCCCCGCCGGTGATCACGGCCACCCGGTCGGTCAGGTTCATCTCAGCCCGCCTCCCCGCCGGTCACGCCGAGCCGCGGGAGCAACCCGGCCCAGGCGGCCGCGCCGCCGGCGGCCAGCTCCGGGGTGGGCAGCAGCGCCAGCACGGGCACGTCCACGCCGTGGTCGGCGTACCGGCGGGCCCGGGCAACGCACTCCTCGGGCGACCCGTGCAGGACCAGCGCGTCGACCACCTCGTCCGGCACCGCCGCCGAGGCGCCCCGGCGGTCCCCGGCGGCCCACGCCTCCCACATCGGCCCGAGGCTGTCCTGCCGCCCCAGCCAGCGGTGGAAGGCCGCGTACGCCGGAACGGTGAGGTAGCCGGTGATCAGCCGGCGGCCCAGCGCGCGGGCGTACGTGGCGTCCTCGGTGGGACAGACGAAGATCCGGGCGGCGACCTCGAAGCCGGGGCGGCGCTCACCCAGCTCGGCCAGGGCGGTCGGCACGTCGTCGGCGGCCAGCCAGTTGAGGATCACCCCGTCGGCCTCGGCGGCGGCGAGCCGCAGCATGCCGGGGCGCAGCGCGGCCAGCAGCACCGGCGGCGGCACGGTCGGCGGGCGTTCCAGGGTGAACCGCCGCACGGTGAAGGTGTCGTACACCTCGTCGACGGTCTCCCCGCGCAGCGCGGCGCGCAGGAAGCGCAGCACGTCCCGGGTGCGCTTGAACGGCTCGTCGAAGCGCACCGCGTTCCAGTCCCGGACGAGCACCGGCGAGGAGGCGCCGATGCCCAGCGCGAAGCGGCCGGGCGCGGCCTCGGCGAGGGCGGCGGCGCTCATCGCAAGCAGCCCGGGCCCCCGGGTGAAGACCGGGGCGATCGCGGTGCCCAGCCGCAGCCGCGGTTGCCAGGCGGCGGCGAGCGCCAGCGGAGTGAACGCGTCGGTCCCGGCGACCTCCGACGACCAGACGTCGGTGAAGCCGGCCCGGTCGAGCGCCGCGTAGACCGTGGCGTGGTCGGCGAGCCTGATGCCACCCAGCGGCACCGTCATGCCCCATCGATTCGTCACCGGTCGATCGTGCCCGGTCGCCGTCGCCCGGGGCAAGATCCCGACGGGCGGCGCCAGGTCGCGGCGCCGCGTCGGACCCGTCGAGCGGGAGCCGCCACAGGGGCGATAGGCGCGATACCAAGCGATACGCCCGGAAAGAGTGCTACGACTGCCAGGTGGGGTGGACCGGGGTCGGGAGGCGGCGGTGAGGATTCCGGAGCCGGCCGCCCTGCTCCACCCGGGGAGCGGACCGAACCGGGCCACGTTCCTGGAGCTGTTCTTCGACCTGGTGTTCGTCTTCGCGCTGACCCGGATCTCCGCCCGCGCCTTCGAGGACCTGGCGCTGGAAGGGGGCAAGACCGGCTGGACGGCGGTGACCGGGGGCGGCAAGACGCTGCTGTTGTTCCTGGCGCTCTGGGCGGTCTGGCAGGGCACCGCCTGGACCACGAGCCGTTACGACCCGTACCACATCTGGCTCCAGGTCATCGTGGTCGTCGCGCTGGTGGGCAGCATGGTGATGGCTGTCGCGATCCCCCGTGCCTTCAGCAGCACCGGCCTGGCCTTCGCCGCCGCGTACGTGGTGGTGCAGGTGAGCCGGCCGGCGATCCTGCTGCTCACCCTGCGCCGGCTCCAGCACCGCCGGCTGAAGCTGCGCATGCTGATCACCTTCAGCATGACCGGGGTGCTCTGGCTGGCCGGCGCGCTGCTGCCCACCGACGCACGGGTGACGCTCTGGACGCTCGCACTCCTGCTGGAATACCTGGCGTCCCGGTTCGGCTGGCCGGTGCCCGTGCTCGGCCGGTCGACGGTCTCCCGCTGGGACATCCACGGGGAGCACCTGGCCGAGCGCTACCAGCAGTTCTTCCTGGTCGCGCTCGGCGAGACGATCCTGATCGCCGGGCTGGCGTACAGCCGGGCACCGGACAGCGCCACCCGCACCGCCGCCTTCGCCGCCGCGCTGCTCACCACGGTGCTGCTCTGGCGGATCTACGTGCAGCGGGCCGGGCGGATCCTGGGCGAGGCGGTGACCCGGGCCGCGCACCCGGCCACCATCGGCCGCTCCGCCGCCGACACCCACCTGGTGATGGTGATCGGCGTGGTGGCCACCGCGATCGGCTACGAGCTGGTCAACGAGCACCCGACCGGCCACAACCAGGTCGGGTGGCTCGCCATGATCCTCGGTGGTCCGGCGTTCTTCCTGCTCGGGCGGGCGCGCTTCGAGTACGAGGTGTTCGGCCGGGTGTCCCCGTCGCGCTGGGTGGCCGTTCTCGTCCTGCTGCTGCTCATGCCCCTGCTCAAGCCCGCGGTGCCGCTGACCGCGGCGATCGCCACCCCGCTGGTCGCGGCGTTCGCCGCCCCGCTGGTGCTGCTCGGGGTGGCGGTGGCCGACGCCCGCCGCGCCTGGGGCCGCCCACCGGAGGAGGCCGCCCCGCCGTTCTGACCGCGCCCCCGTCGGGGGCCGCTGACGCCCCCGCCCCGACGTTACGATCCGCGGGTGACCTTCTCGATCGTCGCCCGCTCCGCCGACGGGCTCGTGCACGGCATCGCCGTGGCCAGCAAGTTCCTCGCCGCCGGGGCGCTGGTGCCGGCCGCCGAGGCGGAGGTCGGCGCGATCGCCAGCCAGGCCCACGCCAATCTGGCGTACCGGTCGCAGGGGCTGGCGATGCTGCGCACCGGAGTCGGCGCGGCGGACGTGGTGGCGGGCCTGATCGCCGCCGACCCGGGCCGCGACGACCGGCAGCTCGGTGTGGTGGGGGCGAAGGGCGACGGCGCCACGTGGACCGGGCCGCGTTGCCACCCCTGGGCGGGCGGCCAGTCCGGCGACGGCTGGGCGGCACAGGGCAACATCCTGGCCGGCCCGGAGGTCATCGACGCGCTCCGGGACGCCTGGCTCGGCGGGGCCGACCTGCCGTTCCCGCAGCGGCTGCTGGCCGCCCTCGCCGCCGGCGACCGGGCCGGCGGCGACCGGCGGGGCCGGCAGAGCGCCGCCCTTTTCGTCGTGCAGCGGCACGGCGGCTACGCCGGCACCGGCGACGAGCTGGTCGACCTGCGGGTCGACGACCACCGCGACCCGGTCGCCGAGCTGGGCCGCCTGCTCGACATCCACACCCTGCTCTTCGGCACGCCGGACCCGGCCACCCTGCTCGACCTCACCGGGCCGGTCGCCGACGAGGTGGCCACGCTGCTGGCCGCCGCCGGCCACCCGGTCACCGCCGCCGGGGTGGACGAGGCGCTCGCCGCCTGGGCCGGCGTGGAGAACCTGGAGGAGCGCATCGTCGCCGGCCGGATCGACCCCGTCGTCCTGGACCACCTGCGCCGCACCACCGCGCCGGCCACCGACGCCTGACCGTCCAAGAGGACCAGCGCCGGGTCGATGGCCGGCGCCGGCCACCCACGCGCAGCTCCCGGCGAGGCGGGCAGCGAACCGTAAGGGCTTCGCAAGATTTCGCGCTTCGTCGCCCGTCCGGTGCGCGGCTAACCTGACACGCGGTGGGAGGTGTGACGGTGCCGCATCGGGTGCTGGTCGTTGACGACGACCGGACGATCAGCGACGTGGTGTGCCGCTATCTTGAGCACGCCGGCTACCAGGTGGACCACGTCGGCGACGGCGCCGCCGCCCTCGCCTCGGTCGCGGCCGACCCGCCGCATCTGGTCGTGCTCGACGTGATGCTGCCGGTGCTGAGCGGGCTCGAGGTGTGTCGGCGGTTGCGGCAGCGGCCTGACCCCGTACCAATCGTGATGCTGACGGCCCGCGGCGACGAGGCCGATCGGATCCTGGGCCTGCAACTGGGCGCGGACGACTACGTGAGTAAGCCCTTCTCCCCGCGTGAGCTGGTGCTGCGGGTGCGCTCTGTACTGCGCCGGGCTGGCGGCGACCTCCCCGCCCCGGCCGTCGACGTGCTCAGCGACGGCGGCCTGGTCGTGCAGACCGGTCCCCGGGTGGCTCGGCTGCACGGCCGGCAGTTGGCCCTCACGCTGCGCGAGTTCGACCTGCTGGCACACCTGATGCGTCATCCGGCACGGGCGTTGCGGCGAGCCGAGCTGCTGGAGCACGTGTGGGGCTGGCAGTTCGGCGACCAGTCCACCGTCACGGTCCATGTGCGTCGGCTGCGGGAAAAGATCGAAGCGAACCCGGCCGATCCGCAACGGATCGTCACAGTCTGGGGTGTCGGCTACCGGTACGAGCCGATCGATGGGTGACGTCGCCCTGATCTTCGGCGTGGCGCTCGGGGCGGCCGGTGGCGTTGCCCTGGTCGGCGCCGGCGCGCTGCGGCTGCTGCGCATCCGCTCGATCACCGCACACATCTCGGTTCTGCTGGTGATGACCGTCGGCGCGGTCGCGGCGGGCGTGTCGGTGGTCGCCGAGGCGATGTTCCTCTCTGCGCACGACTTGGAGGTCGTTCTCATCACGGTCGGCGCGGCGGCGGCGGTCAGCCTCGCGGTCGGCTGGCTGTTCGGGCGGCGGCTCGCCGCTGCGGCGGTCTGGGCCGACCAGGCCCGCGAGCGGGAACGGCGGATCGAGAAGGGGCGCCGGGATTTGATCGCCTGGGTGTCGCACGACCTGCGCACGCCATTGGCCGGGCTGCGGGCGATGGCCGAGGCGCTGGAGGACCGGGTGGTCGCCGACGTGACCACGGTCGGCGAATATCACCGTCGGATACGGGTGGAGGCCGACCGGATGACCCGGCTGGTCGACGACCTGTTCGAGCTGTCGCGGATCGACGCCGGGGCGCTGCGGCTGTCGCTGTCGGCGGTGCCGCTGGGCGAGGTGGTGTCCGACGCCCTCGCCGGGGCAGCGCCGCTGGCGGAAGCCCGCCGGATCCGGCTGGTCGCCGCCGAGTCCGGCTGGCCGATGGTCACCGCCAGCGAGCCGGAGCTGGCTCGGGTGGTTCGCAACCTGCTGCTCAACGCGATTCGGTACACCCCCGAGGACGGCACTGTTCGGGTGGACGCCGGGCGCAGCGGTGGTGACGCCTGGTTGGCCGTCGCCGACACCTGCGGCGGGATCCCGGAGGCGGACCTGCCACGCCTGTTCGACGTGGCATTCCGCGGCGAGCCCGCGCGTACCCGCTCGGGCGATGGCGGCGCGGAGAGTTCCGGCGGGTTGGGGCTGGCGATCGTGCACGGCCTCGTCAAGGCGCACGGTGGCCGCGTGGAGGTCGGTAACGTGACCGGCGGCTGCCGGTTCGTCGTCCGGCTGCCGCTGGCTGCCTGAGCGGCGACCTACGCGGTCGCCAGCTCGGCGAACCAGCGGTGGCCGGCGGGAAATACCTCGCGTACGGCGAGCCCGGCCGCGGCGGCCGGGGCGTGCACCGCCAGAGCGTCCAGCCGTGCCCAGCGGAAGCTCGGCCCCCGGTATCGGCCGGACACCACGTGCACCTGCCCCTGCCAGGTCCCGGCCCCGGGCGGCTCGAGCTCGACCAGCACCGTGCCAGCCGGGCGCAGCAGCGCCCGACACCGGCGCAGCAACTTCCCGGGGTTCCCGCCGATGCCGATGTTGCCGTCCAGCAGCACCACGTGCTCCCACCGGCCTTCGGCCGGCAGTGGCGCGAACAGATCGGCCTGGACGGCAACCGCACCGCGGGCCCGGGTCAGCGCGACCGCCCGGGGCGAGACGTCGACGCCGAGCGTGGTCACCCCGGCGCGGGTGAGCGCCAGGGTGATGCGGCCCGGACCGCAGCCCAGGTCCAGCGTCGGGCCGGCGCAGCGGGCCACCACCGCCGCGGTCGCCGGCTCCGCCGGCCCGTGCCAGCGCTCCACCGGCAGCCGACGGCGCGTCCCGTCGGCGTGCACCAGCCAGTGCGTGTCGACATCGCGGTGGCGCAGCACAGTGCCGAAGCCATTGACGTGCGAGTCGAGCGGGCCGCCGGCGGGCCGCCCGACAAGATCGGTCACTGCCGACCCCCGGCCACCGGGGCGCGCCGGAGCGCGGCGACCTCCCGCGCGAAACGGCCGGTGGGGGCCAGGTCGGCCACCGCGAGCGCGTCGGTCCAGTCGTCCACGTCGCGCAGCACCGGCAGCGTCCCGATCCGCAGGCCACGTCCGGCCAGCGCGGCCCGGGTGAGCCGCCCGGTGTCGGGGGTGGACATCGGCACCCCGCGCAGCGCCGTCGCCTGCCGGGGGTCGCGCAGGCCCAGCACCCACCAGCCGCCGTCCGCGGCCGGGCCGAGCACCGCGTCGGTCCCGGTCGCACCGAGCCGGCGTACGGCGGCGGCCAGCCGTGCCGCGGTGAGCTGCGGGGTGTCCATGCCGATCTGGAGCACCGGCCGCCCCGGGTATGCGTCGGCCACATCGGCGTACGCGTGCGCGAGCCGATCGGCGAGGTCGTCGCCCCGCTGCGGCAGCACCGGCCAGCCCGCGGCCGCGGCGGCGAGGTCCGGCCCGTCCTCGGCGTCGGCGAACCGGCCGGCCAGCGCCAGCACCGGGACGACGCCCGGGGTGGCGGCGACGGCGTCGAGGGTGTCACGCAGCGCGGCGGCGGCGATCCGGGCCGCCTGCGCGGGCTCGGCGGGCGGGCAGAGCCGCGTCTTGACCGCCCCGGCCACGGGCGCCTTGGCCACCACCAGCAGGACGGTCACCGCCGGCCGTCCACGCTGCGCAGCACGGTCAGGAAGTCCCGCGTGGCGCGGACGGTGCCGCGGACCGAGCCGGAGACCTTGGAGCGGGTGCCGGCGGCGCGCGGCGCGTAGCGGACGTCGTGCTCGTGGATGCGCCAGCCGGCGGCGGCGGCCCGGATCATCAGCTCCAGGGGATAGCCGAAGCCGCGGTCGGCGACCCCGAGGGCGAGCAGGGCCTCCCGGCGGGCCACCCGGATCGGGCTGAGGTCCCGCAGCGGCACCCCGCGCTGCCGCAGCAGCGCGGCGACCAGCGCCGTGCCGGCGCGGGCGTGCCACGGCCAGACCCCGGCGGACACGGGCCGGCGCCGGCCCACCGCCAGGTCGGCGGTGCCGGCCGCCACCGGGGCGACCAGGGCGGGGAGCTCCCCCGGGTCGAACGAGCCGTCGGCGTCGAGCACGCAGACGAGGTCGCTCTCGGCGTGTTCGAGGCCGGTGTGCACGGCCGCGCCGTAGCCGCGGCGGGGTTCGCGGAGCACCCGGGCGCCGTGCCGGGCGGCCACCTCCGGCGAGCCGTCCCGGGACCCGTTGTCCACCACGATCGCCCGGTAGCCGGGCGGCAGGGCGGTCAGCACGCCGGGCAGGGCGGCCGCCTCGTCCAGGCACGGCAGCACCACGTCGATCTGTGTCCGCATGCCGTCGACGCTAGGCCCGCCAACGCCTCCGAAGGCTCCGATCGTGCTTACGGAACCCTTACCGACCAGGCAATTCTTACCGTTCGGTGACGCACCGACGGTTCGACCGCGGGGGCCCTCGGGCAGGCCGTATCGTCCGGTCGTCATGAGACCCGCAGCCGCCCTGCGCCGGGCCCCCGTCACGCCCCCGGCCATCCCCAGGGACCGGGGCGACCTGTTCGTGCTGGCCGTCGAGGCGGTGCTGCTCGTCGCCGCGGTCGCGGTCGGGCTGGTGCTCAACCGGCGCGGCGTGGGGCTGCACGCGGACGCCGCACCGCTCTACGCGACCTGGCGGCCGCACCTCGGTTGGGGCACGCCGCTGGCGATGCTGGTCGCCGTGGTCGTGCTCGGGCCGGGCCTGCACTGGGCGCGGACCGCCCGGTGGGGTCCGCTGCTGGCGGCCGGCTGGCTGGCCGCGGTGGCCTGGACGCTGTCGCTGGCGCTGATCGACGGTTGGTCGGCCGGGCTGACCCGGCGGCTCACCGCTCAAGCCGAGTATCTGCACGAGGTGCCCGGCGTCGCCGACATCCCCCGGATGCTGGCCGGCTTCACCGACCGGATCCTGGACTTCCAGCCCGACTCCTGGTCCACGCACACCGCCGGGCATCCGCCGGGCGCGCTGCTGGTCTTCGTCTGGCTGGACCGGATCGGCCTGGGCGGCGGCACCGCGGCGGCGCTCTGCTGCGTGCTGGTCGGCGCGACCGTCGCGGTCTCGGTGCCGGTCACCCTGCGCGCGCTGGGCGCCGCCGAGGCGGCCCGGGCGGTGATGCCGTTCCTGGTGCTGCTGCCCGGCGCGGTCTGGCTGGGCGCCTCCGGCGACGCGGTGTTCACCGGCGTGGTGGCCGCCGGGCTGGCCCTGCTGGCGGTACGCGGGCCGGTCGCCGCCCTGGCCGGCGGACTGCTGCTCGGCTTCGCGCTGCACCTGTCGTACGGGTTCGTGCTGGTGGGAGCGCTGGCACTGACCGTGCTGGCGCTACGCCGCGACCGCCGCCGGGCCGCGCTGCTCGCCGCCACGGCCGGCGTCGCGGGTGTCACGGCGCTGTTCGTGCTGGCCGGTTTCCGCTGGTGGGAGGGGTACGACCGGCTGGTCGAGCGCTACTACCAGGGCTGGGCGGCCGACCGCCCGTACGCCTACTGGGTCTGGGCGAACCTGGCAGCTCTGCTGCTCTCCGCCGGGCCGGCGCTCGGGCCGGCGCTGCGCCGCGCGCTGCTCGCGGCCCGCGCGCACCGGCGCGCGGCGGGATCCCTGGGTGACGGCGGGAAGCCGGTCGCGCGGGTGACCGCGCTCAGGCCGACCGTCCTGCTCCCGGCCGCCGCCGCACTGGCGGTTGCCGCCGCCGACGTGTCCGGGATGAGCAAGGCCGAGGTGGAGCGAATCTGGCTGCCGTTCGTAGTCTGGTTGCTGGTCGCCGCGGCACACCTGCCCACGCCGACCCGCCGCTGGTGGCTGGCCGCCCAGGCGCTCACCGCTCTCGCCGTCAACCACCTGCTGTTCACGGTCTCCTGACCGCGTGCCCGCGCGCCCCGTCGCGGTGATCATGAGGTTGGCGGGGACGAACCGGACGGAGTGCGCCGCCAACCTCATGATCGACGGGTCTGTCGGGTCAGCCGACCAGGGCGGCGGGTTCGCGCAGCGGGTCGGTGGCGAAGGCGGCCACGCCGTCGACGAAGCTGACCCGGGCGGTGTAGGCGAGCAGGTCGCAGGCCCGGGTCGGGTCGGCCACGACGTGCCGGACGTCGGCCGCCCGCGCGCCACCGACCACCTCGGGCTCGGGCCCGCCCATCGCCCGGGCCAGCGCGGTCGCCAGGTCGCCGACGGTGTGCGGCTCGCCGGAGCAGACGTTCACCGGGAGCAGACCGTCCGGCGTGGGCGCGGTGAGCGCCAGCAGGTTGGCCCGGGCCACGTCGGTGACGTGCACGAAGTCGCGCCGCTGCCGGCCGTCCTCGTACACCCGGGGCGGCCGGCCGTCGGCCAGCGCCGAGCGGAACAGCGAGGCGACCCCCGCGTAGGGGGTGTCGCGGGGCATCCGGGGGCCGTAGACGTTGTGGTAGCGCAGCGCCCACACCCCGCCCCCCGTCTGCCGGGCCCAGGCCGCGGCGTAGTGCTCCTGCGCGAGCTTGCTGGCCGCGTACGTGCTGCATGGCTCCAGCGGGGCGTCCTCCGGCACCAGGGCCGGGTCGAGGCTGGCCCCGCAGGCCGGGCAGGTCGGGTCGTACCGGCCGGCGGCGAGGTCGGCGGGCCGGCGCGGGGCGGGCCGGACCACGCCGTGCCGGGCGCAGGTGTAGCGCCCCTCGCCGTAGACCACCATCGAGCTGGCCAGCACCAGCCGGGACACCCCGGCCCGGTGCATGGCGGCGAGCAGCACCGCCGTGCCGTGGTCGTTGTGGCCGGCGTAGCCGGGGGCGTCGGACGGGTCGAGCCCGTGCCCCACCATGGCCGCCTGGTGACAGACGGCGTCCACCCCGGACAGCAGCCGGTCCAGCAGCGCGGCGTCGCGGACGTCGCCGACCACCAGGTCGTGCGGCCGGGACCACTCCGGCGGCGCGCCGCCGTGTGCCTGGGGCAGCAGCGCGTCCAGGCAGACCGGCTGGTGGCCCTCGGCGGCCAGCAGGTCGGCGATCTGCGATCCGATGAAGCCGGCCGCGCCGGTGACCAGTACCCGCATGCGGCCAGGCTAGGGCACCGCGCGGTCGGGTCTGGCCGGTTTGCGCCGGACGTCAGCGGTCCGTAGGGGACGAGCGTAAGCGTTCGGTAATGCGGCAAACCGGACCGGCCGGCGCGTGCCGCGTCTAGCGTCTGGCGGGGAACGCAAGCTCCGCAGGGTAGGAGGAGACGTGTCCGCTGGTCCGGGTCCGCACGACCCGCCGTCCGCCGTCCCGGCGAGGCTGTGGCGCGGGCTGGCCCGGCACCGGCCGCCCGGGGTCGACGCCCTCGACCGGGCCTGGCGCAGCCCGGTGCGCGGGCCCTGGCTCACCTCGGTGCTCGGCGCCGTGCTGCTGGCCGCCCTGCCCCTGGTGATCGTCACGGGGCTGCTCGACTGGATCGCCTACGGGCCCCGCCTGGGCCAGGCGTTCCCCCGGGACGTGGGCTGGCTGCACCCGCCGGTGTTCGACTGGCCCACCCGGCCCGCCTGGCTGTTCCGCGTCACCCAGGGGCTGCACGTGACCCTCGGGATCGTGGTGGTGCCGGTGGTGCTGGGCAAGCTCTGGTCGGTGGTGCCCAAGCTCTTCGACTGGCCGCCGGCCCGCTCGGCCGCCCAGGTGCTGGAGCGGCTGTCGCTGTTGCTGCTGGTCGGCGGAATCCTCTTCCAGACGGTCACCGGCCTGCTGAACATCCAGTACGCGTACCTGTTCGGCTTCGACTTCTACACGGCGCATTGGTACGGCGCCTGGATCTTCACGGCCGCGTTGGTCACCCATGTGGCGATCAAGCTGCCCCGGCTGGTCAGCGCGCTGCGGGGACCGGGCTTCGCGCGTACCCCGTCGGGGCGGACCGGGCCGGAGCCGGCGGATCCGGACGGCCTCGTGGCCCGGCGGCCCGGGCCGGCGACGATGAGCCGACGCGGGGTCCTGGCCCTGGTCGGCGGCGGTGCGCTGCTGCTCGCGGCGCTGACCGTCGGGCAGAGCGTCGACGCGCTGCGCCGCACCGCGCTGCTGCTGCCGCGCGGCCGCAGGATCGACGGCGGGCCGACCGGCTTCCCGGTCAACCGCAGCGTGGCCGCGGCCGGGGTGACCCCCGAGCAGACCGGGCCGCGGTGGCGGCTCACGCTGCGCGCGGGGAACCGCACGGCGGCCCTGGACCGGGCCCGGCTGCTCGGCATGGCGCAGCACACGGCGACCCTGCCGATCGCCTGCGTGGAGGGCTGGTCGACCTCGCAGACCTGGACCGGGGTCCGGCTGCGTGACCTCGCCGGGCTGGTCGGGGCGACCGATCCGGCCACCGCGCGGGTGCGGTCGCTGGAGCGTGCCGGCCTGTTCCGCGAGGCCGTCCTGCACGGTGGCCAGGTGACCGACCCGGACGCGCTGCTCGCCCTGCGGGTCAACGGCGTCGACCTCAGCCCCGACCACGGTTTCCCGGCGCGGATCATCGTGCCCGCGTTGCCGGGGGTGCACTGCACCAAGTGGGTGGCGGAGATCGTGTTCGATGGCTGAC
Organism: Micromonospora sp. NPDC005299; assembly: GCF_042872345.1. NCBI lineage: Bacteria > Bacillati > Actinomycetota > Actinomycetes > Micromonosporales > Micromonosporaceae > Micromonospora > Micromonospora sp. NPDC005299. The sequence goes on from NZ_JBIAKG010000010.1 coordinate 128,363, forward strand.
CTCCGGCGCGCCTACGGCGCCGCGCTATGGCACGCGCTGCTCCTGGCCGGCTGCTTCGCGGTCACCGGGTGGATCGCGCTGCGGCTGGCCGGTGAGGCGTCGGCCGGCCGGATGCTGCTGTGGTTCCTCGGCGCGGTGATCGCGCACGACCTGGTCCTCTTCCCGGTGTACGCGTCACTCGACCGGGTGATGCGCCGCGCTCTGGACCGGGGCGGCATCCCGTCGCTGCTGAACCACGTCCGGGTCCCGGCGCTCGGCGCCGGGCTGCTGTTCCTGGTCTACCTGCCCGGGATCCTCGGACTCGGCGACGGCACCTACGTCTCGGCGACCGCCCTGGCGCCCCGGGCCATGCTCGGCCGATGGCTGGCGGTCAGCGGGGTGCTCTTCGCCGTCAGCGCGCTGATCTATGCCGGACGCCGGTTCCGCCGCCGGGCGCCGTGAGACCGACCGGTCGCCGAGCCGGGCCCGACGCCGACGAGGTGGCCATGCGGTTCACCGCACCGGTCAGCCGCCGAAGGAGAGCCAGCGCCAGCCGGTCCGGTCCAGCACCGCCCGCTCCGGATCGGTGAGCGGCTCCCGGCCGGTGGCCTTGCGGACCAGGGTGAGCGCGTCCCAGCCGAGCCCGTCGGGGACGGGCCGGCCATGGGCCAGCAGGTCGGCCACCACGGCCGCCGCGGTCGGGGTCAGCCACGGCCGCCGGTCCAGCGCGTCGGCCAGGTCCAGGCCGTGCACGGCGACCTCCACCACCCGGGTACGCAGGAACTCCGTCAGCGTCATCGCGTCGCCGTGCCGGGTGCGGACCAGCCGCCCCGGCGGCTCGGCGGCCACCGCCGCGTCGGCGGCCCGCCAGGCCCGCGCGAAGCCCTCCGCCACCTCGGGTACGCCGGGCAGCTCCCGCGCCTCCCGCCGGGCGCCGTCGATCCGGTCCCGGTCGACCTCGGGCGCGAACTTGGCCGCCCCGAAGTAGCCGGCCGCGTCCACCTCGGCGCGCTCGGGGGCCGGCGCGGCGAGCATGCCGACCAGCCGCCCGGCGCCGGTGCGCACGTGCGCCAGCAGGTCCCGCACCGCCCAGGGCGGGCACGGCGTGGGCCGGTCCAGGTCCGCCGCGTCGAGGCCGCGCAGCACCCCTTCCAGCCGCGCGCACTCGTCGCGGAACGCCGCCCGTACCGTGTCCATCCGCCCGTCCCGCCTTCCCACTCCCGGATTGAGCGGATCAGACTATTCGTTCTCCGCGGTGCGGTTTTCCACACCCCGGCGATGGTGGCGCAGCGGTCGGCGATCCCCGTCCGGATCAGCTATGACGTGCCCGTCCGGCCGGCCCGACCGATCGAGACCGTGCTCTACTTCGTCGTCTGCGAAGCGATCACCAACAGCACCAAACACACGCGGAGCTACCCTGTTGACTTCCTCCCCGCGCCTGTAGGGCGGGGGATTCCCGTGGCTGAGGCGTGTTCACGCCGCGAGCCGTGCGGGTGGTTGGCGTTTCACAGACAGCCCTGCGGCTAGGTCTCCGCGCCCTGTTACCGCCAGCCCGGCGGCGAGGATGTTCTTGGCCGCGTTCACGTCGGCGTGGTCCTGATGCCCGCAGGCGACGCACCGGAAGACCGCTTGGCTCTCGCGGGACTTCGAGGCGACATGCTTGCAGGCGTTGCAGGTCTGCGACGTGTACGCGGGGTTCACCTTCTCGATCTTTGCCCCGTGGTAGCGGGCGGCGTGTTCGAGCTTGAGCAGGAATCCGCCCCACCCTTTGGCGAGGATGGCCCGGTTCAGGCCAGCCTTCTGGCGGACGTTACGGCCGGGCTGCTCAACGGTGCCCTTCGCGCTGGCCGTCATGTTTGTGATCCGCAGGCCCTCGACAGCGACCATGCCGTGCTCGCGAACCAGACGCACGGCGGTCTGCGCGGCGAAGTCAGCTCTGCGGGCCCGGATACGGGCGTTGAGCCGGCCGAGCTGCGCGCGGGTAGCGTCGCGACGTTTCGATCCGCGGTTGCGGCCATGGACCCGCAGCGACCGGGACATGCGCTGCTGCAACCGCTTGAGCCGGGCCGCCTCGCCTGCAGTGACGAACTCCCGCTCGTCCAGCCCCCCGTCAGAGGTGGCCACAGCCACAGTGACACCCCGGTCCACACCGACCGGCGGCTTACCGTTCGGGGCAACCTCGCTCCCGCCGTCCTCGACGCAGAACGCGATGTACCAGCGTCCGCCGTCACGCAAGACCGTGGCGTTGCGGATCGCGCCACCCAACGGCCTGGTCCACCGGAACCTGACCGGCCCGAACTTCGGCAGGCGCACCTCACCCCACCTGCGGTTCAGCCGCCGCACCGCGATGTGCTTGGGGTCGGGAAACCGAAACGACGGGGCCGTGCGGGCCTTGGACCGCCAGCGCACCTTCCACGTGCCATGCCTCTTGCACGCCCGGTCCAGGTCCCGCAGGGTTTGCTGCAACGTGTGCGACGGCGCGTCGGCCAACCACGCGCAGTCCAGGTCCTTCTTCGCCTCGGCCATCTGCCCGGCCTGCTCGTTGTAGCCGATGAACGCGCCGCGGCGGCGGTACTCACGGCGCTGCTCCAACGCCGTATTCCACACCGCCCGACACACCGCGCCGACCTGTTCGGCGTAGACGCCCTGCTCATCGGTGAAGGCGAGCAGATAGCGGCGGCCGGTCAGCATTCAGCGGCCCTTCTGCTGCTCGACATACTCCTTCACCGCTGCCACCGGGACACCGCCGGTGGTCGCCACAAAGTACGAGTTCGTCCACAAGGTCGGCAGCCGGGAACGCAGCGACGGGAACTCCTCACGCAGCACCCGAGACGTCCGTCCCTTGATCGCCTTGACGAGCTTGTGGACACCGAACTGCGGGTCCACCTCAACCAGCAGGTGAACATGGTCAGGCATGACTTCCAGCGCCACCAACCACGCCCCTTTCTCCTCCACCACCTCACCGATGAGCTGCTCCAACCGCTCCTCGACCCGCCCGCCCAGCACCCGGCGTCGGTACTTCGGGCACCACACGACGTGGAAAGCGCACTGGAACACGACGTTGCTGTTCGACCGCAGGGCAACGGACACCCGTGCAATATACAACCCCGTGCTATCTACTGCCCGTCCGAAATCGACACGCTCACCCCACAGCTAAAGCCGCGGGTCTGCGCGCTACGCACTTCGATCACCATCGGGATCGAGATGCGGGACGAAGCAATCGAGATACGCATGTGCGACGACGGCATCGGCGTTGCCGACCCGCACGGCAGCGGCCTCCAGGGGCTCGCCCGCCGGGTCACCGCGCTGGACGGACAGTTCGAGCTGCACAGCCCGCCCGGCCGCCCGACGACGATCCGGGCCGAGGTGCCATACGCGTAGTGCTCGCCGAAGACTCCACCCTGCTCCGCGAGGGGCTGGCCCGCCTCCTCGCCGACGAGGGCCACCAGGTCGTCGCCGCCACCGCCGACGCCGAGCAGCTCGTCGTCGCCGTCGAGCTGCACCGCCCGGACGTCGTCGTCACCGACGTCCGCATGCCGCCCACCAACACCGACGACGGGCTCCGGGCGGCGCTGGAGATCCGGCGCCGCTGGCCGGACACCGCCGTGCTGGTCCTCTCCCAGTACGTCGAGCGGCGCTACGCCGCGAAGCTCCTCACCGACCGGTCCGAAGGCGTCGGCTACGTCCTGAAGGACCGCGTCGCCCAGGTCGAGGACTTCCTCGACGCGCTCGACCGCGTCGCCGCCGGCTCCACCGCGCTCGACCCCGAGGTGGTCCGGCAGCTCATCTCCGCGACCAGCCACACCGACCCGCTCAACCGCCTCACCCCACGGGAGCGCGACGTGCTGCACCACATGGCTCAGGGGCACACCAACGCCGCCATCGCCGAGCGGCTGCACGTCTCACAGAGCGCGATCGAGAAGCACGTCAAGATCTTCTACAAGCTCGACCTCACCCACGCCACCGGCTACAGCCGCCGGATCCTCGCGATCCTGCGATACCTCGGCTCGTAGCCGCCGGCTGACATTGCGCCGGTCCCCTGACCGGCGCGGCCACTGCCGCCACTGGCGAAACCACCCAGGGGCCGCTTTTCACGTGGCCGGCGCGGTCGGGTGGAAGCGCCGTCACAGACGGGAAGAGGGCGACCGATCCGCAGTTGGACAGGTTCGTGACCGACGTCGTCCCGCAGTCCCGGCTTCTCGACATCCGGCGGATCTTCGTCGAGCCGGAGGCCGCCGCGCTGCCGCGCGGCCAGCAGGTGCTGGCCCGGTTCCCCGACGCCGAACGAGTCGAGATCGACAGTCACACCCGCATCCCCGAGCTGTACGGCGACGAGACGAACGTGGCTCGCTGGGTGCGGATCAAGACCGAGACGCTCGTGCTGGGAGTGAAGAAGTCGCTCACCGCCCGGCCGAACGGCCGTTCCAGCGACTTCATCGCCCCGTCCACCGCCAACGGCTGCGCCATGGCGTGCGCCTACTGCTACGTCCCTCGGCGCATGGGCCACAGCAACCCCGTCACGGTCTTCGCCAACATCGAGCGGATCACCGGCTACCTCTCCCGGCACGTCGCCCGGCAGGGGGCGAAGGACACCCCGAACCAGTGCGACCCGCACGCGTGGGTGTACGACATCGGCGAGAACTCCGACTGCTCGCCGGACGCCCGGGTGAGCGACAACGTCCGGGAAGTGGTCACCTGCTTCCGCGAGCTGCCCACCGCGAAGGCCAGCTTCGCCACGAAGCACGTCAACCGCGACCTGCTCGACTGGGACCCGCGCGGACGTACCCGGATCCGGTTCTCCCTGATGCCGGCCCGCGACGCCAAGCTGCTCGACATCCGCACCTCACCGGTCGCCGAGCGGATCGCCGCAATCGACGACTTCGTCGCCGCCGGCTACGAGGTGCACGTCAACTTCAGCCCGGTGGTGGTACGCGACGGCTGGCTCGAAGACTGGGCGGAACTGCTCGACCAGCTCGACGCCGGCATCGGGTCCCGAGCCAGGGCGCAGCTGGCCGCCGAGGTCATCTTCCTCACCCACAACGACCGGCTGCACGAGGTCAACCTCGGCTGGCACCCGAAGGCCGAGGACCTGCTCTGGCGCCCGGACCTCCAACAGCCCAAACGGTCGCAGACCGGCGGCTGGAACGTGCGCTACCGCACCGGCCACGAGGGCCGCTATGTGACCGCGCTGACCGACCTGATCGCGGCCCGCGTCCCGTACTGCCGCATCCGGTACGCCTTCTGAGCAGAAGTCCGGATCGCGGCATCCGCCGTTTCGTCGCCGACCCGCCGGGTACGCGCCGGTCGACGAGAAAGGGGGCGCCGAATGGCCGGCATCATGCTGCGCAGCACCGCGTTCACCGACCACGACCTGCTGCCCGGGCGGTTCGCCAAGGACGGCGACAACCTGTCACCGCCGTTGCAGTGGTCGGACGTACCGGACTCCACCGAGGAGCTGGTCCTGCTCGTCGAGGACCCGGACGCCGGCAAGGAGCCGTTCCTGCACTGGCTGGTCACCGGGATCTCGCCGCAGACCGGTGAGGTGCCCGAGGGCGGGGTGCCGCCGGGCGGCCGGGAGTGGCCGAACAGCTTCGGCGAGACCGGCTGGAGCGGGCCGCTGCCGCCGCGGGGTGAGGAGGCGCACCGCTACTTCTTCCGCCTCTACGCGCTGAACCGGCCGCTGGACCTGTCCGGCGCGCCGCAGGCCACCGAGGTGCACCGGGCGCTCAAGGGCCGGGAGATCGCCAGCGGCACCACGATCGGCACCTACTACCGCTGACCCGCTCCGGGGACCGGCCGGGGATCCCGGCCGGTCAGCCCTTCCAGCGGGGCACGAGGCGATGCACCACCGCCAGGACCAGCGCGGCCACCACGGCGATCGTGCCGGCGATGCCGGCCGCGCTGCCCGCGTACCCGATGAAGAGCGGACGGCGGGTGAGTTCCTCGACGGGTGTGGTGGAACGGTCGACCAGCCAGGACAGCGCGAGCGCGGAGACGACCAGGGCGAGGGCGCCGGCGAGGCCGAGCACGGCGGCGGCGACCCGGTGGGAGTCGGCCGGGGAGACCACGGCCTGTTCCCGCTGGAAGAACAGGAGCACCAGGCCGGCGACCGCGGCCCAGGCGCCGACCACCAGGAACGCGGCGACGGCGTCGCTGGGTCGGTGCCAGCCGGCGGAGAGGGTGGCCACCCCGGCGGCGGCCGCGTAGCCGGCGCCGAGGAACGCGCCGGCCACCCGCAGCTTCGGCGGCAGCACGAGGATCAGCGCTACCGCCACCGACGCGGCCACGGCGGTGTGTCCGCTGGGCAGGCTGTTGCCGGCCGCGGCCCGCTCCGGGTCGATGCCGAAGTCGGGGCGGTCCAGGTAGCGCTTGAGCAATTGGGTGCTGACGTTGGCGCCGGCGATGAGCAGGGTGGCGGTGACGGCGAGCGCCTTGCGGCCGCGGATCAGCGCGATGAAGCCGATCATGGCGGTGACGGCCAGCAGCGACACCACCGACATGGCGTTGAGGATGCGGTCGACCGGGCCGTCGATGCGCTCCTGGCCGATGCGGTTGCCGGTCAGCGCGACGGTGTCGAGCCACTGGCCGAGTTCCGTGTGCACGGCGAAGCGCCACACCACCAGGAACGCGGCCGTCTGGGCCAACGCCAGTACGACCAACCAGACCGCCGTCCAACCCCTTGCCGTCTCGCGCACCCGGACAACTTAACGGTCGGCGGGGTCCGGCGCTCGTCGGAGCCCCCGCGGCTGTCCGCGTAGGTTGGGACGCGACGGGAGGAGGTGGCGCTTGACCGGCACGCCGGAGCGCGGGCGGCCGTCCGGGGAGCGCCCGGAGTCGCTGGCCGATCTGCTGGGCGGCCGGCGGGGGGCCCTGGACGCGACGGTGCCGCCGGTGGCGTTCGCGGTCGGCTGGCTGGCCGCCGGGCTGTGGGGCGGGGTGGTCGCCGCCGTGCTGGCCGGGACGGCGGTGGCGGGCTGGCGGTGGCGGCGCGGGGACCGGCCGCGGTCGGTGCTGATCGGGCTGCTCGCCGTCTGCGTGGCCGCGCTGATCGCGCTGCGGACCGGGCGGGCCACCGACTTCTTCCTGGTGCAGCTGGTCTCCAACGCGGCGAGCGGGCTGGCCTGGATGGTCAGCATCGTGGTGCGCTGGCCGCTGCTCGGCGTGCTGGTCGGGGCGGCGCTGGGCCAGCGCGGCCGGTGGCGGCGTGACCCGGCGCTGCTGCGGGCGTACGGCCGGGGCAGCTGGATCTGGGCGGCGACCTACCTGCTGCGGCTCGCGGTGTTCGTGCCGCTGTGGCTCGGCGGGCAGGTGGTCGCGCTGGTGGTGGCGCGGGTGGCGCTGACCTGGCCGCTGGTCGCGGCGGCGCTGGCGGTGAGCTGGCTGGTCATCCGGCGCTCGCTGCCGGCGGGTCACCCGGGGCTGCGGCACCCGGTCGTGCTGTCCGATCGGGACGACGTGCCGGCACAGTAGATGTGCGGGTAAATTAAAAGAGAGGCCGCCACGGGGGGAGCGGCCTCTCCGGTGAAATACGTTACTCCGTCGCCGGCTCCCGCGTGATCCCGTGGAGCGCCGATTTTCGCGGGCTTTTTCGCGGCAAGTTCGTCTCCGGGCGGTTGGGTGGGCCTGTCCGTCCGCTGCGTCGGCCAGACGGCCGGCCCACCCGGCCTGACCGTGGGTGTCAGGCCGCCCGCCGACCGGGCCGCTCCGTTCCCGTTGCTGATTCCATCGTCAGGTCTCAGCAGTCCACGCGTTTCCGCGCGGAAGGTCCGTAACGGTGTCACCGAAGCGTGAGGGCTTCGGTGTCCTGATGGCGGTCTCGCGTTTCTTCCTGCCGTTGGTGCGGCAGGGTTGCGCCACCTGCCCGCTGCGCCCCGGCCTTACGGCTGGGGCGGGTGGCGCGGGTCTTCTGGTCGGCTCCACGCGGTTTCGACGCTGGCGCGTCCTGGTCTCCGGCCACTCCGGTACCAGTTGTTACGGCTGCCGCGAGGGCAGCGAGGTTGCGGGCGGCGTTGGCATCCCGGTCGAGGATGAGGCCGCACTCGTCGCAGATGAAGGTTCTGACGTGCAGCGGCAGCTTGGTTTTCACTGCCCTACAGCCCGAACAGGTCTTTGAGGAGGGGTACCAGCGGTCAGCCACGATGCTCACACCGCCGGCCCAGCCGGTCTTGTAGGTGATCTGTCGCCGGATCTCGCCGAACCCGGCGTCGGCGACCTTGCGGGCCAGCCGGCGGTTACGCAGCATCCCGGCGACGTTGAGGTCTTCCACCACCACCGTGCCGTACTCAAGGGTGATGGTGGTGGTGAGTTTGTGCAGGCCGTCTTGCCGCAGGTTCGCCACCCGGTGGTGCACGCGGTTACGTTCGGCGTTCGCGATCAGCCACCGTTTCGACGGTGTCTGGCCGGTGCGCCGATCCGGCCCGTTGCGGCGGGAGACCCTGCGAGACATCCGCTTGAGTACCTTCAGCGCCCGGTCGTAGTGCGCCGGGTTCGGCACATACCGCACCTCACCCGCCGAGTCAGCCACCACGGCGAGACACTTGACGCCGAGGTCTACCCCGACCACCGCATCCGGGCGGGCCGGGGTGCGCTCGTTCTTGCTGACTTCGACCTGAAACGAGCAGAACCACCGACCCCGCTCGAACCGCACGGTGGCCGACAGGACGCGGGCGGTAGCGTTCGTCACGCGGCGCTCAAGCTTGCGCGTGGACTCGTGAGTGCGGATCACACCGAGCCGGGGCAGGGTCACATGGCGGCGGTCAGGCTCGACACGGATGGTTCCGGTGGTGAAACGGCACGACAGGCGCGCCTGATGCTTCGACTTGCGGCGAGGAACGCCCATCCGCGGGCCTTTACGCTGCCCGCGCTTGGACTTGACATAGTTGTCGAACGCGGCGGCGGCGTTGGCCAGGCCTGTGTTGTAGGCCTCTTTGGAGTTCTCCTCCCACCAGTCGGCAAACCGTGGGTCGGTGCGCTTGACCTGATTGAACTTCTTACGCAGCGTGGACAGTGACCACGACCGCCACTCGGTCAACTCCTCCTCCGGCACGCCGTAGGACTCCTCTGCCCGCCGCTGCCACCAGGACGCCGAGACCCACGACACCGCCCAGTTGTAGGCGGCGCGGGCCGCCCCGCAATGCGAACGCAGCGCCTGCTCCTGCGTCACGTTCGGGTCGAGCGCGAATCGGTAGGCCTGCACGACAAAGCCCGGCTGGGGTTGGAATTTCTTCACTCGGCGCCCTCGCTGGTCGCCACGGCCACGGCACGGGCCGCGCGGTCCTTCGCCGCACGTTGCCCGTACAGCCGGGCGCACATCGAGGTCAGCACCTCGGTTATGTCCCGAACCAGGTCGATGGTGGTCTCCTGCGGGTTCAGGACAACCAAACGCCGGCCGGTCGCCGACAGCGCAGATTCCAGGTGTTCCACGCCGAAGCGGGCGAGCCGATCCCGGTGCTCGACCACGATCACCGCAACGGTCGGGTCAGCCAGGACCCTGTGCAGCTTGCGCCGCTCGCCGTTAAGTCCGGAGCCGACCTCCTTGAGGACCTCGCTGATGGCGAGACCCTGCGCATTGGCTCCCTCCACGACCCGCATTGCCTGACGGTCCAGGTCATCTCTTTGGTCGGCGGAGGAGACACGGCAGTAAGCGACTACGCGGCCTTCGACACTCGCGGGCTCGGTCACGATCCACGTTCCGGAGGGCGCCTGGCGGACGGGGACGGGCATCTTCCCGTCCTTCACCCACCGCCAGGCGGTCTGATAGCTCACGCCCTGCTGACGCGCCCACTCCGAAAGCTTCACGAAACCAGAATACGCGACGATGCATGACCACATCTGCCCATAGAATGGCGAACAGTTGTTAGCCCCTTCGGCCCGGGTCGGCCTCCGTCGCGGGGGGGGCCGGCCCCCCCCCCCCCCGGGGGGGGCCCCCCCCCCCCCCGGCCCCGGGGGGGGCGGGGGGGGGGGGCCAGGGGGCCGGGCCCGGGGGCCCCCCCACGCGGGGGGGTTTTGCCCCGCCGGG